>NZ_LOIC01000001.1 GCF_001684335.1 Photorhabdus namnaonensis
GTGTTCATGATGATGGCCTCTTAAAAAAATAAATCACACGCTGTCAATATATCGCTAACAGGGTGAGGGCGACCATCTCATTAGTATGAAGGGGTTAGAAAGTATACGAAAGTTTTTGAGTGTGGACGTTCGGTGGACGCTCGCCACACTCTCTAGCTTTATTCTACTTCTATCTCACCCTTAAGAGGGTTTAATGTAATGGCATGTTGCAGATAGTCTGGGGCAAGGTGTGCATAGACCATTGTTTGGATTATGCTGGTGTGCCCTAATATCTGTTGTAATGCAATTATATTCCCTCCATTCATCATGAAGTGGCTGGCAAAAGTGTGTCTGAGGACATGAGTTGCTTGCCCTTTAGGTAAGTCGGGCTTTACTACATGTAAGATCTTGCAGAAATTTATGTAGTCAACATTGAACAGCTTGCCCATTTTCTTTTTGCCGCGAATTTCTTTCTCTAATTTGTCAGAAATGGGAACGATGCGTTGATCTCCATTTTTGGTATTTAGAAAAATTACACGGCCTTTTAATACCTGTTGAGCTGCCAGACTTTCCGCTTCCCCCCAGCGCGCGCCAGTGCTAAGGCAGAGTAAAGCCAGCTTTTTTTCCTCTTTATTTAGAGAATTAAGCAGTAGTTCTATCTCTGGTGTTGTGAGATGGGTCATAGCAACATTTTTCTCGCTTAATGGTTCTAATCCTTGGAGTTCTGTCAATAACTGTACGGGGTGTGACAGTACGGCCAGAGGCGGTGATCTGTTAGTGGAAAAAGTTATCGATTATGCGGATTCAATCGGCATGGATTTTAGCCGGGCTATGGCGAAGTCATTAATCATCGGAGGAAAAATCAACATAGGTGAACAGTCGTTCAAGTTATGGACGGATGGCAGTTTTATTCCGATAGAGACGGAATGTCAGAAACAGGAGAGCCGCATTCGAAACCGATAGAGGGATATAAAGGGCTGTTTGAGCTGAGAGCAAAAGCCAAAGACGGAATAGCCAGAAGTTTTTTTTGTTATGCTACAGGGAAGAAAATCTATCTGTTACGATGCTTTGTGAAAAAAACTAATGCCACTCCCCTGAATGAACTCAGGATAGCGATTGCGCGAAAAAATGAACTGACAGAACCATCAAGAGATTAAGAGGAAATATGATGCGTGATGACTTAGACCTCTACATTGAGGAAAGAACCAAAGAAAACCCCCGATTTAAAGCCACGTTAGCGGAAGAGGAGAAAGAGCTTGAGTTCGCGATTGAGATGCAGAATATGCTGACTGAATGGCGGAAACATGCTGGGCTGACCAGCGCTCAGGTTGCTGAAAAAATGGGTATCAAACCACCGACTGTATCAAAAATAGAAAGAAATATCGTTAAGGCATCCATTGATACACTCAGTCGCTATGCGCGTGCCTGTGGTGTTAACGATATCAAAATATCCTTATCATTAATAAAGTGATCGTTTTTTATTCTTTTGTTGCGGGTGCGCATAAGGGGCATAACCCTCCATTCCCCGCACCAATCCGCAAGATCAAAAAAGGATCTCATGCCCTACAAAGCACCAATAATGTCCCATGCCTTAAGTACCAGCGCGTTTTTAACGGCGGGGTTATAGACAAATTCCCGCACAGACGGGAAAAATTCTTTGACGTTTTGGTAAACCCCATGCCCGACGCTGGTCGAGTCAATACCGATATATTCGACGTTGTACTGTTCCGTCAGTCGTTTAATGGCGTCAGACTGAGCGCGAAAGTTCATTCCACGCCACTGATGACGTTCAAGGATGCGGAATTTGCCACCCGGTACCCGCGGTGGAGCGACTACGACACAGCCGGCACTGTCGCCATTCTCGCCACCTTTGGCGGGATCATAACCGATCCAGACAGGGTGATAACCATAGGGGCGTAGCATCAGGGGTTGCACATCGTCCCAGATTTCCCAGCTATCGACCATGCAACCCTGCATCAGTTGCAGTGAGAAAATGGATTCGATATCGTCCATAAACTCACACATCAGCAGGTTCTGGTACTCGTCCGGGCTGTATTCCAGCCGTAACTGGTCAATATCAAACAGATTACAGCCGCCCCTGACGGCATCTTCAACCGTGACGATCTGCCGCCACTGACCATCGGCACATAGCAGGCCGCCGGATAATGCTTGATGGCTAATATTAATGTCAATGCGATTGGCCTTGGCGCGGCCACGGTTAAACAGTTTGCCTGACCAATACTGGTATGCGCTGTGGGTCAGGCTGGACGGGGTAGAAAAGTAAGTCTAGCGCCATTTTTTGTGCATCGCCATACCGGATGCTACCTTGCGCAGTTCCTGAAATTTCGGAATCCAGAAATATTCATCCAGATAGAGATTGCCGTGATAGCTTTGCGCGGTGCGGGCATTGGTGCCGAGAAAATACAGGGTGGCGCCATTGGTTTTATTGGTGTTGAAAAACTGCGTGAATTTGCCCTTCGCGCAATTAATAAACGTTTGGGAGACAAATCATGTGACTAGAGGTGTTCGCAATCATAATCCGGGCAATATTCGCCACGGCGATAAATGGCTGGGATTACACGACATACAAACAGACCCGTCATTTTGTCAGTTTGTGTCACCAGAATACGGCATACGGGCCATTATCAAGATTATCCGCAATTATGAACGAAAATATGGATTGAACAGTATCCGGCAGACAATTTCTCGTTGGGTGTAGCGAGCCGCGTAAATTGAAAAAGCGCGTCATTTAAATTGATAAAATTTCTGCGCCGCGCTTTTTATCAAAACATGTGGTTTATTTAGCCCCTTTTATAGTCAATAATTGACTGCATTTCACTCGTTTCTTTCTACATTCCTACAAACACTCATTTTGAACGTTAATTGATCTAAAAAAGCCGTCTGAGCGACCTATACAAATGGAAGCACTGTAAGTCAGCGTGAGGTTTTCCGCACACTCACACATAGAGCTAATTTTGATAAATACAATTTATTCTATGTGCGGCGACGGAATTTACATGTCAAAGATCGGTTATATCCGGGTGTCAACAAATGACCAAAACAGCGATTTACAAAAAAATGCTTTGATGAGTATAAATTGTGAACAAATCTTTGAGGATAAATTAAGTGGAAAAACAACTAACAGACCCGGTTTAAAGCGGGCTTTAAGACAACTTAAAAAAGGAGATACTTTAGTTGTTTGGAAGCTAGATAGACTGATCCACAAAGGCAAGTTTATTGTGGATGAAATCGAATACAGTGGTGCGCCGGACAAGATAATCATCCGTGCCCGCAGTGCAGATTTTCGGGCGACGCTTAATATCAATCGCGAGGTGGCTTATCACCAGAAAACGATCAGTGATATTGTGCACACTATTGCCGTGCGTAACGATTTGACGCCGAAAGTGGACAAAATGCTAGCCAACATCACTCTCAGCCATATTGACCAGACCAACGAATCTGACGGCAATTTTCTAACCCGGTTGGCAAAACAGGAGAGTGCCATTGCTACTATCAAGAATGGTTATTTGCTTTTTATCCGACAGGGGCAGAACAAAGCCGCCAGCGGGCAGTCCCTGCCTTCGGTTATCATTACCCGGCAATCTGGAGACGATCACCGTTTTTCACTGGCTGACCGGGGCGCTTATACCGGCGTTTCCGCCAGTTGGCTTAATACTCGTAATCCGAGGAAAAAAGAGAACATCACTGTCAAACGCAAGCGAAGTAAGACTAATCCGCAGCAAGAAAAGAAAAAACAGGACCATTATCTGGTTGGCAGTGAGGGTAACGTTTTTGTGATGAAGCACATCTATGCTAACAAGGCCAATGCCGAACGTGCAGCTAAAGCAGAATGGGAGAAAATTCAGCGCGGTGTGGCGTCATTCTCTATTCGACTGGCGAAGGGAAGGCCAGAGCTGTTTCTTGAAATGAAAGTCAGGGTGAGCGGCTTCAAGCCTGAGATTGATATGGCAGACTGGACTCTGGTTACTGTCACTCATACCTTGGATGACAGCGGATTAACGTCATCTTTGCGATTGGAAGTAAAAATTTCTGATTCAGATATGGTATAGTTGCTTTAGTGCCAGTTTCAGCTATGGCAACCTGTTTGTTGAGGTACTCGCGCTATGATGAGATGCCCCTTATGTGGCCATGCCGCCCACACTCGCAGCAGTTTTGAACACACGCCTCAAACTAAGGAACGTTACAACCAGTGCCAGAATATTAATTGTGGCTCAACGTTTGTTAGTCATGAAACCTTTGTGCGGTTCGTCACCAAGCCGACATTGATTGAAGCGGTTCCACCGCATCCTGATAGTGGACAACAGACCGTGCTGGTATTCTGATCTGTCGGGAGCCGGATGCGGTAGTTCAGCACGTCCGGGTAACCGGCGGGTCTACTCAACTCAAGCCCCAATTAACAAACTTAAGAAGCGAAAAACGACGTCATTGTTTGACATCATAATGGGACCAAAATAGAATGATATCATCAAATGACGTCAATGGGATGAAAGATGATTAAGGTTAAAGAGCTGAGTTCAAAGCACCGCAAGATCCTTGCGGATGTGCTGACCATCCCGCCGAAATCCGGCATAAAATGGGATGATGTAGTCAGCCTGATTAACAAACTGGGGGGGAAGATCAAGAACGGCAACGGATCACGCCGGAAGTTTATCCTCATGGGCTCAGTCTATCAGACTCATCAACCTCATCCTGGTAACGTAATGGATAAAGGCGCAGTCAATGGCCTTCGTGAGTGGTTCGAAAATGTAATAGGAGTCGAACATGATTAAAAGCAACAACATTATGACTATCGACGGCCATCCTGCTTCTGTTACCTACGAAGCAGAAATTAGGGCCTTTCGCGGCAAATTTCTGGATGTCACCGGATATTGTGATTTCGTATCAAACAGTATTGACGGGCTTGAAAAAGAGGGACAAATCTCACTGGCTGAATATATAGAAACGTGCGAGGAAGAGGGAATTAACCCATTCAAGGAGGAGGGCAAGCTAAAATCTTTTACTCTTCGTTATCCTGGCTGGCTGGAAGCTCGCTTGACTGCGGTGACAATATCACACGCAGTCTCAAAGAACCAGTTCATAGTTCAGCTGCTTGAGCGGGAACTTCAATAAAATAGATAATGCCGGACAATGACGAAACTTGTTTTTATTGCTGCTTGGGGTTGTTGGTTTTTTACTTTTGCTTAATGCTTTGAAGTGATCTGCGGTGTTTCGTCATTGTCGCCGTAGAGAACAATCTCTGACGTGTCGATTTCATCTTCCAGTTGGCGCAAGTCGTAGTTCGTCTGTAAGCGCATCCAAAACGCTGGATTACTCCCCAGTGCAGCAGACAGGCGGATGGCGAGCTCCGGGGTTAACGCCGTTTTGCCCGAAAGAAAGCGGGAAATCGTCGCTGGAGTTACGCCGATGTTTTTAGCAAACTAGTGAACGCCAACCCCCCAAATCCTCCAGCATGTTGGATACCATAACGCCCGGATGAGAAACAATAGCTTGTCTCATTAGTGATAATCCTCCAAGTTTAAAGTATAAGCATCACCATTTTTAAATTCGAACATGATGTGCCAGTTATGTTCTGATAGTTAACAGCGATTTATGATTTTCATATCGAAGATCATCGTTATCATAAATCAGGTTGCAATTCAGACTTGCTAACTATAATTTCCCATAAGTAGCGTGGAAATTTTTAAGTGTGGACACTTTTGAGTGCTAC
The DNA here is from genome assembly GCF_001684335.1 of Photorhabdus namnaonensis. Classification (GTDB taxonomy): domain Bacteria; phylum Pseudomonadota; class Gammaproteobacteria; order Enterobacterales; family Enterobacteriaceae; genus Photorhabdus; species Photorhabdus namnaonensis. The sequence goes on from NZ_LOIC01000001.1 coordinate 5,708, forward strand.
GGTTGCTTAACAACGTAGCATCCGCCCGCTCAAAGAAGATGACGGGGGTGATTCATCTGTTGATGAAGGATACGCGCAATCAGAATATCGGTATCCCGGATAGTATAGAAAACCGTGTGGCGGTGAAACTCAACCCGCATTACACCTGGGACAGATGGGTATTCCCTCCCTATATGTGGCATCTCAGCTAGCGTGTCAAAAAATGCTTCCAGTGCCTCCGTATAATGGTCAGCTTGAGCTTCACTGAACTGCAAAAGTGTATAATCATAAATCCCAGCAAAATCTTCAGCAGCCTGATCCGTGAGCTTATACATTATGTCTGCGTTTCCGTTGTTCCGCTATATCCCGTAGGGTCAGCGAGCTTTCCCCACTTTCCAAGCCAGCAATAACCGCCTTGCGTACAATCTCATCGTAAGTTTCTTGTTGCTCCAGCAAACGCAGAGCTGAACGCATAACTTCACTGGCATTTCCATAACGACCACTTTCAACCATGTGCTGTACGAACCTGTCAAGCTGTTCGCCCATACTGACAGTAGTAATTTTTCTCATATCTCACCAATGTATTAATAGTTAATACGTCAAGTATACGGCAGATCAGGCCGCATTACCAACGTTCTGCTTAGTCCTACCAACCCGATCAGCAATGCCTTCTTTGACCAATAAATTTTGCAGACAATGGTTGCGTTAACTAATTGCCATTTGAGGAGATTTGGCAATAGCTTTTTGCAATCGATAAGTCACTGATCTATCGGTCAAAAGAATGGGATTGCACAAACAAATGTTTTTGTTCTTATGGTTGGTGTAGAGAAAAGTTGGCAGTTATCGCAGATACCCGGCGACTACCTATATTTATGAAAATTAAAGATTTAATTGCTATATATTTTATTTAATCTAGTTGACTCATGCAAAGATAGCTTGTGTATAAATTTTTTGGCAAGGTGAAGTGACATGAATATCAGTTACTAAAAACGAATATTTTTGGTGCTTGAGCACGTTATTTTAGCTATGAACAATTTCAGCAATAATTTGACGTGTGAAGATGTTGAAAAGATACAACGTGCAATAATCAAAATCATCGGCGCATCAAGTCTTATCGGTAAATCTGAAAGTTGACTTTTGGATTCTATCAACTAGAGTATGATTATTCCCTATAAGGGCTTTGTTAAAAATTTCTCCCGCAAAGGGCTTATAACCCCTCATACATATATGAGGGGTTTCAAACTGCTGACAAACCTCGTTGAAAATAAAGGGGTTGCTTCTTTCGTTACGAATCATAATGTCTCCATTTTCCTCATTAACCTGGTCTAACCCTCCGTCAGGGCGTTATTTTCACTTCTCCTGCAATAAAATGCTTGTTCTCCAGAAATAAAAGCAACAAAGCATTGCGATCAGCAATGTTATCTTCTTGATATTTTGGGCTGTTGCTGCCAAAAAACACTATATTTGCACTTTCTGCGACCCACGAAAACGGGTATAACGGTGTCCGTGATGTTGCTTCGCATCCGCAAAACTGCGCTTTATCGCCTCCTTTCGTCGTTTGTAGATCTTTATTCCCCCACGGGGTTAATCGGTTTTCTCTGGCTTGCTTTTTACTGGCCTCCTAAATATGGCGGGTTATCATTTTTCAGGCTATTTTGCTAATATGACAACACAAATGACAACATTCTTTGAGGCAATAGTGAACGAAGGAGGGTGAATGGAGACGATTCATTTTCGTATTGATGAAGAAACCAAGCGTTTAGCCATGCAAACTGCCAAACGCCATCAGACAGACTTAACAAAGTTAATGAGACAAAAAGCCGAAGATTTGGCGAATGAAGAACGTGAGTATCAAAAAAATACCCATGCTCACTGGTTAGAAGCGGAAATTGAGAAAGCAATTGACCGATGTGAAAACGGTTCGGCTCATTTTATTGATGAGGTTGAAAGCCAGCGCCGGATGGCTCTACTGCGTAATAAGCTGAGCAGGGGATAAAGTGATACGTATTTCATGGGAAGAAACCCCCCAAACTGACCGGGAGCAAATTTATCTCTACTTCTTTGAGCAGGCTGGGCTGTTGTTGGCTGATAAAGTTGATACAAAATTTTCGGAAATGGCTGAACTTCTGAAAGTTAGCCCATATGCAGGCATAAAGGCTCGTAACAGCCCAGATGAACGTTATAGAAAACTCGTTGTCCTTCATTTTCCTTTCATCATGTTCTACCGTTACGATGAGGATATAGAAAATATAAAAATTCTCAGAATATTGTACATCTCCAGAAAAATAACCGGGCTTTTTTAAGTAAAAAACTTTGAGGTGAATTTAAAGAATATTCCAGCCAGATAACTGGGAGCATTTCTTTGTCTGACAGTAAACTGAGTTATAAAAAGCCTCTCGAAATACGAAGGGTTTTTGTTAAGGGTTTCAATTATAAAGTAGATGAGATGTGGATAATTCATTTTAAAATCCCATTATAATCAATGAATAATGCCTTAAATAGTCCCACCCAGTATGTAGGGTTAGATTTGTTACTCTATTAACCCAATTGGTTCTCCAGTTTTGAGATCAATTTTCTGCCTGTTGCTTTGTGGCTCTTTTTTATAATCAGCGAGGGTTTTATTTGCTGTTTCAACTTTGTCAGATGACTCTTTCTTATTGCCATCGCTAAAGACGAAGAAATAAAGGCCAGAATAACGATTATTCGTTCCAGATTGGCTTGGCTTTGCATCCGCACCTTTTCAACTTGAGTCTTGGTAAGGGTTTTATTCCTTCTATAACAACTACATAAAAAACACCATTTCTTGCACATTTTTGTATTCACTGTTCGTTCATAAGAATGGTCTGTAATTCATTATGGCTGTTGGAATAGGCAGTAAGTGTGTTTTGTTTATTTGCTAGAAAATTGAATGGAATAAGTACAGTTAATCTCAAAATTGTATAAGGTGGCTTTATTCATATATGAGACCCTTGAGCAATTCTGTAGTAAGCGATCTGATGTGGTGCTCTGGCTATTGAGTCTTCTTCTTTGCAGTGAGAGTCGTGCTGTTTTCATGACAAATGGAAACTGTTGCGAGTCAGCTCTGACAAGGCCCTTTAGTCTATTAATTGTCCGATTTGGTCAGGCGGTACTCTTTCCGATGGTTTTTTATTGTTGTTATTCTAACCAATCCTGTTTATCTTATTTCATTTAACTTAAGTAGATTTGATTGTTCATTTGTGCTCAAAAAGGGAAAGGATATGTCTGGTAACGAGGTAAAAGATCGGCGTCCGATCAAGACACGCAATGCAGTGTGGGCCAGTAAGATGGCTAAATGGTTGCAATGTAAAGGGGCGACACCAAATGGCATATCTGTTGCCAGCGTTGTTTTTGCTGTATTAGCTGGCGTGTGTTTTGCCGTGTGTTTTTTAGTTGAGTCTTTTTGGTTGACTTCACTTTTATTGATTATTGGCGCTTTGCTTATTCAAGGTCGGCTAATATGTAATTTATTGGATGGTATGGTTGCTGTTGAAGGGGGATTGAAGACGGCTGCTGGTTCTGTTTTTAACGATCTTCCAGATCGTATTGCTGATTCTTTTATTCTGATTGGGGTGGGGTATGGCTTAACACTTTTTCCATTTGCAGTTTCTCTTGGCTGTATTGCGGCATTACTGGCTGTTTTGACGGCTTATATTCGCTTATTAGGGGGTACTTGTGGTTTGCCTCAACGCTTCCTGGGTCCAATGGCAAAACAGCATCGGATGGCATTAATTACTGTTAGTTCAATTGTTGCCGCTTTTTTACCGCAGTTATGGAGCCAGTATCTTTTATTGGCGGTATTAGTCGTTATCACATTAGGTTGTCTTTGGACATGTATTCGGCGAACCAGAGTTATATTAAGTGAATTACAAGAGAAGGATGCTTGTAATGAATAAATCACAAGAAGTGACGTTGGTAAGTAAAGGTATGGGTTCTTTCCTGTCCGGGCTTTGCCGTTTGTTAACTGGGGTAAGAATTCGTTGGATTGGGTGTAAGCCATCGGTAGCTTCCCGAATTTATTATGCCAATCATTCGAGTCATTTGGATGGGTTAGTTATTTGGGCTGGTTTTCCTCGGGTATTACGTTCTCGGGTGCATCCTGTCGCTGCCCGTGATTATTGGAGTAAGACTTATCTGCGCAAATATTTTATCAATAAAGTTTTTCGGGCTGTGCTGATTGATCGTAGAGGTGAGGATTGTTTAAAGGGAAATACTCTTACGCCAATGGAAGATGTATTAAAACGAGGTGAGTCTTTAATTTTGTTCCCAGAGGGGACACGAGGAAGTGGGGAGCAAATTAATAAGTTTAAAGGCGGTCTGTATTATTTAGCGAAGAAATATCCTGATGTTGAGCTTATTCCTGTTTATTTGGAAAATTTAAACAGAGTCTTGCCAAAAGGCTCGGCACTTGTTGTTCCTGTTATTTGCTCGGCAACATTTGGGCAACCCCTGGAAAAATTAGGTGCAAAAGAGGAAAAAGCTGACTTTTTACAGCGAGCTCGTCAGGCATTGGAGGCGTTAATATTATGACTATGCTTAATAATAAACTACTCCTGTTGTTGGGGGGGATGTTCGTGCCGTTAATTATTGCCAGTATTGTTGGTGCGATACTCTCCTCCAAATATTCAAGGGATAACAGTAATGCGACAATCGATAATTTGAATGCCCGCATCCGTGGCTGGTGGGGGATGTGTGTTATTTGTGTGTTGTCGGTGATTATTGGGCCAATCGGTTCAGTGTTATTATTTGCGAGTATGTCATTTTTCGCTTTACGGGAATTTTTCACTTTGACACCAACACGACGAAGTGACCATGAGGCGATGTTCTGGTGTTTCTTTATTTTCATGCCATTGCAATACGTTGCCGTTGGTATTGAGTGGTATGGCGTGTTTTCTATTTTCATTCCTGTTTATGTTTTCCTGTTTTTACCTGCTCGTATTGCATTGGCTGGGGATACAACGAACTTTCTGGAACGGACAGCTAAAATACAGTGGGGAATGTTAGTTGCTGTATTCTGTATTAGCCATGCGCCCGCTTTATTGATGTTGGATATTCCAGGTTATGAAGGGGAGAATGTCGAATTATTGCTGTTTTTAATGATTGTGGTGCAGATGTCGGATGTTTTGCAGTACGTATTCGGTAAATTGTTTGGCAAACATCCGATTGTGCCTAAGTTGAGTCCGAATAAAACAGTTGAAGGTTTTGCCGGTGGTATCTTGGCTTCCGTTTTGTTAGGAATGTCACTTTACTGGGTAACGCCATTTTCTCCGTGGGAGGCAGGTTTGATGTCGTTAGCAATTACGCTGATGGGCTTTATTGGTGGTCTGTGTATGTCAGCGATAAAACGTGATAGTGGCATTAAAGATTTCGGCGAAATGATTGAAGGACATGGCGGTATGTTGGATAGGATCGACTCTTTATGCTTTGCAGCACCGGTATTTTTCCACCTGACGCGTTATTTCTATACATGATGGAAAGATACCAACGTAATGAATAAAGATTATGCTGAATCAGCACTGTGGTATGGATTGCCGCAGTGCTGGTTTCCTGTTGTTGATGACGGCCTTTATTAGAAAGCCTTCATGTGCCGTCAGCAAGACTAAGTGGTCGAGTTAACCGGTATAAAATCAAATTGCGGTCTTCTGGCTATTGCTTGATTTATGAGGTGAATGATAATGAGATTATCTTGCTCGTCATTGCTATTGGTAAACGAGCTGGAGATATGGTTTATACCCTAGCCAATGAGCGGTAAAGTGCACCGCATTTTGTACGTCAACCTCGCTGCATTGGCAAAAAACGCTGTAAACCCTTGTCCAGTATGGACGGGAATATTAAGGATAGGATTTCTCGGAGGTTGATTGATGATCTTAAGAGCTATAGCAGCATAATTAAATGGCTTTTTAGCCAATTTGATCTCAAAAAAGGGACTTATGTTGATGCAGACTTGGTTTTTTACCGTATTATATGAAAGTTGAATCAATTCAGCTTGATTGTTTCAGTATGCTAGGTGGTAACAGGTTAAAGTAGTAACAGGTTAAAAAGGCAGATTTCTCAGGCAAAATGATCGCATACGGAATCCGCCGTTAGCGGGTTTGCAATTATTACATCTACAAGTCAGAGGTCATCATGAGCAATGGGATCAAAAGAATCGGTGTCTTAACGAGTGGCGGTGATGCGCCAGGTATGAATGCAGCTATTCGTGGTGTGGTTCGTGCAGGGTTAACCGAAGGGTTAGAGGTTTTCGGTGTTTATGATGGTTATCTTGGCTTGTATGAAAACCGCATGAAGAAACTTGACCGTTTCAGTGTATCCGACATGATTAACCGCGGTGGGACTTTCTTAGGCTCCGCTCGTTTCCCTGAGTTTAGAGATGAGAAGGTGCGGACCATCGCTATTGAAAATATGAGAAGAAATGGTCTTGATGCATTGGTCGTCATTGGTGGCGATGGTTCTTATCTTGGGGCGAAGAAACTGACAGAAGCGGGTTTCCCTTGCATCGGTTTGCCGGGCACGATTGATAATGATGTGGCGGGTACGGACTATACCATCGGCTATTTCACTGCGCTGGAAACGGTGGTTGAAGCTATTGACCGTCTGCGTGACACTTCAACTTCCCATAAACGTATTTCCATTGTTGAAGTGATGGGACGATATTGCGGTGATCTTACTTTGTCAGCCGCTATTGCAGGCGGTTGTGAATTTATTGTTCTGCCGGAAGTCTCATTTAGTTGTGATGAGCTCGTAGCTGAAATTAAAGCGGGTATCGATAAAGGCAAACGCCACGCCATTGTTGCAATTACCGAACATGTTTGTGATGTCTATGAACTGGCGAGACATATCGAAAAAGAGACGCATCATGAAACCCGTGCTACAGTCTTAGGCCATGTTCAGCGTGGTGGTTCCCCGGTTGCTTATGATCGTATTCTGGCTTCCCGTATGGGGGCGTATTCCATTCAATTATTGTTGGAAGGTTATGGTGGTCGTTGTGTTGGTATTCAGAACGAGAAACTTGTTCATCATGACATCATTGATGCAGTGCAGAATATGAAGCGTGTGTTTAAACAGGATTGGTTGGAAACCGCGAAAAAGTTGTATTGATCGCGTCAATCCCGGTAAATCTACATCTGTTGCAGCCTCGCCGTTTTTTACGGCGGGGAGCAGTCACATATTCCTATCACATATAAATAAATGCTTTTAATTATTTCTGAGTGATAACGCTTTCTGTCAGCCTTGGATTTCATAACAGTTAAAAACAGCTTTGGAGAGATTTAAGTGAGAATCAGATGGCGTGTAGCATTGGCGTTACTATTGGTTACCAGTAGCAGCGTATGGGCAAAAGATCTTCAACTTCTTAATGTTTCCTATGATCCAACCCGAGAGTTGTATCAGCAATATAATCAAGCGTTTAGTGATTATTGGCAGCAGAAGACAGGGGATAAAGTGATAATCCGGCAATCTCATGGTGGCTCGGGTAAACAGGCAACTTCTGTTATTAATGGCCTTGAGGCGGATGTGGTGACACTGGCTTTGGCCTATGATGTGGATGCCATTGCCGAACGTGGTCGGATAGCGAAAGCATGGATCAAGCGTTTGCCAGAGAATTCAGCCCCTTATACTTCAACCATTGTTTTTTTAGTGCGGAAAGGTAATCCAAAACAGATTAAAGATTGGTCAGATTTGGTTCGTCCAGGCGTATCTGTTGTGACGCCTAATCCAAAAACATCAGGTGGCGCACGCTGGAATTATCTGGCCGCATGGGGTTATGGGTTGATTCATAACAATCAGGATCAGGACAAAGCGAAAGCGTTTGTTAAAACCCTTTACCAGCATGTTGAAGTGCTCGATTCTGGCGCAAGAGGAGCGACCAGTACTTTTGTCGAGCGTGGAATCGGTGATGTATTAATTGCCTGGGAGAATGAGGCATTATTGGCGATTAATGCGCTTGATAAAGATAAATTCGAAATTGTGACACCTAGCCTTTCAATTCTGGCTGAACCGACGGTTTCTGTTGTTGATAAGGTCGTTGATAAACGTCATAGCCGTGAGCTAGCAACAGAATATCTGCAATACCTTTACTCTCCAGTTGGACAGGAGATAGTGGCTAAAAACTATTATCGGCCACGTGATAAAACAGTTGCCGATAAGTATCGCTCTTCTTTTCCTGAGTTGGAATTATTTACTGTCGATAAAATATTCGGTGGTTGGGGAAAAGCGCAAAAAGTGCATTTTGCGACGGGCGGCGTGTTTGATGAGATTATTCAGCGCTGAAAATGAATAGCCGCCGTAGGCATACGGCGGTCAATTATCGTTGAAATATGAATTAAGCTTTTTTCGCAGCAGCTGCTTTTACAATAATAGCGAAAGCATCAGCTTTTAGAGAGGCACCACCAACTAATGCGCCGTCAATGTCTGGCTGAGCGAATAGTTCAGTGGCATTATCCGCGTTCACAGAGCCACCGTACTGGATAATGATCTGTTGTGCGATTACTTCGTCTCTTTTCGCAATATGATCACGAATGAATTTATGCACAGCCTGAGCTTGTGCCGGTGTTGCTGATTTGCCTGTACCAATTGCCCAAACAGGTTCGTAAGCAATGACCGCGCCTTGGAATGCTTCTGCGCCCAATGTGTTCAGAACTGCATTAATTTGCCTTGCGCATACGGTTTCAGTCTGTCCGGCTTCATTTTCCTGTTCAGTTTCGCCGATGCACAAAACAGGGATTAGACCTTGTTGTTTAAGAATGGCGAATTTTTTCGCGATGAATTCGTCACTTTCTTGGTGGTAAGTACGGCGTTCAGAGTGGCCGATGATAATGTATTCTGCGCCAATGTCTTTCAACATTGTGGCGGAAGTTTCACCGGTAAATGCACCAGATAGGTTAACGTCAACATCCTGTGCGCCCAGAGCAATACGGCTGCCAGCCAGCGCTTGTTTAGCCTGAGAGAGATAAAGTGCTGGTGGCGCGATAGCGACGTCACAGCCGGTAATACTGCTTAATTCTTTACGCAGGTCAGTGATAAGTTCGTTTACCATATGGGTACTGCCATTCAATTTCCAGTTACCCATCACCAATGGATGTCGCATGTTTTTTCCTCCAATCAGAGAAGTTTAAGTAGTAAGCTGAATTTAGGATCGATTTGGTAGATCAATGCTCCACAGTATAGTGATCATTGTAAACAATAGCTTTTTTTATTCCTAAATTTGATTAGTTATCGGGTTCAGATAACCATAGCTTAATCGGTTCAACGGCGAAAGTAAGCGTTTTTTCGCTACTATTTACCACAATATAGCGAATGGCGCCGATGTTGCGGCTGTAAAATGGCGATTTTTTGCTGTTTCTGAGCAAGTGATCAATATTCTCTTTGCTCTGTTCCTGTGAAATAGTCGGGTTAAAGTGGCGCATCAGAGCTATCATATATTGTTCTGCCAGAATATGGTTTTTCTGTGTTTCTGTTTCGCTTTCTGATGGTAATAACGTCAGTTGCAGGCTTTTGATTTTTTCACTCCCTCGCTCAAGTACGGCGGAAGAATAAAGTTTTTCATTGATTCTGCTGGCAGCTCGTGTCAGTGGCAGATAAATGTTTTTACTTATGATTACTCGATACTCGCGTAGTGGCAATGTCGGGTTGTGGCGATTATATTTTTCGCGAAATCGCGGAATGGTTTCATCAAAAGAGGGAGCATTTGGTAGAAGATAGGTTGCTTGCACTGTGGGTCCAGTGGTTGTGGATTCATCAGCATTGGCTACCAACGGCAAACCGATGCTGCTTGCCGCGAATATTATGGCTAAAAATTTATTAACGTCCATTTTCATGTTGCCGCTCGCTTAGGTTAAACTGCGCTGAGAAACAGAATACACGATTGGAAAAGAATAGATGACATTACAACAATGGGGTTTTGCATTCAAAGGACGAATTGGGCGGCGTGAATTCTGGATTGGCATTAGTGTTTGTCTGGCCTTGATATTTGTTATCTTGACTATTCAGGGAATGAATTCTTTAACCATGCACTATGCTATTTTTGCCCTTGTCTTGGTGATGTATCCCGCAACGGCAATGATGGTTAAGCGTCTGCATGACCGAAATAAGCAGGGAGGGTGGTCGCTGCTTTTATTACTGGCAGGGTTGTTGATTGCTGTTGATTGGGGGGGTATGGCTCCGTTCTGGCAATGGGGGATTGGCCGTTTTATCCCCACATTGATCATTGTAATGATGGTGCTTGATTGCGGTGTATTCCGTGGCACCGATGGGCCAAACCGGTTTAGTGAAGCAACAGAGAAAGTGGACTTTATTTCTGTCAAAGATGACTGAAATTACCAATATTGCTCACTGGTGATATGCCCCGGTTTACGGCGTAAGTGTTTTGTCATTCCTCGCTGCTCTTTTAGCAATTGTTGGGTATCTTTCACCATTTGAGGGTTACCGCATAACATAATATGGCTGTTGTCACTGCTCATTGTAAGCCCGACAGCGGCCTCAAGTTCGCCATTCTCAATCAGTGCCGGGATACGGCCGGTCAGTGAGCCGGGGTTTTGTTCACGGCTGACGATAGTTTGAATGCGTAATTTGCCATTGAAATGTTCAACTAGTTGTTGCATTAAGGGCAGATAGCTTAAATCCTGTGTGAGCCTGACTGCATGCACCAGTACGATGTTCTCAAATCTTTCCAGGTAGTCCCCTTGTTGAAGAATTGACAGATAAGGGCCAATAGCTGTTCCCGTTGAGAGCATCCATAATGTTTTGCAATCAGGTATTTCATCAAGAATAAAGAAACCTGCGGCTTGTTCTGTCACTAATAGATCATCACCGGGTTGCAGCGCGGCTAATCGTGGACTAAGTTTGCCTTCAGGAACCGTCACTAAATAGAATTCAAGATTGTTATCTGTCGGGGCGTTAACGTAAGAGTAGGCCCGCTGTACTCGTTCATCATCTATTTCCATCGCTAGTTTTGCAAACTGACCAGCGGTGAATTCTTCAATCGGTGCATATATCCTGATACTGAATAAGGTATTCGTCCAGTGAATAACTTGTGTAACTTTTCCTGTAACCCAGTTTGCCATTGGAACTTATCTCCTATCCCGAAAGAAATCTCCGAACCGTTTGTTTTTATGTCGCTATTTTAGTCCTATAGAGATAAGTACCATTATCGATTCTGTGTTATAGAAAAATTAACCATTATTTTATTAATACTTAGTTTTATATGTACATATTTGTTGCCAGATATGGCGTAATTAACTGTTATTTTTTCTACAAATAAAATTGTGCACTATCTCGCAAAATATTTTAAATTTGTTAAGTTAGTCACATTAGTGGAGTAAGAGAATACAGGCCATTTTTTACATAGCCTGGGGTTTCTTGTGACTTTATGAATTGTATAAACTTATTGTGAATGCGATGAGAAAATTAGAAAACTTTCATTTATTGCTGATATTGATTGCACTGGCTGCTGTAGGGCAGATGACACAGACAATCTATGTGCCTGTTATTGCAGATATTGCTAAAGATTTTAATGTGCCGATAGGCTCTGTACAACGTGTGATGGCTGCATATCTGTTTTCTTATGGGCTTTCACAGCTTTTTTACGGCCCTCTTTCAGACCAAATTGGTCGGCGCCCGGTTATCCTGACCGGTATGATCATTTTCCTGTTTGCGACTGTCTGTGCTTTATTCTCTCCTAATTTAGATGTGTTGGTTGTTGCCAGTGCTTTGCAAGGATTAGGAACGGGGGTTGCAGGTGTGATGTCCAGAACGATGCCAAGGGATTTATATACTGGTACTGCGCTGCGTTATGCTAATAGTTTGTTGAATATGGGAATTTTAGTTAGTCCGTTACTTGCGCCGATGATTGGCGGTGTGGTCGCGCATTTCTTTGGTTGGCGTTCCTGTTATCTGTTTTTATTACTTTTGTGTATTGGTGTTGTTTATTACGTGTTTTGTAAGTTGCCGGAAACTCGGCCGCAGCAAACCGAAAAACGAAAAATGCTCACTTCTTTCCATCAACTGTTATCAAATAGCTCGTTTACTGCTTATTTGGTGATGTTAATTGGTGGTCTGTCAGGGATTGCGGTCTTTGAGGCTTGTAGTGGTGTGCTGATGGGGGGAGTGCTTGGGTTGAACAGTATTACCGTCAGTATTTTGTTTATTTTGCCCATTCCAGCGGCTTTCTTTGGTGCATGGTATGCTGGGCGAGAAGGCAGAACTTTTTATAATTTGATGTGGCATTCAGTGGTTTGCTGTTTATTGGCCGGTGCGTTGATGTGGTTGCCGGGATGGTTCGGCGTCATGAATATTTGGACGCTATTGGTGCCTGCCGCGCTCTTTTTCTTCGGTGCGGGAATGTTGTTTCCTCTGGCAACAACCGGGGCAATGGAGCCTTTTCCTTATCTGGCAGGTGCAGCAGGGGCGTTGGTCGGCGGTTTGCAGAATGTTGGTTCTGGCTTAGCAACCTGGTTATCCGCAATGCTGCCGCAAAATAATCAATTCAGCGTGGGTATGCTGATGTTCTTTACGTCAGTTTTGATCCTGATTTGCTGGTTACCGTTGGCGCATAGGATGCAGCGTCACGGACATGTCGTTTAATCAAGCAGTTAAAGAAAGGGGGAACTTATTCCCCCCTCTCTTTTATTCAGCAAATCTTAGCTTTTATCTTCCCAATCCTGTGCGCGGGCAACCGCTTTTTTCCAGCCATTGTATCTGTAGTTTCGTTCGGTGGTTTCAATACCCGGACGGAACTCTTTTTCAATGGTGGCTTTGCTTTTCACTTCATCGAGATCTTTCCAGTAACCAACCGCCAATCCTGCGAGGAATGCGGCGCCCAATGCAGTGCTTTCACGCACCACAGGGCGTTCTACGCGGGTGCCAAGGATATCTGATTGGAATTGCATCAGGAAATTATTGGCAACAGCACCGCCATCTACCCGCAGTGCTTGCAGTCGGGCGCCTGAATCAGCTTGCATGGCATCCAGGACATCGCGGGTCTGATAGGCGATGGATTCCAGCGTCGCACGAATGATGTGATTACTGTTGGTGCCGCGGGTCAGGCCAAAGATTGAGCCGCGTGCGTAGGGGTCCCAATATGGCGCGCCAAGGCCGGTAAAAGCGGGAACCACATATACGCCGTTACTATTTTTAACTTTGGTGGCAAAGTATTCGGAATCAGCAGCATCTGCAATAAGTTTCAGTTCATCACGTAGCCACTGAATAGAAGCGCCACCAACGAAAACCGCACCTTCAAGTGCATAGTTCACTTCACCGCGGGGACCACAGGCAATGGTTGTCAGTAATCCATGATTGGAGCGCACAGCGTCTGTGCCTGTATTCATCAGCAGGAAACAGCCTGTTCCGTAGGTGTTTTTCGCCATACCCGGTTGGACACAAAGTTGACCATATAGAGCAGCTTGCTGGTCACCTGCGATACCTGCGATAGGGATCCGGGTGCCGCCTTTACCGCCGATGTTGGTCTGACCATAAATCTCAGAAGATGAATGAACGGTAGGCAGTAGGGAGCGCGGGATTTGTAACTCATCAAGAATATGCTGATCCCATTCTAGATTGTGAATGTTGAACAGCATTGTTCGAGAGGCGTTTGTGAAATCGGTAACGTGAACTCGGCCTTGGGTCATTTTCCATACCAGCCAAGTATCCACAGTACCGAACAGTAGCTCACCTTTTTCAGCCCGTTCACGGGCGCCTGGGACGTTATCTAAGATCCATTTTACTTTGGTGCCAGAGAAATAAGGGTCAACGACCAGCCCTGTATTCTGGCGAATATATTCTTCCAATCCCTCTTTTTGTTTTAGTTTAGTACATGCGTCCGCGGTACGGCGACATTGCCAAACGATGGCATTGTAGATAGGTTTACCGGTTTCTTTTTCCCAAATAATCGTCGTTTCACGTTGATTGGTAATACCAATACCGGCAATCTGATCAGAACTAATATCCGCTTTCGCCAATACTTCTACCAAAGTTGAGCTTTGGGTTGCCCAAATTTCCATTGGATCGTGTTCTACCCAACCCGGTTTAGGGTAAATTTGCGTAAATTCTCTTTGGGAAATTGAGATAATATTGGCGTCGTGATCAAGAATTATCGCTCGGGAGCTGGTAGTTCCTTGATCAAGGGCGACAATGTACTTTGTCTCAATCATATTTTCTGTTGTCATGATAATAACCTGTTCTGGTAATACTCTACTCTAGGCTCTCTTTTTCTTCTGATCTTCAGTTTTATGAACATCAGAGGGTAAATGGCGACCAATAAGTTTGCGGTAGCCAAATGCTCCGACAATACCGCCGATAATGGGTGCGGTCAGAGTAACCAGACAGTAAGGGATTTCACGTCCACCTGTCAGGGCAATATCTCCCCAACCCGCTAGATAAGCAATTAATTTGGGGCCAAAGTCACGGGCCGGGTTCAGCGCGAAACCGGTTAATGGGCCGAATGCACCTCCGATAACGGCAACTACAATACCAATCAGTAACGGAGCTAGAGGACCGCGAGGAATACCGTTACCATCGTCAGTTAGTGACAGAATTAAACAGACCAGAATAGCGGCAATGATAACTTCTATCATAAAAGCTTGAGAAATGGACAGTGACGCCATTGGATAAGTAGAGAATACACCCGCTGTAAACAAGCTTTCAGGAGTACCGCGAACGATATTATGTACCTGTTCGTAATCAAGGAATACGCTGTAGTACATCATGTAAATGAGAGCGGCAGCGATAAAGCCACCAATCATCTGGGCAATAATAAAAGGGATAACTTTTTTGCCATCAAAACGGGCAAACAACCATAAGGCAATTGTCACCGCTGGGTTAAGGTGAGCACCGGAAACACCTGCGGTAAGATAAACAGCCAACGCAACGCTCATACCCCAAATAATACTGATTTCCCATAAACCTAATTGTGCGCCGGCAATACGTGCAGCGGCAACACAGCCTACGCCAAGGAAAACCAATAGTGCGGTACCAAGAAGCTCAGCGATACATTGTCCGGTTAATGTCGTGCTAGTGGTTTGGCTCATATGTTCTATCCTACGAAGAAGATTTTAGAGGGGTAGTTATTATTGTCGCCTTCCAGCATTGAAAGGAGGAAAATGTAAATTTATCGTTAATGCGCGGAAACGAGAAATAGCGAAATTGAAATGTGTGTGTTGTGTCAACAAAATGAGCGAATCCGCATTTATCCGCTATTTTGCTAAAAATTAAAGTGTGAGACACTTTGAGGTTTTTATTTGGTAGTTATTTTTCATGTGTTGGGGATGTTGCTAGACAGGGGCGCGTTGGCTACATACAATCAGACAATTGCTTATAAGGGGGAACCGAGAATGTCATTTGAAGTTTTTGAAAAGCTGGAAGCCAAGGTTCAGCAGGCGATTGATACTATTACCCTGCTACAAATGGAAATTGAAGAATTAAAAGAAAAAAACCGATCTTTGTCTCAGGAAATTCAGAATGCCGCTAGCAGCCGTGAGTCCCTGACTCATGAGAATGAGCAATTAAAGCAAGAGCAACAAGTATGGCAAGAACGTTTGCGTGCTTTGTTGGGCAAAATGGAAGATGTTCAGTAATTACAAATTTCCAGCAGACAAATAAGGGCGATCTAAAAAATCGCCCTTAATTCTATTATACGTTGTCATCAGATGATCTCATCTTCTCCACTCTCATCAAGTCCCAGTGGCTCTTCGGACAAAATGATACCGGTGTTGTCGGCATACAAATAATCGCCAGAGAAGAAGGTGACACCACCGAAATTCACCCGGATATCGCTTGAACCGGTTCCTTCATCACGACAACCAGCAGGAATAGCGGCTATAGCTTGAATACCGAGGTCGAATTCTGCTAGCTGGTCAACCTGACGTACAGCACCGTAAACAACAATGCCTTCCCATCCATTTTGCACGGCGAGTTGTGCCAGCTCAGCGTCAATTAATGCTTGGCGTACAGAACCACCACCATCTACCAGTAAAATGCGTCCATGACCGTTCTCTTCAAGCAGGTCGTAAAGTAACCCGTTGTCTTCAAAGCATTTAACCGTGATGATTTGACCACCAAATGAAGTACGCCCGCCAAAATTGGAGAACATAGGTTCTACCACATTTACTTCTTCTTGATAGATGTCACAAAGCTCGGAAGTATCATATTTCATAGGATTTACGTCTGGTTAAGGTATGGAACAGTAAGTATATCCCTTTCAGGTCGATGTTAGCAAAATCATCAATTATTAAATTGATATTGTTAACAGGTATAGAATGATTAAGTTCAACTTCCCCGGAAAAGCAGCACAAATGCTGTCTAGTTAAAAATAAGACCAATTGAAAATAGAATATTAGTCAGTAATGCCGCTTTAACCATCTGCCCCAACATTGGACGCATTCCCTCTGGTGTGGGTTCATTAAGTACATACCACATATGTGTGAACAACCAAGGCAGAACGAGCAGGAACAGCCAGCCTGACCAGCCAGACGAGTTTTGTACGGTGAATAATGCCAAGCAAAGTATTGCTGTGATTATTAAACAGCCGTGATAGTAACGGGCTTTTTTAGGGCCGAGGCGGACAGCTAGGGTGTTTTTGCCATGCCGTTTGTCATCTTCGATATCACGCAAATTATTGATATTTAAAACAGCAGTAGAGAGGAGACCACTGGCTGTAGCCGGGAGTATGACAACCGAGTCAAAAAAACCTGCTTGAAGATAATAAGTACCGGCAACACTTAACCAGCCAAAGAAAATCAGGACTGAAATATCGCCAAGCCCCATATAGCCATAAGGCTTTGCGCCAACGGTATAGGTAATTGCGGCAATAATTGCTAGCAGGCCAAGTACCAGAAAACCGAATATATCGCCGGGTTCTTCACAGGCAACGGCAATCAAGGCACCACCAGACAGGCAAGCTAGCAGGACAATAATCTTCAGCGCTTTTTTCATCTGTGAGGCGGTAATAATGCCTTTTTGCATACCACGTAGTGGCCCGATACGCTTTTCAGTATCACTACCTTTGATAACATCACCGTAATCATTGGCGAGATTGGACAGAATTTGCAGTATGGCTGCTGTTAATAGCGCCAGTAAAGCAACCGGTAGCTTGAAATGCCCTGTCCAGGCAGCGAGCGCTGAACCAGTAATAATGGCTGCAAGGGCGAGCGGCAGCGTTTTAGGACGCAAACTTTCCAGCCATGCTTGAGTTTGACTAATGGAGGTTGATGAGTTCATTTCTGCGTTCACTTACTCCTGTAAATTTATAAAAAACAAATGGGAGGCAAGCCTCCCATCATTAATTACAGTGGATCAGGAATCGTATACACCGATTATAGGATAAAGCGGCTCAGATCTTCATCTGCAACCAGTTCATCTAGATGCTGTTTAACATAGTCGGCATCAATGTTAACTGACTGACCTTGGCGCTCGCTGGCTTCGAAGGAGATATCTTCCATCAATCGTTCAAGTACAGTATGCAGGCGACGAGCACCGATATTTTCGGTTGATTCATTTACCTGCCATGCTGATTCAGCGATTTTGCTGATACCATCAGTCGTGAAACTGATGTTCATTCCTTCTGTTGCCATAAGAGCTTTATATTGTTCTGTCAGAGATGCACTTGGTTCAGTCAGAATACGCTCAAAATCTTCTGTGGTTAATGCTTGTAGTTCCACGCGGATTGGCAAACGCCCTTGTAATTCAGGGATCAGATCGGAAGGGCTGGCAACCTGGAATGCACCTGAGGCGATAAACAGGATGTGGTCTGTTTTTACCATGCCGTGTTTAGTGGATACCGTACAGCCTTCCACCAGTGGCAACAGATCACGCTGAACACCTTCACGGGAAACATCAGGGCCTGAAGTTTGACCGCGTTTACAAATTTTGTCGATTTCATCAATGAAGACAATACCGTGTTGTTCAACGGAATCAATGGCTTGCTGTTTTAATTCTTCCGGGTTCACCAGTTTAGAGGCTTCTTCTTCGACTAGTAGTTTGAAAGCATCTTTGATTTTTAGCTTACGAGATTTGTGTTTCTGACCAGCAAGGTTTTGGAACATAGATTGCAACTGATTCGTCATCTCTTCCATGCCCGGAGGCGCCATGATCTCGACGCCTACAGGTGTGGTGGCAACATCAATCTCGATTTCTTTATCATCCAGTTGACCTTCGCGTAGTTTTTTACGGAATGCCTGGCGTGCGGCTGATGGTTCGACTTGCGTCTCTGTTTGTCCCCAGTTATTTTTTGCTGGTGGGATCAGGACATCAAGAATACGCTCTTCTGCCAGTTCTTCTGCCCGATAACGGTTTTGTTCGATGGATTGCAGGCGAACCATTTTAACTGCGGCATCGGTCAGATCACGGATGATAGAGTCGACTTCTTTACCAACATAGCCAACTTCGGTGAATTTTGTCGCTTCGACTTTGATAAATGGCGCATTTGCCAGTTTTGCCAAGCGACGGGCTATTTCGGTTTTACCTACCCCAGTTGGGCCAATCATCAGGATATTTTTAGGCGTTACTTCGTAGCGCAGCGTTTCATCTAGCTGCATACGACGCCAGCGGTTACGGAGTGCGATAGCTACAGCGCGTTTCGCTTTGTCCTGACCAATAATGTGTTTGTCAAGTTCGCTGACAATTTCGCGTGGAGTCATTTCAGACATACTATCTACCCTTACGCTTTTGAAGGAAGTTCTTCGAAGTTGTGATTATGGTTAGTGTAAATACAGATATCACCGGCAATTGTTAGCGCTTTTTCTGCGATTTGTCTGGCGCTGAGGTCAGTATTTTCCAGCATTGCCCGTGCGGCGGACTGTGCATATGGGCCACCGGAACCAATGGCAATCAGGTCATTTTCTGGCTGAACAACATCGCCGCTACCTGTAATGATTAGAGAGGCATTTTCATCTGCGACTGCCAGCAGTGCTTCCAGTTTGCGTAGCATGCGATCAGTGCGCCAGTCTTTAGCAAGCTCAACCGCAGCCTTGGTTAGATGTCCTTGGTGCATTTCAAGTTTACGTTCAAACAGTTCAAACAGAGTAAAAGCGTCTGCTGTACCGCCGGCAAAACCCGCGATTACTTTGTCATTATAGAGGCGGCGAACTTTACGGACATTGCCTTTCATGACGGTATTACCCATCGTCGCCTGTCCATCACCACCGATTACGACTTGGCCATTACGGCGAACACTTACGATTGTAGTCACGAGTAAGCCCTTGGTTACAAAAATAGATAAATGTGACGCACGGTACTTTCGACAGTATATACGGCTATCGAAAATACCGTGTGCACGGTGTTTAGCAGTATAGATGGGGGAGAATTATAATTTTTCAACCCCCAGTAACACGGAGAAGGCAACCTGATACGCCAACGCCTTTCAGGCGCTCCCGCATTTTTTCTGCGGTGTTTTTACTGTAGGGGCCAAGAACAACACGATGCCAGCCGTCTCCCGTTGTGATCTGACTCTCAATACCTGCAAATGCCAGATTGGCCCGTACTGATTCAGCTTGGTCCATATTGCGGAATGAACCACATTGCAAAATCATACGCTGTGCCTTCTCTACGGGTTTAGGTTTACCGGTTTCGGCTGGTGGTAGCGTTTGTGGCCGAACTGTCTGAGTCTGCATTGGTTGTTGTGGTAACGTTTGTTGAGGCTGTGGTTGCGGCTTTGTTTCCAGCGGTTGTTGTGTTTCCGCTGATGGTTTGATGATCACTTGTGAACGTGGCACTTGAACACCATTGTATGGCACTTCTGGCAGCGAAGTCGCCGGTTGGCGCATATCTGCTTGCATTTGTTCAAGTAACTGCCGTTGCTCGGCGGTTAGCTGAGTTTGTGAATTGATTTGCCCCCCGGATGAGGGCTCACGTGGTGTCTCGATACCAACGGGACGATTTTCCAATTCTTTGATATAGCGCCAGCGCTCTTCCGGTTTTGGCGGTAACCCACCGTTTTGCTGAGAATGTTTTGGCACGACTTCTGGTTCGCTTTTTTGTTTATTGTGGGTAATAAAGTAAAGACCACCAATGAAGATAACGACTAATGCTACCGCGACGGCCAGCGTTGCTTTTGGCAGCCCTTGGGATTGGTATTTTTTCTTATCGGTATTTTTACGGCGGGTGTTTGAACGCCCGCGACTCACATAATCTCGTTGTGCCACTGTCTAATTCGCTGAGTAATTTAAATAAAAGAAAATAAACGATATGTTACTTAACCTGCGGTTATTTGCCTAGCTTTTAGGCGAACAGGTGCTTTGCCGAATAATTAATTCCGATTCCAGTAACTGGGAACCGCCAGATGTTGTGTGGCCCTGGATTTGAGCTAGCAACAGTAACATTGCCTTGTGGCCGATTTGATAACGGGGTTGTCCAACGGTTGTCAATGGCGGATCGCTGTACATGGCGAGACTTAAGTTATCAAACCCAATGATTGATAAATCTTCCGGTATTTTTAAGCCCATTCTTTTAGCCTGCCATATCACGCCAATCGCCATAACATCGCTGTGGCAGAAGATGGCGGTAGGAGGATCTAGCAGAGAGAGTAATTGTTCGGTTAACTTTGCGCCGCTTTCATGGGTAAAATTACCTTGCACAATATAATCTTCCCGAATTGTTCCTCCAGAGCGACGCTGGGCTTGGATATATCCTTGAAGGCGATAGCGGCAAATCGGTATGTTTTCTGGACCGGAGAGGCAAGCAATGCGTTTATGTCCCAATGTTTGCAAATAATGAGTGGCATTGAATGCGGCGGTCAGATTATCAATATGAATAGTCGGTAGCTCTAGCTCTGGTGCAAATTCGTTCGCCATTACCATAGGTGGTAGGTTTTTTTGCTCTTCTTTGCTGGCATCAAATGGGATATTAGAACCCAGTAACAATAGACCATCAATTTGTTTGGTGACAATCAGGTTGAGAAACGCGTGTTCCTGTTTTTGCTGATGTTGGCAATCACCGATTAAAACCAGATAGCCATGTTGTGCCGCTGTCTCTTCAATGCCGCAAATCACATCAGTGAAAAAGGGATCGCTGATATTTGGTACTATCACTAAAATAGTTTTTGACTCACCGCGTTTAAGATTACGGGATAAGTTACTTGGGTAATAACCTACAGCCAGTACAGCTTGTTCCACTTTTTGTCGGGTCTGGGAAGAAACTTTCTCCGGATTCATGAGTGTTCTTGATACTGTTGCGGTAGAAACGCCAGCCACTTCAGCGACATCTTTCATTGTTGCGGAGGTGCCATTCTTTTTCTGCTCCAAAACTCACTCCTCATTTCCTGACGGGTTAGTTAAATGATTGTCAATTTCTGGTTGCCGGGAAACCGTCAGTGACTTTAAGAAAAGTAATGACATGCGGTTTAAGGTTATGACAATGTTATTAAGGGATCATTCTAAACAGTTTGGCAAATTCATTTATTCCTTAGTTTGTAAAAAAGTGTGATATAAATCATTTATTCGATATGGCTCGCAAATTAGTGAATAATTTTTCATTGATTACTGATTGTCAGGTGCGATTTTTTAAATAGTAAATAAGAGTATGTTTAATCTGCTCAGGTTATGTGTTTTAAAATAGAGGCAATTAATCGCTAACTGTCTGTTGGATCAACATCGATATTCCATTTCACTTTTCGAATTTGCGGTAAAGTTGTTATTTGTGGATAAACCATCGCCATGATTTTTTGTAAAAAAGTTCTGGATGGATGTTGAATTAATAGTTGCCAACGATAACGACCGCTTCTTTTTGACTGTAGTGCAGGAACCGGACCCATGATCCATAAGTTATCATCCCGCAAAGGATGATGTTCGAAAAGTAGGCGCAATTGCTGTAAAAAAGCAGGTGCTTGCTGATTATCGTGATCTTCTGACCGCAAGATAATATGGCTGGTAAATGGCGGCAAAAACACACTTTTGCGCTCATCCATAGCTTGAATAGCGAAAGCGTCGTAGCCTTTATTGAGCAAAATTTGCAGTAATGGATGGTCAGGATGATGAGTTTGAAGAACCACTTCGCCTCGTTTACCTGCTCGGCCAGCCCGACCTGAAACCTGTGTATAAAGTTGTGCGAAACGTTCCGCCGCTCGAAAATCTGCTGAAAACAGGGCACCATCAACATCGAGTAAAGCGACCAGTGTGACATCAGGAAAATGGTGTCCTTTTGCCAACATTTGGGTGCCAATCAATATACGGGCATTTCCGGTGTGAATGTCAGCCAGTTGTTGTTCCAGTGTTCCTTTGCGGCTAGTGGTATCTCTGTCAATGCGGGTAATGGGTATATCAGGAAATAGGGCTGAAATACCGTCTTCAAGCTGTTCTGTGCCAAGGCCAATAGGTTGAAGATGGGTAGAACCGCATTGCGGGCACTGGCGGGGAACGGGGCGTTGGCTGTCACAATAATGGCAACGTAACTGACGATGGTATTGATGCAGTGTGTAATAATGGTCACAGCGTTGACATTCTGCAATCCAGCCACATTCGTGGCAGAGTAAGGCAGGTGAGTAACCGCGGCGGTTAAGGAAAAGTATGACCTGATTATTGGCTTGTAGATGCTCTTCAATACGCTTTATTAGTGGTTGAGATAACCCGATTTTAAGTGGTAAACCTTTTAAGTCCAACAGATGTTGAGTCGCTGGTTGAGCATGGCCTGCTCGTTTGGATAATGTCAGCGAGCGGTATTTGCCTTGTTGCACATTGTAAAGTGTTTCCAGTGCTGGAGTCGCAGAACCCATGATCACCGGGATATTCTCTTTTTTTGCTCTGAATACCGCTAGATCACGGGCATGATAACGCCAGCCCTCCTGTTGCTTATAAGAACTGTCATGTTCTTCATCAATAATGATGATGCCAAGACAGGCGAAAGGGGTAAATAGGGCTGAGCGTGTGCCGATGACAATTGCGTTTTCACCCTGCTGCGCCCGTAGCCATACAGCAAGGCGTTCACTGTCATTCAGGGCTGAATGAAGAACATCAACCGGGGCGTTGAAACGTTCGCGGAAACGACGAATGGTTTGTGGTGTCAGGCCAATTTCCGGTACAAGTATCAGTGCTTGTTTACCTTGCGCCAGAATATTTTCTAATACACTGAGATAAACTTCTGTTTTACCTGATCCGGTGATGCCCGCCAGTAGCCAGGGAGAGAATTGCTGGTCTTCTGCACGGATAGCACCAACCGCGGTGGCTTGTTCAGTATTTAATTTCAGGCGTTCGCCGGTGATTTGGAAGTGATTTCTCCAGTTCTCAGATTCAGGTTGCACAGGGTATAAATCGATAAGTAACTTTTTTTTGAGCGCCTGAAAAGCGCTTTCGCTTAGTTCTAGTTCTGTAATCTGATGGCGATATATGGCTTTACGACGTAGGGTTGCCAGTACCTGCTGCTGTTTTGGTGAGCGTTTCAGTTGTGTCAGCGGTAATTCAGCGCCTGTTGGAGTGATTTGCCATTGCCATAATGGGGCTGATTTCGCGGGTTTTCCCTGACGAAGTAGTACCGGCAATGCATGGAACAGGACTTCACCGATGGGGTAATGGTAATAGCTGGATGCCCAGAGTAATAGCTGCCAAAGATTTTCTGAAAATAAGGAGCGAGTATCAAGAATAGATTCTATGGTTTTCAGTTGTTCTGCTGGAATATCACTGTTGTCAGCTATCCCGGTAACGATACCAATAGCTTTACGTTTGCCAAAAGGGACTGTTACCCGCATTCCTGCAACGGGTAATTGACTTTCTGCGGGCAACAGATAGTCAAAAGAGCGGGTAAGAGGGACAGGCAGAGCAACCTGAACGACAACCATAAAATTATTCCGTAAAATCAAAGGGTAAGTTAGAATATAATCAAAAATTGGTTATAGAGTACCATAGGTGTTGAGTGGATTTCATTGCGAGATAGGCAGATCTTCTGTATGATCCGCCGCCTTTGGTACGGAAGATACCAAACTCATTTTATCAACACGACGTGTGGTGTCTGGCGGCAACAGGGCTGGATAGCGACACGGCCTTAACAGAGGTTATCCCATGAAAAAAGGTATTCATCCTAAATATGAAGAAGTTACTGCAACCTGTTCTTGCGGTAATGTAATGCAAATCAGATCTACCGTTGGTCACGCTCTGAACTTGGACGTATGCGGCCAATGTCACCCATTCTATACGGGTAAACAACGTGATGTTGCTACTGGTGGTCGTGTTGATCGCTTTAAGAAACGTTTCAACGTTCCAGGTGTCAGCAAATAATTGCAGAATTGTGCCTGTCTGTAATGACAAGCCAACTGGTACTAACGCCCGATGTTTTGCATCGGGCGTTTTGTATTTTAGCCATATAAAAAATCCCTGAATTTCTACAGGAGTTTTTTGCGCTACTATCAATATTCCCAGGTATCGGGATCAATACCTAATTCCCGCATGATCTTTTTGGCAGCCTCTGGGATTTCATCATTACGCTCTTTGCGTAAATCAGCATCATCGGGCAGCGGTTGCCCAGTAAATGCGTGCAGGAATGCTTCACACAGCAATTCACTGTTAGTTGCGTGACGCAGGTTATTTACCTGGCGACGGGTGCGTTCGTCAGTGAGGATCCTCAACACTTTCAAAGGGATTGAAACTGTGATTTTTTTCACCTGTTCGCTTTTTTTGCCATGTTCAGCATAAGGGCTGACATATTCACCGTTCCACTCAGCCATGGGGTACCTTAAATAGTCGTAAAATCATAAAATTAAGCCAGATAACAACACCAGCTTTCGTTGTAACATATTGTCATTTTATCGTGATTTCCTTATCAATTATACAGTTATAGTATATGCGATAAACTAATGGCTATTAATAAATAAAGAACAAACAAAGCAGTATTAGTTATGATGAATAATTTTCCTATCGTTTAATCTAACCGTAAAGAGGTTTAGATGTCTAGATGTATTGACGTCTATTGTGCTAGCGGATATTCTTCTCTGATTCAATTTATGACAGACAGTGGTAGCTGATATGACACGCAAATCGGCAACAATAGCAGTTCGCAATGGGCTGAATAATGATGAGCAGTATGGCTGTGTTGTTCCACCTATTTATCTTTCCAGTACATATAATTTTACAGATTTTAATCAGCCAAGGACGCATGATTATTCCCGCAGGAGTAATCCAGGCCGCGATATGGTGCAACGGGCGTTAGCTGAGTTGGAGGGAGGAGCGGGTGCTATCATGACCAGCAGCGGAATGTCAGCTATTCATCTGTTATGCACGGTTTTCCTTAAGCCTGGCGATCTGTTGGTTGCTCCTCATGACTGTTATGGCGGTAGCTACCGCTTGTTTGATAGCCTGAGTCAACGTGGTGCTTATGATGTGGCTTTTGTCGATCAGAGTGATGAACAGGCATTAAAGCAAGTATTGTCCAAAAAACCAAAGTTGGTCTTGATTGAAACGCCCAGTAATCCTTTATTACGTATTGTCGATATTGCCCATATATGCCAGCTTTCCCATGAGGTAGGTGCGACAGTTGTTGTTGATAACACGTTCCTGAGCCCGGTATTACAGAAACCTCTGGAGTTGGGGGCAGATCTGGTTGTGCATTCCTGTACTAAATATCTTAACGGACATTCTGATGTGATTGCTGGAGCTATTATTGCAAAGGATGAAGAGGTTGCAACGGAACTCGCTTGGTGGGCGAATAATATTGGTGTAACCGGCGCTGCGTTTGATAGTTACTTGTTATTGCGTGGCATGCGGACTTTATCGCCACGGGTCTTGTTACAGCAAAAGAATGCATTGGAGATTGTCGATTATCTTCAACATCAACCGTTAGTGAAAAAACTTTTTTATCCAGCTTTGAAGGATCATCCAGGGCATGAAATTGCTTGTAAACAACAATTTGGTTTTGGCGCAATGATAAGCTTTGAGTTAGACGGTAATGAACAGGCGATACGTCGTTTCCTGTCTGAGTTAAAGTTATTTACTTTGGCGGAATCATTGGGCGGGGTGGAAACCTTAATTTCCCATACGGCTACCATGACTCACGCTGGAATGTCAGCACATGCGAGGGTGGAAGCGGGGATTACGGATTCACTATTGCGTGTTTCTGTGGGTATTGAAGATAGTCAGGATTTAATCGCTGATTTAGAAAATGCATTTCAGGCAGTAGTAAAGGAGTGACCATGAGTGCACTGGCAGTTGCAACGGCGGAAAATGGCCGCCAATTACATAAGTTTGGTGGAAGCAGTCTCGCGGATGTGAAATGTTATCAACGGGTAGCCAAGATTATGGCTAATTACAGCCAACCCGGTGATTTAATGGTGGTATCCGCAGCAGGCAGCACGACTAATCAGTTAATTAATTGGCTTAAACTTAGCCAGAACGACCGTATTTCTGCCCACCAGGTACAGCAGGTTCTGCGCCGTTATCAGCAGGATCTGATTAGAGGTTTATTACCTGAAACTGTTGCTGAAGAGTTGGTGAAGCGTTTTATTGCCGATCTTGAAAAGTTAAGCACATTACTGGATAAACCGGTTAGTGATGTGACTTACGCAGAAGTGGTGGGACACGGAGAGATCTGGTCCGCACGTTTGATGTCAGCCGTGCTTGAAGACCAGGGTATTCCTAGCGCTTGGGTGGATGCTCGTCAGTTTTTACGTGCAGAGCGAGCGGCTCAACCACAAATCGACGTTACCCTTTCCCAGCCGTTGTTAAATCAGTTGTTAACTCAAAATCTAAATAAGCGACTGGTCGTGACCGGTTTTATCTCCAGTAATCATGATGGAGAAACGGTTTTATTGGGGCGGAATGGCAGTGACTATTCTGCAACTCAAGTCGGGGCTTTGGCAGGGGCGAGACGAGTAACCATCTGGAGTGATGTTGCTGGTGTGTACAGCGCTGATCCGAGAAAAGTTAAAGATGCCTGTTTGTTGCCGCTATTGCGTTTGGATGAAGCCAGCGAGCTTGCCCGTCTTGCCGCGCCTGTACTGCATACCCGTACCTTACAGCCTGTTTCCATCAGTGATATTGATTTGCTATTACGTTGCAGCTACCAGCCGGAACAAGGCTCAACGCGTATTGAAAGAGTTTTAGCTTCTGGAACTGGCGCAAAAATTGTTACTAGCCATGATGATGTTTGCCTGATTGAGTTGCACGTGGCTGCTCATCATGATTTTAAACAGATATACAAAGACATTGATCTGTTATTAAAACGGGAACAAATTCGTCCATTGGCAACAGGTATCCATCCAGACTGTAATTTGATTCAGCTCTGTTACACTTCGGAAGTGGTGAATAGTGCGCTGGGTGTGCTGGAAGATGCTGCGCTTCCGGGGAGATTTTCCCTACGAGAAGGTCTGGCGCTGGTGGCTTTGGTTGGTGCTGGTGTATGCAAGAACCCATTACATTGCCACCGTTTTTATCAGCAACTTAAAGATCAGCCGGTAGAGTTTATCTGGCATGCGGAAGATGGCATCAGTCTTGTCGCTGTGCTGCGGACCAATCAGACTGAACATGTGATTCAGGGGCTGCATCAGAGTTTGTTCCGTGCTGAAAAGCGGATTGGTCTAATTTTGTTTGGTAAAGGAAATATTGGCTCCCGTTGGTTGGAGTTATTCGCTCGTGAGCAGAAAAATATTTCGGCTCGCAGTGATTTTGAATTTATTCTGGCTGGTGTGGTGGATAGTCATCGGAGCTTACTCGACTATCAAGGGATTGATGCGAGTCGAGCATTAGCTTTTTTTGATGATGAAGCGACAGAATATGATGTTGATGCATTATTTCTGTGGATGCGAGCGCACCCTTATGACGATCTGGTGATCTTGGATGTGACCGCTAGTGAAGAACTAGCTCGATGTTACAGAGATTTCGCCAGCTATGGTTTCCATGTTATCAGCGCCAATAAAATTGCGGGTGCTTCCAGTAGCAGCGACTATCGCCTTATTCGTGACGCATTTGCTAAAACAGGTCGTCATTGGTTTTACAATGCGACAGTTGGCGCGGGTTTACCGATCAACCATACAGTGAGAGATTTACGGGAGAGTGGCGATACCATTTTGTCCATTAGCGGCATTTTCTCCGGTACATTATCTTGGCTGTTTCTGCAATTTGATGGTTCAGTACCATTTAGTGATTTAGTCGAACAGGCGTGGCAACAGGGATTGACAGAACCTGATCCGCGTATTGATCTGTCTGGTCAGGATGTGATGCGTAAATTGATTATCCTTGCCCGTGAAGCAGGGTATGAGATTGAGCCAGAGCAGGTGCGTGTTGAGTCACTGGTCCCGAAAGAAGCAGCATCAGGTTCTATTGAACAGTTCTTTGATAACAGCAGTGTGATCAATGAGCAAATGGTGCAACGATTAGCTGCGGCGCAGGAAATGGGCATGGTGTTACGTTATGTCGCTCGTTTTAATGCGAATGGTAAGGCAAAAGTGGGTGTTGAGGCGGTGCGTCCTGATCACCCATTGGCTTCCTTGCTACCGTGTGACAACGTGTTTGCGATTGAGAGCCGTTGGTATCGCGATAATCCGTTGGTGATCCGCGGGCCAGGGGCGGGTCGTGATGTGACTGCCGGAGCGATTCAGTCGGATCTTAACTGTTTGTCACAACGGCTTTAAGTTTTATAACCTTCATTGATTGATCAAATGTGATTTCCTTCGCTTGATATTTGAGGTAACGATAGGGTGGATGTCCTGAACAGGGCATCTTTCCTCATCTTTGCTTTAGGCATCGATCTGCCAAGCCGATATAAACAAAGTTAAAAATTCCTTGATGAATTTTTTTCCGATTCAGGGTGAATATTCCTCACTGACTTAACTCAACTTTATTGTTGACTAAAAAATGCCGATCCTTCATCTTATTTAGACGTCTAAACGTATAGGTGTTTAGAAGTGTAAACAAGAATAACTGGCAAATTATTGAGATGGGAAATTATTCCGCTTGTTAACGAGGTGCAGGGTATGAGTTTTTTTCACGCAAATCAGCGAGAGGCGCTGAATCAGAATCTGGCTGAACTGGAAGGGCAGATCCGTGTTTCATTTGAATTCTTTCCACCACGTACAGCCGAGATGGAAAAAACCTTGTGGAAATCCATTAATCGCCTGAGCACCCTCAAGCCTAAATTTGTTTCCGTTACTTATGGTGCTAACTCTGGCGAGCGTGATCGTACCCATAGCATAATCAAGGGAATAAAAGAGAAAACTGGCCTTGAAGCGGCTCCGCACCTTACCTGTATTGATGCTAGCCGTGATGAGTTATGCGAAATTGCCCGTGATTATTGGAAAAATGGTATTCGCCATATTGTGGCTTTACGGGGTGATTTACCGGAAAACGGTGAAAAACCCAAAATGTATGGGGCTGATCTGGTTGAATTACTTAAGAAGGAAGCTGATTTTGATATTTCCGTTGCTGCTTACCCTGAGGTTCATCCAGAAGCAAAAAGTTCTCAGGCTGATCTGATTAGCTTGAAACGAAAAATTGATGCGGGTGCGAACCGGGCTATTACCCAATTCTTCTTTGATGTGGAAAGTTACCTGCGTTTTCGTGACCGCTGTGTTACTGCCGGGATTGATGTAGAAATCGTGCCGGGTATTCTGCCGGTATCCAATTTCCGTCAGCTGAAACGTTTTGCGACCATGACCAATGTTCGTATTCCAAGCTGGATGACCAGAATGTTTGAGGGGTTGGATGATGATCCTGAAAGCGCTAATTTGGTTGGTGCTTCTATTGCAATGGATATGGTGAAGATTTTAAGCCGCGAAGGTGTGAAGGATTTTCATTTTTATACCTTGAACCGCGCGGAACTGAGTTATGCAATTTGTCATACTTTGGGTGTTCGTCCTTAATCGTTGGCTCTTACTAAGGAAATTCCTTGGTAAGAGCGTGTTTTTTTCTATCGCATTTTTACAGAGCTTAGGCTTTTATTTTCTATCTAGATAATTAGGGTTAATCTATTTTTGAGATTTAATTTTATAAAGTTGAATAAATGGAGGAATTAGAATGGTAATTAATAAAATCTTGTTATTAATTAAATTATTAAATATAAACTATAGTAAATAACGACTATGGTTATAACGTCTTTATAATATCTTTCACATGATTATCACTTTCTCATTCTCTTTATTAGAAATAAAATTAACTAATTATAGTCGTCAGACTTATCATCTCGTATAAAATCCCGCATCTTGGTAAATATCAACGATTACCATATCATTTTTTAACACTCCAACGTAAAAAAATATGTTTGTGGCTTCCCCTTCTGGGCTGATAAATATATTTCCCATGCCTGATATCATTATGTGGCATTTTTTCGTATTCACTATTTCATACCAACCAAATTAGAGGATGAATCAGCCCTATGGGTGTTTTCAGGCGATATTATTTCAATAATATTCGTCCGTGTTTTTGATCCCTAACCTGTTAATACTGCACATTTGCAGTTGGTCTCTGTTTGCCTGCTGCAATAACATTATCAATGAGAGACAATTATGCAAAACTCATTATCAAGTACCATCGATACTATTTGTCAGAAACTGCAACTAACTTGTCCGGCGGAAATTGCTTTGTATCCCTTTGAGACTTTCCGGGAAAAAGCTCGGGAAATGGTTAATTGGGGGGAAGCAAAACGGATTTATGAAATTGCACAAGCGGAACAGGATAGAAACCTACTTCATGAAAAACGTATTTTTGCCTATGCCAATCCGCTGCTGAAAAACGCTGTTCGGTTGGGTATCCGGCAAATGTTGGGTTTTATACAAGGTTATAGTGATCTGTTTGGTAATCGTGCTGATAACTATGCCGCGCCAGGCTCGGTTGCATCGATGTTCTCACCGGCGGCTTATTTGACGGAATTGTACCGTGAAGCCAAAAACTTGCATGACAGCAGCTCAATTTATTATCTGGATAAACGTCGCCCGGATTTAGCAAGCTTAATGCTCAGCCAGAAAAATATGGATGAGGAAATTTCAACGCTGGCTCTCTCTAATGAATTGTGCCTTGCCGGGATCGAAACAAAAACAGGAGAATCACAAGATGAAGTGATGGATATGTTGTCAACTTATCGCTTAAGCGGGGAGACTCCTTATCATCACGCTTATGAAACTGTTCGTGAAATCGTTCATGAACGTGATCCGGGATTTCGTTATTTATCACAGGCCCCCATTGTTGCTGCCAAGCTCGATCCTGTGACTTTGTTGGGTATCAGTTCCCATATTTCTCCAGAGCTTTATAAGCTACTCATTGAGGAAATTCCGGAGAGTGATGAAACTAAACTTGATGCGCTTTATAAAGCAAACTTTGGCGATATTACCACCGCTCAGTTAATGTCCCCAAGTTATCTGGCCCGGTATTATGGCGTCTCACCGGAAGATATTGCCTACGTGACGACTTCATTATCACATGTTGGATATAGCAGTGATATTCTGGTTATTCCGTTGGTCGATGGTGCGGGTAAGATGGAAGTAGTTCGTGTTACCCGCACACCATCGGATAATTATACCAGTCAGACGAATTATATTGAGCTGTATCCACAGGGGGGTGACAATTATCTGATTAAATACAATCTAAGCAATAGTTTTGGTTTGGATGATTTTTATCTGCAATATAAAGATGGCTCCGCTGATTGGACTGAGATTGCCCATAATCCCTATCCTGATATGGTCATAAATCAGGAGTATGAATCACAAACGATAATCAATCGTAGTGACTCTGGCAATATACTCAGTATAGGATTGCAAAGATGGCATGGCGGCAGTTATAACTTTGCCGCCGCTAATTTTAAAATTGACCAATACTCCCCGAAAGCTTTCCTGCTTAAGATGAATAAGGCTATTCGATTGCTCAAAGCTACCAGCCTCTCTTTTGCTACGCTGGAGCGTATTGTTGATAGTGTTAATAACACCAAATCCATCACGGTTGAGGTATTAAACAAGGTTTATCGGGTAAAATTCTATATTGATCGTTATGGAATCAGTGAAGAGACAGCCGCTATTTTGGCTAATATTAATATCTCTCAGCAAGCTGTCGGCAATCAGCTTAGCCAGTTTGAGCAACTATTTAATAATCCTCCGCTCAATGGTATTCGCTATGAAATCAGTGAGGACAACTCCAAACATCTTCCTAATCCTGATCTGAACCTTAAACCAGACAGTACCGGTGATGATCAACGCAAGGCTGTTTTAAAACGCGCGTTTCAGGTTAACGCCAGTGAGTTGTATCAGATGTTATTGATCACTGATCGTAAAGAAGACGGTGTTATCAAAAATAACTTAGAGAATTTGTCTGATCTGTATTTGGTTAGCTTGTTGGCGCAGGTTCATAACCTGACTATTGCTGAATTGAACATTCTGTTGGTGATTTGTGGCTATGGCGACACCAACATTTATCAGATTACCGACGATAACTTGGCCAAAATAGTAGAAACATTGTCGTGGATCACGCAATGGTTACAGGCCCAAAAATGGACAGTTACTGACCTGTTTCTGATGACCACGGCCACTTATAGCACTACTTTAACGCCAGAAATTAGCAATCTGACGGCTACATTGTCCTCAACTCTGCATGGCAAAGAGAGTTTGACTGGGGAAGATCTAAAAAGAGCAATGGCGCCTTGCTTCACTTCAGCTTTGCATTTGACTTCTCAAGACGTTGCCTATGACCTGCT
Source organism: Photorhabdus namnaonensis (assembly GCF_001684335.1). GTDB lineage: Bacteria > Pseudomonadota > Gammaproteobacteria > Enterobacterales > Enterobacteriaceae > Photorhabdus > Photorhabdus namnaonensis. The sequence continues at coordinate 38,279 of NZ_LOIC01000001.1, forward strand.
GTTGTGGATAGACCAGATTCAACCGGCACAAATAACTGTTGATGGGTTTTGGAAAGAAGTGCAAACAGCACCAACCAGCTCGAAAGTGATTACCTTTGCTCAGGTGTTGGCACAATTGAGTCTGATCTATCGTCGTATTGGGTTAAGTGAAACGGAACTGTCACTGATCGTGACTCAATCTTCTTTGCTAGTGACAGGCAAAAACGTATTGGATCATGGTCTGTTAACCCTGATGGCCTTGGAAGGCTTTCATACCTGGGTGAATGGCTTGGGGCAACATGCTTCCTTGATATTGGCGGCGTTGAAAGACGGAACCTTGACGGTCGCCGATGTAGCGCAAGCCATGAATAAGGAGGAGTCTCTCCTGGAAATGGCAGCTAATCAGGTGGAGCAGGGTCTAACAAAACTGACCAGTTGGACACAGATTGACGCTATTCTGCAATGGTTACAGATGTCTTCGACCTTGGCGGTTTCGCCGTTGGATCTGGCAGGGATGATGGCCCTGAAATATGGGATAGATCATAACTATGCTGCCTGGCAAGCTGCGGCGGCTGCGCTGATGGCTGATCATGCTAATCAAGCACAGAAAAAACTGGATGAGACGTTCAGTAGGGCACTATGTAACTATTATATTAATGCTGTTGTAGATAGTGCAGCTGGAGTACGTGATCGTAACGGTTTATATACCTATTTGCTGATTGATAATCAGGTTTCTGCCGATGTGATCACTTCGCGTATTGCAGAAGCTATCGCCGGTATTCAACTGTACGTTAACCGGGCTTTAAATCGGGATGAAGGTCAGCTTGCATCGGATGTTAGTACTAGTCAGTTCTTCACTGACTGGGAGCGCTACAATAAACGTTACAGCACTTGGGCTGGTGTCTCTGAACTGGTCTATTATCCAGAAAACTATGTTGATCCCACTCAGCGCATTGGGCAAACCAAAATGATGGATACGCTGTTGCAATCCATCAACCAGAGCCAGCTAAATACGGATACGGTGGAAGATGCTTTCAAAACTTATTTGACCAGTTTTGAGCAGGTAGCAAATCTGAAAGTAATTAGTGCTTACCACGATAATGTGAATGTGGATCAAGGATTAACTTATTTTATCGGTATCGACCAAGCGGCTCCGGGTACGTATTACTGGCGTAGTGTCGATCACAGCAAATGTGAAAATGGCAAGTTTGCTGCTAATGCTTGGGGTGAATGGAATAAAATTACCTGTGCTGTCAATCCTTGGAAAAATATCATCCGTCCGGTTGTTTATATGTCCCGCTTATATCTGCTATGGCTGGAGCAGCAATCAAAGAAAAGTGATGATGGTAAAGACACGATTTATCAATATAACTTAAAACTGGCTCATATTCGTTACGATGGTAGTTGGAATACACCATTTACCTTTGATGTGACTGAGAGGGTACATAATGACACATTGAATTTTGACACGATTGAATCTCCTGGGCTGTATTGTTCTGGTTATCAGGGAGAAGACACTCTGTTGGTTATGTTCTATTCGATGCAGAGTAGTTATAGCTCCTATACTGATAATAAGGCGCCGGTTACTGGGTTATATATTTTCGCTGATATGTCATCAGACAATATGACAGATGTACAAGCAACTAACTATTGGAATAACAGTTATCCCCAATTTGATACTACAACGGCAGATCCGGACCATAGCAATAAGAAAATCATAACTAGGAGAGTTAATAACCGCTATGCGGAGGATTATGAAATTCCTTCCTCTGTGACAAGTAACAGTGGTTACTCTTGGGGTGATTACAGTTTAACTATGCTTTATGGGGGCAGTGTTCCTAGTATTACCTTTCAGTCTGCCGCGGAAGATTTAAAATTATCCATCAATATGGCTCTAAGCATTATTCATAATGGGGATGGAACAACTGTTCGCCGTATACAATGTAACCTTATGAAAAAATACGCTGCATTAGGTGATAAATTTATAATTTATGATTCATCATTTGATGATGCAAACCGTTTTAATCTGGTGCCATTGTTTAAATTCGGAAAAGACGAGAACTCAGATGATAGTATTTGTATATATAATGAAAACCCTTCCTCCGAAGATAAGCAGTGGTATTTTTCTTCGAAAGATGACAATAAAACAGCGGATTATAATGGTGGAACTCAATGTATAGATGCTGGAACCAGTAACAAAGATTTTTACCTTAATCTCCAGGAGATTGATGTAATTAGTATCTCTTCTGGTGGATATTGGTCGAGTTATAAAATATCCAACCCGATTAATATCAATACGGGCATTGATAGTGATAAAGTAAAAATCACCGTAAAAGCGGGTGGTGACGATCAAATCTTTACTGCTGATAATAGCACTTATGTTCCTCAGCAGCCGGCACCCAGTTTTGAGGAGATGATTTATCAGTTCAATAACCTCACCATAGATTGTAAGAATTTAAATTTCATCGACAATCAGGCTCATATTGAGATTGATTTCACTGCTACGGCACAAGATGGCCGATTCTTGGGTTCAGAAACTTTTATTATCCCGGTAACTAAAAAAGTTCTCGGTACTGAGAACGTGATTGCGTTATATAGCGAAAATAACGGTGTTCAATATATGCAAATTGGTGCATATCGTACCCGTTTGAATACGTTATTCGCTCAACAGTTGGTTAGCCGTGCTAATCGTGGCATTGATGCAGTGCTCAGTATGGAAACTCAGAATATTCAGGAACCTCAATTAGGAGCGGGTACGTATGTACAACTTGTTCTGGATAAATATGATGAGTCTATTCATGGCACTAATAAAAGCTTTGCGATTGAATATACTGATATATTTAAAGATGGAGATAATTTTGTTATTTATCAGGGGGAATTGAGTGAAACCAGCCAAACTGTTGTGAAAGTTTTTCTCCCCTATTTTATAGAGGCGACTGGAAATAAGAACCACTTATGGGTATGTGCAAAATACCAAAAGGGAACGACTGATAAGATCTTATTTGATCGTACTGATGAGAAAGATCCGCACGGTTGGTTTCTTAGCGACGATCATAAAACTTTTAGTGGCCTCTCTTCCGCACAGGCATTAAAGAACGACAGTGAATCGATGGATTTCTCTGGCGCCAATGCTCTCTACTTCTGGGAACTGTTCTATTACACGCCGATGATGATGGCTCATCGTTTGTTGCAGGAACAGAATTTTGATGCGGCGAACCACTGGTTCCGTTATGTCTGGAGCCCGTCCGGTTATATCGTTGATGGTAAAATTGCTATCTACCATTGGAACGTGCGACCGCTGGAAGAAGACACCAGTTGGAATGCACAACAACTGGACTCCACCGATCCAGATGCTGTAGCCCAAGATGATCCGATGCACTACAAGGTGGCTACCTTTATGGCGACGTTGGATCTGCTAATGGCCCGTGGTGATGCGGCTTACCGCCAGTTAGAACGTGATACGTTGGCTGAGGCTAAGATGTGGTATACACAGGCGCTTAACCTGTTGGGTGATGAGCCACAAGTGATGTTGAGTACGACTTGGGTTAATCCAACCTTGGGCAATGCTGCTTCAAAAACCACACAGCAGGTTCGTCAGCAAGTACTTACCCAGTTGCGTCTCAATAGCACGGTAAAAACCCCGTTGCTGGGAACAGCCAATTCCCTGACTGCTTTGTTCCTGCCGCAGGAAAATAGCAAGCTCAAAGGTTACTGGCGGATACTGGCGCAGCGCATGTTTAATTTACGTCATAATCTGTCGATTGACGGCCAGCCGCTCTCCTTGCCGCTGTATGCTAAACCGGCTGATCCAAAAGCTTTACTGAGCGCAGCGGTTTCTGCTTCTCAAGGGGGGGCTGACTTACCGAAAGCGCCGCTAACGATTCACCGTTTCCCACAAATGCTAGAAGGGGCACGGGGCTTGGTTAACCAGCTTATGCAGTTTGGTAGTTCACTATTGGGATACAGTGAGCGTCAGGATGCGGAAGCTATGAGCCAACTACTGCAAACCCAAGCCAGTGAGTTAATACTGACCAGCATTCGTATGCAGGATAACCAATTGGCAGAGCTGGATTCGGAAAAAACCGCCTTGCAAGTCTCTTTAGCTGGAGTACAACAACGGTTTGACAGCTATAGCCAACTGTATGAGGAGAACATCAACGCAGGTGAGCAGCGAGCGCTGGCGTTACGCTCAGAATCTGCTATTGAATCTCAGGGAGCGCAGATTTCCCGTATGGCTGGCGCGGGTGTTGATATGGCGCCAAATATCTTCGGCCTGGCTGATGGCGGCATGCATTATGGCGCTATTGCCTATGCTATCGCTGACGGTATTGAGTTGAGCGCTTCTGCCAAGATGGTTGATGCGGAGAAAGTGGCTCAGTCGGAAATATATCGCCGTCGCCGTCAAGAATGGAAAATTCAGCGTGACAACGCACAAGCGGAGATTAATCAGTTAAACGCGCAACTGGAGTCACTGTCTATTCGCCGTGAAGCCGCTGAAATGCAGAAAGAGTACCTGAAAACCCAACAAGCTCAGGCGCAGGCACAACTTACTTTCTTAAGAAGCAAATTCAGTAACCAAGCGTTATATAGTTGGTTACGAGGGCGTTTATCAGGTATTTATTTCCAGTTCTATGACTTGGCCGTATCACGTTGCCTGATGGCAGAGCAATCCTATCAATGGGAAGCTAATGATAATTCCATTAGCTTTGTCAAACCGGGTGCATGGCAAGGAACTTACGCCGGTTTATTGTGTGGAGAAGCTTTGATCCAAAATCTGGCACAGATGGAAGAGGCGTATCTGAAATGGGAATCTCGCGCTTTGGAAGTAGAACGCACTGTTTCATTGGCAGTGGTTTATGATTCACTGGAAAGTAATGATCGTTTTAATTTAGCGGAACAAATACCTGCATTATTGGATAAGGGGGAGGGAACAGCAGGAACTGAAGAAAATGGGTTGTCATTGGCTAATGCTATTCTGTCAGCTTCGGTCAAATTATCCGACTTGAAACTGGGAACGGATTATCCAGACAGCATCGTTGGTAGCAACAAGGTTCGTCGTATTAAGCAAATCAGTGTTTCGCTACCTGCATTGGTTGGGCCTTATCAGGATATTCAGGCTATGCTCAGCTATGGTGGCAGTACTCAGTTGCCGAAAGGCTGTTCAGCGTTGGCTGTGTCTCATGGTACCAATGATAGTGGTCAGTTCCAGTTGGATTTCAATGACGGCAAATACCTGCCATTTGAAGGTATTGCTCTTGATGATCAGGGTACACTGGATCTTCAATTCCCGAATGCTACCGACAAGCAGAAAGCAATATTGCAAACTATGAGTGATATTATTTTGCATATTCGTTATACCATACGTTAATTAATTTCGTTATTAAATAATATAGGCTCTCTTTTGGGAGAGCCTGATAGAAGCAATTTATGAGATATTTATAGAAGATAATCTTTTAAATTAACTTGAGGTTTTTATATTATTGAAGTTTAATTTTTCTGTTTTCTGTTTTCTGTTTTCTGTTTTCTGTTTTCTGTTTTCTGTTTTCTGTTTTCTGTTTTCTGTTTTCTGTTTTCTGTTTTCTGTTTACTTATTTGCTTAAAGGCGTGTAATGTAAAAAGGTGAGATCTCTTGTGATGATTCTGATTGGCCTGGAATGGGTCTTTTAGGACCTTAGCTTAAGGTTTGGTATAAATTGATAATTTCGATATCGTACCTGAAATGATCATTATTAATGATTAAACTAAAAAGAAGTTTTAGATTTTACGTACATGTATTCTTGTCTTGTGCCTGATTATAAATTAAAGGTTGTTTATGAAGAGTATTGCGGAAAATAACTATTTTGTATAATATCCATTGGGTAGAGATAATTATGCTTATTTATATGATATTGTTTAAATTACTTAGTTTGATTAATTTAATGAGTAATTGAGAGTATTTAAATGTGGAATAACTATTAATTATTGTATAAATGTGAGGAGAGTTGTAAGGCGATTTGGCGTGAAAATCTTTATATCTATTTTTCTGGAGACGTTTTTTCAATTCCAGAATAATATATGATTATTATTACTTTTATGTCATAATTCAGGGAGGGAATTATTAAAAGCTGGGGTGGTTTTACTTTTAATGGTCAAGAATATAGACTTAATCATCTTGATGAATTCGAATTCACTTACATTCAAGAAAAAGAGGGTATTAAGCCGGAGAAGAGCTATAAATTCATTGTTGAATTTGGTCTACACTGTTTTACCCTGAAGCCTAATAAGCGCAAAGGTGAAACCCTTTCTAATTATCCCAGAGATCTCTATTACTCAGATTTTCGAGAAACACGTGTTTTTTGTTTTAAACGATACGTTATGTCTTTCTGCCTTCCAGATATAGTAAAAACGATAAACTCAAGAACTTGTTACAAGACAGGGAAAGAGAATTTTTTTACTATTGAATTCACTAATGACAATGGAGAAATTGTAGACTATGAAATCTATTTCAAAGTGTCACGAGAAAGCCGAGGGAAATTGCGATTATTTGTAGAAATTGCCTACGTCAGAGATAGTGATCACGGTACGATTCAGCCACAGAAGAAAAAAATAAATTTCTTTGTTATTGCCCACAATATTCAGGTTAGAAAACTTATAAAGTAAAAAACCTCACAATAATGAGAGGTTTTTTACTTTATAACTAAGAAAATTAACTGGGAACTCTTTATAACCGCTCTTGGGCTGGTAACCATTGGTTGGATGAGACGCCTAGCTTCCGCTATCCCGTTCATACGCCTTTTAAAGTATATAGTTAACACTGTATACGCCCTATATTCTACACATATATTGTAAAATATTCTTGTCCATTTCGTGTTAAATAGCTATATGGATATCGACTCAATGCAGATATGGATTTTTATTTTTTCTGGCAATATAGTTTGTATTGGGTACGTTCTTAGTAGTTTGGATCAAGAAATTCTCTTCAAACACGTTTCACCTTGCGCGCAGCATTTATTGCGTTTTGTAAAGCGGTATTGGGGGTAAAAGCGTCATTCAAAGCGGTTGTGAATGCTTGAAAATCCTGGACTGTCATTGTTATGCGAGAATCTCTATCTAATAGCTCACGTGCTTTCTCTTTAGCTGCTGTGCGCACGAATGCAGCCATTGTTGTGCCCATTAAAGCCGCGGCGCGAGAAATAACTTCCCTTTCATCTGTGTCCATCTTTAAATCAAATCGAGTGATAGCAGTCATTACTATTCCTCTTTAAGTACGGTAAATTAACGTATACGGTATTTTGCTGCATAAAAATTGAGTAAACAAGTTTTAATATTGAGTTTGTATCCCCACACTACATTGTCATTGTTAGATTATCTCGGTTTAATAAGTAAGGTCCGCCATAAGCCTTCGTCCAATATGAACTGTTGTGGTTCAATAATCCTAGACACCTATCCCCGGATAATCCTTCTCCTCTGACATCTAAAACAGATAAAAATCGGGTCACTTTTTTACATAAGCAGGACAGGAAAAATACTAAGATGCCCTTAATTAATTCAATTTATGTTGGAAAAGGTTATGCCAATTTCATCCATCAGCGGTCATGTGCCACTTAGCCAAACGCAAGCTCCTCAGCACACCGTATCTTCTTCCCTACTCGAACAGGGTAACCGCTTGTTTGAACAGTCTGTCCGACGTGGCCCGCTGCATTTCCAGAGCTCAGATCTCAAGCATTTGATCGCCGAATTGCGCCAATTGCAGAGTACTCCCAACAGCGCACAGGCTCAACGGGTGCAAGATGCCATCCGGCACTGGGAGAACCACCATCCTAAAGAGGTAGCGGCCCGTAGCACCTGCCTTGCCGAGCTTAAACAAGCTCTGACAGAACAGGGCGCCGTGGTGCGCACTCTCCAGCCAAAGGTAATGGCAACCGGTCCCCAAGCTATGTTGCAGCAGGCTATGCCAGCTTTACAGAAGATGGGAACTTACGCATGCACTGATGCCGGCACTTTCGTCAGCAAGCAGAATCCTCATTATCAACAAATCATGGAGAGATTGAAGTCATTCAATGACAACCCGGATCGTTTGAGGGGTAACAACCAAGCCAACATGATGTCCAACATGGCGGCTATCGCTGCTAGACAAGGTAACGTTAGTCTCAACCAACTACAATCTATCGCCGCCCGTGTCGCCCAAGCCCAAGCGGGTTGCTGCACCACTTTGGCTTATTCTGCGGCAGCCGAACTGATGAAGCACAATCAAGGTGACCAGCAACGTATTGAGGTAGTCGCTCATCGTGGCGTCAAGGGGCATACCCAGACCCACTGCTTCGTGGTGGTCGGGCGCGATTCCAATAGTGAGCTTAACAAACCCGAAACTTGGGGTTCTCAGGCATATGTCATCGATCCTTGGGCTGCTACCATAGGTGGTAGATTGCAAGGTACGCCAAGTAATCCTCCGATCGCTAACTTGTGGCCGCCGACTGAATCTGTGTTTGACAACCATAAAGAGTAACCATGTTCAATTCCTTATTATCAGAACTGTGCCGACGCCTTGGGCAGGCCGAAGAATCTCTGCACTTGGAAGGACTCGATCTATCTCTCGGCCCTTTTAGCCTGCATATCCGCCAACGCGATGAGTTGGTAACTTTGTTTATTCCGCTAGGTGATGTTGAACCCCGCTCTTTGGCTACACTAGCCGATTGGCCGACGCTACAACTTAGCCGTATCGATGAGGGTGAGACCTTGCTCTGGAGCCGAGAATGGTTAGAAAGGCTAGATGTTGAGTTGTTGGTTAGTTTAGTCGAACGGATGTTACAGCAAGCCAGGGACCTTACAGCCACGGCTTCCGTCGCTGAAAGCCAAGAGCGGACACCGTTCAGTATCCAAGGGAGTTCGTGGCACAAAGTTTAGGTGAAAAACCTTCCAGAAGCTTTAAGGAATTAATTAAGTGTATTATTTATTGCAAGCCACGAGCGATATTATTTTGCGCATTCGTTATACCATTCGTGGATTGTGGATTAATGACTTTATTACTGGGTACAGGAGTTCCTACAGGGGAAGCCTAACGGAAATAATTTGTGAGAAATTCACCGAGGTAAACTTTTAAATTAATTTTATATAATTGCCTAATTACAAGGCTAAACCATCGGCATCGATACCTGTGCGTAAAAATAAATAGGGGCGGTTTCCCGCCCCTTACAGACTCTTAAATGGGTTTCAGCAGGTCAAAGAATACTGATCTGCGTTGACATGGTATTTCGAGGCCAATTAGCAGAAGTGTTCTGGTAACTGAAGATACCATTCTGGTAGCCATCAAGACTGTATTCCTTAAGGAAGCCAACCACAATTTGGCCCGCAGCACATGGCCAATTGTATTGCCCGTTTGTAATGCACACTGGTGTAGAAGAGTACAGCGAGTATGGCAGTGTACCGCCGTTCATCCAAGCAAAGGAATTATACCCATAGCCAATTTCCAGAACGGCGGCGCGGAGCTGATATCCTCCATGATTGCAGTTTGTCACCGGCAAGTTGGAAGTGTATTCCCATCCGCAATTCGTCGAGCCAACGGCATAGACCCACATATTGGTTAGCGGAGGTGCGGCAACGTAAGCTACCTCAGACTTAGTGTTGAGCTCCTTCTCTTCAGCTCGGATGGGGCTCTCAGGGTTAGGCAGTAGCTGGGATTGCGCTGCCAGGGCGTTTTGAGCAGTAGAGACCTCCTTCGGTTGTTCTGTTTGGGCATAGGCATTAACGCCAAACAAGGAAGCAAGAGATAACAGCATAGCAAGTTTATTTTTCTTCATTATTGAATTCTCTTAGAAATGGAAAAATCCAATTTTAGGGAAGTGAGCGAAAATCACATTATTAAATTTTATTTATGTAATGATCGAGATTTTTGCGGGAGTGATTGTTTGCTTGCTTATCTCACTGCGGAACAAAGGTGGATAAATTATAAGGAATCTTTCTTCAATTACGCTTCACTTGGTGAGAAATAACCTCTTTTTTGTTGTCTATTGAGCACATTTTGTACTAGTTTGTTTGGGAAAGATTTCAGTACTGTGCTCAATGATGTCACTACAATCGCACGAAGATTGCCTCCTATTGACAGTGACTAACCTGTATTTCGCATTCCTGCTGCGATACCGGCAATGGTTACCATCAACGCTTGTTCAACCTGAGGATCGGGATGTTGCTGTTGACGGGAACGCAGTAATAGTTCTGCCTGTAAGACGTTTAATGGATCAGTGTAAACATTACGTAGGGCGATTGATTCTGCAATCCACGGTAGATCTGCCATCAGGTGTTCATCTTTAGAAATGGTTAATACCGTCTTAATATCTGCGGAAAGTTGTTCGCGCAGTTTCTGGCCTAACGGCCATAAGTTCTTATCTACCAGACGATGATCATAATATTCCGCTAGCCACAAGTCGGCTTTAGCGAAGACCATTTCCAGCATACCAATGCGAGTGGTAAAGAAAGGCCAATCACGACACATTTCTGCTAGTACATCCTGTTTCCCATCATTGACAACTTTTTGTAGCGCAGCACCTGCACCTAACCAAGCTGGCAACATTAGGCGATTCTGAGTCCAGGCGAAAATCCACGGGATAGCGCGTAAACTTTCCACGCCACCCGCCGGATGACGTTTGGCTGGACGAGAACCTAAAGGCAATTTAGCTAATTCCTGTTCTGGTGTTGCTGCGCGGAAATAAGGTACAAAATCGGGCTGTTCACGTACATAATCACGATACATCTTGCAGGAAACATCGGATAGGGTATCCATCACCTGATGCCATTCCAGGTCAGGCTCCGGTGGTGGTAGTAGGTTTGCTTCCAGAATTGCACTGGCATATAAGGCTAAGCTACTGATAGTGACCTGTGGCAGACCGAATTTGAAGCGGATCATTTCACCCTGTTCAGTTACACGTAGGCCACCTTTTAAGCTTCCCGGTGGTTGGGAAAGCAGTGCTGCATGTGCTGGTGCGCCACCTCGACCGATGGTACCTCCGCGACCGTGGAACAAAGTCAGCGTAACGCCTTCTTTTTCACAAACTTTAATCAAGGCATCCTGTGCTCGGTATTGCGCCCATCCCGCAGCCATCACTCCGGCATCTTTCGCCGAATCAGAATAACCAATCATCACCATCTGCTTATCCTGAATCAGTGTGCGATACCATTTAATATCTATCAATTGCTGAATGACATTTTCGGCATTATTCAGGTCATCAAGGGTTTCGAATAGCGGTGCAACGGGTAAGGTGAACGGACAATCAGCTTCTTTCAGTAGCAAGTGAACCGCTAATACATCAGAAGGTACTTTAGCCATTGAGATAACGTAAGCGGCAATAGCGTCTTGTGGCGACTCTGCAATGACTTTACAGGTTGCGAAAACTTCTTGCGTTTCAGCGCTTGGGTGCCAGTTATGTGGGATCAGTGGACGTTTGGAATTAAGTTCATGCAGTAGGAAAGCCTGCTTCTCTTCTTCTGACCAACTGGCGTAGTTACCTAATTCCAGATATTGCGTTAATTCAGAAATGGCGGTTGTATGGCGGGTACTTTCTTGGCGCACATCAATGCGTACCAGCGACAGGCCAAAACAGCGGATACGGCGCAAGATATCTAATAGCTGACCATTGGCGATGATTTCCATCCCGCAGGTTTTTAGTGACTGATAACAGGCGTAAAGTGGTTGCCAGAGCTGTTCGTTGTCCACCAGCAGATCAGTTGGTGGCAGAACTTGCTCCCCTTTCAGTTGTTTCTCCAAATGGGTCAATGTATTGCTGAGTTGTGTCCGTAATTTTTTAGCAATTTCTCGGTAAGGTTCCAGAACTTCATCACCACCTGCTAGCTTATGAACTTCGGGTGTACATTCAGACATGGATAGTTCAGAAACCAGAACCTGAATATCTTTCAGGAAGAGATCGGCTGCTTTCCAGCGACTAAGCAGTAGCACATGACGAGTCACTTCAGCCGTTACATTTGGATTACCGTCGCGGTCGCCGCCCATCCAAGAAGTAAAGCGGATGGGTACCGCTTCAACCGGCAGGCTGTAATCGATTGACTCTTCCAGTTGTTCATTAAATTCGCGTAGAAATGCCGGTACACCCTCCCACAAGCTGTTTTCCACCATAGCGAAGCCCCACTTAGCTTCATCAATTGGAGTTGGGCGAATTTTACGGATTTCATCGGTATGCCATGACTGGGCAACTAACTGACGCAGACGACGCATAATGTTGTTACGCTCATAATCTGCCAGATCATCGTGATCGAGCTGCGATAGGCAAGTGTTAACTGCCACCAGCTTGTGAATTAATGTACGACGCGCGATTTCAGTAGGGTGAGCGGTGAGGACCAGTTCAATAGACAGCTCATTGACCGCTTTTTTCAGATCGTCGTTATTGAAATTTTTTTCTTTTAACTGGGTGAATAATTTCGCTAACGCAACTGGATTACTGGCAGCTTCACCATGTGGGGAGATGCTGTGATACTGTTCTGCAACGTTTGTTAGGTTGAGAAATTGGTTGAAAGCGCGGGCAACTGGTAATAGTTCATCATTAGATAGGTTTTGCAAGGTAGATAATAGTTGCTGGCGATCTATTTCGTTGCCTGCGCGGGATGATTTGGATAATTTGCGAATAGTCTCGACTTTATCGAGAATATCTTCTCCTAATGCCTCTTTGATTGTGTCTCCGAGCAGCTTACCTAGCATGCTGACATTACTACGCATTGCGGAATATTGTTGGTTCATATGACTCTTGGCCTTTATTGCTGGCAGAATGTTGATTCTGTTTCTGTAGAAAAATTTCATTTAAGTGGCGTAAAGTTGTTTTTTGTATCGCCACAGTGTTTCATTCACCCTAAGCCTTCATATTCATATCAGAAAATCATCAGTTTGGGCGAAATTTCTAAAATTTAATGGCGGGTCATGTTCCATAAGTATTACTTAATGCGCAGGAGGCTTGGGGAAGGTGTTTTTGTTGCTTGATGATGCTTGAGTCCCCCTGGTTTTTGGGGGACGAGTAAAGCGATTAATTATTGCTTAGGCAAAAATGATCTATTAACTGAGAAATTATCTTTCTGGTAGGTTCAATAAACGACATATCAATAAATTCATCTGGTTGATGCGCCTGTTCAATAGAGCCTGGGCCAAGGACTAACGTTGGGCATAATTCCTGAATGAATGGCGCTTCGGTACAGTAGTTGACCGTTTCAGCCTTGCGGCCTAGCAGTTTCTCTATCACATCAATCATCTTGTGATCGGTTGGGCATGCATAACCGGGAATAGGGGGATGCAATTCGTTGATAGTCAGACGGCCAGGCCAACGTTGCTTCACTGGTTCTAGGGCTTCATTTAACAGTCCGTTCAGATCCTGTAACGTTAGTCCCGGTAATGGGCGAATATCCATATGCAATTCACAATGGGCACAAATACGGTTTACTGCATCACCTCCGTGAATATAGCCGAAATTCATGGTTGGATATGGAATGGCAAATGCCGGGTTGTTATAGCGCTCTTTTAGCGTATTGCGTAGTTCAATCAAGCGCCCAATAGATTCGTGCATCAAATCAATGGCGTTTATACCACGGTCTGGATCACTGGAATGCCCGGATTGACCAACAATGCGGATAGCGTTCGATAAATGTCCTTTATGTGCGCAGATAGGATGCAATGAGGTCGGTTCACCAATAATAGCGAAATCCGGTCGAATAGTGGTACTTGCGGCAAAATAGCGGGCTCCCGCCATTGTTGTCTCTTCATCTGCGGTTGCCAGAATGTACAGCGGACGGGTTATTTTACTGACATCAATGTCTCGCAATGCATCAATAATAAAGGCGAAAAAGCCTTTCATATCTGCTGTACCTAAACCATACAGTTTGTTATCTCGTTCTGTCAGGGTGAAGGGATCTTTAGCCCAGAGTCCTTCATCAAAGGGGACAGTATCAGTGTGTCCACATAGGAGTAATCCACCTGGGCCGCTCCCCAGCGTCGCCAGCAGATTGTATTTTCCGGGGGCCTCGGGGACGGGTTGTATCTCAATCTCGAAACCAATTTCCTTTAACCAACTTGCCAGTAGGTTGATGAGAGATTCATTGCTCTGGTCAATACTGACATCGGTGGCACTGATAGAAGGAGTCGCGATTAGTTGCCGAAATAACTCAATAAATGGAGGTAATTTTATATTCACTGTTGACAGCCTTTATTCATGATAGTATCAATATTCATGCATTTTTTTTGAATAAAAATACATTATCCCGTTTACATATTGAGCACAAGGTAAAGATATCCTATGTTGAATACGCTGGTTGTTGGTGCAAGTGGTTACACCGGAGCAGAACTGGCAGCATATCTGCATCGCCACCTGCATATAAATCTGGTTGGACTAATGGTTTCTGCTCAGAGCGTTGATGCAGATAAATGTTTCTCAGATTTACATCCACAGTATAAAGGCATTGTTGATCTGCCGCTGCAACCGCTGACTGATATTATTAATGTTGCTAAAGGGATTGATGTGGTTTTCCTTGCCACCGCCCATGAAGTCAGTCATGACATTGCGCCGTTATTTCTGGCGGCAGGTTGCATTGTGTTCGATCTCTCCGGTGCTTATCGCGTACAAAATGCTCAGATTTATCAACAATACTACGGATTTAAACATAAGCATACTGAATGGTTAGCACAAGCAGTATATGGACTTGCCGAATGGCAGGCTGAAAAAATCAAACAGGCTCAATTGGTTGCTGTACCGGGGTGTTACCCAACAGTTTCTCAACTCTCTTTGAAGCCACTGTTGGAAAATAGTTTGCTAGATACTGGCCATCGGCCAGTGATTAATGCTACCAGTGGCGTGAGCGGCGCGGGTCGGAAAGCCAGTATGACTAACAGCTTTTGCGAAATCAGTTTGCAACCTTATGGAATATTTACTCACCGTCATCAACCGGAGATTGAGGAACATCTGGGAACTAAGGTGATTTTTACTCCGCATCTTGGCAATTTCGTGCGAGGTATTCTTGCCACAATTACCTGTAAATTGAAGTCAGGTGTTACCGCAGAACAGATAAATGAAGCTTATCAGCAAGCATACAAGGATAAGCCATTGGTGCGGCTCTACAACAAAGGGGTACCGGCACTGAAATCCGTTGTTGGGTTACCGTTCTGTGATATCGGTTTCGTTGTACAGGATGATCACCTGATTGTTGTGGGTACTGAGGATAATCTTTTGAAAGGTGCGGCGGCTCAGGCAGTTCAGTGTATGAATATACGTTTTGGGTTTGAAGAAACTCAGGCATTACTTTAATGATTGACATGAAGGAGTAAAGCAAATGGAACCTTTAGTCATAAAATTAGGTGGCGTGTTACTGGACAATGAAGAAGCATTGGAACGCGTGTTTACTGCATTGCAGGAATATCGACAAACGCATGAACGCCAGTTGGTTATTGTTCATGGTGGTGGCTGTCTGGTGGATGAGTTGATGCAGAAGTTGCAGCTACCGATAGAGAAGAAACAAGGATTGCGGGTAACACCCGCTGATCAAATTGGGATGATTACGGGAGCGTTAGCGGGTATAGCCAATAAGACCTTGTTGTCGTGGGCGACTAAATATCAACTTGCATCAGTTGGATTATATTTAGGAGATGGTAATGTGGTCAGGGTTTCCCAACTGAATGAAGAGTTGGGGCATGTGGGGAAAGCGATGCCGGGCGATGCTAAGTTGCTGAAAACGCTGCTGGATGCAGGTTATATACCCATTATTAGTTCCATTGGTGTAACTGATAAAGGGGAATTGATGAATGTGAATGCCGATCAGGCAGCAACGGCGATAGCTCAAACGTTAGGTGCTGATTTGGTATTACTCTCTGATGTTAGCGGTATTTTAGATGGTAAAGGGCAGAAGATCCCTGACATTAATGCTGAGAAGGCGGAACAACTTATTGTGCAGGGCATCATTACTGACGGCATGGTTGTGAAGGTGAATGCAGCTCTAGATGCCGCTAGGACATTAGGTCGCCCGGTAGATATCGCTAGTTGGCGTCATGCAGATCAACTGACCGACCTGTTTAACGGTGTTCCCGTCGGTACTCGTATTCTGGCTTAAATTAAGTTTGATTAATTTTCGGCAAAGCTTTGCTGATGAATAACAACGGAATTTTAAAGGGTAACTTCATGCATACTAAAGATATTAAAAAGATCGTTCTTGCTTATTCTGGTGGTCTGGATACTTCTGCCATTATTCCTTGGCTGAAAGAGCATTATGATAATTGTGAAGTTGTTGCGTTTGTCGCCGATGTGGGACAAAGCCGTGAAGATCTGGAGGGCGTGGAGCAGAAAGCTTTGCGCTCTGGCGCATCAGAATGTCATGTTGTGGATTTACGTGAGGAGTTTATTAAAGATTATGTTTATCCGGTGCTGAAAACTGGCGCTCTGTATGAGGGTAGCTATTTATTGGGCACTTCAATGGCACGACCAATTATTGCTAAAGCACAGGTTGAATTAGCATTGAAAGTGGGGGCGGATGCGCTTGCTCATGGCGCAACAGGTAAGGGGAACGATCAGGTGCGGTTTGAAAGCACTTATACGGCATTAGCCCCTCAGCTAAAAGTTGTCGCACCGTGGAGAGAGTGGGATTTGCGTTCCCGTGAGGCGTTGTTGGATTATCTGAAAGCGCGAGATATTCCAACCACTGCAACATTGGAGAAAATTTATAGCCGTGATGAGAATGCGTGGCATATCTCTACCGAAGGCGGTGTACTGGAAAGCACCTGGAATGAATCCAATAAAGATTGTTGGGTGTGGACAGTTGCTCCAGAAGAGGCGCCAGATGAAGCTGAATTGGTCAGTGTCACCATTGAGAAAGGCGAGGTTGTTGGGGTTAACGGCAAGGTGATGTCTCCATATCAATGCCTTGAAATGCTGAATGCTCTGGGAGCAAAACATGGTATCGGCCGGATCGATATTGTGGAAAACCGGCTGGTGGGAATGAAATCTCGTGGTTGTTATGAAACACCGGGAGGAACCATTATGATGGCCGCGTTACGTGGTGTTGAACAACTGGTTCTGGACCGTGATAGCTTGAAATGGCGTCAGCAGCTTGGACTGGAAATGTCCTATGTTGTTTATGATGGACGTTGGTTTGCCCCACTACGTCACTCTATTCAGGCAGCCGCTGAGACGTTGGCTGAAGATGTCCGTGGTGAAGTGGTTCTGAAACTCTATAAAGGTCAGGTGACGGCGATCCAGAAGAGATCAACAAATAGTCTCTATTCTGAAGCGTTTGCAACGTTTGGTGAAGATGAGGTTTATGATCACAGCCATGCAGGAGGATTTATCCGTTTGTATTCTCTTTCTTCGCGTATTCGGGCGTTAAATAGTAAAGAGTAATTTTATCGTTCGTGGTTATGGAGATAATGGTCAGATCGTGAATTCATGTTTGTATTTGATTTCTCTAGTCTATTATCTCCATGTTGCAAATGAAATTGCTGTTTATACAAGGTTATCAATCACTCAGACATCAGATAATCAGGAACAAAAATATGGCACTCTGGGGCGGGCGTTTCAGTCAGAAAGCAGATCAACGGTTTAAACAATTTAACGATTCACTTCGCTTTGATTACCGGTTGGCGGAACAAGATATTACCGGTTCAGTTGCATGGTCGAAAGCGCTGGTAACGGTTGGTGTGCTAACCGTTGAGGAACAACAAAAACTGGAGTTGGCATTAAATGAATTACTGAATGAGGTTCAGGCTAATCCACAAGCCATCTTGCAAAGTGATGCAGAAGATATCCATAGTTGGGTAGAAGGGCAACTAATCAGTAAAGTTGGCGATTTGGGTAAGAAGCTCCATACTGGGCGTAGTCGTAACGATCAGGTGGCGACAGATCTCAAACTTTGGTGTAAAGAATACATTTCACATCTCCATCAGGCAATTGTGGAGTTACAGCTGGCGTTGGTGATTACCGCGGAGAATAATCAGGATGCGGTGATGCCGGGCTATACCCATCTGCAAAGAGCGCAGCCTATCACATTTGCTCACTGGTGTTTGGCATATGTGGAAATGTTGGTTCGTGATGAAAGTCGGTTACAGGATACTTTAAAGAGGCTGAATACCAGCCCGCTTGGGTGTGGTGCATTGGCTGGAACTGCTTATAATATTGATCGCGAACAACTGGCATCATGGCTGGGTTTTGCTTCAGCGACACGTAACAGTCTGGATAGTGTTTCAGATCGTGACCATGTATTGGAACTGCTATCTAATGCCAGTATCAGTATGATCCATCTTTCCCGTTTTGCGGAAGACCTCATTTTCTTTAATAGCGGTGAAGCAGGATTTATTGAACTGTCAGATCGAGTCACTTCCGGTTCTTCTCTGATGCCACAGAAGAAAAACCCGGATGCGCTGGAGTTAATCCGTGGGAAATGTGGCCGGGTGCAGGGGGCATTGACCGGCATGATGATGACGTTGAAAGGTCTGCCGTTGGCCTATAATAAAGATATGCAGGAGGATAAAGAGGGGTTATTTGATGCGCTGGACACTTGGCTGGATTGTTTGCATATGGCAGCGTTGGTGTTAGATGGCATTCAGGTCAGGCGTTCACGTTGTGCAGAAGCAGCTAAACAGGGTTATGCTAATGCGACCGAATTAGCTGATTATTTGGTTGCAAAAGGTGTTCCATTCCGTGAAGCTCACCATATTGTTGGGGAAATTGTGATTATGGCGCTTGCTCAGGGTAAGGCACTGGAAGCGTTGTCATTGGCAGAGTTGCAGAAGTTCAGCAGTGCAATTACTGATGATGTATATGATATTTTGTCTCTGCAATCTTGTCTGGACAAACGACTTGCAAAGGGTGGCGTATCGCAAAAACAGGTCATGAAAGCGATTTCAGAGGCTAAACAGAGGCTAAAATTAAGTTAGTCATTATCAGCAGGGGAGATGAATCTATCCCCTGTAAAATAAATGCGATCTTTATATATAAGTTTTTAATGATTATCTGATAGTCTTTCCCTCACGTTGATATAATTATCTATTGGTAGTTTCTATCATTCATATTAGTTGAGGTGGGAATGAATATCCGCGATCTGGAATATCTTGTGGCGCTTGCGGAGCATCGGCACTTTCGCCGTGCTGCTGATTCTTGCCACGTCAGCCAGCCTACATTGAGCGGGCAAATTCGTAAGCTTGAGGATGATCTGGGTGTAATGTTATTGGAACGCACCAGCCGTAAAGTTTTATTCACTCAACAAGGGATATTATTAGTAGAACAGGCCAGAACGGTTCTCCGTGAGGTTAGAATTTTGCAGGAAATGGCGTCACTGCAAGGGGAAAACATGTCTGGTCCTCTGCATATTGGCCTGATCCCTACTATTGGCCCATATCTGTTGCCTCATATTATTCCTGGGCTTCATGGTTTGTTTCCTAAGTTGGAAATGTATTTGTATGAAGCCCAGACTCAAAGTTTGCTAGCCCAGTTAGATAGCGGCAAATTGGACATTGCGATTCTGGCAATGGGTAAGGAGACAAGAGCCTTCATTGAAGTGCCATTGTTTGAAGAACCCATGAAACTCGCTATTTATGATGGCCATCCTTGGGCAGAGCGGGAAAAAATTGCTATGGATGAATTGACGGGTGAAAAATTGCTGATGCTAGAAGATGGTCATTGCTTGCGTGATCAGGCTATGGGGTTCTGTTTTCAGGCTGGCGCGAAGGAAGATACCCATTTTCGTGCAACCAGTTTGGAAACTCTGCGTAATATGGTTGCTGCCGGTAGTGGAATAACCTTATTGCCTGATCTGGCAGTGCCACAAGAGAAAAAACGTGATGGTGTCTGTTATCTGGAGTGTAGCAATCCCGAACCTAAGCGATCTGTTATTTTGATTTATCGTCCTGGTTCACCTCTGCGTGGTCGCTATGAGCAACTGGCAGAGGCTATTAGAGCTAAAATGGGCGCTTATTACGGGCAATCAAAATAGTCGGTTCAGGCCATTTAGCGCTGCGACACGGTAGGCTTCAGCCATAGTCGGATAGTTGAAAGTAGTATTGACGAAATATTCGATAGTATTACTTTCACCTTTCTGTTCCATAATTGCCTGGCCGATATGAATGATTTCAGCCGCACGTTCCCCGAAACAATGAATACCAAGAATCTCTTTTGTTTCTCTATGGAATAGTATTTTCAGGCTTCCTACGTTCATCCCCGCAATTTGTGCGCGTGCAAGATGTTTAAATTGTGCTCGCCCAACTTCATAAGGCACTTTCATTGCTGTTAATTGTTGTTCGGTTTTACCTACAGAGCTGATTTCAGGAATGGTATAGATGCCCGTTGGAATATCTTCAATCAGATGAACTTCGGCGTTTCCTTTCGCCATTGCTTGAGCGGCAATTCGTCCTTGATCATAAGCAGCAGAGGCCAGGCTTGGATAACCGATAACATCTCCTACAGCGTAGATATTTTCATTGCTGGTTTGATAGATCTTATTAACTTTCAGTAAACCGCGGCTATCTGCTTCCAGATCAACGTTTTTCAGCCCTAAAGTATCGGTATTACCTGTTCGGCCATTAGCATAAAGCAGACAATCAGCTTTGACTTTTTTACCGGATTTGAGATGAACGATAACACCATCATCAACACCTTCAATTTTAGAATATTCTTCATTATGGCGGATAACTATACCGCTATTCCAAAAATGGTAAGAAAGTGCGTCTGACATCTCTTGATCAAGGAAAGCCAGTAAATGGTTACGAGTGTTGATCAAATCAACTTTTACGCCTAATCCACGGAAGATTGAAGCATATTCGCAACCAATCACTCCGGCACCGTAAATAATGACATGCCGTGGTTCATGATCCAGTTTCAGAATGGAATCGCTGTTATAAATACGGGAATGGGTGAAATCAACATCTGGTGGACAATATGGGCGAGAACCGGTTGCGATAATAATCTTATCTGCACTTAAAATATCGTAGTTATCGTCGGCATAGCGCACACTCACCCGGTGATCATCAATGAATGTTGCTTCCCCGGAAAACATA
The DNA here is from genome assembly GCF_001684335.1 of Photorhabdus namnaonensis. GTDB lineage: Bacteria > Pseudomonadota > Gammaproteobacteria > Enterobacterales > Enterobacteriaceae > Photorhabdus > Photorhabdus namnaonensis. The sequence goes on from NZ_LOIC01000001.1 coordinate 59,253, forward strand.
CGACACCCATTACGTTCGTAAAATCCTTGACGCATTCTAGTTTGCTGATTAATCACCATTTCAGCACGGCGTAAGATTTCAGCAAATGAAGAGCGAAGAATGCGGGAATTATCACTGTACAGAGGGTTTTGGTTAAATTCGATAATACGGCTGACGGCGTGACGGAGGGCTTTGGACGGGATGGTACCCCAATGAGTACAACCACCACCAACATTATTATAGCGTTCGATAACCGCAACGCTTTTACCTTGCTTCACCAATCCCATTGCTGCTCCTTCTCCACCAGGACCAGAACCAATGACAATGGCGTCAAAATGAATATGTTGCATATGAGGAAAGACCTGTTTTTACACAAAATTACAACGCTATATTAACATTGGTTGACTTAATAGCCCAATCGTCATAAGGATTTTATATCTCGTTTAGGGTGAATTGAACATAGTTTTGTCCGTTACGTTAATCTGGTGCAAGCTTATGAAGCTTTTGGAAAATAAATAATTATCTAACGACCGAAGTGAATTAACTAAAGAGGCAATGCTTTCCTTAATGATTTTTTGACTACGTGTAGTCGCCTTTATCATCCTAATATCTAATAAGAAAATGCGCTGAGAAAATGACATTGATCATTATAAATGACATGATAAGCACATCATTACGGCAAACGCGTTAAAATTTGGTATATTTCCTAACATGTAGTTCAGATAAAGAGTCAGGATTCGTGTGAGTAACGTTATCGGCATCAGAGCGAAACAGAAAGAAAAAACTCGTCGTTCACTGATTGAAGCTGCTTTCAGCCAGTTGAGTGCCGAAAGGAGTTTTACCAGCCTTAGCTTGCGTGAAGTCGCCCGTGAAGCAGGTATTGCACCAACTTCATTTTATCGTCATTTCCGTGATGTGGATGAGCTTGGGCTGACGATGGTAGATGAAAGTGGTTTGATGTTACGTCAGTTAATGAGGCAAGCCCGGCAACGTATTGCTAAAGGTGGCAGTATCATACGAACGTCTGTTTCGACTTTTATGGAATTTATTGGTAATAATCCAAATGCATTCCGATTATTACTACGCGAACGTTCAGGGACCTCTGCTGAATTTCGTGCTGCTGTCGCACGGGAAATCCAACATTTTATTGCTGAACTGGCAGACTATTTAGAACAGGAAAGCTGTATGCCGAGGCATTTTACTGAGGTGCAGGCAGAGGCAATGGTAACAATAGTATTCAGTGCCGGTGCGGAAGCACTGGATATTGATTTGGAGAAAAGACAGCGTTTAGAAGAACGTTTAGTCTTGCAGCTACGGATGATTGCTAAAGGTGCATATTATTGGTATCGCAAAGAAATGAATCCACCGAACCCTAAACTTAAATAACTATGAAGGAGGAGAACGAAATGATGGAACAATATCGCCAGGACAAAAGTACATTGTTACTCGCTTTTATTGTCGGATTAGCAACGAATGGAACGTTTTCAGCAGTTTTTAGCTCAGTTGTTTCTTTTTCAGTTTTCCCATTGATAACACTGATTTTATCAATTTATTGTATCCATCAGCGCTATTTAAATTACTCAATGCCAGATGGGATGCCTAAGTTAGTTGTTGCTTGTTTCCTCTTAGGATTATTTAGTTATAGTGCGATTATCAGGGTTGAATACCCTGAAATTGGCTCTAATTTTCTACCCGCGGTAATAGGTACCGTACTGGTATTCTGGATTTACAGAAAGGTAAAAATTCGTAAAAACCAGGCAATTATAGAAAATAGTCATTAATTGATGAAAAACGCCGGCGATATAAACTATCTGCCGGCGTTTTTGTTTTATATGTTCGTCAAGTATCAGATTAATTTTTCCAGCAGTACGCCGCATTCCATATGGTGTGTATAAGGAAACTGATCAAACAGAGCCAGATGGCTGATTTTATGAGTTTGGGTTAATGTTTCCAGATTATGGAAAAGGGTTTCCGGGTTACAGGAAATATAAAGGATCCGTGGATATGTCCGGACCATTTCAAGCGTTTTTTCATCAAGGCCGCTACGTGGCGGATCGACAAAAATCGTTTCATATTGATAGCTTTTTAAATTGATTCCTTGAAGGCGATTAAATTCGCGTTCACCATTCATTGCTTGAGTGAATTCCTCCGCTGACATGCGGATAATTTGTACATTATCAATCCCGTTGGCTGCAATATTATATTGAGCGGCAGCAACGGATGGCTTGGCAATTTCTGTTGCTAATACTCGTTCAAAATTTTGAGCTAATGCCAGAGAGAAATTACCATTACCGCAATAAAGTTCAAGTAAATCACCTTTTGAATCCTTGGTAATATTAATTGCCCATTCAAGCATATGGATATTGATGCTAGCATTTGGTTGAGTAAAGCTGTTTTCCACCTGGCGATAAATCATTTTTCGGCCTGCAACAGGTAAAACCTCATCAATATAATCATGATCCAATGTGATTTTGGTTTTAGCAGCTCTGCCAATTAACTCAACCTCAAACCCTTTATTTCTTAACGCATCACGCAGTTTTAATGCTTGCTGTGTCCATTCATCACCTAATTTTTTGTGATAAAGCAAAGAAACAAGGATTTTATTACTGCAAGTGGATAGATAATCAATTTGAAATAGTTTATGACGTAAGATCTGTTCAGATCTAATGGAATCAATGAGTTCTACCATCATTTTGTTGATTAACTTACTAGCGACAGGGAATTGAACAAGGCGAATACGCTGTTTCGTCTGTTGATCGAACATAATATGGTACAAATCATCCTGCTCATGCCAGATTCGAAACTCTGCTCGCATTCTGTAATGAGATTCCGGTGAGCGGAAAACCTCTGGCTCCGGGGGCTGGAAAGGTGCCATCATGTTTTTTAAGCGGCTGACCTTCTCCGTCAGTTGCTGCTCGTAGCTTTCCGTTGGCAGGGGATTTTGCATTATGTTTGTTCTCGTATATCTGTAGTAAGAAAAATTTTCGTGCGAAATTGTAGGGAAAGAGCAAAGGATGTCCAGTTTTCTTATTACTTATGCATGATCCTGTCTATGCTTACTATCATGAGTAAGTTGCACGCTTTATCGTAGCGTATCCTTCTGACAATAAATTGTGGGATGTTTTCTCATGATAAATAAAAATCGGTTTTTATTATCCACTATTTCAATTGTAGTGATTTTTAATTGGAATCAAGCCTCCGCTGCGGTGGAGTCGCAGGATTCATTGGTTGTGACGGCGAGTCGTTTTAAACAGCCAGTGTCAAGCATACTGGCCCCTTATACTATTGTAACAAGAGATGAAATTGATCGTTGGCAGTCAAATAGTGTAGCTGATATTTTGCGTCGCCTACCCGGTGTTGATATTGCCCATCATGGCGGTATTGGGCAGTTAAGTTCTCTGTTTATTCGTGGCACGCATCCTCGTCACGTATTAGTGTTGATGGATGGAATACGTTTGAATCAAGCAGGTATCAGTGGTTCCTCTGATTTAAGTCAAGTACCTGTATCATTAGTGCAGAAAATTGAATATATCCGTGGACCACGTTCCGCTGTTTATGGTTCTGATGCTATTGGCGGTGTTATTAATATCATCACTACCAGAGAGAAACTAGGCACCAACCTTAATGTAGGTATCGGCTCGCATGGTTATCAGACTTATGATGGCGCAACTCAGCAAAAATTAGCTGAAAATACAGTCCTGACAGCAGCAGCTAACTATACCTATACCAAAGGATACGATGTTGTTGCTGATGGTAATACCGGTGGTTTTAGACAGCCTGATCGTGACGGTTTTATGAGCAAAATGCTTTGGTTGGGAGTCGATCAAAAATTTAATGAGCAAGTCAGTGGGTTTGTTCGAGCTTATGGCTATAACAATAGAGCGTCTTATGATGCGGATATTAATTGGAGTTATCCATATGCTAGGCCGGATACCCGTGAACTTTATAGCCGCCACTATGATACGGGGATCAGATTTAACCGGGGGATCTACTCATCCCAATTAATTGCAAGTTATAATCATATAAAAGACTATAACTTTGACCCTAAATATGGGCGCTATGACAAGTCTGCTAGCCTTAATGATTCTGAACAATATAACCTGCAATGGGGAAATACGTTTCAACTATATCAGGGTATGGTCAGTACAGGTGTGGATTTCCAAAAACAATCGATAGAAGCTGGGACCAGTTATATTCCGAAGAGTGAAACGGTACGTAATACAGGAATGTATCTGACAGCACAGCAACAGCTAAAAGATTTTATTTTAGAAGGTGCAATTCGTTCAGATAAACATTCAGAAGCTGGTTGGAATACCACATGGCAAGCCAGTTTAGGTTGGGAATTTATTAAAAATTATCGTTTGATCACTTCTTATGGTACGGCATTTAAGGCTCCAACGCTTAGCCAGATGTATGGTTTCGGTGGTAATCATGATTTGAAACCGGAAGAAAGTAAACAATGGGAAGGTGGTATTGAAGGCGTAACAGGCCAGCTAAATTGGCGTCTGACTGTATATCTCAATGAGATTGAGCAATTGATCGATTATACAAATAGCCGTTACTACAATATTGGTAAAGCAAAAATTAAAGGTGTTGAGTGGACTGGTTCAATGGACACAGGCATATTTCAGCATCAATTGACGGTACAATATATCGACCCTCGTAATAGTGAAACTAATGAAATTTTAGTTCGTCGGGCGAAGCAGCAAGTCAAATATCAACTTGACTGGCAGCTATATGATTTTGATTGGGGGTTAACTTATCAATATCTAGGGCGGCGTTATGACAACGATTTCAGTACATTTACGGCTAAGCGTGTAAAATTAGGTGGCGTCAGCTTTTGGGACTTAACGGTTTCATATCCAGTCACTTCTTATCTGACAATCCGTGCTAGAATAGCCAACCTGCTTGATAAAGATTACGAGACAGTTTATGGCTATCGCATTCCAGGACGCGAATACTATCTCACTGGGAGCTATAACTTCTGATTTAAATAAAGTCGCACGTCCGACAGTTTTAGTGTTTGATTCTGGGGTAGGCGGCTTATCTATTTACCAAGAGATCCGGCAATTATTGCCAGAGCTCCACTATATATATGTTTTTGATAACGAAGCATTCCCTTATGGTGAAAAATCGGAAGAATTTATTGTTGAACGAGTTGTTCAAATTGTTGCGGCTGTTCAGCAAAAACATCCTCTGGCAATAGTGGTTATTGCATGTAACACGGCAAGTACAGTCAGTTTGCCTGCTCTGCGTGAACGGTTCAGTTTTCCGGTCGTTGGTGTGGTTCCAGCGATAAAACCCGCAGCAAAGTTAACTCGTAATGGTGTCGTTGGATTATTGGCGACTAGAGCAACAGTTAATCGTTCGTATACAAAAGAACTTATCGAAAAGTTTGCTACAGGTTGCAAGATTGAATCTATAGGCTCTGCTGAATTAGTAGAATTAGCTGAAGCTAAATTGCATGGTGGTAAGGTCTCTTCCGACATTTTAAAAAAGATACTGAAACCTTGGCTCGGAATGAAAGAACCACCTGACACAGTAGTATTGGGTTGTACTCATTTTCCACTATTAGCAGAAGAATTAGTTCAGATACTCCCTGATGGCACACACTTAATTGATTCTGGTGCCGCTATTGCCCGAAGAACGGCTTGGTTAGTTAAACATCAGAGTAATCTTGTTTGTACTTCAGCAGATAGTCTTGCTTATTGTATGAAAGTGAATACTGATACTGATGCATTAATCCCCGTTTTGCAGGAATATGGATTCTCAAAACTGGAAAAATTGATAACTTAAGTTAAATTTGATGGAATAATCATCGGTCGTTAGCTTTTTTTAAAATAATTATTGCCAGCGACAAAGAACTCCCTATAATGCGCCACCACTGACCGACACAACGCTGATAAACATTGTGAGGTCGGGCAGAGAAAAAGCGAATAAGCGCTTGACTCTGCGGGCGAAAAGCGTAATATACGCAGCCCGGCTGAACGAGAATGTTATTTTTTGATTCAGCCTG
>NZ_LOIC01000002.1 GCF_001684335.1 Photorhabdus namnaonensis
CCGGGCAATCTTTCTCTATATTCAATGTCTCAGCCGCAACTATCGGTGTACTGAAAACAATAAACAGAATCAATATCAATAAATTAAGCATCCGCTGCTCCTTGGCTATCCATGCATAACGGCAAAATAGAGGATAAAGAGATGCTGTCCAAGGCAAAGATAATAATTTTGCGAAGCGGTTCGAAGGAATAACTGCTTGAAATCCCAAGGTAACGGACTTTTTTATATACTGCATAGAGCGGATATTATGGTGAAAAGCTGATGCATTTAATATTTAGTTCAGGGTTGCCATAACAACTCCCACCCCTGTGGTTTTCATCGAAAACAGAGGTTTGACAACTCACAA
>NZ_LOIC01000003.1 GCF_001684335.1 Photorhabdus namnaonensis
TCCCCTGAGCATCTTTCTGTATCCACATATTATTGTTGGCTTGCAACAAGGCTTTATTACCACTATTACGCACAGTGTCGCCAAATATCCGCATATCCCGGCCAGCAGTCACACTTCCTTTATTATCCAGTATGGTATTTTCCAGGATAATATCCCGTCCCGCTTGTACTTTAATATTGGGCGCAATATGGGTTTCTTTGCCAACAATATTCAGGTCTGTTTTAGCGTTAATATTTCCCAGTTCAATTTTGCCATTGGCGTTTAACGTAATATCACGCTGGTTACTGGTTAATTCTTTCAGATTAACCCCAACGCCATCTTCGGTGGCAACCAGTCGGATTTTATTGGCGTACATGCCGCCTAACGCTTTGGTGTCAACGGCTAATTGAGGTTTAGTGCCGTCTCCAGCGATAGGTTTAACTGTGCCATCTTTTAAGCTGATTCGGTTAGCGCCTTGCGTCAGCGACAGGTTATTGGCCTGAATTTTTCCATTTAATTCCGTTGCCCGGCTGATAATATCGACATAATCCGTCGCTTTGCCGTCTAACCCTTTGCCGCCAATGGTAATTTGGCCTTTTTTAACCTCCAATGCTTCTAACGCACCCTGTTTATCAAATTGGGGTTTACCCGTGGTCAGTGTTGCGCTCGAAGTATTAATAAAACCGCAGCCATCACAGGTAATACCGTTGGGGTTGGCAATCATCACATTGGCTTTATTGCCGAAAATCTCCAATTGGCCTTGCAGATGAGATCGTCCGCTGCCGGTCACTTCATTAATAATCAGTTCCGCCGCTTTTCCGTGCAGATTAGGGTTAGCGTTAAGTTGGCCTGCCAGTTGTGATTTAGCCGCTTGCGTGGCGTTATTGAGAACGGCGCCTTGCGTGGCGACATTGAACTCTTGATAGGTGTTGTGGGATATTCCCGCGTTATTCGGCGTGGCAATATTGACAACCGGGACATTGCCTTGGTTTTGTACCTGAGTCTGGTTATTGTCCGGGGTTATTCCAGCGGCCATCGCCGGGTGTAGCGGCTGGATTGCCGTCAGGTAAATTAAAAGATAACTCGTGACTCTCGCCACCGAGTTGTCGCGTTTATTCATCGCATTTTCCTTTTTCTTAATTTAAGTGTTACAAAGTGAGTGATATTGACCAATAAGTGACTTGGGTATCCGAATCAGGTTTCGGTGATAAAATGGTCATCTACCTACAGAAAATATTGATTGTTTAATAGTTACATCATTAAACCATTTTAATGTGTAATTAATTGATAGTCAGAATGAATAGTATGAAATGTGATCGGTGTTAGTTTTTTTAATCCTGATAATGGGGAATCTGTTATATTAAATGTTGGTAAATCGCGATAAGGATGGAGATATTGTTCCCTTATGCCGGCCATAAGGCTTTCAGTTTTCGCATGATTGTAATTGCTGGATTAGAATCATTGTGTTTGAAATTAGTGTAGAATGCTCGGCCACGGACTAGAATGTGTGATCTATTTTCTAGCATTCTACGCTATCAAATGTATTAAAATCAGTTTGTTATGATTGAATTCTTACCATAACGTATTGATTGATATATAACACGACGCCTGTGAAGGCGACAACAGAGGTTGCTCAATGAGCGGTAAAACACAGAAATCTGAAAAGTTACAGAAAATTCTCGCGCGTTCCGGTCACGGTTCCCGCCGCGAAATAGAAGGTTATATTCAACAAGGGCGTGTCAGTGTTGACGGTAAGATTGCGACTTTAGGCGATCGTCTTGAAGTTCAGCCCGCCACGAAAATCCGTCTTGATGGTCGGATATTAAATATTAAAGAATCGCAAAAAGCGATTTGCCGTGTTTTGGCTTATTACAAACCAGAAGGTGAGCTTTGTACTCGTCATGATCCAGAAGGGCGGCCAACGGTTTTTGATCGTCTGCCTAAATTGTTAGGTTCCCGCTGGATAGCGGTTGGGCGTCTGGATGTGAATACCTGTGGTTTGTTGCTGTTTACTACAGATGGTGAGCTGGCTAATCGTTTGATGCATCCAAGCCGTGAAGTTGAACGCGAATATGCGGTTCGTGTCTTTGGTGAAGTTGATGATGCTAAATTGAAGCAACTGGCTAAGGGCATTCAACTGGAAGATGGTCCCGCTTCATTCCGCACTATCGCGTTTAAAGGCGGTGAGGGGATGAATCAGTGGTATAACGTCACGCTGACAGAAGGACGTAACCGTGAAGTTCGTCGTCTTTGGGAAGCGGTTGGTGTACAGGTGAGCCGCCTTATTCGTGTGCGTTATGGCGATATTGGCTTGCCAAAAGGTTTACCGCGCGGGGGATGGACGGAACTGGGTTTGGAGCAGACTAACTATCTGCGTCAATTAGTGGGTTTGAATGAAGAGACAGTTTCCAAAGTGGCAGTCGGGCCTGATAAACGTCGCCTTAAAGCTAACCAAATCCGCCGAGCGGTTAAACGTCATGCTCAAGTAGCATCTCGTCCATCGTCAGGAAAACGACAGGGTAGTTCGCGCCAGAATGCAGGGCGAACAACCGCGCCAAAAGGCCGTTAAGTTTTCCAGGTCTCGCGTCATAGCGGGACCTTTTTACCAATCGATCCCTTTTTGTGCCTTAATACCGGCGTCAAAGGCATGTTTTACCGGACGCATCTCTGTGACGGTATCTGCCATTTCTAATAATTCACGATGACAACCGCGACCGGTGATAATAACGGATTGGTGCTCTGGTCGGTGGTTAAGCGCGGTAATAACTTCTTCCAGAGGAAGATAGTCATAACTCACCATATAAGTGAGTTCGTCTAAAACAACCAGATCCAAATTGGGATCAGATAACATCTCTAACGCATGGCGCCATACCTGATGGCAGGCTACAGTATCCGTTTCCCGGCTTTGAGTTTCCCAGGTAAAACCTGTCGCCATAACGTGGAAATTCACTCCATGCTGTTCTAGCAGATTTTTCTCGCCATTCTCCCATGTACCTTTGATAAATTGGATCACACCGGCGCGAAATCCATGACCTATCGCACGGGTCGCTGTGCCAAACGCAGCGGTGGTTTTGCCTTTGCCATTGCCGGTAAAAACGATGAGAATACCTCGTTCTAACTGGGCGGCTTCAATACGGGAGTCCACTTTTTCTTTTAGGCGTTGTTGCCTTTTTTGGTGCTGGTTGTCATTGATTGTCATTATTCGGCTGGTCCTGCTTTGCGTCCGGGTTGGGCATCAAAACTGATGCCTGTTTTATGCAGACTATCGCTGCCCATAAGATAAAGATATAGCGGCATAATATCTGCCGGTGTTTTCAGTTTAGCAGAATTTTCGTTAGGGAATGCGCGGGCGCGCATATTTGTGCGTGTACCGCCGGGGTTAATGCAGTTAACACGGAGAGAAGTGTGTTTATATTCTTCGGCTAAAACTTGCATCATGCCTTCGGTTGCGAATTTAGAGGCGGAATAAGCTCCCCAACCACAACGACCTTCGCGGCCAACGCTCGAACTGGTAAAGATGAGTGATCCGTCAGGCGACTTCAATAATAGTGGCAGCAATGCCTGAGTTAACATAAAGGTTGCATTGACGTTGACTTGAATAACATCATGCCATAATTGCACGGGTTGCTCTGCCATCGGTGCGACAGCTCCTAGTAATCCTGCATTATGCAATACACCATCCAGGCGCGGATAATGTTGCGCTAAATGGTCAGCGAATGTCTGGCACTCTTCGGCTGTGACGGTAAGCAGATCCATTGTGTAAATAGTTGCAGGGGCACCACTTGCTTGTTCAATCTCTTTTTGGACAGCTTCCAGTTTGTGTGTTGTCCTGCCTAGTAAGATCACTTGTGCGCCATAACGGGCATAGGTCAAAGCCGCTTCACGACCAATACCCTCTCCAGCGCCTGTCACCAGAATAATACGTTGTTGTAGGAGGTCATGTTTTGGTTGGTAATGTAACATTTGAAGATTTCCTGTTATTGACGGCACGATTTATTACCGTCGGAGGCCGTTCAGGCTATCAAAACAGAAAGTGATATATTGAGTCAAATTTGCCAAGGTTGATTGCTCAGCGTATAAACGGAAAACATCTCAGGTTGATAGAGGTTTGTGTAAGTTTTTATGGCGTGGCGTCTTTTGTTGTCTGATTTATTAAAGATAACGCTGTGTTGGTAGTTATTTGCTTCTGGCTAATATATAATTTTTCTTCATCAGAGCTAAGTAATTTTATCCAATTTCATACTGGAGTGATTATGAGTCCAATACAAACAGAAAATCAGCCCTTCTAATTTAATCAATTTGTTAAATTTTACATTAGAAGGGGAAAACATGAATTACTCAAAGATTGAGATAGATTGCTGGGATAGGAAAGAGCATTTCTTGCATTATCGTAATGTCGTGCAATGCGGATTTAGTCTGACAACAAAGATTGATATTACCCATTTGTTATCTTCGTTGGTAGAAAAACAATATAAATTCTACCCAACCATGATTTATTTAATATCAAAAGTTGTGAATTCTTACTCTGAGTTCAGAATGTCCATAAAAGATGAAGAATTAATTGTATGGGATGATGTAAATCCTGCGTATACAATCTTTCACAAGGAAACCGAAACATTTTCAGCGATTTGGACTGAGTTCAATTCTGATCTGACAGAATTTATGAAAAACTATTCTGCTGATTATGAAACCTATAAAGATGATCTTTGCTTTTTTTCTAAACCAGAATTACCTGAAAACCATTTTCACATATCGTCAGTGCCGTGGGTAAGTTTTGATGGATTTAACTTGAACATTGCGAGTTGTACGGATTATTTTCCACCCATATTTACAATGGGAAAATTTTACCAAAATGGAAATCAAACTCAGTTGCCTTTGGCAATTCAGGTTCATCATGCTACTTGTGACGGTTTTCATGTGGGACGTGTTATTAATAACTTACAAGAGCTATGTAACGATTTTATTTAGTTAAAGCCAACTGAATTATTTATGGCCTCAATATAAGGTTGTATTGAAATACACTAATAGCCATCAGTTAATACTGGTGGTTTTTATGTCCGTAATATTTATACCCTATGGATTTCAAGATGCATCGCGACGGCAAGGGAGCGAACCATTGCATCATTTATAGCGATAACGCTCTCCTTTCCCATTGTTCGATAATTTCCTGTTTCTCTTTCAAGTAATCGTAGCGATCATAGTGCTTGGTTGAAACGCCGGGTTCTTGTGATTCTGCAATCTAATCCCTCATTTTTGAACTGGTTCCCCATTTCTCTATCTAATGGTGTAGAATTATCTACAGAGACCGATATACTGGGCGTTTTTATTTGTACATATTCGTATTTATTGAATGCGAATTAATTATAATATATTGTTTTTAAATGAAAAAATTAAATGCATTTATTGCAAATTCATAGTCTAAGAAACAAAAGGTGGATTTTGTGGAGTACTTATCTCTTTACGGGTTGTTTTTAGCCAAAGTAGTTACGCTAGTGTTGGCGGTTATTGCTCTGGCAATATTCGGTATCGGCATAGGAATGCGGAAATCCTCACTAAAAGGAGAATTGAAACTCACCGATCTTGGTGAATCATACCGGGATAAACAGCGTCAAATGCAGCAGGCACGTATGACGGAGGCGGAAAGAAAAATCTGGCAGAAAGCGTTTAATAAGCAGCAAAAGCTCGAATCCAAACAGAAGAAGAGTGATGCTAAAGCCGGTCATAAAGGGTTACAGAAACCTTGTCTTTATGTACTGGATTTTAAAGGGAGCATGGATGCTCATGAAGTCGATTCATTACGTGAAGAGATTAGCGCAATTCTGGCCGTGGCAGATGCAAAAGATGAAGTGTTGTTACGTTTGGAAAGCCCTGGAGGAATGGTGCATGGCTATGGGCTGGCGGCCTCTCAGCTTGTCCGTTTGCGTCAGAAAGGCATTCGCTTGACTATTGTCGTAGATAAAGTCGCTGCCAGTGGAGGCTATATGATGGCTTGTGTTGCTGATCGTGTGGTTGCCGCGCCTTTTGCCATTATTGGTTCTATTGGCGTGGTCGCTCAGATTCCGAACATTCATAAGCTATTGAAGAAAAATGATATCGATGTGGAACTCCATACGGCTGGTGAATATAAACGTACACTGACTGTGTTGGGAGAAAATACAGAACAGGGCCGGAAAAAATTTCAGGAAGATCTGAATCAGACTCACGAATTATTCAAAGCGTTTATTCATACACATCGCCCATCACTTAACGTGGAAAATGTGGCGACCGGTGAATACTGGTACGGCTCACAGGCGAAAGAGAAGGGATTGATTGACGAAATTGGTGTCAGCGATGATCTGTTGATTGCTCAAATAGATAACTGTGAAGTTATTGGTATCAGTTATACACGTCGTAAACGCATGGTAGAGCGTTTCACCGGCAGTGCAATGGAAAGTATTGATAAACTGTTATTGCGCTGGTGGCAAAGAGGGGAGAAGCCTCTGCTTTAATTAAAGTTCCGCTGTTTTGGATCAATTATTTTGGCGTACCCTAAGGCGTTCTATTTTGACGTTCAGGGGCGCCTTGATATATTGCTTAATTGTAATGTGCTAATTGTATAGTGCGACGTTGATTATCATAATCTTATTCCCCTGAAAATTCGATATTTTGACTATGTGAACATATTACAGGTGTTACATAATTTGCTTTACGTCCCCCTTTCTGCTTGTGATGAGCCGCAGGCTTTTCTACACCAATAGTTGATACGCTGGCTTTGCGTTTATTCCGCCTGGCTGAACTTCAAACAAATACAAGTCGCTTTTGTACAGCGTTATTGGCGTTTTTAAACGCACTATGCAAATCCCAGAAAAATGGCAACTCACAATAAAACAATATTCATAAGGAAATAAAGTATTATGGCTATTTCACAATACGATATTCATACCAGTCATGCTGTCATCTCTGTTGCTGATACGGGAGGTGATGGGTTACCGGTCCTCCTTATACACGGGAATTCAAGTTGTAAAGACGTTTTTTGTCATCAAATTGACTGTTTTGGTGACGAATACCGTATTTTAGCGATTGATTTACCGGGGCATGGCGCTTCATCAAATGCAGTGGACCCTCGCCGGACCTATTCGATACCTGGCTATGCCCTTTGCATCATCGAAGTATTGGAAAAATTAGGCGTCGATAAAGTTGCTGTTTTCGGATGGTCGCTGGGAGGGCATATCGGTTTGGAACTGATCTCGCGATTTCCGGGGATTGTTGGGCTAATGATTTGTGGCACGCCGCCGGTTAGCCCGGGCGCGGAGAATGTCAGGCTTGGATTTAAACCAAGCCGGTTTATGGCAATATCGGGTAAGGCTTCGCTGACAGAAGAGGAAATTACGGATTATACCTTGGCGTTGTATGGAGAAAACGCACTTTGTGATCCATTTTTAAGAGCCGCAGTGGCGCGAACTGATGGTTTGGCTCGGCAATATATGTCTGAGGCGTCGGTTTCACCAGATGTGATGGATCAACGATTATTGGTTGAAACAAACCCAACGCCACTCGCTATCGTTAATGGCGTGGAAGATTTATTTGTTAATATTGATTATATTAACGGAATAACCTACAAAAATCTCTGGACTGGCCAGGTGTATAACTTGCTCGATTTGGGACATGGACCATTCTGGGAAGCACCAGAGCTGTTTAATCCGTTGATGGCGGGTTTTTTCTCTGATCTCACTTTAGAATGTAATTAATACTTGTAGTTTGTCATCAGAGGTATTTTATACCCGGCAGATATATTTTTATACCGTTTGCATATATCTGCCTATTCATTGCTCAATAAATTTTTGTTATTAATTTTCCAAATAATATTGTTTCGATAGGATATGCTTTAGGTGTTTGAACATATTGGAAATGGCACTATTTTTGCCTGTGGGTAAACCATTTTTTCTTAGAAAATATTATCCATCAATACTAATACATCTCCTTTTTGTTCTACGATATTTATATGCATACTATGAATAAAATCTTCATGTTGACGGATGATATGGTTGGTTTTTTTAGTCATTGTTCATCTTTAATCGATGTTGTTCAGTTTTTCCTTTTTCTATCCTTATCAGAAATAATTTGTTGCGCATCATTTTTTATCAGGTAGAGTGTGAACTTTTCATCATGTAGATGGAAGATTTTGTTTACGGTGATCACTTCATCATTGTGCATAGCTCATGGGCGGTATCTAAAATACCTTAGATAATTCAATATGTTTCGAGTTTTTTGAAATCAACTGAATAAAAATAAGTTGATATATTGAGAATCTATCGCAATATAAAAAGAGGTTTTAAATACCGTGATATGGCGCAGTGAATTTCACCATCTGAAAAGATAATTAGGTAAAGATAACTATGGGTAAAGCTCTTGTAATAGTGGAGTCCCCGGCAAAGGCCAAAACAATCAACAAATATTTGGGGAGTGACTACGTGGTGAAATCCAGCGTTGGTCATATCCGTGATTTGCCGACCAGTGGCTCAGCCAGCCAAAAGAGTTCGAGCTCATCTACCGATAAGTCTAAGAAGAAGGTTAAAAAAGATGAGAAAGCTGCATTAGTCAACCGTATGGGGGTTGATCCATACCGTGGTTGGGAAGCGAATTATCAGATTTTGCCGGGCAAAGAGAAGGTCGTGGCAGAGCTAAAATCGCTGGCTGAAAAAGTTGATCATGTTTATCTCGCAACGGATCTTGACCGCGAAGGAGAAGCCATAGCATGGCATTTGCGGGAAGTGATTGGTGGTGATGGCGATCGTTTTAGCCGGGTTGTTTTTAATGAAATCACTAAAAATGCCATTAAACAGGCATTTGATAATCCGGGTGAATTAAATATTCACCGGATAAATGCGCAACAAGCTCGTCGTTTTATGGATCGAGTTGTGGGTTACATGGTTTCTCCGCTACTGTGGAAAAAGGTCGCCAGAGGGCTCTCTGCCGGTCGGGTGCAATCGGTGGCGGTACGTCTTGTAGTAGAGAGAGAACGTGAAATTAAAGCGTTTGTACCGGTAGAATATTGGCAATTACATGCTGATTTGCTGGCGAAAGGCGAAATTTCACTGCATATGGAAGTGACTCATCAGCAGGGTAAACCGTTTAAGCCGGTTAACAGTGAGCAAACCCAAGCCGCTGTCTCTTTATTGGAAACAGCCCGTTACAAAGTGCTTGATCGTGAAGATCGTCCAACATCCAGTAAACCGAGCGCGCCGTTTATCACCTCCACATTGCAACAGGCAGCCAGCACGCGTTTAGGGTTTGGCGTTAAAAAGACCATGATGATGGCTCAGCGTTTGTATGAGGCCGGATATATTACTTATATGCGTACTGATTCAACTAACCTGAGTCAGGATGCGCTGGATATGGTTCGTGGTTATATCGGTGATAATTTTGGCGATAAGTACTTGCCAAAAACCGCCAATACTTACAGCAGTAAAGAGAATTCACAGGAAGCGCACGAAGCGATTCGTCCTTCCAGTGTTGATATCATGGCAGAACAACTGAAAGATATGGATGCGGACGCACAGAAGCTGTATCAGCTAATCTGGCGTCAGTTTGTGGCTTGTCAGATGACGCCGGCGAAATATGATTCCACAACATTGACTGTACAGGCGGGTGATTTTGAATTGCGGGCCAAAGGTCGCACATTGCGTTTTGATGGCTGGACAAAAGTGATGCCTGTACTGCGCAAAGGTGACGAAGACCACACGTTGCCGGTTGTTGAAATTGGTACAGAACTTGACTTGCAGCAACTGCTCCCAAGCCAGCACTTCACCAAACCACCGGCACGTTATAGTGAGGCGTCTCTGGTTAAAGAGCTGGAGAAACGCAGTATTGGTCGTCCATCCACTTATGCTTCCATTATCTCCACAATTCAGGAGCGTGGTTATGTTCGTGTGGAGAGTCGGCGTTTCTACTCAGAGAAAATGGGCGAGATTGTGACTGATCGTCTGGAAGAGAATTTCAACGAGCTGATGAGTTATGATTTTACCGCGCGAATGGAAGATCAGCTTGATCAGGTTGCAAGTAACAAAGCCGAATGGAAATGGGTTCTGGATGAGTTTTTCACTGATTTTAGTGAACAGCTAGACGTCGCCAATAAAGAACCGGAAGAGGGTGGTATGCGGCCCAATCCGATGGTTATTACCTCTATTGAGTGCCCGACATGTCAGCGTTCTATGGGCATTCGAACGGCGACTACTGGCGTTTTTCTGGGTTGTTCTGGTTATGCGTTATCACCTAAAGAGCGTTGTAAGCAGACGATAAACCTTATCCCTGAGAATGAAATTCTTAATATCTTGGAAGGGGATGAGGCGGAAACAAATGCGTTACGAGCTCGTCGTCGCTGTAAAAAATGTGGTACAGCGATGGACAGCTACCTCATTGATAACCAACGTAAATTACATGTTTGCGGTAATAACCCTGCTTGTGATGGTTATGAAGTGGAAGAGGGCGAATTTCGCATTAAGGGATATGATGGTCCTGTTATCGAATGTGATAAATGCGGCGCTGAAATGCACCTGAAAATGGGGCGTTTTGGTAAATATATGGGCTGTACCGATGAAGCTTGTAAAAATACCCGCAAGATCTTGCGTAGTGGGGAAGTCGCGCCGCCAAAAGAGGACCCGGTTCCGTTACCAGAGCTTCCTTGTGAAAAATCTGATGCCTATTTTGTATTGCGCGATGGTGCCGCTGGCGTATTTTTAGCGGCGAATACCTTCCCTAAATCTAGAGAAACCAGAGCGCCGTTGGTAGAAGAATTAGCGCGTTTTAAAGAGCGTCTGCCGGAGAAATTGCGTTATTTGGCTGATGCTCCTGTGGCGGATGCTGAAGGCAACAAAACAGTTATCCGTTTTAGCCGTAAAACTAAACAGCAATATGCTTCTTCGGAGAAAAATGGCAAGGCAACGGGCTGGAGTGTGTTTTATGTTGATGGAAAATGGGTTGAGAAAGATAAAAAGTAATTATTTCTGACAGAATCAACCCTCTCTTTTTTTCAGCAAAGGGGTTATTTTCTTCTATTAAGCCAACTTTATAGGTTGGCTTTTTTTGTCTATAGGCAGTATCTTAAAATATATGAATTAGAATCTCGCTAAACATTCATTATGAATTTTCAATTATTCGTTATATAAATATATAATCGTGTTATAGTGGTTATATGCGACAACAATATTATTTCTATTCGTTATAATAAATAGCAAACAGCAATATCAGTCCAGGTTTCTAAGTCATAATTGTTCACAGCGTTTATTTTGGGATGGTGTTTATATGAAATTGCAACAGCTTCGTTACATCGTGGAGGTGGTAAACCACAACCTTAATGTTTCATCTACGGCGGAAGGATTGTATACATCTCAACCCGGGATCAGTAAGCAAGTCAGAATGCTTGAAGATGAATTAGGTATTCAGATTTTTTCCCGTAGTGGTAAACACCTGACGCATGTTACTCCCGCAGGTGAAGAGGTTGTCCGAATTTCTCGTGAAGTATTATCTAAGATTGATGCAATACGGTCAGTTGCTAGTGAACATACTTATCCGAATCGTGGTTCGCTATATATTGCGACTACCCACACACAGGCCCGTTATGCATTACCTCCTGTGATTAAAGGCTTTATTGAACGTTATCCGCAGGTTTCTTTACACATGCATCAGGGGTCGCCGACGCAAATTGCTGAAGCTGTGAGTAAAGGTAATGCTGATTTTGCTATTGCAACTGAAGCACTCCATTTATATGAAGATTTGGTAATGTTGCCTTGTTACCATTGGAACAGGACGCTAGTGGTGACGTCAGATCACCCGCTGGCAGGTAAAGAGAGTGTTTCAATTGAAGAATTGGCTGAATATCAACTGGTCACTTATACATTTGGCTTTACTGGTCGTTCTGAGTTAGATGTCGCATTCGATAAAGTGGGTTTAAAACCTAAAATTGTTTTCACTGCGACGGATGCTGATGTTATTAAAACTTATGTTCGGTTAGGGTTGGGTGTGGGGGTTATTGCCAACATGGCGGTTGATCCGGTACAGGATAAAGATCTGGTTTGCATTGATATGCGTGATAAATTCGGCTATAGCACAACTAAGATTGGTTTTCGTCGCAGTAGTTTCTTACGCAGCTACATGTATGACTTTATGTGGCGTTTCGCGCCTCACCTGACGCGTGATGTGATTGATCAGGCGGTTGCTTTGCGCTCAAATGAAGATATCGAAGCCATGTTTAAAGATATCAAATTACCAATCGTATAATGAAATAATTAGGGAGCTAATATTGCTATTAGTTCCCTAATTTTGCTTATCAGTTGGATTCAAACTCACCACTGAAGAAATCATCAGACTCTTCTATTGATGTTTTTCTTTGTTTGTTAATAAAACTATCAAAACTGGTTTTAATCTCAGGATTCTCGAGCGCTTCATAGTCTAAGACCGATATCAAGGATGAATACTCAAAATCAATGTTGACATTTTCATTAGAAGCACAACTTGATAAAAAGTTTGCATTAGTGCTATCAAAATTAACTCGGTAGAGTTTTAGTTTCGGAATATATACGGTCTTATCTCCTACAATTAAGGTATCGATAGCAATTGTCAGTGTCACAGTAGAATAAAAGCCTTTATTTTTCCGTATACCTAAGCGGATCGTTTCTCCTTGTTTAGTAAGGAACTTAGCGAAATCTGGCAGCATATCTGTATTTTCGAATACAACCACGTTCATAATAAAATTAAGAAAACTTTTTGAGATGCTTAAACCATTTAATGAGTCGGTGTAATTTTTCGATTCAACTTTGCTGGTACCCATTAGAGGTAATTTGTTAACCACCGTAGTCCAAAAGTCCATATCTGTTTTATATTGCTCTCCATACTTTTCCGCGTATTTATTGACATAATTGGTTGCAATGGAGGAGAGTGCAATTAATGTTTTACTTAAACTATTGGTTTTTTCTATAACTTCTGGTTTATCGGATAATTGTTTGGTTATAATGAACTGAACTAAACCATCTTTTTCGTTATATTTATTGGTATTTTCTATACTGAAATAAGCGTCATCGATGTGAAAGAAGGTATTTGCTTCATTGATTTTTACGATATGTTCCTGGTTATGCGTAATTGCGTTTTTTATATCCATTATTTTGTCCTTGTTTTTTTAATTGATAATTTTAATCCAATTGAATTGTTAGCCAGCTAATTCTATCTGATTATCATTCGATTGTTTACCCGACTAAATTATCAAAATTTATTACTGAAATTCTGATGGATACACTGAATTGACACATTGTGCGGTAATAAAAAACAAATATTTGCTTATATGTTATGTTTAATTTGTGCCATTATCGTTAAGGTAGTTTTGAGTTATGCCAATATAAGAAGAAGGAGGAGTTATGTCGTTTGATTTGAAAAAGGTTTGTGTTTCAACACTTTCCGCTGCAAGTAAACAATATGATTATTACAGCTTACCACTGGTTGCTAAACATTTGGGGGATATTTCCCGTTTACCCAAGTCTATGAAAGTTCTTCTGGAAAATCTTCTTCGCAATATTGATGGCAATTCTGTTGTTGAGGATGATTTGAAAGCCATTGTTGATTGGCAAAATACCGGTCATGCAGACAGAGAAATTGCTTACCGGCCAGCACGTGTATTGATGCAGGATTTCACCGGTGTTCCTGCCGTTGTTGATTTAGCGGCCATGAGAGAGGCGGTCCAGCGTCTTGGTGGCGATGTTGAACAAGTTAATCCATTATCACCCGTTGATTTGGTTATTGACCATTCAGTTATGGTGGATAAATTCGGCACGGAAAAAGCCTTTGAGCAAAATGTTCAATTAGAAATGGAACGGAACTATGAACGTTATCTCTTTCTGCGTTGGGGGCAAAAAGCGTTTAACCGTTTTCGTGTTGTTCCGCCAGGAACGGGAATTTGCCATCAGGTAAATCTGGAACACCTGGGAAAAACGGTTTGGCATGAAATGCAGAACGGGCGGGAGTTGGCTTACCCTGATACTTTAGTTGGTACCGATTCTCATACCACCATGATTAATGGCCTTGGTGTTTTAGGATGGGGTGTAGGTGGTATTGAAGCTGAGGCAGCTATGTTAGGACAGCCTGTTTCCATGCTTATTCCTGATGTGGTGGGTTTTAAACTTACCGGCAAGTTACGCGAAGGGATTACCGCAACAGACTTGGTACTGACAGTGACTCAGATGCTGCGTAAACATGGCGTGGTCGGGAAATTCGTAGAATTTTATGGGAATGGATTAGCTGATTTGCCGCTGGCAGACAGGGCGACCATTGCCAACATGTCGCCGGAATATGGGGCGACTTGCGGTTTCTTCCCGGTAGATGATATTACCCTGAGCTACATGCGGTTGACAGGGCGCACAGAACAGCAGATTGCGCTGGTGGAAGCTTATTGTAAGATTCAGGGATTATGGCGAAATCCCGGTGATGAACCGGTATTTACCAGCACTCTTGAGCTGGATATGCCGACAGTGGAAGCGAGCCTCGCTGGACCGAAACGTCCACAAGACAGAGTGGCATTAGCGCAAGTACCCCAAGTATTTCAATCAGCCGTTGATTTGGAAATGAATAAATCCCAGGGGAAAGCCGTCTCAGCGCCAGTTAATCAGGATAACCAGAAGTATGAGTTAGAAGAAGGCGCTGTCGTCATTGCCGCGATAACTTCCTGTACCAACACATCTAATCCCAGTGTCCTGATGGCTGCGGGTTTGTTGGCGAAGAAAGCGGTTGAAAAAGGGCTTAAACGCCAACCGTGGGTGAAAACCTCACTGGCGCCTGGCTCGAAAGTGGTGACGGATTACCTTGAACTGGCGGGTTTGATGCCATATCTGGAGAAACTGGGCTTCAATCTGGTTGGTTACGGTTGCACAACTTGCATTGGTAATTCCGGGCCACTGCCTGAATCTATTGAAACTGCGATTAAACAAGCTGATCTTACCGTCGGCGCCGTCCTTTCTGGCAACCGAAACTTTGAAGGTCGTATCCATCCTCTGATAAAAACTAACTGGCTAGCGTCGCCGCCGTTAGTTGTGGCATATGCTTTATCCGGCAGTATGAAAAAGGATTTGACTAAAGATCCGCTTGGTCAGGATCAACAAGGCAATGATATCTATTTGAAAGATATATGGCCTGATAGCAAAGAAATTGCTGAAGCCGTTGATCGAATTAAAGCTGATATGTTTCACAAAGAGTATGCGGAAGTCTTTGATGGCGATGAAACCTGGCAGTCGCTGGACGTCGCAAGTTCTGCGACTTATCACTTCCAACCTGATTCTACTTATATTCGTCACCCGCCATTCTTTAGTGAAATGACCGCCGAGCCAGAAGTGATAACAGATATTCACAGTGCGAATATATTGGCTATTCTTGGGGATTCGGTAACCACAGACCATATTTCTCCGGCGGGGAATATCAAAGCTGACAGTCCGGCAGGGCGTTACCTTCAAGAACATGGTGTTGAACCTAAAGATTTTAACTCCTACGGATCAAGGCGTGGTAATCATGAAGTCATGATGCGAGGAACATTTGCCAATATCCGTATCCGTAATGAGATGATTTCTGGTGTAGAGGGAGGATATACCCGCCATATTCCGTCACAGATACAATTAGCGATTTATGATGCGGCTATGCGTTATCAGGAAGAAAAAACACCCTTGGCTATTATTGCGGGCAAAGAATATGGTTCCGGTTCAAGCCGCGACTGGGCGGCGAAGGGCACCCGATTATTAGGAGTTAGAGTGGTGATTGCGGAATCATTTGAGCGTATTCACCGTTCGAACCTGATTGGTATGGGAGTATTACCGCTGGAATTCCCTCAGGGCATAAATCGTAAAACGCTAAATCTACGTGGCGATGAGACAATTGATATTGAAGGAATGAATAACCTCAAGCCGGGACAGATTGTACCGGTGAAAGTGACTTATGCGGATGGGCGTAAGGAAATCATTAATGCTCATAGTCGTATTGATACCAGAACTGAATTAGATTATTTCCACCACGGTGGTATCTTGCATTATGTTATTCGCCACATGTTGAAATAGATTTTACAGCATACTAAAGACGGCGCTGATTATTTAAGCGCCGTCTTTTCCGGCTAGTTTACTGAAAAACTAATTTTGCTCAGGTAACAAATGCCCCATTTTTCTGGCTTTGGTATCCAAATAATAAGCGTTTTTAGGATTGCGGCCGGTAATTAATGGAACACGTTCTACAATATTAATGCCTGCTTCGGTCATAATTTCCACTTTTTTGGGATTATTGGTTAGCAGGCGAATAGCTTGAACGCCGAGTAATTTATACATATCCGCACATAAAGTGAAATCACGCTCGTCGGCGGCAAAACCTAACTGATGGTTAGCTTCTACAGTATCGATACCGTTATCTTGTAACGCATAAGCACGAATTTTGTTGATTAAGCCAATATTACGACCTTCTTGCCGATGGTAAAGTAATACACCTCGCCCTTCTTTAGCAATCTGGGTAAGGGCGGCTTCAAGTTGAAAACCGCAATCACAACGTAGACTAAATAGGGCGTCACCGGTCAGGCATTCTGAATGGATTCTGGAAAGGACAGGCTCATTGCCAGAAATAGTGCCGTATACTAATGCGACATGATCTTGACCTGTGGCGACTTCTTCAAAGCCGACCATTAAAAAATCTCCCCAGGGAGTGGGTAACTTGGCCTCAGCGACTCGTTTTAATTGCATTTTATTGTTCATATGTTGATTCAGACTCGTTACAAGACATAGATGTGAAAAACAATACCGGTCTGGGAAATCAGGGGACACTGCATAAAAGATTTTCTCTGATTATAATGCGGCGATATTTTGCCATATTTACCGCAAATTATCTGTCAAAAACTTTCAGATAATCATATATAAATGGCAGTTATAACACTAACATGTTAACGCTGAACAAGTTTTTAAAATTGTGTATAAAAATAATCCGGTGCCAGATATGAATCAATTTACCAAACCTATTATTGCCGTAACCCTGATTTTATTGTTACCACCTATAGCTGTATTGATGGCAGGCTGGCAATGGCAGCCTATGGGAGAATGTTTATGGCTTGAAGTACTGTATTGGATTACTAATACTTCCGGTGAGCCGTGGTGTTATCTGGTTTTTCTGTTTTTTATTTTAGGGATGCTATGGTTGTTCGCTACTTCGGCCAGACAGGGAGGAATATTGCTCGCTATTGTTATGGTGCTCCTTTTAACAGGGCAAGGCATAAAGGTTTTGGTAAAAAATACCACTAAAGAGCCTCGCCCTTATGTTGTTTGGTTAGAAAAAAACTATCGAGTGCCAGCAGATGAGTTTTATCAACATTCGCGAAAACAGCGGGCCGAGTTGTTGCAACGCAATTTAAAAGCTGATGACCGTATTCCACAATGGCAACTCACTCATTGGAAAAGTGAGACCGGATATGCTTTTCCTTCTGGGCATACCTTGTTTGCCGCCAGTTTATCACTACTTTTAGTAGGTTTTTTATGGCCGCGTCGTCGCTATATTTTGTCTATAATTGTGACGATATGGGCAATGAGTGTTTTGATTAGCAGGATGGCATTAGGTATGCACTGGCCGCAGGATATTATCATATCAACGCTAATTAGCGCGGTATTAGTGATGGCTATTTGTTATCTCACAGAAAAATGGCGGTTGATTAACGACAAAAAGGATTTGGCGGTGTAATTGCTTCTTATTTACACTTAATCGATGAGAAGATATCGTAAAAAAGCTGAAAGACGCATTTATCATGATAAATTGCTTCCTTTATCCAGACTGGAAATGCTAATTTAATGGGCCGTTATCCAGCATAATGTCCAAGAAACAATGTCCAAGCAACAATAGATAACAGGAAAAAATGTGAAATATTTTCTGATTTTATTACTGGTGTTGGTGATCTTTGTCATCTCGGTGACTCTCGGATCAAATAATGATCAGATGGTTACGTTTAACTATCTGATCGCTAAAGGGAATTACTCTGTATCTACACTTTTGGCTGTATTGTTTGCTAGCGGTTTCGTGTTAGGTTGGGTTATTTGTGGATTATTTTATCTTCGTGTTCGTTTGTCATTAGGAAGAGCTGAACGAAAGATTAAGCGACTTGAAGCGCAACTGGAGCAACCTGCTGAACCTTCGGTTACTCATTCATCGCTTGCACTTAGCAAGGAATAAACTCCTATGTTAGAGCTGCTGTTTCTGTTGCTTCCTGTGGCCGCTGCTTATGGCTGGTATATGGGGCGCAGAAGTGCTCAACAGGATAAGCAACAAAATGCTGATCGCCTATCACGAGAATATGTTGCCGGGGTTAACTTTCTCCTTTCAAACCAGCAAGATAAAGCTGTGGATCTGTTTCTTGAAATGCTTAAAGAGGACAGTTCCGCTTTTGAAGCTCATTTGACTTTGGGGAATCTATTCCGTTCCAGGGGGGAAGTAGAGCGGGCTATCCGCATTCATCAATCTCTTATGGAAAGCGCTTCTCTGACATTTGATCAGCGTCTGCTTGCGACGCAACAATTGGGCCGTGATTATATGTCCGCGGGTTTGTATGATCGTGCTGAAAATATGTTCGCTCAATTGGTAAATGAAAAAGATTTTCGGGAAAATGCGCTTCAATCGTTGCTGGCTATTTATCAGCTAACCAGTGATTGGAAAAAAGCTATTGATATCGCTGAGAAGTTAGTTAAATCCGGCAAACATGATTTGCGGGAAAAAATTGCCCATTTTTATTGTGAACTCGCTTTACAGGAGATGAGCGGGGATGATCTTGACGAGGCTATCAGTTATCTCAATAAAGCGGTTCAGGCGGATAAAAACTGCGCCAGAGTTTCTATCATGTTGGGGCGCCTGTTTATGGCTCGACAAGAGTACCTCAAAGCGGCGGATGTTTTAAAATCTGTTCTTGAGCAGGATAAGCAGTTGGTTAGTGAGGTGTTGCCTATTCTCCAGGAGTGTTACCAGCATCTGAATCAAACTGATGAATGGGAAGATTTCCTGAGACGTTGTGTCGAGGAAGATTGTGGGGCGACGGCTGAACTTTTGCTGGCTGATATTATCGAGCGGCAAGAAGGACATAAAGTCGCGCAAATTTATATCAACCATCGATTAGAGCGTCATCCGACTATGCGCCTATTTTACCGCCTGATGGATTACCATTTGGCGGAGGCGGAAGAGGGGCGGGCGAAAGAAAGCATTATCTTGCTGCGGGACATAGTGGGTGAACAAATTCGTACCAAACCTAATTATCGCTGCCATAAATGCGGCTTTACTCCTCATTCACTTTATTGGCACTGCCCATCATGCCGTTCATGGGATTCAATTAAACCGATTCGTGGGTTGGATGGTCAGTGACAATATCACAGTAATATTTCTTTGTTAGTCAAAAAGGTTAAAAAATGACATCGCATACCTTAGCATCATTCGGTAAACAGATTAATTCGCCTGTCATTGTTGCTTTAGATTACGACAATCAGGATTCCGCGTTGGCTTTTGCCGACAAAATTGATCCACAGGATTGTCGTCTGAAAGTGGGTAAAGAGATGTTTACCCTGCATGGTCCGCAGTTTGTTAAGTTGTTGCATCAACGTGGTTTTGAACTATTTTTGGATTTGAAATTCCATGATATTCCTAATACCACCGCCAGAGCGGTAGCCGCTGCTGCTGAAATGGGCGTTTGGATGGTAAACGTCCATGCGAGTGGCGGCGCCAGAATGATGGCGGCGGCGAAAGAGGCGCTGCTGCCTTATGGTCATGATGCGCCGTTGTTAATTGCTGTTACGGTATTAACCAGCATGGAACAATCGGATCTACAAGGTATTGGTATTGATATGACGCCAGCGCAACAGGCTGAAAGGTTGGCAAAACTGACTCAGGCATGTGGACTAGATGGTGTGGTTTGTTCTGCGCATGAAGCTCAACAACTGAAAAAGGTTTGTGGTCAGAGTTTTCAATTAGTTACTCCGGGGATTCGTCCGACGGGCAGTGACGCGGGCGATCAGCGCCGTATCATGACGCCGGAACAGGCGGTATTGGCGGGCGTTGATTATATGGTTATTGGGCGTCCGATTACCCGTGCCGCCGATCCTGCGGCAGCATTGCGTCAGATTAATCAATCTACTGCGGGAGTGATTAATGCAAGATAATAATTCGCGTCTAGTCTATTCCACAGATAAAGGCCGTATTCAGGAGGAAACGGTAAAACCTCAGCGCTCAAAAGGAGATGGTATTGTTCGTATTCAACGTCAAACCAGTGGCCGTAAAGGAAAAGGGGTTTGTGTAATTACCGGGATTGATGCTGATGATCAGGTACTGATTAAACTGGCGGCTGAATTGAAGAAAAAATGTGGCTGTGGTGGTTCAGTAAAGGATGGCGAAATAGAGATTCAAGGTGATAAAAGGGATTTATTGAAGCAGTTACTTGAAGCTAAAGGGATGACAGTTAAATTAGCTGGTGGTTAACAGAAGGGCGGATATTCGCCCTTTATTCATTTTATTTATTGTTCTAATCATTGTTAGTGTTTTAATATATTTATTAATAATATTCTTAAAAATTTTAATTAAAAGTAACTCACAATAAAGAGATAAGATTGAATATTTTCAATATTCTATAAAAATAAATTTATATTTTTAAATTGATATAATTATCAATAAATGGCAGTAGAAAATTTAATATTATTTCTTCGTTTTTTTGATAATATTTTTATTTAAAAGAGCTATTATGGAAATGAGCAGTTTTGATGAAAAAGGCGATGAGTATTATAATTGCTTTTTAAATCATAGAGATAACAATTTAAATCCATTTTTTTAGTAAAGAGGTTGACTGTGGAGAATGATCGTTCTACCATGAAAAACATGGAAGATGAGCGGGCGCCCAACATCAGGGAAAACATGTTGGATGTTGTAGAAGAATTGATTTACACAAGGGGGATTGCGGCTACAGGTATCGATCTGATAACGCGCACGACAGGTTCTTCGCGTAAGACAATTTATCGGTATTTTGGTACGAAAGAGGGGTTGATTGAAGAAGTACTTCGTCGGCGGGATGAACGCTGGATGCGGTGGTTTACCTCATCAATGGCCGAATATAAAACACCTAAAGAAAAATTGCTGAATATTTTTTTGGTATTACAACGATGGTTCGTAAGTGATGGTTTTAGAGGATGTGCATTTATCAATACATCCGGTGAGCGACCTAATCCTGATGATCCGGTAAGAATAATTGCTAAAGAACATAAAGAGAAAATTTTTACTTACGTACTTTCTATTTGTGAAGAAATATCACCAGATTCATCGGTAGATTTAGCGAGGAAGCTCCTACTCTTAATAGAAGGCGCTATTACAACGGCGCATGTGATGAATGATACACATTATGCTTTAGAGGCGATGAATATTGCCGAAGCATTGCTGAATAAATACGATGTGAGTTAATGAAATTTAATTATAATTAGGAGACAATATGTCTAATACAAAAGAAATTCGCCAACCGGTACCGCCATTTACTCGGGAAACCGCTATTAAAAAGGTCCGCTTGGCGGAAGATGGATGGAATAGCCGTGATCCTGAAAAGGTTGCATTGGCTTATTCATTGGATACTCATTGGCGTAATCGTGCTGAATTTGTTAATAGCCGTCAGGAAGCCCAAGCATTCTTAACCAGAAAATGGGTGAAAGAGCATGAATATCGATTAATTAAAGAACTTTGGGCGTTTACTGATAATAGAATAGCGGTTCGTTATGCTTATGAATGGCATGACGATTCCGGTAACTGGTTTCGCTCATATGGTAATGAGAATTGGGAATTTAACGAAGATGGCTTGATGTACAACCGTTATGCCTGCATTAATGATCTGCCGATAAAAGAATCTGAACGCAAATTTCATTGGCCATTAGGTCGTCGTCCTGATGATCATCCTGGATTATCTGAGTTAGGGTTGTAATCCTTTTCAGGAGATGGTCGAAACGCGGCTGATGTGCATGCCTGGCCTTCTGATAACGGAAGAATTCAGAAGGCCCGTATGTTGAATTTATCGTTTGAGACAAGACAGATTACGGTTAATGTAGTTCGTGACTTGATGGAGCTCGTCAGTGGGAATATCATCAGTTACATTCCGTGCCGTATGGGCGAAGTCAGCGGCGACATCTGCCACTTCATCAATAATGTTATTCATTTTGGCCGACGCGATGCCTGCATCTTTGGCAACCTTAAGCAACATGGTGCGGGTGATATTCGTGCCATGACCACCCACTGCGGTTTGATGCTGTCCGCCGGGTCCGTCCGCAAAGGTCAGATCATAGGCGGGGGACACCACCCACTCATTGTTTTTATTCAGAATGAAGGAGAAATTCTTCACATGATCATCACGATTATGCATCAACACGTTGAACACCATACGCCGGATCTGGATTTCTCGCTCAACAACAGAGCGTGTGATGGAGCTTGTCGCCCGTAAGATATCTATGTAATCCATACAGGGTAATCGGAAATCGGCATGTAGGGCGCCGGCCATACTCAGAACCGGCACCCGCATTCCATTCTCACGATCGAAACGCTGGACACCGAAAGCGGCGAGTTCCCCTTCAAGGCGGAAATAGCGACTTGCGGGGAAATCGATGCCTGCCATTCTGGCCGAACAGGCATACACTTCCTCAAGGGCGCAGACCCAAGGATTTTCCTCTGCTGCGGGGAATTTGACCAGCCAAGGTTCACTCTCTGGGAACGCAGTTGTTTTCATCTGGCCGGTGGATGGATTATATTCTACCTGTGCTTTTGGCCTGGCGCCGTGGGGCGAGCCGCCAAGCAGGAAAAGTTCACGCAGTGCCTCCGAGTCCTGACCAGTGACTTCTTGACGGATCTGTTGTGCCAGTCCGGTCAAGTTCAGAATACTATATTTATCTTGTTGGTCGTCAGGTAAAGGCAGAGCAGGTTGGTAGGTCATAGCCCCCATTGTGTTATTGCCTAATAATGCCAAGCGTTCCAAGACGGAAATCCGGTCAGGATCGACATTATTACGGCGAAGGAACCGGTCCATAAGCAGCCGTCCCCAGCCGTCCGGCAGGGAATCTGCGATGAAGCCCGGGAGCCAGTCCTGAAAGTGCTCGAAATTCGCGTAAGTCTCTGTGGAAAGTGGCAGTTTTAGGGGCGAGAATTCGATGTCATTATCAAGAGCTTCTTGGGTGTACTCAAATAAATAGCGGCCACGCACAGTACTTTCGGCCAGATGACCCAACACCCACTGTTCCCCTCGACCACTATAGACTACTTGTAATCGACTTAGTGACCGGTACTGAAAGTTTCGCGTTGTCATTTTTTTGCGTCTCCTGATTGATGAGAGCGGCCGTTGCCGGAGGGTTTCTTGGCTGAGCGAGGGGTACGTCGAGCGCGCTGGCGAACGGGTGCCTTCATAGCTTCGAGCTGTGCAATACTGACTGGTTGTGGCATAAACAGCGACTTTACTCCATCTTCCAGTCGTAGAGCAAAGACGGTCTTCATGAAATTCTCAAGCGTGCCTTGTCCACTGGCCTCTAGTTTTTTGAGCGCAGAGACGGAAATACCGCTTCTGAGTGCCAGCTCTGTCTGGAGCATGTTGCGCCGCAGTCGGTGCTCTCGGAGGCGGTGCCCAAGTTCTGCCTGCAATTCTGATTCGGTATAAAGCATTAGAGCCACAAATACACCTTTTAAGTTTAAATTTTATGGTTAAGAGACTTTATTATACCTCTTATTTTACTAAAATCTAAATATGAAAATAGAGAGATTTAAGAGTTCTAAATGAAGCTTATAAATGCATTTAATGTACTTTAAAGATTCATATGAGTCCTTTATAAAATAAATCCTCCGTTTCAAACAGTTCATGAATCTGGTTTATTCGTGTTGATCTCCTTAAGGATTGACTGTCATACTTACCTATACATCAAATTTTAAAATATGAGGTAATATGGCAAAACATCCTGTAGAACAATCACCTAAACTTAATTTTTCAAATTTAGATTTTGTTAAATTCGGGGAATACCTCAGTGAATATAGTATTGCTGATAAACAAGGAAGATACCTTCATTGGAGTCAGCTTAAGTGGCGAGTTCCTAGTAAAGAAGCTGAACACATCTGGTATGCGGTAAAGTTCTGTAGAGATCAGGCAAAAAAAAGTACGGGCTTATTTGATAAAAGCGGGAATGAGTTTAGTTTTTGTATACATGATGCACTAGAACCAAAGTTGCACAAAATTGTACAACTTGGTGCAGGTAAAATAGCTGCAATTGCAGGATCTCAAGCATCAGATAATATTCAACAGAATTACTTAGCAAAATCCGCCGTAAACCCTCGTCCAATGCGGGCGGTGATATCAGGCGAAAAGCCCGCAGGGCTTTCAGGTTATTAACCATCACGTTCACTGGCAGCCCGGGGGGGACACG
>NZ_LOIC01000004.1 GCF_001684335.1 Photorhabdus namnaonensis
GTGCGCGGGGATGACGCTAACCGTTGGTTAGACCGTCCGGCGGGCATTTATGTGCAGAACGATAACGGCGCCTTATCGCTGAGCGCCATCAACAATGTGCAATTAACCGCCAGTGACGTCAAGAATGCCGGTAAAGACGGTCACACCGAGATAACCGCAGGCCATGACCTGACGCTGGACGCCTTAAGCACGCGCCGCACAGAACAGGGCGACTGGGGGAAAGAGAACTATCGCCATCTGACCCAGCAACAGGATATCGGCAGCCAGATAACCGGCGCCGGTGAGGTGACCCTGCAAGCCGGGCATGACGTGAACGCCACCGCCGCCCATGTTAATGCCGGTCAACAACTGACGGCGCAGGCCGGCAATAACCTGACGCTGACCACCGGTACAGCCTCATCCGACTTAGTGGAGCACAGCAAACAAACCAGCAAAGGCTGGCTGTCGAAATCGTCAGTGGAAACCCACGACGAAGTGCATGACCGGCAGGCCCTGAGCACCACATTCAGTGGCGATAAGGTCAATCTCCAGGCCGGAAAAGACCTGCATATTAGCGGCAGCAATGTCGCCGGTACGCAGGACGTCAGCCTGAACGCCGGTCATCAGCTCACCGTCACCACCGCCG
>NZ_LOIC01000005.1:0-79030 GCF_001684335.1 Photorhabdus namnaonensis
ATGTTGATGCCTTTTTGGCATCGTTTTCATCACAGCAAAAGCCAGGAAGACAAAAAATGAGTGTAGCACTATTATGAAATCTTATTTAAATAAATGTTCAAAATGACTATATTTGTGATACCCATCTTAATAATAAAATAAAAAAATCCTTATTGCTGAAACATAATTAAAATTGACGAAAAATATAACTATGATTAGGTTAAGTGATGAAAAAAATTCCTTTTGATTTGAATGGTTACGAAATCTCTTTTGGCCATGCACGCAAGACAAGAATTCCAATTATAAAAATAACCCACCCCAAAAATGGGATTTCTATTAAACCATTTTATAGCGTCAATAGAACAAATTTACTTGAGAGAATTCAATATGAAACTGGTTTAAGTGAACAATATATTGAATCTATCAATGAACATTTTCAAGAAATTAATTATCCTTAATAAAGATAAATATATTCTAATTATTATATACCCTGTTTGCTGGTAAAATTGCCTAAACAATTCATCAGCAAACTAGTAAAAGGTATTTATAGACTTCCTGTGATAATACCATTGATAATAAGAAAGCCCTCCCTGAAAAATGTACTTATTAGTCGAATCCACCTTGGTAAAGAATAACTATTCTATTTACTAATTATAACCTATTGGAATAATATGTATTTTTCTTTTATTTTTTCCGTTATATAGTAAAAAAACGCAGAAAGCGCCAAGCATATACCTGCAACTATCACATACTGATATCTATTTTCCAATGTTGACATCAAGGTAAAATAAACTAATCCTATAACTGAAAATACACTCACCGCACCAATTATCCCTTGGATTATATGCATCACGATTTTCATTAATATACTTACTATCTTCATTGATCTAACCCTACAGAGAATTCATCAAATATTTCATTAAATAAATTAAATTTGACATATTCACCTCGTTTATTTTTTCAATACTTCGATGCATACTGCGGTTGGCAGGTCAATATTGTCAAGGGTAAATGGTCTTAAAACACACAATTTCTTATTCCAAGTACTCAAAATGTTAATAACCAATTTCCGATCATGGAGCAAAAAGTAAGAAAATATGTACACAATAGTACTATGATAAATACCAAAATGTTTTGCAATCAGTTTAGCGCCAAGAGTACCTGACAGGAAATACTCAGCAACCTGAATCCTAGAGGCAACGGGATATTTTTCTTCATAGAACAGCCCCCTTAAGTCAGTAATCTGGCGTCCAACTTTTAGGATACAATTCAATAGGACAAGGAACCGTCACATATACCTGCTTCACATTAGCAAAGCATTGCAAAAACATAACAAATTTGTTATTTTTGGCTCATGAAATATACTATTGATTACTATAGCACCGAGATGGAGAATGAGATCCTTGCTCTCCCTGACACACTTCAAGCCCGTTACATCAGGTATTCCGAAAGAATGCGAGAACATGGCGCCAACCTCGGAGAACCACACACAGAAGCATTTGGTAATGAGTTGTTTGAACTCAGACTCAAAGGGGCTGAAGGGATTGCTCGCGTGTTCTATTGCACAATGGTTGGTCACCGTATAGTGATGTTGCACAGTTTCGTGAAGAAAACGCAAAAGACCCCACTTAAAGAACGCAGGAAAGCCGAAATCAGAATGAAAGAGGTAAAAAATGACTGGTAAATATACCCCTCCAACTATGACACACGATGAAATGGTTGCAAAAATGCTGTCAAATCCGGCTGTAAAAGCTGAATACGAGAAACTGGAACAAGAATTTGCATTGCTTGATGAGCTGCTAGCTGCACGCAAAAAAGCCGGGCTAACACAAGCGCAAGTAGCTGAACGCATGGGAACCAAAGCAACGGCCATCACACGGCTTGAAAGTGGACTAGCTTCTGGTACACAAGGACCTTCGTATAATACATTGAAAAAATATGCAGCAGCTGTCGGTAAAAAATTACAGATACGTCTAGTATGACTTTGTAATCTGATAGATGCCTGTATAAATAACCAGACACTATCAGACCTGAATTAACACTAAATAATAAATTACCATTTTATTTGGACATTAAAGCTGATTAAAACCAAACTACGCGGTAAAAAGATAATTAATCAACAACCTTGGACATTGAACAACAGTGAAAAATAGCAGCGAACAACCCACTTTCTACATTCATGACTACGAAACTTTTGGTCAACATCCGGCCTTGGACAGACCGGCTCAATTTGCTGGTGTTCGTACTGATATGGATTTCAATATTATTGAAGAGCCATTAGTTATTTACTGTTCACCCGCTGATGATTACCTTCCACAACCAGAAGCTGTCATGATTACCGGCATTACTCCGCAAATTGCCTTAGAAAAAGGGGTCAATGAAGCGGAATTTGCCCGCCAGATTCATAATGTATTCAGTGTACCGAACAGTTGTATCCTCGGTTATAACAATATTCGGTTTGATGATGAAGTCAGCCGGAATATCTTTTACCGTAATTTTTATGATCCATACGCTTATAGTTGGCAAAAAGGTAATTCCCGTTGGGATTTGCTTGATGTATTGCGTGCCTGTTATGCCTTGCGCCCCGAAGGTATTGTCTGGCCAGAGAATGAAGATGGTCTACCTAGCTTTAAGTTAGAACATCTGACTAAGGCAAATGGCGTTGAACATTCACATGCTCACGATGCTATGTCCGATGTCTACGCCACGATCGCAATGGCAAAATTACTCAAAGAAGTACAGCCAAAGATGTTCAATTATTTCTTTCAGTTAAGAAATAAGCAGAAAATTAGCGCCCTCATCGATATCCCCCAAATGAAACCGCTGGTTCATGTTTCCGGGATGTTTGGCGCTGCTCGCAGCAACCTCAGTTTAGTTGCGCCTCTTGCCTGGCATCCAGTAAACCAGAATGCGGTTATTATGTGCGATTTAGCTGGAGATATTTCACCATTACTGGAATTGGACGCAGATACATTACGTGAACGTCTATATACCCGCCATGACGAATTGCAGCCAGATCAATCACCAGTCCCTATAAAACTGGTTCATATTAATAAGTGCCCGATAATCGCCCCCGATAATACTTTGCGAACAGAAGACGCTGAACGTATTGGATTAGATCGTAATCACTGCGAAAAAAATCTGGCTATTCTACGGAATAATCCACAAATCAGAGAAAAAGTTGTAGAGCTGTTTGCAGAGGCCGAACCTTTCCCTGAATCCGATAATGTTGACGCTAGACTGTATGACGGCTTCTTTAGTAGTGCCGATAAAGCAGCAATGAATATTATCCGTGAGACTCTGCCTCAGAATTTACCGGCACTCGATTTGACTTTTCAGGACCCACGTATTAAAACGCTGTTATTCCGCTACCGTGCCAAAAACTATCCCGCTACTCTAACTTACGATGAACAACAGCACTGGTTACGTCATCGTCAAGATATCTTAACTCAGGATAAACTGAATGAATATTTCTTTATAATTGAACAACTCTTCATTGAACACCAAGGTAATGAAGAAAAATGCCGCCAACTTAAAGCACTCATGGAGTATGCAGCCAAATTAGTTGGATAATTAGATAAATGAAACGGCGAGTCATATATACTCGCCTGAGAATATTGACATTAAGATCCCTCGCCCCAATTTTTCAGCTTGGATGTTTTTCCAATTCCTGGGTTGAGAGTGTTAGTGGGATCAGTCATCCGATAAAAAGCCTTAAGTTGGGGTTTAGCTTGATATACATGCCCCACATTATGCTCTGCCGGGTATTCCGCCCCTCGTTTATCAAGCAGTTCTATCATTCTTTCTTTCAATGCCTGTACATCTACCCCCTTTTTCACAATGTAATCCTGATGGAATACGTAGCACATAAAATGTCCACAATAAAGTCTGTGAACCAATACATCATCAAACTCTGGGGGTAATTGTTCAAACCATTCACGATCATTACGGCGTAGAGCGATATCAAGTGACAGGATATTCTCTACTGTGTTGCTATGCACCGCTTGATAACGGATCGCTGAGCCGCCAGCAGAAAAACGATGCAAGAACGCTTTAGCCCCTTCCTCCGGTGTACAAGCAAAGAAATCGCCTTCTACCTTACTAAAATATTTTTCCAACCAGCTTCTGGCTTCCTCAACCCCATCACCGGACATCTTTAATATCAAATGGTGCTCAAAACGATTACGATATTCTTTCAAACGCTTAGGCAAGTGGGAAGGAAGTAAGCGACTTAATCCCTGCATAATACGATCGACAAGATTGGTAGGCAAAAATGGGACCCGGTTGAAAATAGCGTCCATTTTCCCTTTTAAAGTAAAATAAGCCGGCATTTTATCGGTACCAAGCTTATCAATCATGATGAAAGTATCTTTACCGTAAGTTTCCGCAATATCGAAAATATCCCGGTGCATATATTCACCCGCCACCGGTAAATTATGAAAATTTGCTAATATATGGCGACGTAATTCCGTCAATACGCCAGTTTGGTTGGTACCGATATAAAATACTTGAGACAAGGGTTCTGCCGAAAAAGTATCGAGCCGGACTGCAAACACAACCAGCTTACCCGCACAACCTGAGGCCTCGAATAAACGGCGTTCGTCAGAATTGAAACGAGATGGAGTATCAGCATCTACGTCACGCACTCGTTGGGCATATTCATGATCAGATGCTTTACGCTGCCCCTGTTCAACATCCTGATCACTGTAACGCTGTTCTTCCAGACAAGTGAGGATCTCTTCTGGCGTTTCTCCCAAATAGATACCCAGATGATTAATCAACTCTGGCTTACCGCGCTCATTAACTCGTCCATACAATGCCATTTCGGTATAAGCCGGCCCACGATGAACTAAAGAACCTCCTGAGTTATTACAGATGCCCCCAACCACGGAAGCGCCAATGCAGGAAGAACCGATAACTGAATGAGGTTCACGCCCCAGAGGCTTGAGCGCACGTTCAAGTTGCCATAATGTACTGCCCGGTAACGCAACTACCTGATCACACGATTTTAAAACCTGAATTTTATTCATGCGCAACGTGCTAATGATCACGATGTCACGATCGTAATCCTTGCCATTCGGAGTAGAACCTTCGGTTACCCCCGTGTTGGCCGCTTGCATTAAGATGATTTTATCTGCTTCAACACAGACCTTAAACACACGCCACTGTTCCACTAGTGAACCAGGAAATACGACAGCTAAAGCGTCTCCCTGGCCGGAGCGAAAACCTTTACGATAACGTTCAGTTTTATGGGGGGCAGTCAGGATATGAGATTTACCGACAATATTGGTCAGGGTAGTAATGAATTGTTGATTTTGAGAGGTTTCTGTACCATTCATAGTCTCTTCCTTAATAATAATCACCTCTCAGAGCATAGATTGTTTTTCTCCGTTTACCGTTGAAATTTTTCTTATCTGTAAGCTACCTCGCTGTTTTTTTTCCTAAGCACCCTTTTCTTCACTATTACGGTAAATTGGCAACATAGGAAAAATAATGGCGCCAAATTCGGCGCCATTATTCTTTTACTCGATATTAAACCATTTCAGAGCATTGCGGCATCGGCTGACGGAAGCGACGGGTCAGGAATACCATGTAAATCAGACCAATTGCTCCCCAAGTTAGCCCCAACTCCATAGAACTTTGTTCCAGATTCATCCACAGTACACTAACAGTACAAGCACCTATTATAGGTAATACTAAGAAATTAATTGTATCTTTTAATGTACGGTTACGACGTTCACGGATATAGAATTGAGAAATGACTGACAAGTTTACAAAGGTAAACGCTATCAACGCGCCAAAGTTAATCAGAGCTGTCGCAGTCACCAGATCAAAGGTAATCGCAGATAACCCTATAATACCTACCAGCGACACGTTGATTACCGGAGTTCGCCATTTTGGATGCACATAGCCAAATACTTTCTCAGGAAACACGCCATCACGCCCCATAACATAGAGCAGACGGGAAACCCCTGCGTGAGCCGCCATACCAGAAGCTAAAACGGTGACACAAGAGAACACCAAGATAATGGCTTGGAACAGAGTACCCGCTACATACAGCATAATTTCTGGCTGAGATTCATCCGGGTTCTTGAACCGAGAGATATCCGGAAAATAGAGCTGCAAGAAATAAGAAACCGCAATAAAGATGACACCACCGATTAATACCGTCAGGAAAATCGCTTTCGGGATCACCTTACCAGCATTCGGTGTCTCTTCGGACAACGAGCTAATGCCATCAAACCCCAGGAATGAAAAGCACAAAATCGTGGCCCCAGTAATCATCGGGATTAAATTGGCATCCTCAGAAACGAATGGTTTCGCACTCCATAAAGTTCCCGCGCCTTCCCCGTTGTACACACCGTGGATCAGTAAGCCCACAAATACAACCATAATGGCAACCTGAACAATCACAATACCTGTGTTGAGATTAGCAACAACGTTAATGCCACGCAGGTTAAAAGCTGTCATCAGTAATGCGAAACCCACGACGAAGATCCACGGATCCACGCTAGGAAAAATGGCCTGAAGATAAATTTTCGCTAACAAGACATTAATCATCGGCATGAACATATAGTCCAATAGCGATGACCAACCCACCATAAAGCCAACATGCGGACTAATGGATTTTTGTGCATAAGTATATGCAGATCCGGCGGATGGGAAACGTTTTACCAATTTCCCGTAGCTCAAGGCAGTAAACAAAATCGCGATCAAAGCAATAGCGTAGGATGTCGGTACGTGACCGTCGGTCAAACCAGAAACAATGCCGAAAGTATCAAAGATGGTCATAGGTTGCAGATAAGCAAGACCCATCATCACCACCTGAATCAAAGTCAGTGTTTTTCTGAGTTGAACACGATTGTTCGCACCAGTCTGGTTGGTGCCTAGTGGGATTACAGTATTATGCGACATGAGCGAAACCTCCCATAACTTCGATTCGCGTTATGACACTACTTAATCGACAGTTACTGGGAAGACTTCGCTTCTGCCTATAGGCAGGAGAGTTAGAGGCTGGATTATACGCAGAGCGCAACGCTCCGTAGTCATCAATGCAGCAGCATGTACCGATTGGTACAAGTGCGAAAGAGAATAATTGCTCCATATTAGCGTTCCTCATTACGGCAACCGATCCTCGTTACGGTTGCTCGTGGGCCAATTATCTATCCGGCTCAGAGTCCGGCCTCTGGTATAGTAAAAAATAAGTCAAAGCAAAAAAAATAACCGACACATAATAAACGCATCAGTTATTCTCTAGTGGGCGAATTCTGCACTTGAAGACCTGAAATAGCAATACTCGCCGCACCAAAAGTTCATTATTTTTTACCACACTCATTGATAGCGCTATGGAGCTTAGCGGTGTCATATACATTTCTTTGACATGGGCTAAGTTTTAACACAACACAAAACGGATTGCTATTCAGTTTTTACCGGTATAAGTAAAAAACAAAAATCCCCTCTGTCAGCAACAAACAAAGAGGATTATGACGCTGTTAGTTAGAACACGTTATTAAAAGTCGTAATTGATACCAATGTTATAGCGGCGACCATCCAGTTGTGCCCCATAATTCTCACTGGTCACACGTTTGTCAAATACGTTATACACGCCGCCCAATACACGCAAATCTTTGGACAAATTATAAACAGCACCTATATCCACAAAGGCATAAGACGGCGTTCCTTCACTCATTCTTTCACCACGATCTAAATAATCTGAAGTTTTACCACGGAAATTAACTCGAGTCCAAGTTTGTATTTCGGGTAAGGCTTGCCAATTCAGAGTCGCATTCACCATATGTTTAGGCATTTTATTCAAAGGTTTTCCTTTGTTTTTCCCACTCTTCTGTTCTGAATCGGTGTAAGTGTAGTTTGCAGCCAATGACCAGTTTTCAACGATATCCCAATTCATTGTCGCTTCTACACCACGAATATTAGCTTTTTGTACATTTATACGTTCACTGATAAATGTATATACATGCGGGTCTGTTCCGACAGTGCAAGGTTTTGAACTCCCCCTACTACAAGCTGTGACTTCTGTAATTTTATCTTTAAAATCAGTATTAAATACAGTCAGCCCAACATTAAAATTGTCCCGATTGTTCCAGATAACACTAATTTCTTCATTGACACTTTTCTCTGGTTTCAAATCCGGGTTACCCAGAATAATACCATTTCCAACATAACCACCTGTTTGCTGCCCCCAATCCGCCGAAATATAACGCAAATCCGGAGAACGGTAACCAGTAGATACACCACCTTTAATTGTCCATTGTTCATCTACATGCCACACACCATATAAGCGTGGAGTCCAATGACTACCAAAATTCTCGTCTTTATCCATACGGATACCACCAGTCAAGGAAAAGTCATTGGTCATCTGCCACTCATCCTCAGCAAACAATGCCCAACTCCAGCGAGTCAATTTATCCAAGCCATTAGTAGAAGCTAGTCTATTATCACCACCATGTAAGTTCTCATAACGATATTGTCCCCCGATACTCACAGTATGATCATCTAATAACTGAAAGACGGTTTGGTTATTAAACACCGTATCTCTATACCTCATATCACGCCCAGGGTTACGTGAATCATCATGTTGAATATATGAAGTCATGGTGCCGAAATCATAAATACCATTATGCGTAATAGAATAGTTATTACGATCATAATCATTTTTCGAGTCACTATAACGAGACGATTTTCCTTTAATAGCGTTACGCTTCTGCTCATAACGACCCGCTTCAAAATCAAAAGTATTCTTATCATCAGGTGTCAGAGAAAGAGTTGCTGAACCGTTACGCATTTCTTGCTCGCTAAAACCATCAATAAATTTATCTTCGTTGCGGTGAGAATATAGACCAGTGACTTTCAAGCCGAGTAAACCATCAACAACTGGACCTGCTGAATAAACACTGCTCTGATAACTGTTACCAGAATTTTTACTTTCAGTTAATGTCGTATCGGTACGGAAATTGGTTTTCCACTCTTTCTGAACTTTACGGGTGATCACGTTAATCACCCCGCCCATCGCATCAGAGCCATAGAGGGAAGACATAGGACCACGCACCACCTCGATACGTTCTATCGCGGCCAACGGTGGCAACCAACCCTGCTCAATACCCGAATTATCACTGTTTGGACGAGTACCACGGGTATCAACGCGCTTACCATCGATCAGAATCATAGTATATTGAGACGTCATACCACGAATGCTAATATCACTGTAACTACCACCCCCTGTAACAACAACCCCCGGTACATCTTTCAATGCATCAGTCACATCACGATAAGCCTTAGTTTCCAATTGCTCACGGCTCACCACAGAAATAGACGCTGGCGCATCTTCAATTTTCTGTTGAAAGCCTGCCGCTGTAGTCACAACAATAGTGTCATTATTGCTACCAACCGCAAAGACTGAGCTAGATGAAATTGCAGCAATAACACCTAACGTGATTTTTCTTTTATTAAAAACACCCATTCTCGATTCTCCAAGAGATATAATTTCACTTTATTCATCTATAAAAATGGATAATCAACATGTGC
Source organism: Photorhabdus namnaonensis (assembly GCF_001684335.1). GTDB lineage: Bacteria > Pseudomonadota > Gammaproteobacteria > Enterobacterales > Enterobacteriaceae > Photorhabdus > Photorhabdus namnaonensis. The sequence goes on from NZ_LOIC01000005.1 coordinate 9,523, forward strand.
TCAAATAACGAGGATAAAATATTCACCTCTGTGTGGTTTTATTATTTTTTTAGTTTGCTTATATCTTATTAACTTATTCCATTTACTATCCTTTGCGGTTAAAGAGTCAATCTCTGCATTAGCCAGACAAAAACTGTAGCTTTCAAATACAGTTAGCTTTTAAACACACAGTAATATAAGGTAAATAAACCACTCCCCATGTACGATGATGCACATTCTGATCTTTGTGCGCATTCCACGTCTATGCTTTATTAAAAATATAATTTAAACAATAAGTTAAAATTAATCTTCAATCTTTATCTTTAAAATCAATACCTGTAAAATATCCCTCCGATAACTGTGCTTAATTCCTTACCATGTCACAAAACCGTATTAATATCATAAACTACCCAAGATAATAATATTACAACAATATGTTTCCCGTGATACCAACACTATTGCGTGATATTGATCACTGAGATTCAGCTCACTAAGTAGCTCATTTAATAAAAATGAACAATCAGCATATGCTAAGATAACATGAATAAAATATTTATCCCTGTGTAGTTCTATTAGTTTACTGACATCTTATTACCATAAAGTATAAAAATATATTTTTATTGGCTATAATAATCTATCTTATTAAATCATTTTATTTACTACCCTTTACAATAAAGAGAGGCGCTCGGCATTAGTCAGACAAAAAATGTCGCTTTTAAGACATCCTAGTATAAGAAAAATAGATCATTCCCCCACGTACAACTATGTACATTCCGTTTTTGTGCGCAATTTATGCCATATTTTGTAAAAAATATCATTTAAATAACAAGTCAAAATGAATTCTCACTCACTAACTTTGAAACCAATCCATCAACTAATACCTGAGGAATACCCTGAGAACAACGTTCAATTCTGCCTTTGACACCATAAACCTGTGCCAGACTCTCTGACGTAATAACTTGCTCTGGAGTTCCTTCTGCAATTAAATGACCTTTTTGCAACATTAATACATGGTCACCATGACGCAATGCGATATTAATGTCATGAACAACAACCACCGTAATAATATTCCGCCGATACGTTTCTTGCGCCACCAACGCCATTACATGATATTGATAATTTAAATCCAACGCACTAAGCGGTTCATCTAACAATAATAACGTTGGCTTACGAATTAACGATTGAGCCAATCCGACCAACTGTTTTTGACCGCCAGATAACTGATCTAAATAACATAACGCCAGATGTTCAATCCCCAACTGACGTAATAACGACATCACCTCTTCTTCACTGGTTTCAGAATGACGCCATCCGGATGCCCGTTGAGCAACGATAATCGATTCTAGTACATGCAAATGAACACCAGCAGGTAAACTCTGTGGTAAATAAACCACATTTTCCGATCGCTGGGCAAAACTCATCTGCATCAAATCTTGACCATCAAGCCAAAGTTGACCTGTTGCACGATTTAAACCAGCCAAAGAACGCAGAAGTGTTGATTTACCGCTACCATTTGGCCCCAACAGTACCGTAATTTTCCCTCGCGGCAATGGAGCAACATTCAGGTTTTCAATAACCGAATGTTTCGGATAACCCGCAAAAAAATTGCTAATGGTTAATCCCGGGCTCATATATTCCCCCTATGACGTAAAATTATGCTAAGGAAGAATGGAACCCCAACTAACGCAGTAACGATCCCAACCGGAATAACAACACCCGGGATAAGATTCTTCGAGGCAATGGACGCCATAGAGAGCACCAATGCACCAATTAGGGCACTGGCTGGCAAATAGAAACGATGATCTTCACCAAACATCATACGGGCAATATGTGGCGCAATTAAACCGACAAAGGCAATTGGCCCAACGAATGCAACGGCTAAAGCGGTAAGAATACTGATACGCAATAATGTCCCCAAGCGCAGACGATGAACATTGATACCAAAACTGATTGCACGATCTTCACCCAAGCGCAGCGCTGTCAGTCTCCAGGAATTCATCATTGAAATAGGAAAAACAGCGGTAAACACCAACAACATAACACCCAATTTTATCCAGGTCGCTCTGGCAAGACTACCCATTGTCCAGAGTACTAACCCCTGAAGGGTATCTTCCGTTGCGATAAATTGCATCATGGAAACCAATGCTTCAAAGGTAAAGACCAGTGCAATACCAAACAATACTACCCCAGACGTAGCAACGCGGGTCAAACGAGTAATCGTATCCAGCACCAATGCGGCCAACAAAGCGAAAATGAAAGCATTCGCAGAGATGAACCATTGATCAGGCACGCCAGGAATACCAATACCAGATACAATCGCCAACGCAGCACCAAATGCAGCCGCCTGAGCAACCCCTAAAGTAGAGGGACTGGCTAATGGGTTATTTAAGATCGTCTGCATTTCCGCGCCAGCCAGCCCAAGAGACAGGCCAATCACTACCGCCATCAGGGCGTAGGGTAAACGGATATCCCAAACAATTACCCGCGTACCCGCGTCCACACTCTCTGGCGACACTAAAGTCTGCCAGAGAGATGACAAAGATAAACCTGATGGCCCTATCGTAAAATCTAATACCAATGACACACCAATAATCAGCACGATGAATACCATCATCACAATACGGCGGCGTAAAATATATCGGTAATGGACTTTTACACTGCTGTCATCTAATTGTTGTTTCACCATTGGCTCAGTAGTGGCGCTCATTATTCCCGTTACCTGACTTACCAATTATTTCTCACTGATCCAGTAAACCCCTGATGGATCAACCGCCAGGAATTTACTGTGTAATTCATTCAGTGTCTTTTGCGGATCTAAATCTGCAAATTGCTTAGGATAGAACCATTTAGCAAATACTTGAGTCGCGACCACATTATATGGAGAGTTGTAGTAATTATGCCAAATCGCATAATCTCTGCCCTCTTTGACCGCAGTCAACGAGCTAATACCTTTACGTTCAGTCATTTGCTTCAGACTGGCTTTTGCTAATTCAGGCGTAGATTGCGCTCCCAGTTTTACACCAGGTTCATTACTGTCTGGCGCTTTTGCACCACTAGCAATGTAAATATAAGGGTCAACTGCAATAATTTTTTCGAGGTTCATATTACCAAGTACGCCTGGCAGAACACCTTTAGCGATGTTTTTACCACCAGCCAAATCGATAAAGTTACCCATATTACCGTCACCGGCAGTTGCACAGCAGTCTTCAAAAGCACCCGCTCTCAAATCGATAAATACTGTTGGTTTTTTCTCTTCCGGGATTTTATTAGTGATGTCAGTCACCAGTTTTACATTTTTTTCGTAAAAATCAGCATATTCCGCCGCTTGTTTTTCACGATTTAGTACTTTACCTAGCATATGAATGCTCGGCAGCGTATTCTTTAACGGCTCAGTACGAAAATCGACAAATACAACCGGAACACCTGCCTTTTCAAGTTGAGCGACCAATTCGCTGTCTTTACCAGGACCATGACCAGACAAACCAAAAATAGCGATATCCGGGTTGAGAGTTAATACTTTTTCAGAGCTGACACTATCAGCACTGGTATTACCAATCAAAGGAACCTTGTCAATTTCAGGGAATTTAGCTTTATAGACAGCATAAGACTGTGGGTCCAATTTGCGGAAATCACCTTGCCAACCTGCGATACGGGCCAGTGGTTTATCGCCTTCAAGTAAAGCGATAGCGTGGAACAAACGGCCCTCGCCCAACAAAACACGATTTACATTCTCAGGAACTTCAACCGTGCGACCAACTATGTCGGTGACCGTTTCAGCCCATGATGCGAAGCTTGCCATGACTGCCGAACCCGCTAACAGGCCGACACTGATACTCTTTGCTACAGATCGAGATATAAATTTCATTTTGCTAGCCCTTTGATATTAATAATTATGGCATTAACAATAGGCCAAATGAGAATACTTATCAATATGATCTACACAAATTTTGGTAAATTACGTGATTAATTGTATGATTAACTCTATGAAAAATAAAAAACACCCATTTGATCACAAAATGGGGGTTTTCTTTTAATTTCCTATCAATAACGGCTGATCTACTCAGATAAATAAAACATTAAGATAATAATAAATTAACCGCGAATCGAATTAAAAAAACCATAAAAACCAGACGGGCAGGAATTTTTTCAAAGATTCCTGCCCGTCTGCTAATCACGATTTAACATATTCACATTCACTGGTTTGTGATATCAGGAAATTTCATCTCGCTATATTTAATAAAGTGAGTTTTCTTCACTAACTTGTAACCAAACCAAATCAACAGGAATAGTGGAATACCAATATAAGTAGCAATGACACCATACCAATCAACTTTATCTTGTAGAAATGCTTGATAATTCTGTCCTAGTGTGATCGTCAGACACAAAACAAACGCAAAGATTGGGCCAACCGGGAAAAATCCCGAACGATAAGGCAACCTACTTAAATCCAATCCCTGAGCTATATAGCCACGACGGAAACGATAATGGCTGATAGCAATCCCCAACCATGCAATAAAACCGGTCATCCCAGAGGTATTCAACAACCACAGATAGACGGTCTGATTACCGTACATTGAACTGAGGAAACACAATGCGGCAACTACTGTTGTTGCATACAAGGCATTACGCGGTACACCACCTTTGGATAATTTGCTAAAAATCTTTGGCGCTTTACCCTCTTTTGCCAATGTGAATAACATACGAGTTGATGCATACATGCCTGAATTACCCGCAGATAACACAGCCGTCAGAATAACCGCATTCATCATAGCCGCGGCAGATAATAAACCGGCGTTTTCAAATACCAACGTAAACGGACTAACACTGATATCACCGACCTCATTACGCAGTAGGCTTGGATCAGTATAAGGAATAATCAGACTGATAATCAGGATTGCAAAAATATAGAACAACAGAATACGCCAGAATACCTTACGTACAGCACTGGGAACATTTTTCGCCGGATCTTTTGATTCACCCGCTGCAATGCCAATCAGCTCGGTTCCCTGGAAAGAAAACCCAACTATCATTGCCACGCCAATCATGGCTGAGAAACCACCGGCAAAAGGTGCATCATCCACAGTCCAGTTATGCCATCCAGCTCCTTCGGCTCCTTTCATGATACCGGCTATCATCAGCAATCCGACCACAATAAAAACAATAACCGTGCTGACTTTAATTAAAGAGAACCAGTACTCAGCTTCACCAAATCCTTTCACTGAAATAAAATTCAATAGGAAAATCAGCGCGAGAAATAGCGCACTCCAGATCCAACCCGGCATATCCGGCAACCAGTACCCCATAACCAATTGAGCAGCAACCAAATCCACCGCGATAGTCACCGCCCAGTTGTACCAATAGTTCCAACCCAAGGCAAAACCAAACCCTTCTTCAACATATTTGGAACCATACGTTGAGAAAGAGCCGGAAACCGGCATATAAGCGGCCAGTTCACCCAAACTGGTCATCAGGAAATAAACCATCAAGCCAATTAATGCATAGGAAAGTAATGCTCCGCCAGGCCCTGCCTGTGAAACTGTCGCACCTGAAGCCACGAATAACCCGGTGCCTATTGATCCGCCAACGGCAATCATCGCCAGATGCCGAGCTTTCAATTCACGTCGCAAATGTTGCGCTACTGGTTTCCCGGAAACACTTTTTTGTTGTTGAGACATTCTGTTCCTGTTAGCTGCGAATAAATCTGATGGCGGATTGTAACAAATCCTCACTATCAAAATAGCGAGGAAGCGCTGTTATAAGATACCTTCATAATTTAGAGAAAATTATAAGTAACACAGCTAATTCTGGATTTTAGACAGAACGTAAGCCTTACCGGCAATAACTGAGCAATTTTTGCAATGCGTTAGACATGTGCTTTTGCCGATGATGAATTAGGTACAATGTTCTGAAAAGCCTTAATCCAGGCACTTTTAACTCCAATAAAGTATGATTTTGCAATTGTTCTGCAACGACTCGTCTGGATAAGCAACTGATACCCATACCAAATTTGACCGCATGCTTTATCGCTTCAGAGTTTCCCAATTCCATCAAAATCTTGAACCCAGGTAAACGGGCAAACAACAGATGATCCAGCACTTCTCGTGTACCCGATCCGCTCTCCCTTAATATCCATGATGCCTTAACTAAATCATCCAATTTTAAATCCCACTTAGCTAGCGGATTTTCGGGAGAAGAAAAAACAACTAACTCATCCTCCATCCACAGCTGAGTTATCAACTCAGGGCTATGACAGGGACCTTCAATCAAACCAAGATCAACACGGAATTCCAGCACAGAATTGATCACATCCTGCGTATTACTGATATTTAACTCTAACGGCGTATCAGGAAAATCGTGACGATAATTTGCCAGCATTTCCGGCAACATATAATTACCAATGGTACTACTGGCAGCGATACGTAACGCTCCCAACTCCTGTTTAAATAACTGCTGAATTTCCCCTGCCTGCTCTAACAATGCCAAAGCCTTGGGATAAAGGAGGCGGCCATGTTCATTAGTCACCAACCGTTTTCCTACCCGATCAAAAAGCTGTACGCCAAGCTGGTTTTCCAGATCCGTTAATGAGGCGCTCACTGCGGACTGAGATAACGCCAATTGCTGAGAAGCTTGCGTTGTTGAACCGCTTTTCAATACCTCAGTAAAAACTTCCAACTGCCTCAATGTGATGTGCATATTGCCCCGCAAAATATGGTGTCAGTCAAAGTTAGCTTGTTTTAATTTTATACAGTAATAAACAACTTAACAAAAATCCTCTTTTTTACCACTTTTTCAGATTACATATAAAAATATTATCAATTTTAATGATAACTTAGTCTGCTATATGCTTATGTTTAAAACATATAAGCAAAGTGAGAAACATCTATGTCTGATATTCGTGCTGAAAGATTCAACAAACAATCATCTATCCCCGGTATCAAATTAATACCAGGGTTAATATTGGCGGCAATACTGACTGCAATTTCAATATATGCCGGAAATATCCCGTGGTTTATTAATATGGGACTGAGCACATTAACGCTGGCGATCCTCGCGGGGATGATTGCCGGTAATACTGTCTACCCTTTACTCAAACCTTATTGCGATAAGGGTATCCATTTCTCAAAACATTATCTCTTGCGAGCCGGTATTATTCTTTACGGTTTTCGTTTAACATTTCAACAAATTGCCGATGTTGGCATTACCGGCCTTCTGATTGATGCAGTGATATTATCTTCCACTTTCTTTATTACAATCTGGCTAGGCAAATCACTCTTTGGATTAGATCAACAAACGGTAATACTAATTGGCGCCGGTAGCAGTATCTGCGGCGCAGCAGCTATTATGGCAACAGAGCCGGTAGTCAATGCCCCTGCCAGTAAAGTTGCTGTTGCGGTATCGACAGTTGTCATTTTTGGCACTATCGCTATTTTCATTTATCCGTGGTTTTATCAACTCAATGAGTATTATCAGTGGTTACCACTTACTCAGGAAACTTTCGGTATCTTTACTGGCTCTACCATTCACGAAGTCGCTCAAGTTGTTGCTGTTGGACATGCGATTAGCGATCAAACGGAAAACGCAGCCGTTATCAGTAAAATGCTCAGGGTTATGATGTTGGCGCCATTCCTGTTGTTATTATCCCGTTACATTAGCCAAGCCAGCACTAAAAATGGAAAAAACCGTCAGGAAAAAACACCAATGACTATCCCCTGGTTTGCGGTGATGTTTATTGCAATAGCGGGTTTTAATTCTTTCAATTTACTACCTGCCGCAATAGTTCATTTTCTGATTAATATCGATACTATTATGCTTACTATGGCAATGGGGGCGTTGGGTTTAACGACTCATGTGAGCGCCATCCGTCAGGCCGGATTTAAACCCATTTTATTGGCTCTAATTTTGTTTATCTGGCTGATGGTAGGTGGTTTTTTGATAAATCTGGGCATCCAACATTTATTTGGTTAATCAAAGTCCACACGGAGAAATTTCAGCAACATATAACCTCTCCATTCTTAAGGTTCATTGAGTGATTGAACAATGTCATAATGACGTAAAGTAGGAAGGAGAAAAATATGAAATTTGTTGGAGCACATGTCAGCGCTGCCGGCGGAGTTGATCAAGCGGTTATCCGGGCATACGAATTAAAAGCTACTGCCTTTGCCCTATTTACAAAAAATCAGCGCCAGTGGAATGCTCCACCTTTATCCGCTGATGTTATCGATAAATTTAAAGAAAATTGTGAACGTTATGGATATGGCCGTCGGCAAATTCTCCCTCACGACAGTTATCTGATTAATCTCGGCCATCCAGAAAGTGAGGCTCTGGAAAAATCCCGGCTAGCTTTTATTGATGAGATGCAACGTTGCGAACAATTAGGGATCGATCTATTAAATTTTCATCCTGGCAGCCATCTCAATAAAATAGATGTGGATAAATGCCTGGCACGTATTGCAGAATCTATTAACATTGCTCTCAATAAAACCCAGGAAGTCACTGCCGTTATCGAAAATACGGCAGGTCAAGGCACTAATCTGGGTTTCAAATTTGAACATTTGGCGGCAATTATTGACGGAGTTGAAGATAAAAGCCGAGTGGGTGTCTGTATTGATACCTGTCACGCCTTTGCTGCTGGCTATGATTTACGTACGGATGATGTTTGTAAACAAACTTTTCAACAGTTTGAAAAAGTTGTTGGTTTTCAATATCTATGCGGAATGCATTTAAATGATGCCAAAAGTGAATTCTCCAGCCGTGTTGACCGACATCATAGCCTTGGAGAAGGAAATATTGGCAAAACACCTTTCAGTTATATTATGAAAGATGCTCGTTTTGATGGTATTCCACTCATCCTTGAAACGATAAACCCAGATATTTGGCCGCAAGAAATTGCCTGGCTGAAATTACAACAATATTAATTATTCTTTAATTAAAGGCATCATTCAATGGGTATCAGTTCAACGTTAGCCATCATGGCCGCTAATTCGGGGCGATTACTGATACCTACATTAGGCTGGCTAACGGCAAGCGCAGATACAGCCGTCGCCAATCGCAACGTATGTTCACTGGGTTCTCGCATCAGCAAACCATAAACCAAACCACCAACCATTGAATCACCAGCCCCAACAGTGCTGACGACTTTACAATACGGTGGTTTTGCCAACCATGCTCCAGAAGCATTAACCCATAGTGCCCCCTGCTCACCCAAAGATATGACAACATGAGCAATTCCTTGATCCCTAAGTTGATGCGCAGCCATGATGATATCGGATAATTCAGGTAACAGGCGCCCTGCCCATATTTCAAGCTCATGGCGATTCGGCTTAACTAACCAAGGGGATGCTTTTAATCCTGCGACCAATGCTTCACGGCTGCTATCGAAAATAATACAAGGGCAAAGCTGACGCAGACAGGTCATCCAGTCAGTAAACAATTCAGCAGAGACACCAACAGGTAAGCTTCCACTAACAACCACCATATCAAACTGCCCAAGCCATGAAAGCGAATCATTAACAAATCCTGACCATTCAGCTTCACCGACATAAAAACCAGAGAAGTTAAAATCTGTCACTTCGCCGCTTCCTTCTGTCAATTTGACATTAATCCGTGTTCTACCCGGTACTAAATGAAAACGATTGACCATACCATTTTCATTGAAGAATTGTTGAAATCCTTCCTGATTTTCCTTACCCAAAAAACCACTCACCGTGACATCAATACCTAAGTCGCGCAAAACTTTAGCAACATTATTGCCTTTTCCCGCAGCATGTAGTCCGGCGGTTTGCACTCGATTGATCGCCCCCTTGACGATTTCCGGGCACAACCCCACTAAATCATAAGCAGGGTTTAGGGTGATAGTGGCAACTCTACGGCTCATATTCGCCCGATGTCTCCTAAGTAGATAATCATCATTACTACGAATTTTCAGTTCTATTTATACCACTTTATATCACTAAAATTGAATCGTTTCAGTTAAATTCCGTACTTTATTGATCATTGCCTTAAACTGATTTACGGATAAGAATAGCGTTAAGCTTTTCTCAAAATGAGATGTAGATTTGCTGAAATCTAGATGAAGGAATAAACCAAATGTCTGTCATTGTGGGTGTTGGCGTTGTTATTGTAAATGAACATGGACAAGTATTACTAGGAAAACGCAGCAGTAAACATGCACCATACTGGTCAATCTTTGGTGGTCATGTTGATGCAGGAGAAACTTTTGAGCAATGTGCAATCCGTGAAATTGCAGAAGAAATAGGTCTGACGATTCAGTCACCAAAAGTCTACGGGATTTGCAATAACCTTCAAACTTATCAACAGGAAGGAAAACATACTATTTCGGTGTGTTTACTGGCAAAACATGCAGGAGATGAACCGAAATTGATGGAACCAGAAAAATGTGAACAACTTATGTGGTGCAATCCCGATAATCTTCCCGAACCTCATTTTGAAGCCAGTCGGAATGCAATAAAAATGTGGCAAGAAAATAAATTTTATCTGACCGAATAAACTAACTTATGTTAGTTCAGTTTCAAATAATCCTTTATGACATCTATTTACACTCTATAGACAAAAATGTATCTTTAAGCTAGTACAAAGAAACAATATACCAGCAGGAGTTAAATATGTCCATTGAGACAACCCAGAGTTTAAAGCGCCCTCCCATACTGGGAGGTGCAATGATAATTGCCGGAACTGCTGTCGGTGCAGGAATGTTCTCTACTCCTGTGGTAACTTCTGGAGTCTGGTTTACTGGCTCAATTATTTTGCTGGTTTACACATGGGCGTGTATGTATTTTTCCGGCTTGATGATACTAGAAACCAACCTGAACTATCCATCAGGCGCCAGCTTCCATACCATGACTAAAGATTTACTCGGTAAAGGATGGAATGCCATCAATGGTATCTCTATTACATTCGTACTTTATATATTAACCTACGCCTATATTTCAGCGGGTGGCTCAATTATTGTCCACAACTTTAAAGATGTTCTCCCAATATCGCAGACAAATGCGGGCTTTATTTTCGCCTTTATCGTTGCATTTATTGTCTGGTTATCGACTCAAGCTGTGGATCGTCTGAGCACAATTTTGATCGGCGGTATGGTGATTACTTTTTTTATGTCCGCTGGCGGCATGTTTACCGAAGTTAAATCTGTCATCCTGTTTAATCAGACGGATGCTATATCAAACGATACAGCAACAAGTTATATGCCTTATGCTTTAGCCGCTCTACCCTATTTATTGGTTTCATTCGGATATCACGGCAATATTCCAAGTTTAGTAAAATATTATCATAAAGACAGCAAAGCCGTTATTCGCAGCCTATTATTAGGTACGCTAATCGCATTGGCTATTTATATCCTATGGCAATATGTCATTCAGGGAAATATTCCCCGCGAAGTATTCAAACAGATTATTGCTGATGGCGGGAATATCGATGCTTTATTAAAACACATGGATAACACAACAAATAGCGAAGCCGTTCACCTGCTTCTAAATGCCTTTTCTTACATGGCATTAGCAAGTTCATTTCTTGGTGTCTCTTTAGGGCTATTTGATTACATAGCTGACTTCTTCGGTTTTAAAGATAACAACACCGGCCGGTTAAAATCTGCATTAGTGACATTTATTCCACCAACAGCACTAGCTTTACTGTTTCCCAACGGTTTTCTATATGCCATTGGTTTCGCTGGATTCGCTGCAACTATCTGGGCTGTCATTATTCCAGCACTTATGGCTCGGGCAAGTCGTCAGCGCTTTCCAGAAGCCAGCTACCGAGCGCCAGGAGGAAAATTCCTTATTGGGTTTGTCATCCTGTTTGGTCTGATAAATGCTATAGCTCATATTTTGTCCTCCCTTGATTTATTACCTGTGTATCGTTGATATAAAACATTCTTACTACAACCCCAATGTAAAAAAACAGCGGGGTTTTTTAATCCCTACTTGCCTAATGCTCTGACTGCGAGTAATTTTGTCGCCGATTATTCTCTTGCAGTTTTATGGAAGGTTACATATGGCTAAAGCCAACGAAATTAAACGCGGTAGTGCCGTCAGTTATAATGGTAAATTACTGCTAGTCAAAGACATTGATATTCAAGCACCAAGCGCCCGGGGAGCTAGCACATTATATAAAATGCGCTTTACTGATATCCGCACCGGTCAGAAAGTGGAAGAACGTTTCAAAGGCGATGATATCCTTGATACGATAAGCCTAACTCGTCGTAGCGTTAACTTTTCTTATATTGATGGTGATGAATATGTTTTCATGGATGATGAAGATTTCACACCTTATCACTTTAAAAAGGAACAAATCGAAGAAGAGTTATTATTTATTCCCGAAGGTGGCCTGCCGGGCATGCAAGTTCTGACAATAGAAGGACAAGTCATTGCCCTTGAACTGCCACAGACAGTCGATATGGTTATCGAAGAAACAGCCCCTGGAATTAAAGGCGCTTCAGCCAGTGCACGGACAAAACCTGCCAAAATGAGCACCGGACTCACCGTGCAAGTACCTGAATATATCAGTAGCGGGGAAAAAATTCGTATTCATATTGCAGAACGTCGCTATATGGGACGTTGCGATTAACAATAGTAGCTAATTCTGAGTTGCCCGGTATAAAACAGGGTAACTCATTTTACCTATTCCATTAATTAAATCAGTCACCTACTTTCCCTTTAGCATTTAGCATTTAGCATTTAGCATTTAGCATTTAGCATTTAGCATTTAGCATTTAGCATTTAGCATTTAGCATTTAGCATTTAGCATTTAGCGATAATTTAAATTCTCAAATAAAATACAACATAAATTTGTCACTCATTCATTTTAGCAATGACAAATAAAATCCTTACTCCTTTCCTAAAATTTTTCTTAACATCAATTATAGAAAATTGTAACAACACCGATTTTATCTTTTCCTTTTATCCATTTAATCTCTGTTACCCCCATTTGGTGTGGTAAATAAAAATAAATATCATTTTGCAAATCAAGCTTTCGTCGTTGGGTAATTTTATGTCCCTTTCGCCAACAAGTGGTGTCAGCCCAGTTATCACGCCAATCAAAACGACAAGGTGATTCAACGATCGCACCTGAAAAGCGAATAACCCCTGTATTTGATGTTGTTTCTGATCCGCTATTGACAAAACCAGGAATCATCAGAAAAAAGCAACCCATCATAACCCGGAACATAGACATAAAGCCCTCACCATAAAACAACATCATTCGCTACGATTTCCAAAAATGAAATCAACCTAGAAATCGTAAAAATTTATGAGTCTATGTATTGGTAACGGCTATTTTCGTTGTTTATTTATGATTTTTAGCGATTAAAGCTGATTAAGATATTTATATCTTCCAATATTAGAATTATCAGAGATAACTCTCAATAAATTAAGAATTTACAACCTTAAACACCACAACATCACTCAATAAAAACCCGCAGAATTGAACAGATATAATTACCAAAGTAAATAAAAAATGAAGGAAAAAGCACAAAATAGATAAAAAAAACAACAAATTAACTTATGATTAAGAATTGTGACATTATTACTCAATATTTGTTATATTAACCGACATAATTGTAAGTTCAGTTACCACTTATTTTATTTTTAACAAATAGGTCTCCCATGACACGCAGTCACTCATTTACCATATTTATATTGAACCTGTTGGGTATTACTCTGTTTCTCTCTTGGTATTTACCAGAACAGCACGGTTTTTGGTTCAAAATCGACTCTGCAATCTTCTACTTCTTTAATGAGAAATTAATCCCAGGTTCAATATTCACAGAATTTGTAGCATTTGTGAATATCAGGGCTTTCGATGCCATTTCGCTTTTATGTATGGGATTACTATATTACAACGCTTTTCGTAAACAAAATTACGATGGCAAACGCAGATTATTCATGATTGGTTTGGTCATGATAATAAGCGCAATTATACTTAACCAAATCGGTCATCTACTCCCGGTTATCCGTCCAAGTCCAACATTAACCTTTGATCATATCAATCGTATTAGCGAAATGACCAATCTGGCGACAAAAGATGCATCAGGGGATAGCTTCCCAGGCGATCACGGATTAATGCTCCTGATTTTTAGCTGCTTTATCCTTCGCTATATCTCAGGCAGAACATTCTGTACCGCATTATTGATCATGGTAATCTTTGCATTACCTCGTATCATGGCGGGAGCGCATTGGTTTACTGATATTGCCGTCGGCTCTTTATCACTGGTGCTAATCGGAACAAGTTGGCTACTATTAACACCATTAAGTGACATCATGATTAACTGGCTGGATAAAAATCTGCCACAAATTGGTCGCACAATTTAAGATCTTTCCCTTAAGCTCTTTTTACCGAATAATATTGGGGAGATATTTAACCTTCCCAATAGCTCATAAAACCCACATAAATAACATAAATTAGCAACACTCCTGATCTCTCCTACTTAGAAATCTAATTTTTTGTAAATTATGTCATTAAATACTCGCCTTTTCCTGATTGTTTCTGTACTCTCGGTCTGAATGACATTTATTGTAAATATCGTTATAAAACGTGGCATCAGACGCGTTTTTTCACCAAACGCGTTGTTTACTCATTGTTTTTTCTAACACCAAGCTTCGAAGCGTTTGATATTTCTCAATAATAGCGACCAACTAAGGTAAGGATAGCAAGGGAAAACAAAAATAATGGTCAAGTCTCAACCGGCTCTGAGATACATTACGCGGCTGATACCCGCGCTGTTCGTAGCGATCACTTTATCCGCGTGCAGCTCGCCAGATTCATCAAGGTTTCGTAACACACAAACTGATACGCATGCAGTAAACGGTAAGAACGGCTTCTTACTTCAAGCGTCTCAGGATGAATTCGAAGCGCTTGTTCGTAATCTGGATATAAAATCTAAAATTCTTAGCCAATACAATGGCTGGAAGGGCGTTGCGTATCGACTTGGTGGCGATACTAAACGCGGTATAGATTGTTCTGCCTTTGTTCAACGTACTTTCCGTGATCAATTTGGTATGGAACTGCCACGTTCAACATTTGAACAACAAAATATTGGCAAAAAAATCGACCGCTCAAAATTGCGCCCTGGCGATTTAGTCTTATTTAAGACAGGTGCACGAACCAGGCATATTGGCATCTATGTTGGCAATGACCAATTCGTCCATGCTTCTACCAGCAATGGCGTCGTCGTTTCCAGATTAAGCAGCACATACTGGAGTAAACGTTATTACGGCGGTCGTCGAGTCATCAGCAATAGCATGGTACCTAACGGCTAATTGTACCTAACGGATAAAAAGCGCCTAACGGCTAAAAAATTTTTCCCTTGCCCACAAAAAAGCGCCTCCATCAAAGGAAGCGCTTTTCGCGTTTATATCAGAATGGATAAAGCGCAGTTATCTTTTCAGCAATGGCAGCGCCAAGTGTCTTCAAACGACACATAACCGCACTTTCATCTTCACTATTAATAAATAAGCACGGTTGACCTTCCAACTCAATCACAGTGCTTCCGATTTGCATATCAGCAAGTGATTGCTGCAATTTTTGCATGACATTCCACGCAGCCCCGTCCTCGTGGCTGAGTAACTTCAACCCCATCAGGCTGCTCTCTGCATTCACTTCATCAACCGGAAGCGGCTCAACTTTGATACCCACAAAACCGGGTGACCACCTGTAACTTTGCGGCAGCCGATGTACCACCGAAAGCTGAATATTATTCACGAATCATTCCTACCTGAAAGAACATAGATACAAAAGTTAAAGTTAGCGGCTATCTTCAGGTGTTCTACTCGCCAAAACCGAATAACTAACCCCCAAAAAAGGTAAACGAAAAGTTAAATTTGTGTTTATAGTATTACATTAATTCCAAATTTCACCTTAGAAAAAGTGAGATCAATCTCTCATTTCTCATATATTTATACTTTTTTTAAAGAAAACTCAACTAATTTTTATGCAAAAACCCAACTTTATGTTTAATGATTGTTTACATATTTTATTTTTTCAACTCAACACTTTAACATAAAAATCAAATAAGAACTGTAAAAACAAATAGATAACAATGTGTTTTATAAGGTATAATTAACGACAACCTAATAATAACGCCATTTAATATTTGTTAATTTAACAAAAATACAACAAAGACTTATAATTACTATCAATGCATCAACAACAACTTATTCTCATGGCAGAACATTTCGGAATTTCCTTACAGTCAAAAGTTAGCCTGTTAGCCCAACGGGAATACAAAAATCAACAGCAATAATAAAAAACAATGAAGCAACAATAGCTTCACCTCGCCATAAATAGATCAGTACCACTATTTATAGCTATTAAGCACAGCCAACTTTCAATTCCCCCAAATATTCAGGAAAAATACCCTCTTTAATAAAATTATCGTTTTTAATGATAATTCCAATGATACAGAAAATGCTACTGATACCACAAACTTATTACAGCCTCATTACTTAATGGTAAATATTAAAATAAAAAAACGCCATGAAAATAAGATTTAATAAATCATATTAAATCTTACCACTATCAATCAAGAATATATCAATGAAAGAAGGCATACATTTTAGAATAAAATGGTTATTCAATAATCTCTCATAAAATTATAACCGTAAAATATCATCAAAAATATTTTTCGCTTACAATAATTTTCTTTTTAAAGAAAAGGCTGCACATGAAAACAGCCTTCTGTTTTTATTTACCGACTCTTTTTTACATAGATAATAAGTAGCACAGCTAAAATAACAGATAAAACCATAGAGCCAACCATTGGCCAGGCATTTTGTGCTGGTAACATGGCAAGTAATGCACCAACCAAGGCACTAATACCATAACGAATTGTACCCGCAAATGAAGACACCGTTCCGGCCATATGTGGGTAATCATCTAAAACCACCGCCATGACATTAGATGTAATCATAGAAATACCACATATATACGCGGCAACACCGATGACCAGAGCAATAAAGCCAAAATCGAGTATGGTAGACAGTAACAACCAGATCCCCATCACAAACTGCATACTCAAACCAAAATACATCATCTTCAACGCACCAAAACGTCGGACATAGCGACTATTTATTATCGTCATCACAAACAAAAATACGATGTTAAGCGCAAAATAATAACCAAAGTGCTGAGGAGAAACACCATTTAACTCAATATAAACAAATGGCCCCGCACTAAGAAAAGAAAACATTCCCGCAAATGAAAAACCGCTGGCAAGCATATAACAAAATACACGACGCTGGCGAAATAACATAATAAACTGACTTACAGTTGTACGAAGATGAAATTTTTGTCTTTTCTCTCTTGGCAAAGTCTCTCTTATAAAGAAAGCAACGAGGAATACGGTAATAACAGCAGTTACCGCAATACTCCAGAAAATAGCATGCCATGTGAACCAAATCATTATCATGCCACCAAGAATTGGAGCAATTAATGGAGCAATAGTCATTACCAATATTACAAAAGACATGCTGCGTGAGAATTCATCTTTGGTGAACAGATCTCGCATTAGCGCATTAATGACAACCCCTGCGGCGGCAGCGGAGAAGCCATGTAAAAAGCGCATATAAATAAAATCATCGATATTCTGAACCATTGCGCATGCAGCCGAAGCTAGAGCAAATACAGTAACCCCACCCAGAATAACCGGCTTACGCCCCAAACTGTCAGCCATTGGACCATATACCATCTGACCGATAGCAAAACCAAGAATATAACTGCTCAGCGTCATCTGAACCTGCCCGCTATCTACACCGAAATCTTCGGCGACAGTCGGCAAACTCGGTAAATACATATCAATGGCAAGAGGCATTAACATAGAAAGCAGACCAAGGATTAAAATCAGTCCTAAATAGGATGATCGTTGTTGTTGCACGTATATTGCTCCAATAATTTAAAATAACTAACTAAAACTAGAATTAAGAAACATTGACACTGGCAATTTCTTGCTTAGTCAATGGCCGATACTCTCCTGGCGCCAATTCAGGATCTAAGATGATTTCGCCGATTCGCTCACGATGAAGCGCTGTTACCCGATTACCTACTGCGGCAAACATACGCTTTACCTGATGATAACGCCCTTCACTAATCGTCAGGCGGACAACTTGAGGTTCCAGAATTTCCAATTGGGCGGGTTTTGTCAGTGTCTTTTCACCATTAAGTTGCACACCTGCAAGAAATTTATCTGCCGTCTCTGCTGCAACCGGACATTCAAGTGTGACTAGGTATGTTTTTTCACAATGATGTTTTGGGAAAGTAATGCGATGAGACCATTGACCATCATCAGTTAGCAAAACCAGACCGGTGGTATCCATATCCAACCTACCAGCCGTATGTAATTTATGCGCTGCCGATTCATCAATAAAATAGAGAACCGTCGGATTTATCGGATCATCAGTGGAACAGACATACCCTTGCGGTTTATTTAGCATAAAATAACGAGGCCCTTGCTGCTGTTCCAATAACGAACCATCAAACATGACCTGTTGCTCTGGAGTTAATTTATAAGCTCCGGTTTTTATAATCTCATCATCAACAGTGATACGCCCCGCACGCAGCTCGCGTCCTACGTCATTTCGACTGATACCAAGCTGTTGTGACAAAAATTTATCCAATCGCATGGATGAAGACACCTGTATTAATTAATTTAAAAATGAACGTAATCCACGACTATTTTGGCGCTACCTCGGCACTACAACACAATGTCATCAAACAGTGCCACCAAACCGTGCCACCAAAAAAGAAGATGTGAAATTAACCCAAAAAATTTGAAAGCTAATCATAACCATGTTTACTATAAACAACAATTATCTATTTGTTATAACCAGTTATAGTTTCTCTCAATCAGATAATTATCTTACCTTGACTTCCGCCCACAGCAAATTAATAAGAAAAATGTTACTCTTTTACGAATATTTTTCTGTTACGGAACGATCATGACTTTTACTTTACGTCCCTATCAGCAAGAAGCCGTGGATGCCGCTGTTCATCACTTCCGGCACCATCATGAACCTGCGATCATTGTATTACCAACGGGAGCAGGTAAAAGCCTGGTTATTGCTGAACTGGCAAAATTAGCGCGTGGGAAAGTATTAGTATTAGCTCATGTAAAAGAATTAGTTGCACAGAACTACAGCAAATATTGCGCATACGGTTTACCCGCAGATATTTTTTCCGCCGGATTGCAGCAAAAACAAAGCGCAGGAAAAGTGGTGTTTGGTAGTGTTCAATCTGTCGCCCGTAATCTTGAGCATTTTGACAATCAATTCTCGTTGCTGATAATTGATGAATGTCACCGTATCAGTGATGATGAAAACAGTCAATATCAGCAAATTATTCATCACCTTCGGCAAAATAACCCTCAACTACGTATTCTTGGCTTAACAGCAACACCTTATAGACTGGCTATCGGCTGGATATATCAATATCACTATCACGGAATGATCCGTGGTGATGAAAACTGTTTTTTCCGTGATTGCATATATGAATTGCCCCTGCGTTATATGATTAAACACGGTTTCCTGGTCCCCCCAAAGCGGTTAGATATGCCGGTTATGCAATATGATTTCAGCCAAGTTCGCTCCAGTCAACAAGGTATTTTCAATGAAACTGATTTAAATCACGAAATCAAACGACAAAAACGCATCACACCTCATATTATAAAACAAGTCATTGAATATTCCGCTGATCGCAAAGGCGTTATGCTTTTTGCGGCAACTGTCGAACATGCCAAAGAGATTTTTCAATTACTCCCTTCCGGCCAAGCCGCATTAGTCAGCGCCGATACATCAACCACTGATCGCGATCTGTTCATCGAAGCCTTTAAAACTCAGCAATTGCGCTATATGGTTAACGTCGCCGTATTGACAACTGGATTTGATGCTCCCCATGTTGATCTGATAGCCATTCTGCGTCCTACTGAATCCGTCAGTCTATATCAGCAAATTATCGGTCGTGGTTTACGATTATTTCCCGGCAAAAAAGATTGCCTGATTCTCGATTATGCAGGAAATCCTCACGATCTCTACACACCAGAAGTTGGCAGCAATAAACCGGATAAACAGAACCAACCGGTTCAAGTATTCTGCCCTATCTGCAACTTCGCCAATATATTTTGGGGAAAATGCACCTCCGACGGTGAAATTATTGAACACTTCGGCCGCCGCTGTCAGGGTTTGGAACAGGATCAATATGGCAAACGCCGTCAATGTGAGTTCCGTTTTCGTTTTAAACTTTGCCCTCATTGCGGTGCAGAAAATGATATCGCCGCACGGCATTGCCACAGTTGCCAAGAAGTGCTGGTTGATCCCGACGATATGCTGAAAGCCGCATTGAAACTCAAAGACGCTCTGGTGCTGCGTTGTGGTGGTATGCAGCTCATCCCTGAAATTGACAGTAAAGGAGAATGGCTGAAAATCATCTATTACGATGAAGATGGCGCTGACGTTGCCGAACGTTTTCGGTTGACAACCCCTGCCCAACGACGGCTCTTTGAGTACCAATTTCTTCGTCAACATCAGCGTGCTCCGGCTATACCTTTTAACTGGAAAACAGCCTCAGATATCGTTCACCAGCAACCTCTATTACGTCATCCAGATTTTGTTGTCGCTCGTAAAAAAGGTCGATTCTGGCAGATTCGTGAAAAAATCTTTGATTACCAAGGACGTTTTCGGCGAGCGGACGAATTATATTAATAGGTTCCGATTGGCCTATTCTATTTGCTGTAACCGCCATTTTTCGCTAGAATGCCGCCCGCTTGACGCTTTGCTACTATGTTAAATGTTAAGCCAAATCTCGAACCTGCTGCTGGGTCGCCTGTAGCAGGATTTATTTTCTTCTTAAAGAGAAAAAATAATGTTTACTATTAATGCAGAAGTACGTAAAGAGCAGGGCAAAGGTGCGAGCCGCCGCCTGCGTAGAGCTAACAAGTTTCCAGCTATCGTATACGGTGGCAACCAAGAGCCAGTTTCTATTGAACTGGATCACGATCAGGTTATCAATATGGAACACAAAGCTGAATTTTATAGCGAAGTTCTGACCCTGGTTATCGACGGTAAAGAAACTAAAGTTAAAGTGCAGGCTGTACAGCGCCATCCGTTTAAACCAAAACTGGCACACATTGACTTCCTGCGTGCTTAATTAGCCACAGCCGAGCTTTTCGGGACGCCGAGTAAATAACGCCGCAAATGCGGCGTTATTTATTTTTTGGCCTTAATGACCACCACTCTTAATGATCATTACTACGGCGCTGTAACTGGTCACGTAAATTTGGCGGCGTACCTTTAATGGTTAAAGTATCCGTTGCCGGGTCCCAGAAAATTCTTTCACCAAATAACATCGCATCAAAATTGATTGTTAATCCGCCACCACTGCCGGCAAATTTAGTTAACTGACGCAACGTACTGCGATCTGCCGGAAAACTCTCTTCCAATTCATATCCCTGCTCCTGAGAAAACTGCTGGAAATTCTGTTCTCCAAACGCAGGTAATGCCTGAGACAACTCCTTAATTTCGATTTCCTCTCCCGCCTGCAATTGCTCATTGCAATAGCTGTATACTTGCTGGCGATACTCCTGACGCTCATTCTTATCAAGCTGACCTGATTCACAATAATCATCAACTGCTTGTAACAAGCCTTTATTCTGAACTTTCGCATTCATACCTTCACTGGCGGCAAGAAAATCCATAAAGAAATCTGAAACTTTACGCCCTACTCGGCCTTTCAGGAATGTTAAATAACGGCTTGATTCAGGATTAGTTTCCCACTCCGTCAAATCTATACGAGCAACAATATCAGCGTGAGGAATATCCAGATAATGCGTCGTATTTAAATCCAGATTATCGTTAACAGACATACTGTTACAGCTATTAAGCACAGCAATCAATAAATACTCTACCGCCAGATAGCGATACTGACAAAACAGGACCGTTCCTCCCTCGGCAAATGGATATTTCGCCAGTTCATCCCGCAAACGTGCTGTTGCCGCGCGACTAAACCCAAGAAAATCTTCATCACCTTTACGCTGATGCCTGAGCGCTTCTGCCAATTCACTCTCTTCATTAAATAAGCCGTAAGCTTTACTTTTTGCGCTGTATACCCGGTGTAATTCAGCCATCATATCTTCCACCACTTGATCGGTGGCGAGTAAAGAATCACGCAACACGACATCTAATGTCTGTTCATCACGCTTGATTAATTGATGCAAGGCAATCTGATCTATTTGCAGACTCATTCTTTCTACTCCTTTCGCGGCTGACTTCATGCGTTTTTAAACACGCATTCAAACACCGATAACACACGACTGCAATAAAAAACCCCGAAAGAAAACAACGTTTCGTCATCTGTCATCAACTATAATTTACTGGCAGATATCAAAAAATTGCTAAAAATAGGTTATTACTGCAACATAATCTTAACCGTGAATTAATTTGCCACAAAAGAGCGGAAAATCACGCATCTATACGGTAAGATAATGTGCTTTGTTAGTTCAGGAAGTTTAAATCTATGCCACAGTCATCTCGTTACAGTGACGAACACGTTGAACGCTTATTAACAGAACTCGTTAGTGTTCTGGAAAGAAACCGTACGCCGACAGACCTTTCTTTAATGGTACTGGGCAATATGGTGACAAATTTAATCAATACGAGTATATCTCCTGCACAGCGCAGACATATTGCTGACTCGTTTGCACACGCGCTTAAATCTTCGGTAAACGAAGATAAAGCCCATTAATTTTTAACTAAGACGACAATGTAAACAAAATATGGTAACTAGCCGTCAGCGTTATCGTGAAAAAGTTTCCCAAATGATTAGCTGGGGGCATTGGTTTGCCCTATTTAATATTCTGTTCAGTCTTGGATTAGGTAGTCGTTACCTGTTTGTTTCTGACTGGCCGAGCTCACTGTTCGGCCGAGTCTATGCTCTGGCGAGTTGGCTTGGGCACTTTAGTTTTATTGTTTTTGCCGCTTACTTGCTGATCCTATTTCCACTGACATTTATTGTCATGTCACAGCGCCTGCTAAGGTTTCTTTCAGCCATTTTCGCCACAGCCGGGCTGACGCTGTTAATATTCGACATTGCCATATACAACCGTTTCCATCTTCACCTCACACCGTTAGTGTGGGATTTAGTGATCAATCCTGATCAAGGGGAACTCGCGCGAGAATGGCAACTCATGTTCATCTGTATTCCAGTTATTTTTCTGATACAGATGTTATTTGGCACCTGGAGTTGGCAGAAACTACGCAGCCTGAATCGGCAACGGTTTGGTAAACCACTGGCTGCCGTCCTTATTTCGGCTTTTTTAGCTTCCCATTTGATATATATCTGGGCTGACGCTAACTTTTATCGTCCGATTACCATGCAACGTTCTAACCTGCCGCTCTCCTATCCAATGACAGCGCGTAAATTTCTTGAAAAACATGGTTTGCTCGATCAACAAGAATATCAGCGCCGCCTTATGCAACAGGGTGATCCTGCCGCGCTGACAGTGGAATATCCACTTAACGATCTGATTTACCAAGATAAAGGAAGCGGACACAACCTGTTAATATTGGTCGTCGATAAGCTGGATAATAGAGATATTGTGGAGAATATGCCTGCGCTCTCTCATTTCAGAGAAACCAACATTCAGTTCAATCAACATTTCAGTACCGGGATTCAAAATGATACTGCCCTATTCGGGTTGTTTTATGGCATTTCCTCAGGTTATCTGGATGGAATACTGGCTGGACGTAAATCATCAGCTCTGATTGACGCTCTGACTCATCGGGGATATCAATTTGGCCTATTCTCTTCTGTAGGGTTTGATACTCCACTTTATCGTCATGCATTACTTTCCGATTATTCATTACCTACCGAAGTTAACCAAAGCAACCAACTCACGGTGGAACAATGGCAGCAATGGCTAAATTTACCCAATACTAACGCTCCTTGGTTCTCCTTCTTGAGGCTAAATGGCTTGGATAACGTGGATGCAGTAGATAATGCCGCTGCGCTTGATGTTCAAATTAATGCTGTACTAGAGACACTAAAAAACAAAAACGCATTGAACAATACTGTCATTGTTATTACCGCTGAACATAGCGAAATCGCCGCGACACATCCACCTAGATGGATAAACAATGGCAGATTTAATCGTGCGCAAATGCACGTTCCACTGCTGATTCATTGGCCAGGAACACCATCACAGACAATTAATAAACTGACAAGCCATCAGGACGTCATGACAACATTAATGCAACGTTTGTTGCATGTCAGCAATACTCCTGCTGATTATTCTCAAGGCCAGGATCTATTCGCGGCACAACGTGATAATCCGTGGGTAATTACCGGTGATGATGGTTCCCTAATCATTACAACCAGCGAAAACACCTTATTCCTGGATAAAAATGGTGACTATCACCTATATGACCTGGAAGGCAACGAAATCAAAGATGCTAAACCCAATCTGGCGCAATTGTTACAGATACTAACCGAGGTTAAACATTTTATAGCTAATTAAATGCTTAAAAATCAATCGGTCACAAAATTCAGCACTTGCTTTTAGATAAAAAATCAGTACTATAATAGGAATTATCGGCATGTAGCGCAGCTTGGTAGCGCACCGTCATGGGGTGTCGGGGGTCGGAGGTTCAAATCCTCTCATGCCGACCAAATTTCCCCAAAAAAACCAACCTGTTAGGGTTGGTTTTTTTATGGCTAGGATTCAGTTGGGGCAAAATTAGAGAAAAACTGGGGGAAAAACCCAACTTCAAACCTGATATTTACCGCCATTAACAAATCAGTTCCTCTCACCCCAAAATATAAAATTATCTAATTATTACTGTCCATCACTTCGGCACTCGCGGCCACTCAACATCAGGAATAAATAAAGTATTTTGTTAATAATAAATATCTACTCACTATTACGGTATTTATCCTCAAAGAGGAACAATATATTTTTAGTATCCAATAGCCATCCAATGGATCGCTCGTGGAAAGAAATCAGTATTGTATGCCCGAATAGTTCTTGCTACAAAAGATGTTGGTTTAATATCACCAACTTCAATAAAACAGCGATGTATGCTAGGAGAGTGATATTCTGCATCGGCTGCCGCAACCACAGATGTACATACATTAGGAAATCTAATGGGAAAGTTAACCAAATAATTATCACGTCCTCCTACAAAACCCCACTGGTAGACTATCCCTGTATCACCACATTTCCACCATCCATTAACATCCTTATTCGCTGTATTCATATTAACTTTAGTATTAACCCGGCTATCTACTTCCGCTTTAGTATACGCTCCTACATCCCCAGCACTCAGACTAATATCTGTACTTAACGCTTTTCCATTCACCTTCCGGGTATTAGGTACTCTATTATTAATATCTTCACGCAATAAATTTATTATTTCCTGAGCAAGCTTTTGTGTAACCGCCAATGTATCGCTATTACCCACCACATCCGTAAGCTGAACAACGCCCTTTTGGGTTAACGAAGCATCTGGAACTTTTGTTGTGGTTTTTTGTTCTAAAGCTCTATTGAATTGTGCGGTGAGTTTAGCTATATTCCCATCATCGAGAACATCCTCGCCAGATTGTGTCGAGATGAAATCAGCCAAGACAGATGATATGGTTGATGATTGACGTAACGCCTTATTTAATAAGTGGGTGGGAACATCATTTGATGGAAACCCAGTCAGTAAATCCTTACTTTCTTCATATAATCTCTGACTCACGACATTAGCATTATTACTAATAGAAAAAGCCTTAAAATCATTCTTCTGACTCATATATCCCCCTGGAATTAAATAATGTTATTTCATAGACGACTTATCACAATTCAGTGTATTTCAATAAAATAATAATAAAACACCCTTATAACTCAGAAGGCTAATTATTTTTATATAATTCAAAGAGTAAAAGATATAATATTCTCAACCAAAAAAACACTAAATCCATTTATATTTAACATCTGGAAACTATTTTTCTCTTATTCCTTATATCTTTCCCTGCAACTCTCTCTGTTTAACGCTTCACACTGAATCTTTACCCTAATACCTAATCTACCGTGTTCAAGAATATCGAAATTTCATAAATGAACTTGAGTTTCCGGTTCTGAAAATAGGTGGTAAGTAAGAGCGCTGTCTGTGAAAGGTTTCAATGATAATAGAGCCATCACATTGAACATGGCCATCAACAAAAATCAGTTCAAGATTGCTATTGTCTTCAAGTACTCAGATACCACTATCCTTGAATCGTAAGACTGTTCTTGAACGAAACTAGTTTGTCGATCACCGAAATGTGCTTTGTAAACTGTGTTCATAACGTCCCTTCTCATCGCTTACTACCGTTTGGTAATAATAGTCCACACAATAAAGATGATTATTAAAACCATCCGTGGAGTGGTCATTTTACCAACGATTTTCTATATTCATAAGGTCGTTTTTATGAATGATAAGATAACCAGCCTTCTGAGCGAGAAACATGAATTCGTTAAACGTTAAGAGACGCTAATCGTCCCTAAGTTCCTCAGCTTTAACTGTTACGCCGTTTTCGATAGTTGAAAGAATTTCAGCAAATAATGACCGGTAATAGCTTCCCGTCTTACTAATTACCGGTAGTACTTCGCCAGTTACCTACTGTTATTACTTCCAAATTATTTAGCAGCTTCAATTCGTTGGGTTTCAAGCATTATCGGTGTATGGTGATGTCCAGTAACCGCGTACATAATGGTTCCGGTTACGCGCACGCGGTGCCCAATAAGGCTTCGATACACGGTATAAAACTCATCCTCAACCACCAGTTGCATCAGACTACGATCCCCCCATTCTGGGGCCCCTGTAGCGCATTTTATCGCCTTATCCGGTTGCAACACCCAATAAGTTTCAGGGCTATCCCCGTTTTCCACGCTTTCGTAATTTGGTGGGCCGGGATAGGTAATCCTTAACAATGTGCCATCAAGAGTAATTTTTTGCCTTTCTTTATAACAGTTCTCTGTTGCTTTATCTGCGGCAATCTTTCTGTACATTTCCGATGACCGGTGATACCAGTCTTGAAGACATTCAACTGCCACGCATTTTTCTCGAAGTTCCCAATTCTGCTTTACCAGAGCCTTAAAGTCCGCATCGTTGTTTGTGGCCAGTTTGGCCTGAAGGTAATTAATATATAAGTTGTCATCAGCTTGGGATAATACCGGGGTCGAGCAGATTAACTTTTCAGCCTTACTGGTAGCTTTTGCGCAATCAAAGCTCGCACCGAATGATAGGAATGACACACCACACAATATTAATGCCAAAAAACCTATTAGTGTTCTCATACACTACTCCTATTGGTGATTTCTCAGCATTATTTTAAATACATTAAAGTTAAAATCACAACCTGAATTTTTGCTAATTCGTCATTCCCTCCTCAGGAGATTAATTGTGTTTTCAACTCTTGATTTCCTCGAAGTTATCCGGAAATAATCAGCCAAATTCTACACGACTGTGAATAATCCGAGCACATCTATTTACGCCCGCGCTACGGAATTAGATAAGCTCTTCAAGCACCGCTAATTCGATATTAAAATTAAAAAATCCGAGTCCTGTTAAATACAGAACTCAGACTTTGATAACAATTTGATTTAAAATATCCAACTTCTGGTATCATTGTATGAATAGTCTACTTACTCAGACCATTCTCGTTATTTTGGCTGTTCCGGCCATTCAATACCGGGAACCTGTGAAATATCAATCCTGTTCAGCATTACTCTATATTTCTTCCATACCAATAAAGCCGCGTCCTCTTCTTTAGTTGCAATCCCTAAATCAACAGCATCTTGTAATGGTGCTATTTTCTGGCTAGCTTCCAAAATAAATTGTTGCTTTTTGCTTTCAACATATTGCTGCAATTCTTCCTTCGTTGGTGGAGGAATATCTGCCCATTCTGGTAAACCATTCTGACCTGCTATACGATACTTTCCTTCTGGCGCATTATTCGCGGCGTATTCTTGATAAATATCAAGACTAACCTCAATAATATCATCGGGCAATGAACCAGAAGCAATATAATTTTGTTCCAATTCTATAGGATAGAATGAATTTGTCTTCGCGCTATAAAAATACATAATTAATACCCTATCGCCAAATATCTTACAAAATTACCTGCTAACTGGGATGCACCATTTCTGCATGTTATAATAAATTGACTTGCAGAAATAGGTAAAGCAGCAACTCCAGCGCCAGCATTTTCAAACTCAGAATATGTTGCAACAATCTGGAAACAAGCATTAGGGAATGGAATCGGAAAATTTCTATAATCATTTATATTCATAGAGCCGTTTGCCTGGCCCCACTGGATAATTATTCCAGTATCACCACATTTCCACCAACCATTCACAACCTTGTTAGCCGTATTCACATTAAGATTACAACATTTGGCAATTTTTTGTTCTAATACGCTTTTGAAGCGTGAGGTGATTTTGGGTACATTACCATCATCCAAAACATCAGTGCCAGATTCTGTCGCAATAAAATCAGCTATAGCAGATGATATAGTTGATGTTTGACGCAATATCTTATTTAATACGTGATTAGGAATATACTGATTGTCTGGAAACCCAATTAACAACTCTGGATATACTTCATAGCCTTGTTGACTCAACACATTAGCGTTATTACTAATAGCAAAGGCTTTAAAATCATTTTTGGCACTCATATATATCTCCTTAAATTAAATGACATTATTTCATAATAAACATATTGAACTATCACTAAAGATGATTTCTCACAATTCATATCGATAATAGTCTAGTTTAGAAAAACAATAATGAAATATTTTTATAACTAAAAGGAGTAACTATTTTTATATAATTTCCAACAATAAATAATACGATATACTGCAATCAAAAACATCCCTAAAATCATTATATTCAACATTCTTAATTATTATTTTTCATATCTTTATTTTTTCCTGAAATTATTTTATCTTTAAATCAAGAATATAATTTTACAATATTTTAATTATAGCAACAAAAAATGGCCTGAATAAAAATCCTATTTATTCAGGCCCGTTAACAGAGATTTTTCTTTATAACTTTCCATATTATTAATATATAGCCAAAATCCATATTTAAATTCTGGCTATATTCTTAGGGCATTTATCAAAGAATTACTGCATCAGACTAACCAATAAATAAGTGCTAGCTTATACTCTACACACCCAAATAAATTACCGGTATCATATTAACCAATTTCTATGTCTCTTCATAATTAGCATTATTACTAGTATAAAAAGCCTTAAAATCATTTTTTATGGTCATATCTCCCCCTTAAACTTAATGATATTATTTTACAATTAATATATTAAATTGTTACATAGATGATTTACTTAAATTCACGCCTATTAGACCAAAATTTCTTATTACAGATTTTTCATTTCAAGTTTTAGACTGAATATTTCAATATCTTACTCCCAATATCAACAAAACCATTGTATGAATAACCTATTTATTCAGACCATTATTTTGGCTGCTCCGGCCACTCAACATTAGGAGCCAATGAAATATCAGCTTTGCTCAACATTACCCTATATTTCTTCCATTCCAGTAGAACTGCTTTTTCTGCTTCGGTGGCAATGCCTAAATCAACAGAGTCTTGTAGTGGAGCGACAAGATTATTAGCTTTAATCAATAACCGAGACTTCTCATGTTCTGCTTGCTGTATTAATTCCTCTCCAGTAGCAATATACGTATTATCAGATTCTACTGCCGTATTTTCCCCAACAACCTTGTCAGAGGGTTTATTCAACGAGTTATATTCTTGCGCCCAAGGCGTCCACGGACTATCGTGGAATTGGCTACGCGTATATACCCGACTACTGTTATAAACAAAATAACGCTGAATAACCCCTGCTGCTTTTAACACAATAAGTGAACCAGCGAACGGCTCAGGATAGTTCGCGCCATTTTTGGCATGAGCATTATATTCTTGATAATAAATTCCTGGTGTTTTATAGCTATTTAAATCCGCGTTATCACCTAAATTAATCGACTGTCCTGCGAAGATATCTTGAGAAGTAATATTGATATCCGCAGCTAAAGCTTTTCCATTAATTTTGCGGAGCCCTGTAATATATCGAGAATCAGACTCTGCTTTTGCATATGCTCCAACCTCTCCGGCAGTAGGTCTATTCAGTGTGTTATATTCTCTCGTCCAAGGCGTCCACGGGCTTTCATGAAATTGACTACGTGTATATACCCGACTGCTGTTATAGACAAAATAACGTTGAATAACCCCGGCCGCTTTCAATACAACCAGCGAACCCGCGAACTGCTCAGGGTAATTATTACCATTTTTGGCATGAGCATTATACTCTTGGTGATAAATCCCCGGTATTTTATAATTATCCAAATTCGCATTATCACCTAAACTATGCGCCTGTCCAGCAAGGATATCCTGAGAAGTAATATTAATATCCTCAGTTAATACTTTCCCATTAACTTTTCGGGTATTTGGTATTCTGGTATTAATACTTTCACGCAATGAATTGATTATTTCCTGAACCAGTTTTTGGGTAACAACTAATGTGTCACTATTACCCACGACATCAGTAAGCTGAACAATTCCTTTTCGTGTTAATGAGGCATTTGGAACTTCTGTTGCAATTTTTTGTTCTAAGGCCCTATTTAGTTGATCGGTAAGTTTAGCTATATTACCATCATCCAAAATATCATTGCCAGATTGGGTCGCGATAAAATTAGCTATCACAGATGATATGGTTGATGATTGACGCAATACCTTATTTAATAGATTAGCAGGAATATTATCGGATGGAAATCCGGTCTGCAAGCTCTGGTTTTCTTCATACTTCGCTTGGCTCACTACATTAGCATTATCACTAACAGAAAAAGCCTTAAAATCATTTTTGGCACTCATATATAATCCTCAAATTGAATAATATTATTTACAAAAAACACAGTTAATTATTGCAAAATAAACCTATCGCAATGCACACCGAAAATAATCTAGTTCATAAAAATAGCAAAAAATTATTATCAATCAGAATATTGACTATTTTCGTATAAATTAAAAAACAAAATCAAAAAGCCTGACCCTCGTTAAATACAAAATTCAGACTTTAATAGCCACTCAGTTTAAACTGTTCAAGTTTTGAGAAGCAATGCAAAAATAAAAAACACTTATTTTTACATTATAAATTACATATTAATATCCTACCGCAAACCAAAACGCAGAGTTTTCAGTCTCATATGCCCAATAACTAAATCCTGTCACAGACAATTGTCTGGCAACAACATTATGTGATGATGATAAATCAGACTTATCACCCAATGTCAACGAAACATTTACACAAGCATTAGGAAACTGGATAGGAAAATTAACCGGTGTATCATATGCTGCCCAGTTTACAATCCCCCACTGATAAATCACTCCAGTATCCCCACATTTCCACCAACCATTCACTGATTTCAACGCTGTATTTTTATTTCCTTTAGCATTAACCAGGTTATCTACTTCTGCTTTTGTATATCCGCTAATAACCCTGTCAGCGGGTTTATTCAATGTGTTATATTCTTGGGCCCAAGGTGTCCAAGGATTATCATGGAATTGGCTACGTGTATATACCCGGCTGCTATTATAAACAAAATAACGTTGAATGATCCCAGCGGCTTTCAACACAATAAGCGAACCAGAAAGAGGTTCAGGGTAATTGACGCCATTTTTAGCATGAGCATTATAATCCTGATAATAAATCCCGGGTGTTTTACAGTAATCCAAATTTACATTATCACCTAAACTAATCGCCTGCCCACTCAAAATATCCTGAGAAGTAATAGTGACATCCGTAGCTAAAGATTTTCCATTCACCTTGCGAATTCCTGCAATATACCGAGAATCAGATTCTATTTTTGTATATGCGCCAATATCCTCGGCAGTAGGTTTATTCAGCGTATTATATTCTCTCGTCCAAGGTGTCCACGGATTATCATGAAACTGACTACGTGTATATACTCGACTACTATTATAGACAAAATAACGTTGAACGGTCCCTGCCGATTTCAATACAACAAGAGCACCGGCGAGAAACTCAGGATAATTAAGGCCATTTTTAGCATGAGCATCATACTCTTGATGATAAATTCCCGGTGTTTTGTAGCTATTCAAATCTGCTTTATCACCTAAACTAATCGCCTGCCCGCCCAAAATATCTTGAGAAGTAATGGTGATATCCTCAGACAATAATTTCCCGTTAATTTTTCGAGTGTTGGGTACCTTGGTATTAATACTTTCACGCAATGAATTTACTATTTCCTGAGCAAGCTTTTGTGTAACAGCTAATGTGTTACTATCGCCCACCACATTAGTAAGCTGAACAATACCTTTTTGTGTTAATGAAGCATTGGGAACTTCTGTTGTGATTTTTTGTTTTAATGCCTTATTTAATTGCTCAGCAAGTTTAGCTACATCGCCATCATCCAAAATATCACTGCCAGATTGTGTCGCAATAAAATTAGCCACGACAGATGCTATTGTTGACGATTGACGTAATACTTTGTTTAGCAGATTACTAGTAATATTATCTGGTGGAAATCCAGCCTGCAAACTCTGATCTTTCTCATATTTCTCCTGACTCACTACATTAGCATCATTACTAATAGAAAAAGCCTTAAAATCATTCTTAGTACTCATATACACCCCTTAGATTAAATATTATTAATTTATATATTTAATTATTATTAAAGAAACTCATCATAATTTACGGCAGCCATAGTTTAATTCATAAAAATAATAATAAAATGTTCTTCTAACTTAGAAGAATAATTATTTTTATATCATTAGAGGAAAGAAAAAAAACCAACAAGTTTCAATCAGAAATATATTCAAACCACT
Source organism: Photorhabdus namnaonensis (assembly GCF_001684335.1). GTDB lineage: Bacteria > Pseudomonadota > Gammaproteobacteria > Enterobacterales > Enterobacteriaceae > Photorhabdus > Photorhabdus namnaonensis. The sequence continues at coordinate 42,390 of NZ_LOIC01000005.1, forward strand.
CATATTCAACATTTAAAATATTTCACTTCGTCATTATTTATTCTTATATCTCAGACTGAATTTTCCAATATTCTAAAAGCGCTGACTATTTAGACAGCGCTTTGTCAATAATATGTCAAGACCATATAACTTTGTTTTTACTTTGGTTGTTTCAGCTAATTAACATCAGAAATGAGGTAAATACCTTTGTTAGTAGTGGAAATATCGGCTTATTCTGATAAACCATTTTTATTCCCTATACAGTATTCACCCCTCAGAAGAATAATGTACTTTTAGTATCCAATAGCCATCCAATGGACTGCTCGCGCCCGGAAATCAGTGTTTAATGCACCAATAGTTGTTGCTGTAAAAGATACTGCTGTAATATCACCAACTTCAACAAAACAACGATCGAAGATCGGAGACGAAGATTTTCTTCTACCATCAGTTGTCGCAACCACAGTTGTACATGCACTAGGAAAGCTAATAGGAAAGTTAACCAAATAATTATCGCTCCCTGTTACAACCCCCCACTGATAGATTATTCCTGTATCACCACATTTCCACCAGCCATTTGCAGATTTTAAGGCTGTGTTTTTATTGCCATATCGAACATCAGATTCAGATTTAGTATAACTCCCTACATCCCCAGCATTGAGGTTAATATCATTCGACAGTATTCTTCCATTCACCTTGCGGCTATTAGGTACTCTGGTATTAATATCTTCACGTAATGAATTTACTATTTCCTGAGCAAGCTTTTGTGTCACTGCCAATATATCACTGTTACCAATGACATCAGTAAGCTGAACAACACCTGCCTGAGTTAATGAAGCACTGGGGGTTTCTGTTGTGATCTTTTGTTTCAATGCTTTATTTAGTTGCTCGGTAAGTTTAGCTACATTTCCATCATCTAGAATATCACCGCCCGATTGTGTCGCAATGAAATTAGCCACAACGGACGATATGGTTGACGATTGACGCAATACCTTATTTAATATGTGAGGCGCCATAGAATATGGTGGAAAGCCAGTTTGCAATTCCACACTCTCTTCATATCCTTGCTGACTTATGACATTAGCATTATTATCAATAGAAAAAGCCTTAAAATCATTCTTTAGATTCATATATTCTCCTTGAGTTAAATAACATTATTCTATAATTAACATGTTAAATTATTGAAGGGTAATTTATCGCAATTCACATCAATAATAGTCTAGAAAAAGTATAATGAAATGTTCTTATAACTAAAAGGGGTAACTATTTTTATATAATTGACATTAGTAAATAATTTAATATCTAAAAATCACCCTTATCTATTTTCAATTTATTTATATATTTCTTGAGATTTCTCTGATAAACGCATACTCTTTAGTTTCATTAAGTAAATAGCCAGCATTTTGCTGGCTATTAAATATCTACTAATCCTGAAAAGCCAATTAAATTTTCATTTTTTTCATTAGTTGATATAATAAATATATCTAATTTCATCTCTATATTTACCATATCAAATTACGCCTAAAGTAAATTAGCTCTCTAGTGTAGATTGGAATTTCCCATTAATATCTGAAATCCTACTCATGTAATAGGCGTCAGTATATCGACCATGACGAAAAGCATAACGTTTAGCCGTTCCTTCAATCTCAAATCCAAATTTTTTATATAACGCGATAGCAGCATCATTATCTGTATATACTTCCAACTCTATACGTTCAATGTTCAACCAATTATCACACATGTCGAGCATAGCCTCCATTAATTCACTACCAATACCCTGTCCCTGGTAATCAGCATGTACCCCCATGCCAAAAGTAGCAACATGGCGACGCCGCAAGTTTTGGCATATTTCAATACCAACCTGACCCACAATTTCCCCATCAATACAAGCAACTAAAGAGAAACATCCAGCCGAAAGATTTGTAATACGCTTTATCCATGTCTCCAGAGAAGGATAAGGTAATTGTAAAGTACCACAGTAAACTTGTGGGTTAGCGTATAACTGACGAATTTGTTCACAATCGCCTTCTTCAACATGGCGAATCACTATATTCTTCACTTAAGAACTCCTAACTTTTAGCTTGAATATTGAGATTAACATAGATGTTTTACTAAAAGTATGGAGAAAATATCGATATTTAGTTTGAGGTTAATCTTCGGAGGAAATCCAAGATGGTTGATAGCGCACAGCGGTGAATGAAAATAAATAGAAAACCAATAAATCCTTTCAGTACGGTTTTGTCTCGCTAGATTTGCGCCAAACCGATAACGACGGTTAGCTATCATGTACCATTGCTTTCTCATGTAACGACTGACGGATTATGCCAACTAATATGCAATCTTACGCTCAGTACCTTCCTCTGCAAGATTTGCTCACTTTATCATCTAAAACACCGATGCAAAATTATTTTAATCTTTAAAATAATTTTTAAAACTGCTTGACTCTGAAGTTTTTCTGATTAAAATCACAGCCATAATTTGGATTTTCGTGAAACAAATCACATTTTACCAATAAAGAGAGTTCATCATGAAATCTGTTACATCTTTCATCTCAAGTGTTCATAGCGTTGTTGTCTACCTGTCAACACCTCGCTTTCTTTAAGTCTATTTTTTTACCCGATACGTGAACAGCCAGTTTCCGAGCTGGCTTTTATGTTCAGGGCTTAACCCCTGTTAAATTAACCGGCTAATCCGTTTTTCTATTTCCTGGGTTATTTTTGTTGCTTACTTAATAAGATGTTAGCAAGAAAACATCTCAAGATGAGTCTGTTTCGGGAATTATCTATGCTCCCGGGGATTCACTCCCTTGCCGCCGCGATCCATCTTGAAATCCATAGGGTATATTTCCTGATTTCGTTTCAACTTTCTGCTAATGGTTGATGAACTTCAGTGCATTTTCCTTTGGAGAAGGAAAGAGGCTAAGATAATAGCAACTAACCTCCCCCCTGAAAATGCACTTATTAGTTTAGCCGAATCCATTTGTTATTAATAATCCAATACGTTAAGAGTTCATTTCTTCAATAAAGCAACTTCATCCGCATTTTTCTGACACAGAAGAGTAAGATTAGTAATAGAACGGGTAAGATTATTTATCGTATTCTCCAGCTTTTTAATATCCATTTCCAGTTGCTTGTTTTTTATATCCAATGCACCCATTCTTGTCAATTCAGCATATAATTGCTGACCATTCACCGCCTCCGTACTATTTCTAGAAATATCTCCGGCAGCAACATTCACAATCTTACGTTGATTACCCGGTCTTCCTACAGAAACAACATTCGATTTGCTGGCAACAGAATTTACGCCTAATGCAATGCCCCCACTTGCTGTTACAGAGGCGTTTTGCCCAATCGCAATTCCCTGAGACGCACTAATACTAACCTTTTGCCCCACAGCAATAGAAGACGAAGAGCTGGATTGACAGTCTGATCCCAATACAATACTCCTACTTCCTGTTACAGAGGAGTTTTGACCAATCACAATTGCTTGAGACCCACTAACAGAAACCTTTTGCCCCAGAGCAATAGAAGACGAGCCGCTGGATTCAGATCCTTCTCCTAGTGCAACGCTCGAACTTCCTGTTGCAGAGGAATTTTGACTAATTGCTACTGCCTGATTCCCCCTGGCAGTCGCTTTTTTCCCCAGAGCAATAGAAGACGAGCCGCTGGATTGAGAATCTGCTCCCACTGCAACACTCGAACTTCCTGTTGAAGTGGAGTTTTGACTAATAGCTACTGACTGAATCCCACTAGAAACAACCTTTTGCCCAAGGGCAATAGAAGCTGAACCACTGGATACAGAATCAGCGCCAATCGCAATTGGCCATATGACTTTATAATTCTGATTTTGATTCTCTTCTCTACCTGCCAGTTGATTTTGCCCAATAGCAATAGCACCCTCACTAATTGATTTAGAAATAAGTGGTGAAGCACCAATTGCTATAGCATATATTGCTGGTGCTTCTGCATTCCCAACAACAACGGAATCTTTACCCGCTTTTTGATCAGTTATATTCATATCCTCTGTAGACATATATACCCCCTAATTCAGAAATTAAATTATTATAACTCATTGTTAGATTAATAAACCCAATAATATAGATTAGTATTTTTCATCAGAAACAACCAAATAATACATAATAATTTCTTTTCAAACTTGTCACCGTAGAATATTAAACAAACCTAACGTAATTTAAAAACATCATTATACCCCTCCCCAACTTTTCACTCAGACCAAAATTAACACCACCATCGTTAGAATGAATTATTATACGAAAAATGCAATTTGTAAATAAATTAAAACCATGTGGTTACGAAATATATTTCATGGGTTTATTTAATGTATTATGTAGCTTCACTAAATATAATGGCTTATCTAGCCCATCAAATACAAACCGACACTATGTTATTTGTATATATTTTCACACCCTTCAACACAACCATTTATATAATTTACCCAAGCAAATGCAGTTAGTATGTGAAATCGAGCAGGGAAATTATTCTGTTATTCATTGTAATATACCCCATAAATCATTATCAAATAATAATCCTGCCACTAAATCATTTATCATATATTCTCAGCCAGCCTAACAGCCAAGAATATATGAAATAATAATCAACGAATATTAATAATTCAATGCATCGAGAAGTCGTTTCTTCAATGATGCAACATCATCCACACTATTTTGAAGTAGCAAAGTAAGATTAGCTATATCACTTTCCAGAGATTGAAGTTTCTCTTCCAATTCCTTATTCTTTGCATCCAATAATATATCAATCCTTGCCGATTCAGCATATAACTGCTGACCATTAACCGCCTCGGAGCTGTGATTTGAAATCTCCCCAGCCGCAACATGTATAATCTTACGTTCATGGCCGGTTTTCCCTACAGAAACAACATTCGGTTTATTAGCAATAGAATCCGCACCTAATGCAACGCTTCCTTTTTCTGTTGCAGAAGAGTGTTGACCAATCGCCACCGCCTGAGCCGCACTAGCCGTCACCTTCTGTCCCAAAGCGATAGAAGCCAAACCATTGGATACAGAATCCGCACCAATCGCAATGGGCCAAACTACTTTCGTATCACCTTGTTTACCCGCAATTTGATTTTGCCCAATGGCAATAGCCGCTTCACTGATTGTTTTAGAATTTCGGGGTGAAGCGCCAATTGCGATAGAATGTATTGCCGGTGCTTCTGCATGTCCAAGTACAACTGAATCCTTACCTGTTGTTTGTTCAGCTACATTGGTATTTTCAATAGACATATTAAACCTCTTAATTTATAAATTAAATAACTATGCGTTGTTTGAAACTTAATAAAATGTGCAACAGAATATGATATGGATTACGCGTACTCGTTTCACATATCAAAACTTAAATTGACGTTATATTTATTCCGTCGACAATATTAGATATAAATCCTAGCTTGTAAATAAATTTAAATTATTGGATTGTGGAATATATTACATGGAATTTGATTTAATGTATTGTCACGCTTTATAGAATATATACTCAATAAAGTTCATCACAACCAGTGAATTAATTACCTCAATATTAATTGGCTTTTATATACTTAATCTAAGCAAACATAAGTGGAAATTTTATTATTAATTTCAAATTATTTAAAAAATAATTATCCGGTATGTTTTTAATACTACAGAAATATAATTACATTCGGCTAACTATAATTTTAATAATAAATACTCTTAATGAAAATTTTTACCACCGATGATTTCTCAGCTTTCATGGACGACAACTCACTAACTAAAGACATTCCCAATAAGCTGTTGAAAGTTTATAATCTATTAGCCAAAAACTTTCTTAATATCAATGACAAGAATCTTGAAGGCAACTTATTCATCTGGTCTACTAATCGAGGTAACATTAATGAATAATAATCGACTCATCAAAATGCAGAAAATGGCAGAGCGTTTTCATAAATCTGGCACAGTATCAAATATCACCATGAGAGAAATTAATACACTGGTTAAACAAGATAAAAAAGTAAATCACTCTTCATCTGATGTGATAACTGGAAAACGCATAATTAAGTGAAAGCATATTTTACCGGACGCATTTCACTAACCGTATCTGCCAGTTCAATTAATTCAGCAGGGTAATCTTGTCCGGTAATTATCACCGTCTGATTAATTGGCCGCCCGTTTAATGCTTCGATAATTTCATCGAGTAATAGATAACCGTTGTTGATCGCGCAAGCCAATTCGTTAAGCACTACCAATGATAATTCAGGATCACGCATCATGCGCAACGCATGCTGCCAAACCTCGGTACAAGCGGCAATATTCTTAGCACGATTGTGCATTTCTCCGGTCAAATTCATTGATATTAATTGAAATTCTACTCCATGCCGCTGCAACAAAACACGTTCACCGACTGACCATTGATCTCTAATAAATTGGATAACGCCGGCCTTTAATCCATGACCCAACGTTCGTGTAACCGTCCCCATCGCCGCGGTGGTTCTCCCTCTGCCGTTACCGGTATAGATAATGACAATCCCCCGGCTTTCCTGGGCGGCTGCAACTTGTGCCATAAATCTCTCTTTTTGCCGCTGTTTTCTCTGTTTATATCGCTCCTCACTCATTGGTCTGGCTCCAATATCTTAATCAGTTCGTTTTGTCTGTATTTGTTTGAGTTGACTCAGAGAATAATGTTTCTATTACCCGATCGACTTGTTGACGATCTTGACTCACCAACGATTGCATTAATCGCTCATTAGTGAAAAATCGCTCCCAAAAGTGACGACGTGCCGCCAAATGATGAAAATGTCGTTTTACCCGCTGACGAAGTGTTCCACCGTAAGCGGCAAGACGGCCAAGATGCATCGGTAACAATCGTTCGAGTTTTTCACGCCATAATCTGACCAATACCGGCGCATTGCCGCCGGAGGAGATAGCAATCACCAGTGGTGAACGATCAATCACTGACGGTGTAATAAAACTGGCTTGTCGTGGCTCATCCACCACATTGCAAAAAATGCGGCGCACCGTCGCACAATCACTCACATAGCCATTCACCACCGCATCATTAGTGGCGGCAATAACCAGCCAACAATGCTCAAGCCAGTAAGGTTCAAACTCTCCATGAATGAGTGTCACTTGGTCAGTCTCCCCCCATAGCTTAAATTGAGGGGTGAATTCCCGTGCGTTAACTAATAGATGCGCGCCGGCATCTAATAACAGACGTGCTTTACGCTCCGCTACCCGACCTCCCCCAACTAACAGACAGGTTTTATCCCGGATCTGACAAAACATCGGCAAATAATCCAACATAAGTCCCCTCCTACAGTTAACGCACACCACCCGGTATCATGGTCAGCAAGTGCTGACGAGGATAAAAACGCGTTATGCCTCGGTGTTTCAACCACCAGCATAGATATTCAACATCATGATGGCGGCGATCGCACAATAACCCGACAATACTGCCACTATGAGCAACATTCAGCCCGTAGATCCCACTCCGTTCCACTAGTTCCAACAAACTGTCAAACGCCGGTTTTACCAACAACTTTTGACTGGCCTGTGCACTGAGTGTTGTGGCTTCTCCCAATCGCCAACAATTCTGGGTAGTAACAGCCTGACAAAATAGTCTCCAGGCATGCTCTAGCACTGCGGCATTCTCCAGTAATACCGGATGGCGATCTAAACGGTGATAATCAGCCGTGATCAAAGTTTCCCTGCTTTCCAATAACAAAATATCGATAGATGGCTGCCAGTCACAAGCAATCTGAGTAGCAGCCGTTTGATGATCAAACAAGGTAAGTTGGCTAAATAACGTGCTATCAGTAGGCTCAAGCTGTACGCAAAAGCCAGCCAAGGTCGTTTCATCAAGTGTTTCCCCAAAATAACGCGCCGTCGCCAACGCCGTGGCGGCAATATCAGCGGTACTACTTGCCAGCCCTTTCGCTACTGGGATCGTAGAAGTAAAGGAGAGCCGTAAACCTCGCGCCATCTCCACCGATAAACCAAAATACGCCAGTACAGTTTTCATCATTTGGCGCATGCGGGGACGTTCATCTTTTCCCGGCACGCCATCGGTAACAGACACCTCGCTGAACCAATTCACCGGACAAGAGATCAATTTCTCACCACCAAGTATCCATCCTTGGATAAGTTCACCACACGATGCGGGACAACGCGCTTTAGCCATAATTGAATACCTGATGTAACGCCGATACCAGACGGCGATTATCATGTTCACCCTTGATGGCGACCCGATAATAAGCCGCGTCCAAGCCGGGATAGTTAGCACAATGGCGAATCAGTATTCTCTGTTTCAACAATGCTTGTTGAAGATTAATTTCCGGGCGCAGACAATGCAGGAAGATATAATTTGCCGCAGGAGGCCAAACACGCAATGCCGGTAATGCAGTCAACGCCTGATAAAGCCAACGTTGTTGTTCAGCTAACCAGCGGTGTGTTGCTTGAATGTAATCCTTATCATTAAGAACAATTTCACCGGCCAATGCCGCGAAAGCATTAATCGTCCACGGTTCCCGCCAGCGCTTCATTGCCTGAATCCCCGTTACATCACTACTGACCAGATAACCAAGGCGCAGCCCCGGAATAGCAAAAAATTTCGTGAGTGAACGCAGAATATAAAGACGAGGAACATGCGCTATCTGAGGAATAAATCCAGCAACACCCGGGAGGAAATCGATAAACGCCTCATCGACAATCAATGCAATATTATGCTGACGACAACGTTCAAATACCGCTTGCAATAGCACAGTATCTGGCATTAAACCCGTCGGATTGTTCGGTGTAGCAAGAAACAAGCAATCAGGGCGACATCGATCCAATGCCGCCAATAAACGCTGATTAGGCTGATAACCATCAGCTTCACACATTACATACTCATCAATCTGGCAATCAACCCGCTGTAAGGCTTTCCGATATTCAGCAAATCCCGGTATTAGCAACATGGCTCGGCGCGGCTTAAGATAATTCACCACAGCATAAATCAATTCAGTGGCGCCATTACCCGCCATCAGGTTTTCAACAGCGCAATGATGAGCCTGCGCTAACGCTGCATGCAATCGGCGATATTCGGTATCGGGGTAGCACTCTGCGCACTGCAATTGGTTGATAATGGCCGCTTTCAAGGACTCCGGCATCCCTAATGGGTTAATATTCGCGCTAAAATCAACCATCTCTTCTACCGCAACACCCATTTTCAGCGCCATTTCCAGCGCATTCCCGCCATGTTCGCTCATCAAATCCTCTCTCCAGATATTAAATAGAGCATCAAAGCGCCATCAATGATGGAACGGAAGAGAGCAATAGACGATCCCGACTAAAAGCCAATGTTTCCCGCAGACGCACCACATCACCAATCACAATCAACGCTGGCGCAGTCAATCCCTGAGCCGCCACCCGCTGAGCCAGAGTTAACAGGGTTGCACTGGCGACCTGCTGTTGCTGATGGCTGGCATACATTACAACCGCCGCCGGCGTTGTCGGCGCTTTACCGCCTGCGATCAATTGCTCACAGATACTCGCCAGTTGGGTCATGCCCATTAAGATCACCAGCGTACCTTCCAGCTTTGCCAGCGTCGCCCAATCCTGTGATTCATTTCCCTGACGCAAATGGCCGGTAATAACATGAAAACCTGATGCATAATCACGATGGGTGACCGGGATACCGGCACAAGCCAAACCACCAATTGATGAGCTGATGCCCGGTACCACTTCAAAAGGGATTTTCGCCCGTGCCAAAGCTTCCGCCTCTTCGCCACCACGGCCAAACACATAGGGATCTCCCCCTTTCAGCCGGACGACATTTAACCCTTGTTGCGCACACTCTACCAAGATCTGATTAATTTGCCGTTGCGGCACCGGGTGATAGTTCGGCGTTTTACCGACATTAATCATTTTGCAGTTATCAGGCGCTTCGGATAACAGGTCCGGGCTAACTAATCGATCATACACCAGCGCCTCAGCCTGACGGATACAATGTAATCCTCTGACAGTAATCAGCGCCGCATCGCCTGGACCAGCGCCTACCAACCAAACTTTTCCGCTATTCATCATTTTTCTCACCCTTAACGAAAGTCTGTTAGAAGATATATAACCGATAGCCAGCAACGCGATCTGGTGTAAGATCAACAATTATTCATTTTTATTAATGTATTGATGATAACCCTCTGTCCTGACACATTGCAGCTTTATCTGCTTGTTTCCCTTAGCAACTTCGCCGTGCATCTTATCTATACCCTATGGATTTCAAGATGCATCGCGGCGGCAAGGGAGCGAATTCCCGGGAGCATAGAGAACTATGTGACCGGGGTAAGTGAGTGCAGCCAACAAAGAGGCAACTTGAAAGATGACGGGTATACGCCATTTTTATTATAACCCTTAATACTTTTGTGACTACCGTTGACTTTTCAACCAAATTGACGACATTTAATACTGATTGATAAAAAAAAATGCCAACATACGCCTTATTACAGACAAGAGGCGTAGCGATGGAATCCAAGGAATTATTCAGTGTCGGAATTGACATCGGCACTACCACCACACAAGTGATCTTTTCACGTCTGTCACTGGTGAACCGTGCCGCGGTATCACAAGTGCCACGCTACGAGTTTGTTAGCCGCGAGATTATCTGGCAAAGCCCGGTGTTATTCACCCCCGTGGACTTCGCCGGACAATTGCGTGAAGACGAGCTGTTCAACTTGATCCTGGCACAATATCAGGCAGCCAACATCGATCCGGAAAGCATTGATTCCGGCGCGGTTATCATTACGGGTGAAACCGCGAAAACATGCAATGCACGCCCTGCGATTATGACACTGGCGCAAAAATTAGGGGATTTTGTTGTCGCGACAGCGGGACCACATCTGGAATCAATGATTGCCGGTTTTGGTTCCGGCGCTCAGGAACTGTCACAGCAAAAAATGGCGAGGGTACTCAACATTGACATCGGCGGCGGCACAGCCAACTATGCGCTATTTGACGCCGGGCGACTTATCGCCTCCGCTTGCTTAAATGTCGGCGGCCGCTTATTGGAGACCGACCCTCAAGGGAAAGTTTTACGGGCGCATCCGCCCGGATCGCTCATCGTTGATTCATTATTTGGCGAAAACACAGATATTCAACATCTGACAGCCACGCAATTACAACAAATTGCTACGCGGATGTCCCAATTGCTGCGGGAAGTCGTCACCGGGCAACTCACACCACTGACACAACAATTACTAATGACCGAACCGCTGCCAAATTGTGATGAACTCTATGCAGTTACCCTCTCCGGCGGGGTAGGCGAGTGTTACCGTGAAGCATCGGATCATGATCTATTCCGTTTTCACGATTTAGGGCCATCGCTGGCGCAAGCTATCCATCGTGATAACGATTTCACCAAACTACCGCTGCAAGTGCCAAAACAAACCGTGCGTGCTACCGTGATTGGCGCCGGCGCTCATACATTATCGTTATCCGGCAGCACCATTTGGCTCGATACACTATCACTACCACTGCGCAACATTCCCGTCGTCCATCCTGACACAGAAGCCGCTGAATCGCTGGCAGAAGCCTGGCAACATGCACTCACACAAATGGATCTGAATGCCGAACAGGATCTATATGCATTGGCCCTACCCGATGCCCTGCCGGTGAATTATGCCGCCGTACAGACATGCATTACCGCTTTACAGAATTTCACCGCCCGCTATCCCTCTTCTTACCCGCTGCTCATCGTCGCCGGTCAAGATTTTGGTAAGGCATTGGGTATGCTGTTACATCCTCTGATGAGAGAACGGCCGCTGGCGGTTATCGATGAAGTTATCACCCGCACCGGGGATTATATCGACATTGGCACGCCACTATTTAATGGCACTGTGGTTCCCGTCACTATCAAATCACTGGCTTTTCCTTCCTGAGAGAGCGTAAACATGAAATTGAAAACTCAGCTTTTTGGTAAGACCTATCAGTTTAAAGATGTCAAACAGGTGCTGGCAATGGCTAACGAATTGCGTTCTGGAGATATGCTAGCCGGGGTGGCTGCCGAAAGTTCCCAACAACGGGTAGCGGCTAAACATGTCCTTTCGGAAATGACGATTGCGGATATTCGCATGAATCCGATTATTCCTTATGAAGAGGATTGCGTGACTCGCATTATTCAGGATGACATTAATGAAATTGCCTACACCCGCATAAAAAACTGGCGTATCGGTGAACTGCGTGAATACATATTAAGCGACGATACCAGCGTGGATGATATCGCCTTTCTGCGTAAAGGGATAAGCTCCGAAGTCGTTGCCGCCGTGGCGAAAATCAGCTCCAATGCGGACCTGATCTATGGCGCGAAAAAAATGCCGGTGATCAAAAAAGCCAATACCACCATCGGGACGCCGGGAACGTTCAGCGCCCGGCTGCAACCTAACGATACCCGCGACGATGTACAAAGCATTCTGGCCCAGATTTACGAAGGGCTATCGTTTGGCGTTGGCGACGCGGTTATCGGCGTTAATCCGGTAACTGATGATGTGGAAAATCTCACTCGCGTGCTGGATACCCTCTATGAGGTGATCGACAAATTCGCTATCCCGACTCAAGGCTGTGTTTTAGCCCACGTCACAACCCAGATAGAAGCTATTAAGCGTGGCGCGCCGGGTGGTTTAATTTTCCAAAGTATCTGCGGCAGTGAAAAAGGGCTAAAAGAGTTTGGCGTAGAATTGGCTATGTTAGACGAAGCGCGTGCCGTTGGCGCGGAATATTGCCGTCTTGCCGGCGATAACTGCCTCTATCTTGAAACTGGACAAGGCTCCGCTCTCTCCGCCGGCGCTCACTTTGGCGCTGATCAAGTGACGATGGAGGCACGAAACTATGGCTTGGCGCGCCACTATGACCCATTTCTGGTGAATACCGTTGTCGGCTTCATCGGGCCGGAATACCTCTACAATGATCGCCAGATTATCCGCGCCGGATTAGAAGATCACTTTATGGGAAAACTCAGTGGCGTCTCAATGGGATGTGACTGCTGCTATACCAACCACGCAGATTCCGATCAAAACCAGAATGAAAACCTGATGATCTTGCTGGCAACCGCAGGGTGTAACTTCATCATGGGAATGCCGCTCGGTGATGATATTATGCTCAATTACCAGACTTCCGCTTTCCACGATACCGCCACTATTCGTCATCTGCTTAACCTGCGTCCGTCACCCGAGTTCGAACGCTGGTTGGAACATATGGGGCTGATGGTAAATGGTCGCTTAACATCACGTGCGGGCGACGCGTCATTCTTTTTCTGATTCTTTGCTGAGATAAATCACCATGAACCAAAAACCAATTGAAGAGAATGTAAGCGATCTGGTATCTGACCTGACCCCCCATGCATCCCCTGAAATCATTGACGAAACTGAAAACTGTACGCCGGATTTAGGCTCCTTAGAGGCCAAGCAGTGGATTGGCGTCCAAAACCCGAACCGTATGGAAGTCTTACAGGAATTACGCCGTAGCACTGTGGCGAGAGTCGGTACCGGCCGCAGCGGTCCACGCCCCCGTACTCAGGCATTACTGCGTTTTCAGGCCGATCACTCCCGTTCTAAAGATACGGTGTTAAAAGAAGTCCCGGTTGAATGGATAGAAAAACGCGGATTGCTGGAAGTGCAATCTCAAGTCAGCGACAAAAACCTTTATTTAACTCGCCCGGATCTGGGAAGAAAACTCAGTGCGAATGCGGTAGAAACCTTGCTGACACAGTGCAAAACTGGTCCCGATGTACAGGTTGTGATCTCTGATGGCCTTTCTACTGATGCCATTATCACCAACTACGAAGATCTTGTACCACCACTGTTAAAAGGGTTGGAACAGGCAGGAATGTGCATCGGCACACCATTTTTTGTGCGTTATGGTCGCGTCAAAATCGAAGATCAGATTGGCGAGTTACTAAAAGCTAAGGTAGTTGTCTTATTGATTGGAGAACGCCCCGGATTAGGGCAATCAGAAAGTCTCTCCTGTTATGCAGTTTACCAACCGACTGTAGAAAAAACGGTTGAAGCTGACCGAACTTGTATCTCGAATATTCATCGTGGCGGCACACCACCCATCGAAGCTGCGGCAATTATTGTCGATTTAGCTAAAAATATGCTGGCACAACAAGCTTCCGGTATTGCGCTTAGTCGTTAAGTAGAATAGTAGATATATACCCGTCATCTTTCAAGCTGCCTCTTTGTTGGCTGCACTCTCTCACCCCGGTCACATAGTTATCTATGCTTCCGGGGATTCGTTCCCTTGCCGTCGCGATGCAACTTGAAATCCATATGGTATAGATATTGGGTTCATTGCCAAAGAATGTGATAAAACTCATGATAAGGGAAATTTAGCCAATCCTTTGGTGTTATAAATAACATTTAATTGCTGACAATATTCCACTTAAATTAAACTTGAATAAATTTTTAATCCAATACGATTAAGTATAATGAAAGTCATTGGCAATCAAATATTACGAGATATATTTACTAAAAACGCTTAAAATTATTACTCAAGAATAAGTCAATCTAAAAAAAGAAATTAAAATAAAGGATGGCAGGTTAAAACCTGCCTCCCATTTAGTTTGGTAGATAGTGAAATTCTTAAAATAGGGTTCATGAAAGATCAACTACCAATTCCAAAACTGCGATGTAACTTCAATTTCTGCGTTGTAAATAGTGCTGAGATTGGTGACTATAATTTTATAAAAATAAACAGCGTTAACAGGTGCGAGAAATGTTTTCTCCTCACCGGGGTAAACATCAATATAACCATACTGGTTATAATCTCCAATCGGGGGAGCCCAGTAATTTACCGCCCTAATCGGTGCCATACCATTGTTTTTTATAATCGCCAAAGGATAATGATTGGGAAATATTACATTTCCATGCTTAAAAATCTCAAACGATTGACCAGGGTTTATAGCTATAACTTTCGATGACATTTTATTCCCTCCTTATTTTAACTGTTATTTAGTGAAATATATAATAGGTGATTTCACCTATGAAATTTAACTTAACACTTTCCGTGAACAGTTAAATATTGAAATTTGTCAGTGAAGTAAAAGAAATACGATAAACGAACTCATCGTATATAAGTCTCATTCAACGGTAAGATTAGTAGAATTCCAGACCTGACAATATTCAGGTCTGAATATAATTATTTTATTTTCTTATTAATGCTGGTTATCAAATTATCCTAATAATTAAAATGGCAACACAATATTACTTTCAGTAAGTAGTCCCATATTGTTATACATAGCACAAGCCGCATCCACCAGATGCATAGCCAATGCAGCGCCGCTACCTTCCCCTAAACGCATGTCCAAATGCAGGTAAGGCTCTAGTTGCAGGTGTTGCAACGCAATAATTGAGCCTTTCTCTGCCGATAAATGCGAAGGGATCAGGTAATGACGTACATCGGGAGCAATTCGACAAGCGGCCAGCGCCGCCGCGTAAGAAGGGAATCCATCCAGAATCACCGGCAACCCGGCAGAGGCCGCGCCAAGCATTACGCCTGCCATCCCCACCAAATCATAACCCCCGATCTTCGCCAACACATCAATGCCATCTCTGGCATCAGGCTGATTGATTTCAATCGCCTGTCGCACAACCGCCACTTTATGATGCAAGCGTTCTCTGGGGAAGTTAGCCCCAACTCCTACAATCTGTTGTGGATCGTTGTCCGTAAAAACGCTGACCACAGCCGCCGCCGGTGTGGTATTCGCCATACCCAATTCACCCACACCAAACAGTTTCACACCGTTTGCAACCTGTTCCAGCGTTAAATGTGCGCTTGCCAATAGCAAATCTTCGGCTTGCCGGCGGCTCATCGCCGGTCCATGAACAATATTGCCACTACCACGCCCCATCTTCATGTTCACTAATCCCGGCACAGGATCACTGTCAATGCCCACATCCACAACTTTCACATCCGCACCCGCATTCGCCGCCAATACGCAAACACCGGTGATCCCTTTCATCATATTCCGCGCATGAATCTCCGTCGCTGATTTGGGCGATATGGTCACGCCTTCGTCATAAACCCCATGATCAGCGACCATCACAATAATCTGCTTACGATCAATATGATGACCCGATAATCCCCGCATGCCGGCAAGTTGAATCGCCAGATGTTCCAGACGTCCGAAGCTGCCTGTTGGTTTAACCAGCCCATTCAATCGAGTCCCAGTACGCGCCATCGCTATGTTATCCAACGGCGCAATAGCATTAATGATCGATGAAAATGTTTGCATGGTGTTATTCCTGTGTCTCAGGCGGCCAGTCACTCCGGTTATTAAATGTGCGCAAGGTAGTCAATCCATGTTGGGCTTCCACTACACTGTACGTTCCCTGTTCAAAATGAAAATGCCACATGGCAGCAGGCGGCATAGCCAGCAGACGCGCCAGTAACAAGCCCAATACCCCCTGATGTGCGACTAACAACAGATTATCCTGACTTTCTTGTATCAGCAGGTGCTGAACCACGTTTTCTATCCGGGCTGCAAATGCCGGAAAGGTTTCCCCCCCGGTCGGTGCTGCCTGTTGCCAATCCGCTAACCAAGCAGCCCAAGCCTCAGCATCTTCATGCTGCAAATCGCGGTGATGGCGCATTTCCCATGCGCCAAAATGCATCTCATTGAGTTGCGTATCAATGCTAGCTGACAGCGAGTGACCGGCCAGAATAATCTCCGCAGTATGACGCGCCCGCCGTAATGTGCTGCTTATCGCTTGCGAAAATGTCACTGCCGATAGATAGCGGGCAACTTGCCGAGCCTGATTTATCCCCGTTTCAGTCAACGCCACATCCGTCATACCACAGAAAACACCACTCAGATTCGCTTCCGTCTGACCGTGCCGAACCAAAAATAGTCGCATTGTTGTTACTCTACCTCAGATGTGTTTTAGAGCTGTTAATTCAGAAACACGTAGATTCAGACTCGTTTTTTAGCATGTTACCCCCATTCATCATAAAATGACTTGCGAATGTGTGTCGTAGTACATGTCTCGCCAGCCTTTTTGCTAGATTGGGAATCATTGATTTAATACCGTTTTGGGTAGCGATTACCCAACGTTCATACTGTTGCGCTTCGGACTTTGTGCCGAAGCACTTACGAATATGCTTGCCCTTGCGGGCGAACATCAGCAAGGTACTGCCCGCTATCCAGTTTGGATACACTCACAAAATGTCTACCAGAAATTTCACCCAAACAAATAACGAGCCACAGCTAATGCCAACCCAGCGGTACCAATTATGGTTGCAGCTAACCACTTCGTCTGTGCACTGATTTCTTTATGTAGGTCGCCTTTTGTCGCAAACTCTTCAGATCGAGTTGTTAGCTTGGTTAACTCTATCTTTATTTGCATGACATCTGATTCAAGACGCGCCACTCTTGGCTCTAAACTGCCGCCATCACCGCCATCATTACGGGTAGTATCCATATCATCACCCCCTTTACGTTTAGTACTATTCATATAAGATATATTACTCATCATGAGATCCCTTCTCTTGCTGACTCAACCAATGAAGCACAGATCTGACCTCATGAGTGGTAATATAGCCACAATTATCACAGCTGAGTTTATAATAATAATTAGCATCACTGTCGGTAGGTTGTTCTGGTGCGTGTCTGAAAAAAGTAACAAATGTTTTGCTAACCGATTGCCCATGAAGCAAGTCAGCAACCGCAGCTTTGCTTGTCTCAGCAATAACTTGCTCACCAACACTGTGGCACATCGGGCATATTCGAGTTACTTTCTTCGCGTCCAAGAACTTGAAGAAAGTATCAGCATTTATTGTTTCCAACTTCTTAATAAGTTTGTTTTTGTCTTTCATTTAATCACTATTATAAATGTTTTCGTTTAATGAGTTTCTTAACTTATAAACAAAGGGGAACCACGCTCCCAACGTATGTATATCTTTATGCCCGTCGTCTTTCAAGTTGCCTCTTTGTTGGCTGCGCTCACTCACCCCGGTCACATAGTTTGCTATGCTCCCGGGGATTCGCTCCCTTGCCGTCACGATGCATCTTGAAATCCATAGGGTATATGCCCCGTTTCATAATTTTTTACAGTACGCAAACCCAATCCTAATTCTTTTGCAAATGCAACTTTCGTTAGCCCCTCTGCTTTTCTAATGAGTTTAAGTTTTTCCGCATAACCGTTTGACAAGACTCCCACAGGAGATCATCCTCATGTTGAAGCCTCCACCTGGAGACCTTAAAGTACGACGAAATCCAGTTAAATCTGGACGAAATCCGGATAAGGACTTGGGAAGAATAAACTATGCCAGCTAAAAGACCTAAACCTATTGTTATAAAAATGCCCGATTGCCCTGTTGTTCTCTGCCTGCCATACCACCCAACGCTAACGCTTTCAGCATATGCGGAGTTTACAGATCAAACGGTCAGAACCTCCAACAACAAGCCAATGAGCAAAGATTGATACTGACAAAAAAGAAGAAAGGCAGAGAACGTGAAGTAAATATGGTTTTATTATTCCTCTTGGATTTCACAGGAAACTTTATGGATACCAGAACAGCAGAACCTACCACTGTAGGTGAAATGTTGGCTGAAGAGTTTTTGAAACCCTTGAAAATAACTCAACAACAGTTGGCGAATGCGATGGGTGTTTCTCGCAAGGTTATCGGCCAAATTGTGAATAATTCCCGGCGCCTGTCCGTCGAAGAGGCCACACAGTTAGCCGGTTTATTTGAAACGGACGAAGATTTTTGGATTAACCTCCAAGCAGCTCATGATCGCTGGGAAAGTCGCCAAATTTCCGCCCGTAAGCATTATGCACCTATTACTGTTATTCTCTCAGCCAGCTAATGATTAGTGTAAGAATAGGGAGTTGGACATTCTGTTAGGAGGCTACTCACAGTAGCGCCAGTAAAAACACCAACTCCCCGGCTTCCACTGACGCGCCAAGGGTATCACCGGTCTGGCCGCCTAAACGGCGATGCAGATACAGCGCCAGCAACCCGATAACCAGCAATGTGATAACCAATGCTAATACACCAGACCATCGCATCAGTAGAGCAATCAATATTACCCCACCTAACAATGTCAACAGTGTCTGACAACCGTTAACCCGCCCGATATAAAGGTTCCCTAACCCAATTCCCTCACGGGCACAACGCTGGCGGTACATTAACAAGACAATCGCACTCCTGCCCGCCACTGACGCAGCGGCCAAAGCCATTAACATGGAAGCACCACGCAGAGATAATTCGCTCACCACCAGCACTTTCGCCAAAATAAGGAAGATCAACGCCAGCCCACCATTGGTTCCCAAACGGCTATCACGCATAATCTCTAGCATTTTTTCCCGTTTACGGGCAGAAAACACGCCATCACAGGTATCAGCTAAACCATCAAGATGAAGCGCTCCAGTTAACAACGCCAGCGCTAATACGTAACCCAGTGCCGCCAAGGGAGCGCCACACCAAGGAGTCAGCAAGGTAAAAACCGCCGCCGCAAGTATACCGACAATCAATCCAACCAATGGAAAACTCGCTATACCACGCACGTATTGATCGATTTCTAATCCCTGTGTCCAGCGCGATGGTACCGGAATGCGGGTCATAAATTGTAAGGTGGCAAGAAACAAGCGCAGATTCATTTAATTTTCACCTCAATTCCCGATACCATCAAAAATACTTCACTGGCAGCCGCCGCCAGCCGCTGGTTAACCCTTCCGGCAATATCGCGGAAATGGCGAGCCAGACGGTTCTCCGGCACAATGCCCATTCCCAGTTCGTTAGTGACCAGATATATCGGGGAAGTCATACAAGTACAAGCCGCTAGCAGATCGCTAATTTGCTGCTGAATTCCCACCTCCAATACCGCAAAATCCATTTGTTCAGGTGGTGTCTCTCCGGCTTGCTCAAATAATAGGTTGGTAATTAAGGTGGTGATACATTCTAAGATAACCGCTTCTCCCGGTCGGGTTTGCGTCGAGATAACCGCACCGAGATCGCGATAGCCCTCCCATATACGCCAATGAGCCGGCCGATTTTCGCGGTGCAGTCGTATACGTTCAGCCATTTCACCGTCTGTCACTACGGCAGTGGCAATATACAACACCTGTTCACTCGCTTGTGCCGCCAGCCTCTCCGCCAGCACACTTTTACCACTGCGCGCCCCGCCAGTGATCAAAATCACGGAGCCGCACCTTGTCGATAGGTTTTCATACACTGATAAATCCGTTCTATATCCAGATGTTCGCGCATGGCTTTCGCCAGAAGGTCAAACTGAGTCTGTTTGTAGTGGGTATAATCCAGTATTTCCCCTTGGTAAGCCGCCAATCCTTTGCGCTGACGCAAAGCGTTAAGCAGAGCGCGGGTAAAATTAGCGCTATCAAATAAACCATGAATATAACTGCCCATCACACTGCCCTGTCGATTAACCGCACCATCACACCAATCACCGGGCTGGCCGTTACGCTCGGTAATACAGGCAAACGGGGTTGCATCCGCTCCCAGTATCGATTTGCCCATATGAATTTCATAACCGCGAATAGGCTGATCGATACAGTCTGACAACAAGCCCGGCAATGCTGACAAGCTCTTACCGTTTACCCTAGTCGTTACTTTTTCGTGGGCAAAGCGGGTTTCCATATCCAGCAATCCAAGGCCCTCCATCTGTTCAATACCCGATTCCACGCCATCAATGATCCGTCTCCCCAACATTTGATAACCACCGCAGATACCGATAATAGGAACACCCGCCTGATGTGCCGTTAACAGGGCATCCGCTAACCCGTTCCGCCGCAGCCATTGCAAATCTCCCAATGTGTTTTTGCTACCGGGCAAAATAATCAGATCCGACGGCTGCAACGCTGATGGTTGAGTCACATAGCGCAAGCGAACATCCGGTTGCACCGCCAGCGCGTTAAAGTCAGTAAAATTAGCAATATGGGGCAAACGAATCACCGCAATATCCAACGCCTTTTCTGTCGCGCCATCATATTTGCCGGTTTGCAGTGCGACACCATCTTCATCTTCCAGATCAATATTCAGCCAAGGCATCACTCCCAATACCGGCACGCCGGTTAAGGCTTCAATCTGTTCAATACCCGGCTGGAGCAAACTGACATCACCTCGGAATTTATTGATGATCACCCCTTTTACCCGCGCTTTCTCCTCCGGGCGTAGTAGTGCCAAGGTGCCATAAATAGCCGCAAATACACCGCCGCGATCGATATCCGCTACCAACAGCACAGGGGCATCCACCATCTCCGCCATCCCCATATTGACAATATCTCGATCTCGCAGGTTGATCTCCGCCGGACTGCCCGCCCCTTCCAGCACAATGACGTCATATTCACGGGCCAGACTGTGAAAAACCTCACAAATTTGCTGCTGTAAACTGGGCTTGTACTGGTGATACTCCACCGCATTCATGCTACAGGCCACTTTTCCCATCAACACAACTTGAGCTTTACGCTCGCTGGTGGGTTTAAGCAATACCGGATTCATCCGCACATCAGGCTCGATACCCGCCGCCTCCGCCTGAAAAATCTGCGCCCTTCCCATCTCTTCACCGTTAATAGTGATACCAGAATTCAGCGCCATATTCTGTGATTTAAACGGTGCGCAGCGATAACCATCTTGAACAAAGATACGGCACAATCCCGCGACCAGTACACTTTTCCCAACATCAGATGCCGTACCCTGCAACATTAAAGACAAGCCCATCATGCTATCTCCTTCATTATGGAAAAGGTTGGCCCGGCGATCAAATCGTCAATATTCGCCGCCATTACCAACCCAATGAATATTTTTTGCTACCATACCAGCACTTATTTCTCAGTATGCCATTGTTTATTCACTAAAATGGTGGAAAAATAAGGTAATTTTTGATCAGCGTCCACCTGATCCAAACGGCACCAGCACTGTTCACTTGGCAATGTCGCATCCGCCATTAATAAGGCGTGTTCAAACAAATTCAGGCGCGCCAATAATGTACTCACTGCGGAAAAACGGTTATAAACTTTCATCAGCACCACGCAATCATGCGTTTGCAGCGCCTGTTCCAGCTCGGCTTCCGGCGCAGTACAAGACATTATCGCCATTGATTGCTGTTCCATCGCCAGTGGCAGTACGGTACGCGCAGCAATGGCAGCAAAAGAGGTGATACCTGGGACAATTTCCAGCCACTCCTGCCGACCAATTCTCGCCAGCAAAAAGACCCAAGTACTGAATAACATGGCATCACCAAGGGTGATAAAACCCACTTGCCGCCCTTTGGCTACTTCATCTTGCAGTTGTTGCGCCACTTGATCCCATACCGCCT
This sequence comes from Photorhabdus namnaonensis, assembly GCF_001684335.1. Taxonomy (GTDB): domain Bacteria; phylum Pseudomonadota; class Gammaproteobacteria; order Enterobacterales; family Enterobacteriaceae; genus Photorhabdus; species Photorhabdus namnaonensis. The sequence goes on from NZ_LOIC01000005.1 coordinate 64,655, forward strand.
GTTTCTCTTCGCCATTACTGTTCATCGGAAAATGGCAGGTACGAATTTCCGTGTGGGGCAACAGATATTCACGCACGATGGAGAGCGCCAGACTATCCTCTCCTTTACGACCAGCGGGTGCGTAAAGCACATCAAGACGAGCGAGTATTCGAGCCGCGCGTACAGTAACCAAGTCACTGGCGCCCGGACCAACGCCTATCGCATAAAGTCTTCCATTCATCACACCACCTCCTGTTGTTCCGCCTGCAACGCGTCCGCCAGATGTTGAACGAACATTTCGCGAATCAATGGATTTTCACCTAATCCCTGTAACCAGGATTGGGTTTTGATCCCAACAGATTCCAGTTGGGAACGCCACGAATCCGGCTCGTCCGATGCCATATCGTTAATCGCATGATCGCCAGCCACCAGCATTAACGGCATCAAATGCACTTTACGTACCGCCAATCGCCGCAAGCGAATGATGATATTGTCGATTTCCGGGTAACTCTCCACCGCGCCGACCAACGCCGGGAAATTATGTGTGCTCATAAGATGATCAAGGCATGCGTAGGCAGAAAAGGCATGATGGGTTGCACCATGCCCCATAAACACCACGCGCTCATCCTCAGCCAATGGCGGCATCTGATTTTTCAGGGCGATAAGCAGTTGTTGATAATCAGCAAAACTGTTAAGCAGCGGTGTACCCACCACCAAACGTTGGAAATAATCGCTAAAGGTACTCACTTCACTGACTATCTTTTCATATTCGTCACCGTTGATGACATGAAGAGATTGAATAGCCACATCCTGGTAACCTTCTTTAACCAAACGCTCCAACGCCTGACGAGGGTTATCCACCTGTAAACCATCACGTTTTTTTAATTTGCGGATGATCATTTCTGAGGTGAACGCGCGATATAGATCGCGATCACGGTAAGCCGCTGCCAGTTGTTGTTCACAGACATCAATATTCTTTTGTCGGGTTTGATGATAGCTGGTACCAAAGCTGATGATTAATAGTGCTTTTTTCATTTTATTGCCCTCATTATTCCTGCCAACCGGCAAGGTGTTGGACAAACTCATCCAGCGAACTAATCTGCTCTGCGTCATCCCCTTGTAAGGTCCGTGTAGGACGGCACACCACAATACAGGGAATATTAAGCGCCAGACAGGGAGCGACCTTCTGCTGATATCCCCCCTCGGCCCCGGACTCTTTTGTGATCACCACATCAGGGTGACAAAATTCATACACTGCGTGATTGAATTCAGCCGTAAACGGCCCACGCAACGCGATAATGTGATCAACCCCCAATCCTAACGCTTCACACTGAATCAACACCTCGGCGGTCGGCAATACCCGTACCAACAACGTTTTTCCCGGTAGCAAACGCTGATACAGATCTAGTTGCTTACTGCCGGTGGTGAGCAAGATCCGTTGCCCTAGTGTCCGGGCAACGTCGCAAGCCGCCTCTATACTATTCACTTTGTGCAACAGTGGATGGCTCAGTAAGTCAATTTCACTGGGACGCTGATAACGAGTAAGCCGCAGTGACAAACGACGACAAGCGGTGATCACGTTGTGACTGAGTGCATCTGCGTAAGGATGAGAAGCATCAATCACCCAACGTACCTTATGCCGATCAAAGTAATCCACCATCGCTTCGGCATCCATTCGCCCCACCACCACGTCTCCCCGAATATCACCCGCCAGTTGTCTCCCCGCGTCAGTGGCGACAGAGAGGCGATAACGTGCTCCCGCCGCGTCTAATGCCTGACAGAGCAATCGGGCGTCACTGGTTCCGCCAAAAACATGGATAGATGGATGGCTCATAATTCATACCCCCGTGGCGTGATCATCAACCCATCACGGCAATAGGTCGTTTGATTGCCGACGATCACTAAACTGGTCATATCCACCGGGGAAAAATCCATCTCGCCAAACGTGGTAATCCATTTATCCTGTTTTTTACGTCCCGCCGCTTTTACTACGCCAACCGGCGTCTGTGCTGCTTTCCACGGCCGCATAAGTTCAAATGCTTTGGCAAGATGCCCTTCCCGGCCACGGCTACGTGGGTTATAGAAGCAGACAACAAAATCCGCTTGCGCGGCGGCAATAACACGTTTCTCAATCATCGGCCACGGCGTTAGCAGATCACTTAAACTGATATGACAAAAATCGTGCATCAACGGCGCACCTAATAACGACGCCGCAGCAATACTGGCGGTGATCCCGGCGACCAATCTAACTTCAAGATCACACTGTTGCTGGCAAACCAATTCCAGCACTAAACCCGCCATGCCATAGATTCCCGCATCACCACTGCTGATCAAAGCGACTTTACGGCCGGACAACGCCAGATCGATCGCCCTCTGGCAGCGTTCAATCTCCTTGCACATCCCGGTCTTAATCACTTCTTTATCCATCGTTAGATGCTTAACTAAATGGGTGTAGGTTTTATAGCCGACAATAATTTCAGCTTCGCGGATCGCCTCAATGGCCTCCTGCGTCATCATGGATTCATTGCCTGGTCCAATACCGATTACCGTTAACATGATTGTGATACCCCCAAAGTGATAGTGACGCCCTGCTGACGCAAGGTCCGACCAACCAATTTTCCTTCACTCATCAACCAAGCGACAGGTTGTGAAACACTGCCAATTCCTATCGTCTGGCGGACAAAATCGGAAGCAGGAAATCGTTGCTCATGAAGACTTAATTCATTAACACTGAACAACTCAAACGGTACGCGCCAACACTGTGCAAGTTGATTCAGCGCCGGTTCATCCTTTTTAATGACAACACTGCCGATGGCCCGCAACGCCATCAGATCGAAATGGTTTTCCGCCATCTGTTGCCGCAATAGCTCAATCACTGTTTGCAATGGCGTATCCCGGCGACAACCAATCCCTGCCACCACTCGTTTCGGCACCAATTTGTAAACCGGCGGAGACAGTTCCGGTAGAGACAATTCCGGCAGCGAATCTCGCAATGTGATACACACCAGCGCATCCAGTTCAGGCAATTCCTCCAGACTCACTACCGGGACAAAACCCCGGGTATCACACTGCTCGCATTCGTTAAGTAGTGGCTCATCCCACCACAACCCCACTTTTTGACCACTGACCAGCATTTGATTTATCACCTTCACCACGTGGCGAAAATCCTGCATATCGGCATCTAATTGAGTGGCAAGGGTGTCCAACGCCGCCATCCCATTAACATCCGTGGCGGTTGTAATCACCGGGTCAGCCCCCAATAACTCCGCCAAATGATGAGTCAACGCATTAGCCCCACCCACATGACCGGATAACAGGCTGATAACATGCTGTCCTCCTTCATCAATCACCACCACCGCGGGATCATGCATTTTGTCGTTTATGATTGGCGCAAGCATACGTACCGTGATGCCAAGCGCCGCCACCACTACCAACGCCGAATAGTGTTTAAATGCCTCGCGCAACGTGTCGCCAAAGCTGCCATTAAACGGCGTAAACCCCGGCTCTAACAACTTTTCGCTGGTAAAACAGGTCAGAGGAAGATGAGCTTGCAACCGATGTACCAGTCTGACCCCTCCCGGCGTCAGACAGAACACCGCAATCGACTCATGCCCGGCGATATTCATGGCTAAACCCCGCATCGTAAAGCTTGGAATAGTGGTACTCTTCTCCCAAAAAAGCACCGACCAGAATCAAAGCGGTTTTACGAATACCCGCTGCCTGTACTTTTTCAGCAATATCAGCCAACGTACCACGTACAGTAAGCGTGTCAGCCCAGGTCGCTTTGTATATCACCGCGACCGGCGTCGTTGCCGGATAGCCACCAGCTTGAAGACGCGCAGCCACATGTCTCATTTTCTGTACAGAAAGATAAATCGCCATTGACGTTTGATGAGCGGCGAAGGATTCCAGTTGTTCGAGCGGCGGCACCGGTGTACGCCCTTCAATCCGGGTAATGATCAAGCTTTGCGCCACTTCCGGTACGGTGTACTCCACCCCTAATTGCGCTGCCGCCCCAAGGAAAGCACTGACACCCGGTATCGAGACAAAACTAATGCCCGCATCGGTCAACGCTTCCCCTTGTTCGCGTATGGAACCGAACAACGAGAGATCGCCGGTTTGCAGCCGCACCACCAACTTACCCGCACGTACACCCTCAACCATCAGCGCAACAATCTGTTCCAGCGTCAGACCGGCGCTATCATGGCACTCAGCCTCTGGCGGGCAATAATCCAGCAGTTCGGTATTAATCAATGAACCGGCATAAATCACCACCTGTGCCTGTTGCAGCAAACGGTAGCCTTTTAAGGTGATCAACTCCTTATCACCCGGCCCGGCCCCGACAAACCACACTTTTCTGGGATCAAAATATTCAGACATCGATCTTCTCCTTGTAACAGGAAATTAGATAAGTCGGATTATTCGGTTTGAAATAGTGACCCGTACCCAAGGTCGCTAGAGTAGATGCTTGTAGCTGTATGCACTCCAATTGACTGATCTGACAGGTCCGCAAATGTTCCAGTGCATCATTCAGGTTATTCAGCAAAATGAAAGTCAGTACCAGACGGCCACCAGGGTGCATGTGATCCAGAGCCCAGTCGATCAAAGCGGTCAATTGCCCGCCACTTCCGCCAATAAACACCGCATCGGCCATAACATCCAATGCTAATGGGGCTTCTCCAGCAATGATCTCCACATTATGACAACCTAGCCGCTGACGATTCTCCCCAATCAAGGCTAGTGCCGCCGGGTTGCGTTCAATAGCAGTAACAGTCAGCGCCGGGAAGCGTAACGCCGCCTCCAATGCCACACTGCCTGTACCCGCTCCCACATCAATCAATTGGCTGGTATCGCTGAGTTCCAGCCGCTCCAGCGCCAATGCACGTACAGGTTCTTTGGTCATTGGCACTTTCTGTCCGCGTAAAAATTCATCATCTCTCATTTAGGATCACCACCACATTCATGTCATAGTCAGTCGCCACCGCTTCCGGCCGCAGACGGTGAATACGCTCATTAGGCAAAGAGAGGTTTTCACCAATAATCAATGTACGGCTCAGGCCACGCTCAATAATGGCCTCCGCAATTGCCCGCGGGCCGACGCGCCCATCAGTTACCATGCCTACTTTGTCGTGTTGCAGAAGCCAACCAAAATCCGGGGCTCGCCCGTGACTGCTGGTTAGATAGATATCGTTCATATCCAGTGCAGCTTTGGCACACAGATACTGAATTGAACTGATACCCGGAATGATGCGCAGATCATCTGCGGCAAAATATTCAGACAATAATTTGCCAATGCCATATAACAGCGGATCACCAGACGCTAAGACCACAATCCGGCGTGTACTGTTGTTCTGTAGCCAAACAAGCAAACTAGCCAGATCAGCATCCAGCACGCGGGTTTCGTGGGTGACACCGCTAAATATCTCCAAGTGGCGTCTACCGCCGACCAATACCTCCGCTTCAGTGATATAGTGCTGTGCCTGTGGTATCAGATACGCAGTATCGCCGGGGCCAATTCCCACTACAGTGATCATCGCATTGCCTCCAAAATGTCATTCAATGGGCGACTGGCGCCAAGTATCTGATTATCAAAAGAGAACATGATGGCATCACAGCACGGTGGGTTAACCGCAAAACGCAACATCTCACGCATGCGTTCACAAATGCGTTCGGCTATACGGTCATAAACCGCTTGCAAGCCGTGTTCTGCTATCAGTTCCATTGCGGCTTCCGTGGTATCGCAGCGACTCACTTCCAATAACAGTTCCTGCGACGCTCCCATCAGTGCCAGATAAGCAATCAACGTTTCCATGCGGCCATCAGCGATATGGCTGTGGGTATGGAAAATTCCTGCGGCCACTTTCACCAGTTTGCCGGGATGCCCCACCAACATGATATGGCGGAACCCAAGCCGTACCGCTTCCTGCAACATGTAACCAACGAAGTTACTCATGGTCACTACTAGCTGACCATCGAGCCCCAATTGTTCACGCACAAAACGCTCACCGTGATTGCCCGGCACCAGAATGACCTTTTCAGCACCCGCCGAACGTTTCATTTCCAGTTCTATCGCCAACGAACGTTTCCAACTCTCTTCCGACATTGGCGTAACGATACCGGTGGTGCCAATGATGGAAATACCGCCCAGTATTCCTAATCGCCCGTTGTAAGTTTTCTTTGCTCGCTCTTCACCTTCCGGCGCGAAAATTTCCACCTCCGCGCCCCGTAAAGGGCCGATAGCCTCCCGTACCGCGGCCTCAATGGTTTGACGCGGTGTACGATTAATCGCAGAGCTGCCTACCGGTAATCCGACGCCTTTGCGGGTAACTGTACCCACACCTTCCCCGCCACGCAGATGGATCTCACTGTGATCGCATAGAGTGACACGGGCAAAAATCAGCATGCCATGCGTCGCATCTACGTCGTCGCCACCATCTTTACGGATAGCAGCCGTCGCCTGCTGGCCTTCAATCAGTGGCTGTTCAACGTTAAGGCGTAATGTCACACCAGAAGGGGTAACAATAGATACATGATCAATAACTTGCTGACGCAGTACCATTAATGCGGCAACCTTAGCGGCTGCGGTGGCACAGGAGCCGGTGGTATAACCTTTGCGATACTGTTTACCGTTATGCCAGATGCTGTCTAGTTGCATAGTGTTTAATTGAACAGTGTCACTCATGGCGCCTCCCGCAATCGGTACAGAATGGCGTTGATAATCGCCGCCGCGATATTACTTCCCCCTTTACGGCCTGCGGCGGCGATACAAGGCAGTTCACTTTGCATCAACGCGGCTTTCGATTCCGCCGCACCGACAAAACCGACAGGCACTCCAACCACCGCCAATGGCGAAGCCTGCCTTTCCAGCAAACGGAACAGAGCGGTTGGAGCGTTACCGAACACGAAGATTTTGTCGCCTTTTTCAGCCAGTGCGACATCTACCGCGGCCATAGAACGCGTAATACCCTGCGCTTTCGCCATCGCGACTACACGTGGATCACTGATATAACAGCGGCATTCACACCCCATTTGATGTAACAGTGCTTTGTTAATACCGGACTGAGCCATCGTCGTATCGGTATACAAGGTGCATCCCCGACTCAATGCCTCTGTAACGCGGGCCAACACACCCGGCGAGAACCATAAAATATCCAACCAATCAAAATCTGCGGTGGTATGGATCACCCGTTTAATTACCGCTTCTTGCATCTCATCGACAAAACGATAATCAGGGAGTTCGCTGGCAATAATATCGCCAATGATTGCAAAGCTATTCTGTTCAATTTGCTGAGGTTTCTGGAGGTAGTTCATATTGTTTGCCCTTTTCTAAGCCATTCCAACCAACAGTAAACGCAACAGCGCAAACAACAGTAAGGCCAGTTGCGAAGCTATCATCATCAAATAGATACTGCGCGGGATATCCATCAGCGAGATTTCACGGCGTTCATCACCAATCCAGGGTTTATCTACTCGTTCACCAAAATAACAATTCGGACCACCAAGGCGGATACCCAACGCTCCCGCAACCGTCGCTTCCGGCCAGCCACAGTTAGGGCTGGCATGCTGATAACGATCACGCCAGCCAATACGCAGTGCCTGGCGAAAATCAAGCCGGATGAACCAGGCTGCCGCACTCAATAACAGCCAACTCAACCGCGCCGGTAACCAATTCGCCAGATCATCCATACGCGCAGAAACATACCCAATAGCGCGATATTCCTGGGTTTTATACCCCACCATTGAATCAAGGGTGTTAACCGCTTTATAAGCCATTGCCAACGGCGCGCCACCAATCATCAAAAAAAACAGCGGAGCAATAACCCCATCAACGCTGTTTTCCGCCACCGTTTCCACTACTGCGCGCGTGATTTGCGGTGCATCCAGTTGAGAAGTATCTCGCCCGACAATCCGTGACAATTGCTGGCGACTCTCATCCAAAGAGCCATGCCTCAATACGCTATGCACCTCTAGCGCGGTGTCACTCAGACAACGGCCAGCCAACAGGGTATAAATCATCCACACTTCGACCAGCCAGCCGATCCAAGGATGAATGGAGTACATCAGCCACAAGCATCCCCAACTCACCAACCAGGTCAGCCCAACAACCACTATCCATAGCCCTGCTCCACCAACTTTCAATGCACGTTCACTGTGACAACAGCGCCGAACCGCCCGTTGTACCAGTGAAATCAGCTTACCAATCCAACGCACCGGATGAGGCCAATGTGGCGGATCGCCTAACCAGCTATCGAGCAAGAAAGCAGCAAACCAGGCGGCAAGTGTCACAATAGCCTCCTTGCAGATCTCAACCAGCGATCAAGCAGAGTAGGACGCTGAGCAAAATGGATATGAAGATAACTGGCTAGCGTCTGCTGTACCTGATAGCCTCCGGCCCACTGCTGTATTGCCATCCCGTCACGCCATTTAGTACAGTCAAAGACTGAGGGCACTGAGCTAATAAAATCAGAATAATGAAACTCGTGGCCCCGTAAAATCTCACCTTCTGCGGCCAGCAAAGTGTCAAAACGGGCCTGCGCCTGACAGTAACCAAAGCGCATCAGCCGCGTACCCATATGGCTTTCCCCCGGCAGAATACCGGCCATCTGGTGGCTCGCCCCCTCACCGTCGGTCAACGATTTGCCAAGGTACATCAGGCCGCCACATTCAGCATAAATGGGAACTTGACGATAATGAGCATCCTGTAAAGCTTCCCGCATGGCACTATTGGCAGCCAACTTAGCAGCATAGATTTCAGGATAACCACCACCGAGATAAATCATTTGACAATCGGGCAAACGGCGATCATGCAGTGGACTAAAACGGTGAATACGTACTCCCGCCCGTTCCAACATCTCCAGATTATCTGGGTAATAAAAATTAAAGGCTTCATCATCTGCCAATGCTAACGTCAAGCCATCAGCCAATGCGGGATCAGGCAATAATGGCGCCTCGCCTTCTGGTAAAGCAGAACATTCACAAAGCGCCAACAGACGATCAAGATTGATATACATCTCCACTTGTTGAGCCAACCGCTGCCAGCGAACATCATTATCAACCTGCTCTTGGGCAGGAATCAGGCCAAGATGACGAGATGGTAATGACACATCCTTCATCACGGGTAAACGCCCTAACACCGGAACACCACAATAATGTTCAATCGCGTGACGAATAAGTTCGAAATGATTTTCAGAATTGACGCGGTTAACAATGACGCCCGCAATCGTTAGAGAGGGATCAAAACGACAAAAACCCAGAACAGTCGCGGCAACAGAAGTAGATACAGCCTTACCGTCTACCAACAAAATCACCGGACATCCCAACTGTTTAGCCATTGCAGCGCTACTACAATAGTTTGGGTTAGTACCATAACCATCATACAACCCCATCACACCTTCAATGACTGCCACATCAGCATGACGCATATGCTCATTATAAAGACCATTAAGGGTCGCGGGCGGCAACATAAATGCATCAAGATTACGAGATGCTACGCCACATACAGAGCTGTGCCAGCCGCTGTCCAGATAATCCGGCCCCACTTTAAACGGCTGGACAGCCAACCCTCTCAACATCAATGCCCGCAAAATGCCAAGGGTAACCGTAGTCTTACCACAGCCACTACCGGTACCGGCGATAACAAATGCCTTCCTGCCTGACCATTGCATAGAAAATTCCCGATATATCGATCGGAGAATGAGCGCCAATAAGACGTGCCAATACTGCGCACACCACTCGGATGACAACCCGCTTCCCACCGAAGGAGTTAATGTCTCATGCCTGTCAGGTCGGTCTTCTGGCTTAGCGTCACCCTTCCCCGCAACCTTCCCAGTCTTTCCGACCAGTGGCATCAGCGGAGTTGTCAGCATCACAGCAGCGGGGGCTGCGGAGGATTTCCACCTCCTTCCCAACCACACCATTAAGGTGTGGTATTAACCCAACGGCGGTCTATTTATTTTTAACGTGGTCTACTTTTCAAGTTATTAAATCATTAGATAACTAATGATACATATTCACTTTTACCATAATAACCTTATTAAATTCGTTGAATTAAAATGTAGATTAAATATATTTTTCCATACCAATAAAGCGGGTAATTTTATTATTTTCGGCGATAAATTTATACGCTTTATAATAAAAATCACCGTTAATCTGGTGATAAAGATGGTAACAACACCGCAATAGATTAATCATTGATCATAATCAACTATCTATTCATATCACATAAGCTTATGATGTTTCTTATCGTAAAATCACTGCTTACATCATCTATATAACCACAAATCACAATGAGAACTACCTATGTTATTAGATACCTCCATACCTCGAATTCTTGGCGCCTGTTTTTATTACTCACCGAAATCAGAACAAGTGCGCCCGTTAATTCCATTACTTGCCGATATTAATAAATTATTTCCCTGGTCAAATAACCGTAAAATAGAAAACCTGACGAAAAAGATCGCGACCTTCTCTGCCGAATCTCTACAATATGACTACTCTATCCTGTTTGAAGGGCAAGGTGTTATGCCAGCCCCTCCTTGGGGATCGGTTTATCTGGACAGAGAAAACTCGTTATCAGGTGAAAGCACGCTGGCTTACCGAGAATTTCTGGCAAAACAGAACATTGTCATGTCCAGTGAACAACGGGAACCCGAAGATCAATTCGGTCTGATGCTGCTGGCCTTAGTTTATATTTTAGAACAAGGAGATAAACCTGCCGCACGCACACTACTGGAACAACATTTACTACCGTGGGCCTACCGTTATCTGGAATTAGTTCAGACAACTAAACTGGAAAATAATTTTTATTCCATTTTAGCGACTATGACTATTGACTATCTAAAAACATTGCAAACTAAATTGAAACTTATTCCAGCAAGACTAAAATTATTTCGCTAACACTTTTATTATTCCACAACAAATGCTCCGGGTGATAAATTTAGTCACAACGAATAAATAGATATTCTCCCGGAGTTTAACTCTCATTGAATCAATTCATCCTTTATAACAACGAATTTATACCAGAAAAACCTTTATAACCCGCTCTCGTTCCATTGAACGTTATAGCTCTATTGCAGTATATAAAACGATTTGACTGATTTTTATGTTATTTATTATTGGCTATGGATAACGGGCACCCAATAGAATGATTTTATGCGCTAAAAAAACTGTCTATTAATTCACAAATTAGTAAACACTAAATACTCATATAGAGGATTTATTAAATTTCTAAAAAAAACTTAGCCATAAACTTTATTTCATTGAATGTCTGTTTCCATTACATGGAAAGATTAACAATGTAAACAACACGAGGTAAAAATATGAAGAAAATTTTTTTAGCTACACTTATTACAGGGATTGTATCAGCAAGTTTTTTTGCACAAGCACTTCCTGAAAATAACAGCGAGCATATTGCTGATCTTCAAGACAATACCCGCACCGAAGCTCCGCTATTAAAATCTACTGATCCGGGTGCTGAGCGATTTAAGCATGTGGGAAAACTAAATGGTCGCGGACAGTGTACCGCGACACTTATTGCCGGTTCAGAAACCCCTGACGCCAACCAACAAGCACTTATTCTCTCCGCAGGCCATTGTTTTGATTCTTCATTAGATACTAATGAAGTAATAATTGATCAACCTGTAGGCCCTGGTTGGACATACACACCAAATTACTTTATTGACTTAATTAACGAACACCAACCTGTTGATATCGATAGGGTTTTATACGCGACAATGAAAGGCGGCGACCTTGCGATTTTCAGACTTAAGGCAACTTATGGTGAGTTGGCGAATCGCGGAATACTACCAGTGACTTTACAAGCAGGTCATGAACCATCAGCATCAGAATTAACAAATCAGCCTATTGAACTAGCTCACATTCCGGTTAATGGCATAGATAGTGATAAACGTTATCTACGCTATTCCGCTTGCTACATTGTTGGAAAAAATTCGTTTGTGTATGAAAATATATGGGCCTGGAATTCTGCCGTTCCGGTTAATTGCGCCGGTGTCTCGGGAGGAACTTCGGGTTCACCGGTTATGTTGAAAGATCAATCCAAGATAATTGGTGTATTAAATACCACCGTTGATCAAAGTTATTGGGGTTGCGGTCTTAATCGGCCTTGTGAATTTATTATCGATCACAGTTTCTCTCGTGTAGGCGCCAGTTACTATATTCCTGTTGATAAAATTGCAAATGCGTTTACTCCTGATGGAAAACTGGATTTAAGTAAATTTGACGATGGAAAAGGGATCACTATTAACGCTAGCGGTCCGCTGATTACGAAGGGCACAGTTAACAACAAACCTGTCACTTGGAATTTACGCCTTGAAGAGAAAGGTTTTAGTAATATTCGCTATAAAAGAGGGCTTGCGAGTAATATTGATTGTACAGACCCTAAAGGATACAGCAAACCTATTCCAGTCACGACACAGCCACTGGAAAAACTTACCGTTCCTTCCAAAGAAGGGATTTATACCATGTGTGTCATTGGGCAACATTCTGCAAATAAACGCTGGCAGAGTACGTCTAACGCATCAATAAAATTACGTGAAATTGATAACACCCTTCCGGGAATAAGACCGGGTTCAACATTACTTCTTGAAACAGATGATAGCTGGGTTGTCGACTTCAGGTTTAAACCCTGGGAAGTTGTTGATATACGTTATAAGGCAGGCCCAAGAAAATCGACAAAATGTGATGATTATAAAAATTACTCTACTTATAGAAGAGTACCGGTTACGATTAAAAAGAAAGGCTCACCAATACGCTTTTGTATGTATGGCTTAGATCAAGCAGGCAACATAGGTGCAATATTTTTTGAGGACCTTGGAGAACAAAAATAAATTTTAAAATTGGCCAGCGGTTGCTGGCCTTTTTTATTTTCATTGATAAATATCAAATCAATTAAAACTTCTCGATTTCTCTCAAGTCCAATATGATAAACATCACCTCTAATCATATTAAAACAACAAACATATAGATGATACTTTTTTATAATTTATGAAATTATTTTAAAATTAGACAAAACCTGTTTGTTATTATTTACATAATAAATCATAAGGTTACATCCTGATATATATCAGGATGTAAATTTAAAAAAATAATTCAATATATAAAAATATGAATTATACTTATAATTATCGTTACGATATCAATAACGTTCAACAACACTTGCTTAAATGCAAATAAAATAACTTTAGTGTGGTGATTTCTTAATATCCTATGGAAGCTATCTGACGGGTGAAAAATAACTCACAAAAATCACCTAATAAGGTTCCGAATAATTTCATCAAAGGAGTTTATTAATATGATCACTTTGAAAACTTTAATTGGTACAGCTATTGTACTTTTAGCTTCGTCAACACAACTAGCTTTAGCTGCTGAGACAAAAGAGAACATTACCGATAAGGAGGCAACATTAGAAGTTTCAGAAGGTAAAATTTCTAATCTATCAGCCACATATGCACTACAAATTAAAAACTCATCAGCGACAAAGAGTATTACCCTTGTTACACAATCATCTAGTTGCATGTACGATAGTGGAGACAAAAAAATACGTTTAGAGGCAGGTCAAACCTATCTGGGAAATCTAAAGGATAATAATAACTGGGTAGATGGATGTACAAATGAAACTAAAACTGTCGATTGGAGTGTCAGTTATATTAATGTTGCCAATACAGACACAGAAAATTGTACACTAACATTTAGACATGGCCGTGGTCATGCAAATTCAGATGGATCTGGCCCAGAATGGTATACATTGATTAAAGGGTGTCCCGATATCGTTGAAAATGCTATCTGCGGAGGCCAGATTTGTTATAATAGCCAAGCTTTTTGGGTAAGAAATCGAAGTGTAAATATAGAATTTTCTGTTAAATAAATTTGGATGTGTTAGTTGAAATTTAATCTAAAAATTGAGAGTTGCCTGTTTTGTGTTTTAATATGATTACTAAATCCTATACAAAATTTCGGGTAACTCTCCAATTTATTTAGTTATAACAAATCTCCAGAATTAGAATATGCAAAGCAGAAAAAAACAGCGATTGATACAGTTCATAGCCAATCCATTTTCATCGTGATTGAGGAAGAATGTGTTTCGACAATATGTGTGATCTCTTCGACCATTTTTAGGTTGTTTTGTGAACAAAAATCGATTGTAATTAAACCAATCACAGTATTGCTCCCCATAATCGCCATTCTGGTCATTTATTAATACATGGATATAGCCAGTTTTTACCCTCTCTATCCCCATTTAATTCCCTAGCATACTGCTTCGACACGATTTGTTGTTAATTTATTATTTCCGTAAAACCTTGGTTTGACGGAAACGGTGGCGTTGGCGAAAAGTGCAGCTAATATCAACACCATTTATCCTGTTGGAATTGTGGTTTGGTT
>NZ_LOIC01000005.1:79040-107021 GCF_001684335.1 Photorhabdus namnaonensis
TCTGTTCATTTATAAGTACGGCCTGCAACAATTACGCCTATTGTAATAGGCTATTAGTTGCCCTCTTTTTCATGATTTCTAAAGCCGAATTTCGTTCAATATTGTTGGTATCATCTCTCAGATCATGGATACGTGCTGCTTTCCAGCTTACCATTGCCGCGGTTCCAATAAGTCCACCGACATCTCCTACATGGATGTCGACATTCATATTGAATTTGGATTCCATTTTTTGCTTTATCTTACTAATGAGTGACGCATCATGTAATTCGTCACACGGCTCTAAAGTGATCTTAAGCTCATCTGTACCGGCTGTATTGTTGATTTCAATAAAATATTCAAAACAATATTCGAGCTCTTCAAAGATGGCATTTTCAATATCAAAAGCATATACATTAGCATTGTTTAATACTAATACATCTTTTACTCTGCCGATGGGTTCTATTTCCCATTGATTTAAGCCAATTGCTTTACACCGAACCATATCCCCTGTTTTGTATCGAATCAGAGGTTTATTCCCTTTATATAAATGGGTAATCACTAATTCGCCAGCAACGTGATTATCACCAACATTGAGTTTCTGCTGAGTAAAAGGGCAAATGAGTTCGTAATAATTGTTGTATGGAATAGTAATAAGCTTATTGGTATCGTTACAAGCCGCCAGAATTGACGTTTCTTGTGAGGCATACATACAGTTGTAAATTTTAGCGCCCCAATTCCGAGATAAGTTCCTTAATCTATTTGGCGTAATAAGTTCTCCAAGCACTAAAATGATCTCGATACCTAATTCTTTTGCGTCACATGCGTTGTCTCGGCAATATTTTAACAACTCAGCGGCGACCGCGGGTGTGCAAACTAAAGCGGTTATTTTGAGGTCTTGTATCAACCTGAGTACTCTATGCATGCCGACAACGGGCGAACGAGGCCACATTTTAATAACGGTATGTCCTAAACTGCGAAATACATCTTCAAAGGTATCTCCAGTGGAGTGCAATTCCGTTGGACCCATCACGCCAATAATGTGTTGTTTGCCTTCCTGATTAAAAATAGACTCATATTGCAGAGTCAGGAAGCTATTATTGACTAAAGAATCTATTTCATTGCGAGGACAAGGCGTTGATGGCCCAGTTGTCCCTGTGGTTTCATAATATATCCAGGCATGACTCAAGCTATCTGAAGATATCGTATTCCCTGCCTTACTTAAGTCTAATTTTGTGGTAAAGGGCAGTTTTTTAATAAATGAGGATAAATTATCATCATCATTTGGATTTATTGCGTTTAGGCGATCTTGATAGAAAGTTGAACCATTCTTCGTATAGTTTATGATTTCTTTCAACTTTTCATATTGTATTTTTTCCAATACCGGGATATCTATCTCGCCAGACAGATATCTTTTTAATTCGGCAAGGTACTTCAGCCCTAACTCATGAAGATCAGTTCTAAAAATGGAATACATATATGCTACCTGGTTATTTATAAAGTGGTAAGTTGCCAGTGAGTTTATTGATATCTTTCTTTGGTCCAACTATGCCAATTCCGGATAACTTCAATTCATCGGAATGCTCATCAGATAATTTTCCTTCGTATTCCTCATAGGTTCTGCATGATTGCGCTAAACAGGAAAAAGGGCTCAATTTAAAATTATCGTTAGATTTTAATTCATTATGAATAGCATCCAGTACATCATGGCTTGCTTTCAAAATAGGCAAAGGCGTTTTAATGACACCGGGATAACAAATGCTATCTTTACTAAAGACATCATGCCCTACAATGCCGTTAATGTTTCTGCCAATTGAAACACTAATGACGCTCAGTGCGTTCATGGCTAACCCAAGTGGCAGACTATCAGCGATAACGACGACACTTTTATGTAGGTTTTCGTCAAACTCCATACGACTTCCCTATTAACTGAGTAAAATTGATCAACTTATTTATGTCAATAATAATATCCGAAACTGTCCATGTACTTATTTCTTTCCATAGCACCACGCCTTTTATATGATCGGGATGATGCATATATATGTTCAGGTCTTCGTAACTTTCAAAGTAACCAATTAAACTAAAGTCAACTGATTGCTTTCTGTCTACCGTACTGCGGCCACAAAACCATCCTTTTATTTCACTTATCTCATTTATATGATTTAAAGTCACCTTCTCTGCTAATATCGCCTTTTCACAATCCCAGCTTATTCCATCCTTGAAGGTAAATAAGACTTGATGTGCAATCAAGTTATTTTTGCCCAACATGATTTACCTCGTATTTAATGATCTTGAGTTATAATAACCTATGGAAATGATTTAATTTACACTTAATATTAGCGCATACCTGATTTAATTTTTTTGATTTGCATCTAATTTAAATAGCACATTGCATTTATATTAGTCAACTATTTCCCATTGGTAATAATTCAAAGGAAAGTGAAAAAATTGTGATTCTGACAATGAGAAGAAAGCTATTAGGCTTGTCTCTTGAATGTCTTAATTTTCCATTGCCTCTGGGCGATAAGGTTGCTTTATGACCAGTGGTTATTTTCTAATAGGTAACAATAGTCATAAAACATTTTGTTGTTATTTCTGATTTGTCAGTAAATGAGCTGTTTTTTTGATGTTGAAAATAATCAGATTGTTGGTTGCATTATAATAAGAAGTTCTGGGAATTTATGGCAGTAGCCTTGTGTTAGTGGGCTTGCAAGTCATGGTATGCCGTTGAGTATGTCACTAATGATAAGTGTTTTGGTAATATTTTTAAATAATCTATTATTTATGCTTGATTGTTTGCGTTGGGTTGTAATATACTGCGCTCGCTTTCAGGGGCTACCTCTGAAATACGCCGGCTTAGCTCAGTTGGTAGAGCAACTGACTTGTAATCAGTAGGTCACCAGTTCGACTCCGGTAGCCGGCACCAAATCAAATAAGAAGCCGTTATCTTTTCAGAAGATAACGGCTTTTTTCTTGCTTCATTTCATATTGAACTGTTTATATATCCAGTTTGTTTTGCTATTTTCTATTATCATTTCCAGTTTAAGTGGGTAGCTGAATTTATCGTATAGTGAAACTCACTGTCAGATAGCTCGAAATGAAACAGAGTGACCAAGAATAAAGGATATCAGACTTGAGAATAATGCGGACTTATTTTCGCTGGTAAAAACTAACAGAGAAAAATATTGGTATTTGAGGTATCAGTTCTCCAGCATGAAAAAATATTTGCTATCGAGGTGTATCCTTCTATTCGTCTGGTTAAAGCTGAAAATAAGGTAGGGTAGGATAGAAAATAGCGGAAGATATTGATGTTGCAAAAAAGTATCAGACAAAGCAATTTCAGCTCAGAAGAGTATTTTTGCTAACTATCTACCCAATAACATGGGTTCAAAAATCTCATTGTTCAGAAGGGGATATATCTGACAGTGTTAAAACTTTTCACGTAGGTATTTACCTGATAATCGGTAATTTATCGCTAGCGACATTAATCCTGTTGATATCTTAAATGTCGGGTTTAATCTGGTGGAGATATTTGGAATAGGATTGTTGAGATCTCACATTTGTACCGGTTGGTTGCCTATCACCATGTAAACAAACTGGTTTTTGTGCCTGCGTCATAGGTGTGGCAATCACTCTTAATCGGCACTTCATGATGGATTTCAAAGTCGATTCAAAATATTTTTTACACTTAAATATCCATGAGGTAAAAAATCTGTGCTATTTTTTATTTAATGCATTTTTCATCTCATAATAAAAAAGGGGGTGTCATGTTGCTTGAAAACTTTTGATAAATAATAAAGAGCCTGTATGTTGCTTTAGGTACTAAGCGTTTTAAAGGAAGGTACATTAGAGGATTAAATGAAGATTATAAATTTGTATAATAAATACGTAGATGAGGAAGATAAACACTTTATGTCCATACGTATTAACAACGATATTATGTGTTTTCCTCTGAGATTAAGCTTGGTCCAGAATAGGGATTGTTTACGATTTATATTTAATAGACTAAGTAAACAGATGTATTTAAACGACGTAGTTACGTAGCAAAGAAACACCAAAATAGAGAATGAGAAATTTGTTATAATGCCGAATGCATGGATGCGTGAGACCATCGTGAAAATAATTTTTACTACTATTTGTTACTAAAAGTTAAGGTCAAAATATATGCGCAATATTCAACAAGTTTTAGAGCGTTGGGGCGGTTGGGTTGATGATGCCACGGGCGTTAATTGGCCACCGATCGCGGCTGGATTTAAAGGTTTAATTGCGTCAACTCGTTCATTACGTCCTTCCTGCTGTGATAACGATGGCTTGATCATCGATGCTTGTATCGCAAGGTTGCAGACGGTAGATAAGTCTGAAGAAATTGAAGTTTTATTTATGTACTACGCTTTAGGACTTTCCAAACGATCCATCGCGCGTTTAATTAAAGTGCCTGATATTGAAGTACGTTCCCGGTTGCAAAAGGGAGAAAGTTTTGTCCAGGGATGTTTGGCTATGCTTGATATCAAGTTAGAAATGGATGATGAAGTACAAAAACACAAAAAGCTTGCGCGTACGCAAAAAGCTATGGTAGTGTACTAATCAGTTAAAGTTGCGAATAAGCCCTGATAGAAATATCAGGGCTTTTTTCATTCGGATATTGCAGGTAATGGGGAAATAGGATTTAAGCCATTAAATTCGGTTTAAAAAATTACTGTTATGCAATCAATTCTGCTTGGTATGAGTGAACATTAAGTATCTTCTTATTGTACTCTGATAAATAAGTGAAAATTTAAATCATCATTATCAAGGTCGCACTGTGTTGCGGCCTTTTTCGTATTTGCCGTCGCGAATCGCTTGCGCATATTTTTTTACCTTCTTCGCGATCGGTATCCCTATTAAATCAATCATAACTCGATGTTGAGAACTAAATCCTCAACGCAGGGCTTGGTTTACCCAGGCACAGGGTGGGTTATTGCTGTTTGATGGAGGTATTTTTGATGAGCAACAGTAGTGATAAAGCTGGTTGGTTAACGTCTGTCACTCCTGACCCTGAGTACGATAACGCGTTAGAACACATACTGAGTTGTTGGGTGTGTGGTGTTTCTGGTTTGCCTGACGATAAAGTGCGTTCTCGATGGACATCAGCACAATTGCCCCCGGTATTGGCGGATGATGACGGGTGTGATTTTGACATTACCGATTTTATTTCGGATGTCTCGCCTGTTTTTAAGGACCAGACTGATGAGAGCGTCAAATTATGGCGCCATGAAGAAATTGTATGTTTGATTTTCTTTTATGGCCCGAATTGCCAGCGGTACGGCGCTCGTTTTCGCGATGGACTGGCGGTCGGTCAGAACAATGACGAATTGGAGCGTTTCGGTCTTTCAGTCGATAAATCTAGCTGGCTGATTTCTTTACCAAAGCTCATCAATAACCAGAGGGTGCGTCGTTATGGCATGACGATCACCTTGCGGCGAAAAGTGGTGCGTGAATACGGTGTTAAATCACTGGTGGAAGCGCCTGTTAAATTCTTTGGAGATTAAATTATGCAGGGATTACCTGTTTCAAACATTATCAACGTCACGTTGAATATGGCTCCTCATGCGGCTCAGTCTCGGAACTTTGGTGCGTTACTGATCATCGGCGCAAGCAACGTGATCAACCCTCATGAGCGTTTACGCCGGTATTCGGATATCGATGGTGTCGGTGCTGATTTTGGGCTGACTTCACCGGAGTATCAGGCTGCGGCGCTTTATTATTCTCAGTCACCACGGCCGGTTGATTTATATATTGGCCGATGGGCTAAGGATAATGTGGTCTCTTCTTTACAGGGGGCGGTGCTGACCAAACAGCAGCAAATCATCAACAAATTTACGACTGTCACCGATGGTTCTTTTAAGTTGACGATTAACGGTAAAGAAGCGGTGTACGGTGGCATCGATTTGAGTAAAGAGACCAATCTTAATGGTGTGGCCCAACGGATAGCGGATAAGTTGAAAGATTGTTCGGTCACATATGATAGTTCCTCTTCACGTTTTGCTGTTACGTTGAACTCTGTGGGGACGGTAGGTCATGTTTCACCGGCAACGACGGGAACTTATATTGGTGATTTATTAAAACTGGACGAAATATCAGGGGCTGCCGCGATTGAATCTACCAAAGCAGAAACCATTGCCGAGGCGGTCGCGGCGCTGGGATCGGTATCCAGTGGCTGGTATGGGCTGGTTATTGCTGATGACTCTCTGACGGATGACGATATTCTCTCTGTTGCTGATTACATTGAATCCGCATCTGTTTCCCGTATCTATGGACATACAGTGCAAAAAGCAGATGTCTTGGATGCTAATGTTAAAACTGATATCGGCTCAAAATTAAAAGAGAGAAACTATCAACGCACCCTTTGGCAATATTCAACCGGTAAATCCTACACCGTCGCTTCGCTGTTGGGCCGCATGTTTACCGTCAATTTCAACGGTAATAACACCACTATAACCTTGAAATTTAAACAAGAGCCCGCTGTAACCGCAGAAAACCTCACCGCAACGCAAGCCAATGTGTTGAAAAAGATAAATGGCAACGTTTTTGTTAAATACAACAACGATACGGCCATTATTCAGGAAGGCGTCATGGCGAATGGGGATTTCATCGATGAGCGCCACGGCTTGGATTGGTTGCAGAACTACGTTCAAAACAATCTTTATAACCTGCTTTACACCAGCACCAGCAAGATCCCACAGACTGATGAAGGTGTCACACGGCTAATCACCAATGTTGAACAGTCACTGGCTCAAGCGGCGACAAACGGATTAATCGCTCATGGCGTATGGGGAGGCGATCCGATTGGCGCATTGGACACTGGCGCGACATTAACCAAAGGTTACTACGTTTACGCACCGCCAATTGCAACGCAGGCACAGGCTGATCGGGAAGCTCGCAAAGCGCCGGTTATTCAGTGCGCTATCAAATTAGCAGGCGCTGTTCACTACGCTGATGTCATTATTAATGTAAACAGATAAGGGTTGAAAATGGCTACGTATTCTTTTCTTGATGTTTCCGCTTCTATTACCGGAGTTGGCGGCTCTTTTGATCTTGGCAACGGCGCCGCGCTCTCCGATGAGGGAATTACAGTCACCATGTCGGAGAGTAAAAACACCATGACCACCGGTGCAGACGGGGAAGTCATGCATTCATTGCATGCAACCAAGTCAGGAACCATCACGGTTAATTTACTTAAGACCAGTTCAGTAAACGCCAAATTGAACGCGATGCTCAGTGCGCAATCACTTTCGTCGGCGGCATGGGGTAATAATGTGATTGTTATTCGCAATAAGCAAAGTAACGACATTGCTGTTGCCCGTTCTGTCGCTTTTCAGAAGCAGCCGGATTTGCAGAATAGCAAAGCAGGTAGTACCGTTGCCTGGGTCTTTGATTGCGGCAAAATTGACATCATGTTAGGCACATTCTAACCAGTTTCCTTACACAAACAGTTAAATCGCCTTCAAATCTGCCGCAGCTTTTAACATCGGACTCATGCTGTGGCAGTTTGAGCGAGCTTGAGGATAAGTGATTATGGAATTTGAAATTGATGGTAAAAAATATCGTGGTGGTAAATTAAACGCTTTTCAGCAACAGGATTTAGCAGTGGCTTTGGCGCCGGCTATTCCGGCACTTGGGCCACTGATGAAAAAGATGGTGACAGCTAAAAATGATGAGGGAGTCACGGGCTTTGAAGAAGTGCTCCCTTATCTGGTTGAATCCATCAACGCGTTAGGAAAATCCAACCGACATGAAATTAATGATATTTGCTTATCAGTGGTTTCTCGTGAACAGAATGGTATTTGGAGTCGGATTTATGAACCTGATGGACAGGTATTGATGTTCGATGACATTAACGGCTTCGAACTGCTGAAAATTGTCGGTTTTATTATTCGAGACTCATTAGGAAATTTTTTTCTCGCCCCATTAGAGAGCGCAGTGTAATCCCAGGACAACCCAATTTAAATTTTGAAACCCTCCCGAAAGGGCGTGATTACCTGTTACGCCCGGTCATTGCGGGCATGTGCCGTTATGAATCATTAAAAAACGGTGTTCTTGGCTTGGCTGATATTGCATTGATGAATGATGCCCTTGATGTTAAATCGGAAAATGAGGCCATGATAGAGAGGTGGCGAAATGAGCAATAACGTTGAAACAACTAAGGATTTCTTGGGATCGCTTAAGTTTGATGTTGATGAAGCCGGACAGAGTAAATTCATGGCTGTTATCACCGAAGTCACGGCTAATGTTCTCAAAATGGGGGAGGAAATTAAAAACGCAGCACTAGAGGTTATTAATTTCACCACTCAAGTTGCTAACGGATTGGATAAACTTTACTGGCAGTCACAGAAAACAGGTGCAACGGCTGAAAACATTAAAGCCATTGGTTATGCGGTCAGTCAAGCAGGTGGAAGTGTTGAAGGGTTTAATCAATCTCTTGAGGGCGTTGCTAATTTCCTACATAAAAATCCAGGTGGTGAGGGATTATTGCGGAACATTGGTGTTCAAACCCGAGATGTCAATGGCAGCCTTCGGGATACAGCATCTTTGGTGGCGCAGGTGGGTGAACAGTTATCGAAAATGCCGATGGATCGTGCTAATCGATACGCCCGCAAACTGGGTATTGACGACAATACCTTGATGGCTATGCGTCGTGGGATTGGTCAATATACAACTGAATATCAGGACATGACGAAAACCATAGGTTATAACCCGACTAAAGCAACCCAGCAATCTCACCAATTTATAGTGCGCATAACTGCCTTAGATAATTTGTTTGGGATGATAAAAGAAAAAATAGGCTCGGATTTGGCGGGGGGATTAACTGGACGAGTCGAATCATTTCAACAAACTATTCTGCTTAATTTCCCTAGAATAGAAAAGGTTATTACTCGTGTATTGAATGTCATACTGAACTTGGCTGATGACATAACATTATTGGTCAGTCGTGTCGGTGAAGCTATTAGTGATTTAATTGGCTGGTGGGACAGACTGGATGGCGGTACAAAAACGGTTATTAAAGCACTAGGCGGCTTACTATTTGCGTGGAAAATCTTAAATACAGCCTTCATGACTTCGCCGATAGGGATGATTACTGCACTGTCAGCGGCGTTGCTCTTGCTTTATGAAGACTATAAGGTTTGGAAAGAAGGTGGTAAGCATTTTATTGATTGGGATAAATGGAAACCCTCTATTAATGAATTCCTTAAAGCCATTGAAAAAATCTCTAGTTGGATAAATCAGGGGGCTAAGGCTGTTGGTGGTTGGAAAAATGTATTAAAGGGATTTGCGACCTTCATTGCAGTGACATGGGCTGCGAAGATGATCAAAGGAATATCCAGTGTGACAAGTGCGATTCTTAATTTGGCTCAAGTGTCAAAATCTGTCTCCAGAGGTGGAATGTTAGGTAAAGCGGGAATTGCAGGGGCAGTTGCTGTTGTATCAGAGCCATATATCGATAAAGCACTTAATCGGACTTTTGGTGGATATGACTACTTTCAGCGAATTAGGACCGCGAAAACTTGGCATGATTTTTGTGCTGCTCTGATTGGGGAAGGTAATGCCTATTGGGATGAAAAAGGGAATTGGGTAGATAAACGTGAAGAAAACACCCTTCCGAAAGGACATTCTCAATTTGCGGCAGATACTCCTGGTAATGCTCCTGTAGTCATGCAAAAGTCAGATAAGGCGGTAACAGATGGACAAAATAATCAGCCAGTTAATAAAGATAATCCTAAAGTCAGAATGATGAAATTGGCTAATTCTGATGTGATACAAAGATTGATTGATAACATGATGGTGGGGATAAATGGTAATAATCCTTATTTATCAGAGCATACCAAAACAGCGATTATCGGAGTGCCATCGCCAGCGAATAAACCAACAAAACTGGTTGGACATTTAAATCATGTAGCTCACTCTTTGCAGAATATTCCCATTGATCGCAGAATGATCAATGGTGCGGTGGCAAATATCAACAGTATGATGAACTATCAGGTATTTACTCTCGCTTTATTACATCGTGTGCCAATATCTGCTAGCAATAATATACAGGGAATAGGAGAAGTCAATTATCATATTGAAGTCAACGGTGTTGAATCCCCGAGAGAAGCAGCAAGACTAACCGGAGAAACGGTAGAACGTACTTACAGTATGCTGCTTAGAAATATGCAAACACAGGTGAGATAACAATGGATATATTATCAGTCATGTTTTCTCAGCAAAAGAGAAAAATAGGTGTTATTGTACCGAGTGTTGTTATTTCAGAAACCCATACCGATGTATCGAATATCACCGATCATCCGGTCCAGCAGGGGGTAACATTCAGTGATCATGCTTATGACAGCCCATCGGAAGTAAGAATGGATTTAGGTTTCGCGGGTGGTGGTTCGCTGCTTGATATTATTGATACAACAAAGGTATTTGATATTTCTACCGGACTGAGCCTTGGAAGCAGTCCGCATGATATATATCAACAGTTACTTGACCTAAGAGCATCACATAAACCGTTTGATGTCGTAACGGGAAAGCGCTTATATAAAAACATGTTGATTAAAGATATCAGTGTCACAACGGATAAAACCAGTGAAAATGTTCTATCGGTAGTTTTAAACCTACGTGAAATTGTTATTGTTGAAACATCACCGAATAAGGCCGCACCGGCGGAAAATATGAAAAATCCTGAAGATACAGCACCAGTAGTTAATATGGGAGCTAAAGTTACGGTGAAGCCATCAATGCCAAAAATTATTCTTGATTTTATTATAGAGCGAGGTAAGAAATGGCTAGGGTTGTAGAAATTCCTTTATCACCTCAAAATCAGCAATTCGATATTCAGCTAAATGGCATTAATTATAAAATGAGATTGATGTGGCGTGATATCGCGGGTTGGATTTTGGATATTATGACGCTGGACAGTGAATTTATTGTCACAGGTTTGCCGTTGGTTTTTGGGGTTGACTTATTGGAACAATATCGTCATCTTGGTTTTAACGGCTCATTAATTTTTTATGGTGATATAAATCAGGAGAAACCTTTCAGGAATAATCTTGGTAAAGAGGACAGGTTATACTTTGTAGTAAGTTAACTTGATGAGAGTAACATATAATTTCAAAGTGGTTATGATAAAAAATTGTGTCCAATAACGAGAGTGGCTATATCTTTGGACGGTAATAAAATATATATTGAATGTCTTGAATGTTTTATTTCAGGAGTGATATGAATTGTAGGTAATAAAACAGGTGTGATTTACGATATTATTTTACTTGTTAGGAAATGAGATTGGTTTTGTAGGTTCTAGTAATTATTAAGGTTACAGGAACATTAATGTTGTGGATAAGGAAGATCTTACAAGAAATATTATCTCTTATCACCTGATAGGAAATAACCTATACCTTTAAGTGAATGTTGGGATAATGTGTAAATTCCTCTGAGAAAGGATAGATAATTATTGTATGTAACTATTAGATTGTTATCTAAAGGATCTTGATATGCTTTCTCTGGAAGAGATTGGTCAATTAGTAAGGAACAATCTACAATTAATCCTTGATTCTCAAGGAGTGCCATTAGTTGTAAATCCTATCACTGATCAGGACTTTAAAATTCTCGCTGGTGGTTTTGGAGCATTGGAATGGGAATTTGGTTTAGCAGAGTATGGAAATGATCCTGATAGGTTTGAATTTTGTGTGAAATTAGTGAATACAGCAATAGAAGTAGTACCTTCTGGGGCGGCTCTTTGCTTGTATGGTGTCAATGATAAAATTTTCAGAATTCACATGATTGAAAATTTTTCTAGAAATGATAAAAACCACCCTTTAACAGGGCGCATGGTTCTCCTTACCTTGATGTCTGCATATTTGTTTAGTGTGGCGGTAGAAGCTGAAGGTGTCTATATTATGGAACCTGTTTCAGAGTTGTGTGATTACTATGCGAGCTTTGGTTTTACAATGCATAAATGCGGATATATTATGGTTTCAGATGTTACTGGGTTACAGGCAGCCTTTGATAAATTTGCAATGACGATATAAGATTTTGTTATGAAAATACTAGATGGCCACTGTTAGTGTGATATGACGATTATCCTTAATAAAGAGTGCTCGAGAGACTCCCTGAGAGGTACATATGAAAGAGCAAAGCGTATCCAAGAAAGAAGTCAGGTTCGATACACGAGGTGTATTTGCAAGAATGGGTGCGGCTGTTGATATTTTGAAGAAAGCAGCTCCAGATGCTTTTAAATGCAAGGTTGCATGTTGTGAACAGCAGGGAAAGTTGCGCGGTAGTAAAAAAGCGGTAGCATAAGTTTTTATAATATGTCTCTTTGGGGAGATAAGATTTTTGGCAGTAGGAAGTCAAGTACAGTAAAGAGGTGATGACAAGCCTTATTAACGGGCATTAGTAATAGTGCCCTTTGTCGTTTATAAGCCAGAAATTTTTAGTTTCACATGATTTATTAAATACGCCGCTTAATTGCGGTTTTTCTATTTCTATATATTAGGTGAATTATGTCAAAACAATGGATAAGAGAATGCCACCTTATCGTTGTAGACAAAGATGGCGAAAAAGTAAATTTATCAGACCTGAAAATCACATTTAACATTAGCAGAACGGAATCTTCCAATCCTGCTACCGGTATTTTTACTATATATAACCTCAATAACGAAACTAGTAATAAATTACGTAAAAATGAATTTAAAAAGATTAAATTTGTGGCGGGTTACAAGGAGAACTCAGGACAAATATTCTCAGGTCAAATTCAGTATACGTATGTAAAAAGAGACAACGCAACGGATACTTGTGTTGTGATTCATGCAGCGGACGGGGATGAAGCCCACAATTACGCGACCGTGAATACCACTATTGCAGCGGGATATTCGCAAGCGGATTTAGATCATTTGCTAATGCGTGATATTGCCAAATATGGCATTACGGCAGGTCTACGCCCTGAATTCAATCAATCAGCATCCCCTAGGGGAAAAGTACTTTTTGGCATGCACCGCAATGAGGTTTCTAATCTGGCAAAGCAATGTGACGCTAATTGGCGCTATGAAGATAACCAATTACATATTGTACCCAAAAATAAATACTTAACTGAAGCCATTGTCCTTACATCAAAAACAGGTCTTATTGGTATGCCTGAACAAACTATTGGCTCAGGTATTAACGTTAAATGCTTAATTAATCCGAATATCCGCCCTGGTACATTAATTCGACTGGATAACCGCTCAATCAAACCGGTTGATCCGGAGACTAAACAAGCTGCTCAGTCTGGCGATCATAAGGATGCAAAAACACAACCGGCAATATTGGACGCTGACGGTGATTACATTGTCTTCAATGTGGAGTATTCCGGCGATACCCGCGAAACAGAGTGGTACATGACAATAATGTGTATCGCCAAGAGCGATCATACTTTGCTGAATCAATCAACTCATAATAAGGATAAGGCAGAGAGCGAATGATAAATACTGACGAACGACTAAATAGGCCCGAAGCGGTCTTTTTTGCTATGCAAGAAGTCATTAGCGCCGGATTGTATGTCTCCTTGCCTTGCATTATTCAATCATTTGATGCTGATGCGGTAACTGTTACCGCACAACCAGCCATCAGATGGAAAATCAGGAAAAAAGACGGGGAACTGGAATCGGTATCCTTGCCGCTATTAGTGGATGTGCCGGTTATATTCCCGAGGGGCGGTGGCGTGACGTTAACCTTCCCGGTAAGAGCCGGTGATGAATGTCTGGTTGTATTTGCTGATCGTTGCATCGATTATTGGTGGCAATCTGGCGGTGTACAAGAGCCGGTAGATCCCAGGCAGCATAACCTATCCGACGGATTTGCGATTGTTGGCCCACAATCTCAGCAGCAAAAAATAACTAATATCAGCACTAACACCGCGCAACTGAGAAGTGATGATGGTGCGGCGTATATCGAACTCGATCCTAATAGCCATAACATCACGGTTATCACACCGACGAAGCTTACCGCTACAGCCAATGGCAGTACTGAAATCACTTCACCTGAAATCATCCTGAACGGCAACGTCACCATCAACGGCAACTTATCACAAGGCATGGGCGCTGGCGGTGGCACCGCAACCATACAAGGACCTGTCACGGTGAGTAATGATGTAACAGCGGCAGGGATCAGCCTTAAAAACCATATACATAGTGGCGTGCAATCAGGTGGTGGTAAGACGGGGAAACCTCAATGAGATACAGAAGAGAAATTGACAACGACTATGTATTTGGTCGTGGAGAGGCGAGTTTTCTTATCAACTCACCGGAAGCGGTTGCACAAGCAGTGAAAACTCGACTGATGCTGCGTAGTGGCGAATGGTTTCTTGATGACCGAGAGGGAACCGATTACGACAACGTATTGGGTAAAGGAACATCGGGTTTTTATGATTTGGTTATTAGACAACGAATATTGCAAACGCCAGGTGTGGAGAACATCACCCACTACCGTAGTGAAAGAAATCCTGCCACAAGAAAAATCACCATTACAGTCACGATAGACACGATTTATGGACAGACAGGAGTAACTGCTGATGTATGAAAGTATTATCAACACAATGTTACCTGCTATTGATAAAAATGGGATCAATGCTCCTGATTATCAAACCATCTTGAATAGCTGGAAGACGATATTCAGGGATATTTATGGGGACGATATTTACATTGAATCTGACAGTAAAGACGGGGTTTTTTTATCGCTGATAGCCTACGTTATTCACGGTTGTAACAACGCAACTGTTGCCTCCTATAACTCATTTAGCCCGACAACCGCGGTGGGTGAAGGGCTTTCTCGTAATGTCAAAATCAACGGCATCACCAGAAAAAGCTCCAGTAACTCAACGGTGGATGTTTTGGTCACTGGCCGAACGGGCACAGTTATTCGCAACGCTTCCGTCCGAGATGATGCGGGAAACACCTGGTCACTACCGGATGAAGTCATTATAGATACACACGGGCAGGCTATTGTGACCGCGATTTGTCAAAAATCGGGTGCGATTGGCGCATTGCCTCACACGGTTAACCAAATTGCTACGCCAACATTGGGCTGGCAAACCGTGACGAACCCGGTTGCGGCTACACTTGGTCGGGGAATTGAAACCGATATAGAACTGCGGATACGGCAAGCGGTTTCCGTTGCGCTGCCTTCGAGAACCATTATGGATGGACTGATGGGGGCAATTGCCAATCTGCATGGGGTTTCACGTTACCGGGGATACGACAACGACTCGGACAAAACAGATGAAAATGGCATACCTGCACACAGCATTGCACTTGTCATTGATGGTGGAGACTCGAAAGAAATTGCCCGGGCCATTCTGATAAAGAAAACACCGGGTATACCGACATTTGGCACCACCGCGGAAACTATTACCGATGACTATGGCAATAAAAAAACTATTAACTTCTATCGCCCTACACTAGTGCCAATTTACGTTGAAATACACATTAAACCCTTTATCGGATACACATCAGATATTGGTAATAATATTCGCACTGAAGTATCTAACTACATAAAATCTCTTTATATAGGTGATGGAATATATGTTACTCGCTTATTTGTACCGGCAAACTTATGCAATAAAAACGGTGGACAGACATATGAAGTATTATCTGTGATAGTGGGTAAAACAGCATCGACGACAGGAACGGCGAACATTGACATAGCATTTAATCAAGCGCCGACGTGCTCACCTGAAAATATTAAAATAGTTACGGTGCTAGAATGAACAAATATATAAGGTTGATTCCTGCATATCACATGGAAGGTAAAAAATATGTCAGGATGCTTGAAGCTGTGACTGATATTTTCAACCAGAATGCGCTGACAACAGATTTACTGATTAGCAGTTTTGACCTTGATAAAGCGGAGGGTAAACAGCTTGATATTATTGGTGAATGGGTAGGTAGAAATCGAATGATTCAGACCCCAATTGAATCCTATTACTTCTCCTTTGATATTAATGAGTTAGGGTTTGATAGTGGTCAATGGAAAGGGCGATTCGACAGTGATAAAAGTTATATCAAACTGGATGATGATAATTATCGAATTGTCATTAAAGCGAGAATAGGCGCAAATAACTGGGATGGAACGGCTGAATCGCTTAATAACATCCTGAGTTTTATTCATTCAAATAATGGCCTATCGGTATCTTTCGAAGATAACTTGGATATGTCATTCACAGTAACGATTAAAGGAAAATCAATCAGTACAATTACTAAAGAAATCATCCATCAGGGTTATCTCTCGCTTAAACCTATGGGGATAACGGTTAATTACCATATAGTGGAGGGTTAGAAGTGGCTAAAAATGATTTTAAAGCGTTTGCCATTGGTGAAAACGCGAATACTTTGTCACAAGAAGAATATGAAAGTTCAGATTTTATTGAAGAGGGTTTTAAATCAGGAATAGCAAGGAGTGAACGATTAAATAAAGTTTGGCGACAATCATCGGTTATTGCCGCGGTGATAGGGAAGTATATTGCGGAAAAAACCGGTGAAGACGTTATGGATGATGGTGACCTGGAAAAACTCGTAACGCAATTAGATTTAGCATTAAAACATAAAATTACCACGGAAATTCCTGATGCTTCACTGACGCAGAAAGGTATATCGCAACTCAACAGCGCGACAAATTCTGACAGAGAAGATCAAGCGGCGACTCCAAAAGCGGTTCATGACGTTAGAAAAATCGCTGAAAGCAAATTAAGTGGTGTTTCTGATGCCTCATTGATTCAGAAAGGGATTGTACAACTGAGTAGTGCGACAAATAGTGCAAGTGAAACCTTAGCTGCGACGCCAAAGGCAATTAAGGAGGCATACGATTTTGCAAATACGGCAAATGTGGCAGCTAAAAATGCTCATGATGAAGCGAATAGGGCTACAGATAATGCTAACAGTAGATTGGTAAAAAACCAGAATGGCGCAGATATCCCTAATAAAAGTGAGTTTATAAAAAACCTTGGTTTGACGGAAACGGTGGCGTTGGCGAAAAGTGCAGCTAATATCAACACCATTTATCCTGTTGGAATTGTGGTTTGGTTTGCACAAAATAAAAACCCAAATGCACTATTTCCGGGCACTACGTGGAAATATATTGGTGAAAATAGAACAGTTCGGTTAGCTGCTGTAAATGGTTCAAACGTTTTATCAACTGGAGGCAAAGATTATGTCAATTTAACAGCTGATAATTTACCAGCCCATACACACAGTTTCTCAGGAACAACCAGTAGTTTTGATTATGGTATGAAAACAACAAATACCACCGGGAACCATAGTCATAATTTCACCGCGCCCTCTGGGCAATTTGGTAATCCCGTTCATGATCGTGTCTCAGCAAACGACTGTGACGATGGTGTATTTTCATACAATAAATCAGGCTGGATATCCTCTGCTGGAGCGCATTCTCACACCGTGAGTATTGGTGCACATGTACATACGATTTCCGGAATAACAGGTAATACAGGGCGCGGTCAGAATATTAGTGTTACCAATGCTTATGTCATGTTAATGGCGTGGTATCGAATCAGTTAACGATAGGTTTAATCATATGAATACAAACACATCTGGAATCATTAAAATCTATAATTATACGAGTGATGCCCATGAATTAATTGGAGGTTCTGACGGATATTGTGACGAGTCCACGCTATTAATTCCGTACTGCACAATGGAGCTGCCCCACCAGCAGCTAAACATGGTTACGCTATTACGTTTGATTCTACCTCTCAAGAATGGCGCTATCATGAGGACCATCGTTGGGCGGTTGTTTACGATACTAAAACAGGACAAGAAATCATTATTGAACGGTTGGGGAGTCTACCATCAAAGGTGACCAGCCAATCACCAACCAGTGATTTTGACGTCTGGAATGGTCAATCATGGGAAAAATCCCTGCAACGTGAACGGGCAGCTCTGGTTTCACAAACTGAAAATTTGAAAAAAACTTTGCTTGTTGACGCCACCTCAACTATAGCTCCACTATAGGGCGCTGTTGATTTAGGTATGGCAACCGATACAGAGAAATCTATAATAACCAAATGGCATAAATACCGGAGGCGGCTCAATCGAGTGGATTGCTCTACCGCGCCTGATATCCAATGGCCGGAACAGCCTAAGTAATATAAGTAATAACAGGGGCTTATTGCCCCTCAGACCATCAATGATTACAACATTTGCTGTTTTTTCAATGAAATAAGAAGGTCTTATCCTAACTATCATCAAAAAATTCATCTTATTGTGGATGGCGCAGGCTACAACAAAGCTCATCTTGTAAAGGATTGGGCTTATGTTAGCAATATTGAGTGACATTACCTTCCGCCATACAGCCCAAATTTAAACCCGATAGAGCTATCATGGAAGGTCATGAATGAACATGTTCGAAATAACCGTTATTTCGAAACAAAGTATTCAAATTTTTCACCACAACGCTACCTGATATAGCGGACTCGTTGACGTCTAGAATTAACGACCATTTTCAAGTGCTAAAAACTGCATTTTGAAGTTTCTTGGGTATAGTGACATAGAGGCATTATGACAATAAAATTCAGTTTGTTGGTAGTGCATCAGTAATGATGCAAAATTCGGGTTAATATTTTTTTGAAATTTAGCTACTTGTCTGAGGATTGTTCCATATGGTAGCCTGTTATTAAATAGAGTTAAATCATAGAGTGTATTATGAAAACGTTTGTCATTAATCTAAAGAAAGATGTAGGACGAAAAAAATCGATACAAGAACAACTACAAAAAATAAATCTTGATGCTGAATTTGTAACCGCAGTGTATGGAAAAGAGCAGGGTAAGGAACAACTCTGGAAGTATTGCCCTAACTTTAATGAGATGACACTCACACTAGGTGAAGTTGGGTGTTCACTGAGCCATTTAAATACATACAAAAAAATCATAGACAATAGAATCCCCCTATCTCTCATCCTAGAGGATGACGTGACTTTCAACGAAAATCTAACCACAGTATTATCATCTCTGGAAAACCATCCTATGGCTTTAAGTCCAACCCCCTATGTTTTTTTGCTAAATACGACTAATGAATATTTCGATTCATTCAAAAAGCCTCTGACTGATAACCATAATATTGTTAGTGTAATCGATGCAGCATGCGCTTATGGGTATGTGTTGAATTTAGCCGCAGCAAAAAAATTATATCAATACTTGCTGCCTGTAAGATTTGTTGCTGATGAATGGAAGATGTTAAGAGAACAAGGTGTTATCAAACTAAAAGGTGTTATTCCCCCTGTTGTTAATGCTTCATTTCACTCCTTAAATTCATCAATCGGAGAGCGAGTATATTCGTCAACAAAATTTGACGAAAAGAATAGGAAAAGATCCATCTTTACTCAAATAAAGTTAGCTTTATGGCGAGTTTTTATTCGCCCCTGGCTTAGGAAAGTTAGACCTTAGCCTGAAATAACTAAGGTCACTTTAAATCAAACAGTACGATACCATCCCATTATCATAATATATGTGTTAGTTATGTTAATGGATGAGTCTCCACCTGTGCTTGATGTTATACCACTTTCTGTACATAGTACTTTTCATCACATTTAAAATGTTTATGAATGAAATCTAAAACAACGGGGTGTGTTGCTAATCCCCCACCGTACATACTGTAGCATTGACGATAATCATCAATGCTAGCTTCTTTCCACCCAAACAGAGATAATAATGTTTTCATCTAAAAAATTTATCCATTAAATAGTTCATAATAACAGCGCTCACGTATTTATAAATCAAGTCCGACACATATCCTGTCTGTATTTTTCATAATATGAAATTCATTCAGGGATTTTATCTTCCGGCAATGAGCTATATTTCATGATGTTATTACTAAAGTTCAGAACATCATCTTGATTTTCACATATTTCATTAGACAGCATTTTGCAATTTTCAGGTATTGTAGGCTCTTTGATACCTGTCCACTCTGAGAATAGTGTTAAGAAGTTCATTGAATTGCGTTGAACGTTAATAATATTACGTGACGTATCATCGTAAGAGGTAATAAACATAGGAACCTAATAATTCTGCTTATATTTATCATTATGAGCAAGCCTCATTTTCTTAGTATCTTTCTCAAAGAAAGAAACGCCATGATCGGCAAAATACATTAAAGACCAATTCTTCTCATTTTTCTGTGCCTCATCAGCAATTATTGATAGCAAGTTATCAGTGTTTTCAATACCCTGTATATAGCAAGAGACCTGTTCTGACTTAAAGAATACCTTGTATTCATAATTTGTTCTGATACAAGCAGGGGAGTGAGAACCCATTAAATGGATAACAATTAGCTTCTTTTCTTTCTTATCTTCTAAGGCTTTTGTCATGATTGGTATTATATTTGTATCAGGAATATTTATGTTAAGACCAGAACTGGATTCACCTTTTTTAATAAATAATGGAGAATCAGCCCTTGCTCCCATACTGGCAACCGGAGTATCAAATATCCCCATAGAACCTTGATTTGATATCTAGTAGGTATAAAAACCAGCTTTTTTTGCTAATGTCACAATATTATTGCTTAAAATATTTTTACCATCTTTGACCATTGCTAGTGAGTTTGCCAATGATATCTGGGTCGATGGACCTGCTGAGATATAATTTGTAAAAAGCGTCCCATTGGCAGCGCCCATAAAAGGAGTATTGTGTATCGGGAATCCATATGCATTCATAAAATCTCTACGTACACTTTCTCCAATCACAACAATGTAGGTGCTATATTTTGGCTCTGTCGATACCGTTCCCCACGTATCTTTCTCACTTAGTATTTGTTGCATTTTTTTATATTCACTTTTTACCCTTATAAAGTTGATAGTGACATCTTTAACTACTCTAATTTCAGGAAGCCCAGAGTTAAGGATATTGAATTCCTCACCCTGTATAAAAGCTTTTAAAGGGTGATGTATTATCGTAATTAACGTAAAAGAGAATAGAAAAATGTTAATATTTTTATGCAGATTAATGTTTATTTTCAAAGACAACAAGCAAAAGATCAGGATAAACGTACTAAAAAGATAGTATTCAATTGGAATAGAAGAAATAAATTCACTAGCTTCTTGTTCGTTTGTATAGAATAACGAAAGAATTGAGTTGAAGTTTGGTGAACCATATGTAAGCCCGATAATAGGAGCATAAACAAGCGCTACTATACCAAGAACGATAAGCAGGGGCCTGTAAACCACAGTGACTTTGTTTAGCAATAGAAAAATAAAGAATATAGCGAATACATACGCTATTTTTAAGCGATAACCTAGAGCCATATGAGCTAAAAGGCAAAAGATGAAGAGTGCAACAACTGGTAGCAGCTTGATTAGGTGGTTTTTTGTAAGTTTCATATTTATTTATCAATAGAGCATCGTGTAATAGTAAAACGGAGATTAGCTTTCCAAAAACAAAAAAACGTAGATTCAATTTCTTCATCCAGACGAATTTTCTATTAATACTATACTATGGATTTTTTATTATGTGAATAAGATAAATTTTAGTCTTATTTTAAAACTGAATCCTTTACTTTCAATATAAAAAAACCATATAACGCAGAAGTATCACCATAACCCCAGTATAGGAAAGTACATATAATATGCCACGCGCTAATAAATCATAATGGCAAGATAAAGTAAACAAAACAGCTATTAAATATATTTGCGGCTAATTTTTAGCGTATTTATTCCTATTGAATATTTTGAAAAACTGGTTTAACAAGGCTTTCAATGAGTACGGGTATAGTTTATTGCTATCACATCAAAAGCGCACAGCGAACAGGCAACCGAGAAAAGATCATGAACACATGCCACAACACATTTACAAGTGGGCTATGGTGAGTTGATAGGATTGCTGATATATTCCGAGAGTCTATAATAGGTTCATGAGGGAATGTCATGTATTTTGAAGGCTTTGGATGGTATGTGTTTATGTCTCTTTTCGTATGCGGTTGGATCACTGTCCCCGTCGGGCTAATATCTTCCTATGCTGCATATAAATACAAGAATCCAATAATTAAGATTATATGTACGCTAATAGCGTTAGTATTTCTAGTTCCTGTAATTGCCTTTTTATTGGGTTCGATGGGATTAGTTGAATTTTGAATCATGAAATTTTATCAATTACCCACTCTTTCCACCCCATTTATCATTGATACCATAAGGAATATCCGGTAAACATCTAAGGTTCTCATGAGAAATGAAGAGCTGCTCTAAGATGGAAGAAGATTATGAAATTGTGGGAAGAGAGGCTATTGAGGTTACGAGGTGTGGGATTAATTACCTTAATTAGGCTTTTTTAAGTGTTGATAGCAGAGTGATCTAACAAACAGAATCCGATATACTACTTATAAATGAAACTTGTTTAACTTTTGAGGTAGAAAATGATACCTAAGAAAATTCATTATGTATGGGTTGGTAATCAACCAAAATCCGAGCTGATACTTAAATGTATTGAAAGCTGGAAGAAACACCTTCCTGATTATGAGATAATCGAATGGAACAACGAGAAATTTGAAAGAATAAAAAATAAATATTCAGAACAAGCATATCAGAACAGAAAATGGGCATTTGTTTCTGACTACGTTAGACTTTATGCATTGTATCATGAAGGTGGCATCTACTTAGATACTGATGTGGAGGTCACCAATAATCTAGATCAATTTCTTCATCTGAATTTCTTTAGTGGTTATGAAAATTATCATGGCAATGTCTTACCGATTACATCCGCAACTATAGGAGCTAAAGCTGGTAATTCTATTATTGCTGATTTATTAAGTTATTATGAAAATGCTGATTTTGAAACCTCAGATGGTCTTGATCTTCAACCAAATACAGTTCGTATAGGCCGATATTTTTCTGAAAAATTCGGGCTTCAAGCACCTTACAACAGCTCTCAAGAAACATTACTAGATGAAAAGTCTATCATTTACCCTTCGTATTATTTCTGTGTTCCAGAATATGAATTAGAAAATTTTTCTATTCATCTATTTAATGGTTCGTGGTGTCCTTCTCACTCTCGCAAGGATAAATTAAAATTTTTTAATAAATTCATTTTATCTCGGTTTATCAGATTAAGATATACTGGCGAACTTCAAGTCACATCAAAAGAAAAGATATTACTCAAAATTCCAGTGTCTAAAACAAAGCAGTATGTATTAATAATTAGAAGGGAGTGAAAACATGAAAGTATTCATTATTAATTTAAAAAGAAATATAGAACGCAAAGAAACTATGAGACAACAGTCTAATAAAATTGGGTTACAAGTGGAATTTATAGAGGCTATTTATGGTGAGTCAATGAATAATGAAGAATTAACAAAAATTGTATACGATTATCCCAATTGCAAACTAACTAAAGGTGAGATAGGTTGCTCATTAAGTCATTTATTTATATATGAAAAAATGCTAAGGGAAAATATCTCTCATACACTTATTTTGGAAGATGATGCTATATTACCAAATAAAATCCATAATGTAATATCAGAGATAGAAAGCATAGATGACATAAAAAAACCAAATGTATATTTACTCAACAAGGTTGAAACGTATATTAATAACAAAAAAAATAAAGTCGAATGCATTAGATATATATCAAACGTATGAAGCTAGCGGTACGCACGGGTATTTAATCAATAAAACAGCAGCGAAAGAGTTATTAGAAAAACTTCAACCAATAAAATATGAAGCTGATATGTGGGGAATATTTAGATTTAGAAATTTCATAAACTTGTATTGCATTATTCCTCATGTTATTAATACATCTGATGAACATAAATCTGACTCATTAATTGAAAAAGAAAGAAATGTATTAAGAGAAGAAAGAGAACATTATCGACATAAATTAAAAAAACAAGAACCAAATTACCAATTTTATAGATTGAAAGATCTACTCCTCAGGAAATTCATCTACAAAATAGAAAATGTTATATACCCTATGGATTTCAAGACGCATCGCGACGGCTAGGGAGAGAATTCCCGGGAGCATAGCAAACTATGTGACCGGGGTGAGCAAGTGCAGCCAACAAAGAGGTAGCTTGAAAGATGACGGGTATATAAACAGGAAATCCAAACGGACTGTATAAGCAGCTCTTTATTTGTGGCTTTTGGGACCCATGAAGAAGGTGCAGCACCTATCATTCGGGCTTTACGCTCATACGACAGTATAAAAGATTCACAATGCATCAATTAAGTGTTTTTTTGAACTATGGCGCATCCATGCACCATAGCGCTACCTAAGTTCATGTCTTGCTGCTTCAGCTAAAAAGTGACTTCTATCTCGATATTGTGTCGGACTTTCTTTGACGCGATTATCAATACGCTGAATAAGCGTATCGGGTAATGAGATATTAATACGCTGCTGCTTTCCCGAAAATTCAGACAAATCAACATCAATAACAAACCAACTATCAATGTATTGATATTCTGTGTTTTTTGCGTAGACCAGATAGCCAGAATCCTGAATTTGTTCAACGGCTCTACTGCTTGCAACCATATCTTCAACCGTTAACAAGATAGCTTCACGTGCCATTATCGCAATGTCTTCTTTACTATCAGCGGCAGAAAAACAGCCATAATCTTCGGTACACAACGCAGGAATAACCAAACCATATGCTGTGTTTTCATCTTTCGGCAACTCAACACCTACTGAAAAAAACATAATGACCTCCAAAGTCGGCGGGGACTAAATCCCCGCCATTTTCTTTATAGATTTGACTGTGCCGATAGGCAGATCTTTTTTGGGATGCGGTACCGGGAACGTCTTTCCGGTTATAGGTGACCACCAAATTTGGTGACTACCTCCGTTATGCCTTCTAAGTTCACACCCAGCAGCAGTCAGCTCTTTTATTAGGTCAGTTGATTTCATATATCCTCCCAACCTGACATCATAATACACACGCATACACACAAAGTAAATTTATTTATCTCAAGCAAATGATGTCGAAAAAATGGCCAGAAGAGTTTGTTAATGCGTGATGTTGCAAAGCAACAGGTCTATTAAACGTATTGTTTGGGGCACACCGTGATGAAATTTCTGAACTGGTGTAAGGCAATATGATGTTAATTTCCTTGCTGATTTATCATCCAAAATGTGCTCGTAATTTCTACATGATTAATATCTTTCTCTCTAATTCGCCACTTTGGTTATTTATTGATACGTAAATATACGCGATGTTTACCATATCTAGCCCCGTTTAACACTTTAAAAAGCTGGGTTGGTAAGAGTTGCGGCAAATTAATGAGTTATGGCAAACCTTGGTTTGACGGAAACGGTGAGTTTGGCTAACAACGCGGTACCGGGCAACCGGAAAATTAATGGCAAGGTATTGAGTGGGGATATCGATATTACCTCTCAAGATATCTTTAATGGGCAAGCAATATCGATCCCTGGCAAAGCCGATTTAAATGATTATCAAACGCCAGGACTTTATTATCAGGGTTTGAATATACAAGCGACAGCCGGTAAAAACTATCCCGAAGCATCCGCTGGTTCTCTTGTTGTTTTACAGGCCGCTGGCACGATTCAACGTTATTTTGTCTATAATAGTAGTCGGATATATACACGGGCTTTATACCCGTGGAGCGGTCCGGGATGGACACCTTGGGCACTGGAATATAACACGCAGAATAAACCCACTGCCGGGGATGTGGGGGCATTTCCTGCTGCTGTCTCAGTTAACAACATCCCGGGACGCTCATTTATTGGCCCTTTCTCAGGGGAAGGAAATGCAAGATGGGCAAAAGGCATCAACATCGGACAGCTATCCGACGTTGGTCAGATATATATTACTGCTGACGGTGTGCTACACGCATATTTTCTAAATTCAAATGGGGATGTAGCGGGCGGTGAGATAGGTGGTTACCCAGTCGGTGCTCCTATTCCTTGGCCGTTACCGAATGTGCCTGCTGGCTATCTCGCATGCAATGGTCAATCATTTAATAAATCCCAGTACTCACGATTAGCAGCGGCATACCCATCCGGCGTATTACCCGATTTGCGGGGTGAATTTATCCGGGGCTGGGATAATAACAGGGGGAGTGATCCGGGACGTGCAGCTTTGTCTTCTCAAACCGGACAAGCCCC
This sequence comes from Photorhabdus namnaonensis, assembly GCF_001684335.1. GTDB lineage: Bacteria > Pseudomonadota > Gammaproteobacteria > Enterobacterales > Enterobacteriaceae > Photorhabdus > Photorhabdus namnaonensis. The sequence continues at coordinate 105,122 of NZ_LOIC01000005.1, forward strand.
TGTATCTGCAATCGCCGGTTACTGGGATAACGAAAACTGGAGGAATGGAAAACACAGAGAAACTGGGTTTTTAGCAGCGACAGGGACTAATAAGGGGGACTGGCATAACATTATTCAAGAATATGAAAATCAGAGAGAAACCCGCCCCCGCAATATTGCATTTAACTACATAGTGAGAGCAGCATAATGATAGAGCAAAAATATTCTTTAGAACCGGAAATTGCAATCTTAGGTAAAGATGGATTAGCAGAAAAAGCGGGCTGGCTGACAATCTACCATGCAGCGCCTCATTCAAGGGAATTTATCGGCGCAACGCCAGAATACCTGATGGAGGGGACAGGAATACCGGCCAGTTCCTATACAGATGCTCCGATACTTCCCAAATCCGATTCTACAGCTGTTAGACGTACAGCAGACGGAAATCACTGGGAAATTGTTCCCGATTACCGTGGAAAAACGGCTTACAATACACAAACTCGCCTACCGCAAGAAATTACTGAGCTGGGTGAATTACCCGAAAACCTGACATTCGAACAACCAGTTACTCATTTTGATCGATGGGATGGCTCAAAGTGGGTGACTGACAAAGCAGCAATAAAGGATAGTGAGATTGAGCAGGCAGAGCAACTGCGCGGTACACTGTGTACACAAGCTAATGAAACTATTAAGTTGCTCCAATATGCTGTTGATACTGGATTGGCTTCGGAAGAAGAACAGGCACTGTTACTTGAATGGAAAAAATATTTGGTATTACTGAGCAGAGTTGACACTTCATTGTCCCCTGATATTAAGTGGCCTGAGATGCCAGAATAACAAAATAATAGGGGCTGCTCATGCAGCCCGATACAAAAATACATATCACTATGGCTTTTTAGGCCAACTAATGTCTGGTGCTGATGTAACATCAATACGACTTAGTGATATTTGGTATTTTTTCCAAGCTACTAATTGTGCTTTTTCCTCATCATTTGCCATATTTAGATCAATAGCATCTTGTAATGGTGCGATTTGGTTTGTTGCTTCAGCTATTAATTGCTGCTTTTGAAGTTTAGCCTGTTGCTGCAATTCTTCTTTTGTGGGGGGAGGGATATCCGCCCATTCCGGTAAACCATTTTTACCTGCTATTCGGTATTTACCCTCAGGGGGAATGCTGCCAGCAAACTCAATGAAAACAGCTTCATCAACTTTCACCGCATCGTTTGGAAATGAACCGGCATTGATGTAATCTTGTTTCCATTCGATCGGATAAAATGCATTAGTTGTTGCACTGTAATAATACATAATTAATACCCCACTGCGAACCAATATGACCAGATCTCTTGCGAATATGCAACGTAAACAAAACCAGAATTGCTTTTTACGTCTGCAACAATATTTGAACTAGAGTTGCTATAAGCATTACCTAGCGTCAATTGTATGTTAAAGCACGCATTTGGGTATACAATTGGAAAGTTAACAGCGGTTTTATTATTTTTTCTTTCAACCAATCCCCACTGATAAATTATTCCAGTATCACCACATTTCCACCAACCATTTGAGGCTTTTAAAGCTGTATTTTTATTACCCCTCGCATCAACACGATTGTCAACTTCTACTTTCGAATACACTCCTAAGTTACTAAGTGGAATTGAAATATTCGCGGTCCCATCAAATGGCACTCCTGCAATCGTCCTGATCGCCGCTAACTTATTTGCAGCTACAGCAGTACCTCCAACAGGCAAAGCCCCTAATTCTCCGGGAGAGGGCTTATTTATAGAACTATATACACGAATACTTGGATATTCATACATCCCTTTGCCGGAAATAGACCCGGTTGCATCCACATCCCCATTTAAAATCCCCCCCGTTTTAGGATACGCACTTTTCGCCAATTCCACCGTTTCCACTAAACCAAGGTTTT
>NZ_LOIC01000006.1 GCF_001684335.1 Photorhabdus namnaonensis
ATCCGACGGCGTGAGGCCCTTTCAGGTCCCCCACTTTGGTCTTACGACATTATGCGGTATTAGCCACCGTTTCCAGTGGTTATCCCCCGCCCTCGGGCAGATCCCCAGACATTACTCACCCGTCCGCCGCTCGTCAGCAAAAGCGCAAGCGCTTTCCTGTTACCGCTCGACTTGCATGTGTTAGGCCTGCCGCCAGCGTTCAATCTGAGCCATGATCAAACTCTTCAATTTAAAGTTTGATGCTCAAAGAATTCTGACTCATTAGTTCGTAATGAATTAACTGTTGTTCACTCTTCAAGACTTTAAAACATATTTTTTGTGATACGGTCTTGTGAGTGCCCACACAGATTGTCTGATTAATTGTTAAAGAGCAGGCTGAATCAAAAAAT
>NZ_LOIC01000007.1 GCF_001684335.1 Photorhabdus namnaonensis
TTTAAAACGTATTTTTTTGTGATACGGTCTTGTGAGTGCCCACACAGATTGTCTGATTAATTGTTAAAGAGCAGGCTGAATCAAAAAACCATATTCTCGTTCAGCCGGGCTGCGCATACTACGCTGTTCGCCCGCAGAGTCAAGCGCTTATTCGCTTTCCTCTGCCTGACCTCACAATGTTTATCAGCGTTGTGTCGGTCAGTGGTGGCGCATTATAGGGAGTTCTTTGACGCTGGCAAGCGTTTATTGAAAAAAAATTGCTATTCGCGACTTTTTTCAACAAAACCTGCATTTTTGTGTTTTTTTTATACAAAATTGATGGCATCGACAATAATTATTCCCAAACTAAAGTACTATTAAGCAGACAAATGCGGGCAAGGGTTCAAATCTACTATGCAATTTAAAGAACAAAGAAAAGCTTCCCAGAAAAACCTTTCTTATCTTTTAGCTGAAAAAATCGGACAACAGATTTTGTCTGGTGAATATAAAGCTGAAACTACCCTTCCTAGTGAAATAGAACTCGCTGAACAATTTGACGTCAGCAGAACTTCTGTTCGTGAAGCAATAAAAATACTTGCAGCCAAGGGTATGTTATTACCTCGCCCACGTATTGGTACTCGAATCATGCCAACGATTCATTGGAATTTCCTTGATCAGGATTTATTAAAGTGGTGGATGAATCGAGACAACCTTAACCAAGTGGTTGAACATTTCCACATAGTAAGATTAGCAATAGAGCCACAAGCTTGCTTTCTTGCTGCACAAAATGCCACACAAAAACAAAGGAAGCAGCTCTTACAGGTAATAGATGAAATGTATCTACTAAAAGAAAATTTTAACCGGGAAAAATGGATAGAGATTGATTACCAGTTTCACTATACCATTTACAAATCTTGTGGAAACCCATTCTTATGCTCTTTTGCCAACTTATTTCATTTGGTTTACCAGAACCACTTTGAAGCTATTATTTCCGATAAAGTTGTACAACTGGAAGCTCATAAAACAATTGTTAATTCTATCATCCAAGGTGACAGTTACAGTGCACTTCTCGCTTGCCAAAAGTTATTAACAGAGCGTGAATGATCTTATATAGTAGTGTATTAGATTAATATCTAACCAAACATTAACTAGATAAAATAAGCAGGATTATTAATGGTAAAAACCGCTCGTAATATGGCGGGGCTACCCTGGATTGCTGCAATAGCTTTCTTTATGCAAGCTTTAGATGCAACAATTCTCAACACAGCATTGCCCGCTATTGCTGAAAGCCTCAAACATTCACCTCTGGCGATGCAATCTGCTGTTGTCAGCTATACTCTGACTGTTGCTTTGCTAATCCCAGTCAGCGGCTGGTTAGCGGATCGTTTCGGTACCCGTCGGATATTTATATTTGCTGTATCCTTATTTTCTTTAGGCTCCCTTGCCTGTGCTTTGTCAGGTAATTTAGCTTTTCTAGTTGCTTCACGTGTAATTCAAGGAATTGGTGGCGCAATGATGATGCCGGTTGCTCGCCTTGCTTTATTACGTGCATACCCACGTAGCGAACTTCTACCCGTTATGAATTTTGTCACCATGCCAGGGTTAGTAGGGCCAATTCTTGGTCCCATGCTCGGTGGGTTATTAGTCACTTATGCTACCTGGCACTGGATATTTATTATCAATATTCCTATTGGTTTATTGGGGATTATTTATGCTAAAAAGCATATGCCTAATTTTACAATGCCAAAACGTTCATTCGACTTTTTCGGTTTTATACTTTTTGGACTGAGTTTAATAATGGTTTCTGTCAGTTTAGATTTACTAGGAGAAAGTACGTTACCAGGCTATATACCACTAACAATGATGGTTGGTGGTTTTATGATATTATTTGGTTATCTAATGCATGCCAGAAGACAAACTCAACCCCTTATTAGTCTGAAATTATTCCGTGTTCGTACATTCTCTATCGGTATTATAGGTAATATTGTTACACGCTTGGGAACTGGGTGCATTCCTTTCCTAATGCCTTTGATGCTACAAGTTGGATTTGGTTATTCAGCAGTCATTGCCGGCATGATGATGGCACCAACAGCTATTGGTTCTGTTATAGCCAAATCTTTCGTTACTAATGTATTAACTCGCTTTGGATATCGTAAGACGCTGGTTAGCATAACAATCATTATTGGATTAATGATTTCTCAATTTTCACTGCAATCACCAGGAATGTCCGCTGTCCTTCTGTCTATTCCACTATTCTTACTGGGCATGGCTGTATCCATCCAATTTACTTCGATGAATACCATTACTCTCGCAGATTTGACCGATAATAATGCCAGTTCAGGAAATAGTTTATTAGCGGTAACTCAACAGTTATCTATTAGCTTCGGTGTTGCGGTAAGTGCCGCTATTCTTCGTTTCTATGAATCCATACATTATGGAACAACCATTGATAGCTTCCACAACACTTTTATTACCGTAGGAATAATCACTTTACTCTCTTCTTCCACCTTCCTGCTATTACATAAGGAAGATGGAGATAATATGATCAAGAAAAAGAACACTTAAGAACGAGAAACTGAACTACGCTCAATCAGTGTCGGAGTTAATACTAATAATTTAGGATCACTTTCTGGGTTATCCATCCGATAAAGCAAAGTATCAACAGCTAACTTTCCTAACTCATCTTTTGGCTGATGAATGGTTGTCAACGGTGGGATCATATAAGGGGCGAGGTCGATATCATCATAACCTATGATGGAAATATCATCCGGCACAGAAAGCCCTGCTTGGTATAGAGCCTGATAAGCGCCAACAGCCATTGCATCATTTCCGGCAAAAACAGCTTCTGGCGGTTCTGGATGTTGTAGTAATTTCTGCATTGATTTAAAACCACCAGCAAATTCAAAATCACTATAAATTTCATATCCGTCAGGAATAATAAGGCCAGCATTTGCCATTGCCTTTCTATATCCCTTCAATCGATGATTAGCAGGTGTTTTATCTTGTGGACCTGCAATACAAGCTATTTTTTTAAAGCCACAGCTAATAAGGTGATTAGTCGCTATCTCACCCCCTAACAAGGAGTTGTCCTGAATAATATCGTTGACAATATCAAATGGAGACCAATCCATCATAACCATCGGTAAAGGAGGATAACGGCGCAGAACATCACAGGAACTGTGCTGATTTTCAGTACACATAATCAGCACCCCATCTACTCGCTTTTGCAGCAAAGTTTCCATGCTGTAATCCATTCGTTTGGCATCACCTTCTGTATTACACAAGATAAGGCTGTAACCACGCTCATAACAGCTTCGTTCAACCCCTCTTACAATTTCAGCATAAAAAGGATTATTACTGGTTGTCACCAGCATACCGATGGTTTTGGTTTGCTTGATCTTAAGACTTCGAGCCAGCGCTGATGGCGCATAATTCAATTGCTCAATCGCATCATTAACTTTCTTTTTCACACCATCACTGACATAACGATTATTATTAATAACATGAGATACAGTTGATGTAGAAACGCCAGCAAAACGAGCAACATCTTTCATTGTAGCCACAGTTAATCCTGTTCAGTTAAAAATGCATCAATTTCATTTCGCCACGGAACGGAAGGTTGAGCTCCCTGACGGGTTACCGCTATCGCAGCAGCAGAATGAGCAAATCGTATGGCAGATAATATGGGTTTTCTTTCCAATAATGCTGTCACCAGTGCACCGTTGAATGTATCTCCTGCCGCAACAGTATCTACAACGTTAACTTTAAATCCCGGAACAATTTTTCCTTTCTGACCTATTTGACTCAACCATACACCACGGCAACCCAATGTGATAATTACCGTTTCAATACCTTTATCATGCAGTATTCGAGCCGCATTTTCCGCATCTAAATCATTTTCTACTTTAATTCCAGTGAGGTACTCCGCTTCAGTTTCATTCGGTGTAATGATATCCACCAGCAAGAGCAGTTGATCAGATAATTTTCGGGCCGGAGCCGGATTGAGTATCACTTTTGTATTATTTTGTTTAGCTATTGTTGCAGCAAGTAGCACAGTTTCCAATGGAGACTCAAGTTGCATTAATAATGCATCCGCTTCCTCGATAATATTTTGGTAGCGATAGAAATATTCCGGTGTCAACGCTGCATTAGCGCCTGCATTGATACCAATAACGTTCTCACCTTGCTGATTAACGAAAATCAACGCTACACCCGTTGTTTCTCCTTTAATCACTTCAATGCCAGAAGTTTTAATATTATCCTTTGCTAATTGCTGATAGATACGAAAACCAATATCGTCCTCACCAACACAAGCAATAAATGTAATGTCAGCACCACTGCGGCCTGCTGCTACCGCCTGATTAGCACCTTTACCACCAAAAGCAACCTGATATTGTTCCCCGATCACCGTTTCCCCCGGGCGAGGGAATGACTTAAGATTCAAAATATGGTCAGCATTAATGCTGCCAAGCACCGCAAGTTTTGCTGTACTCATTACATTTATTCCTTTTCAATTATGCCGTCACCACCATCAATGAGTAACAGCACAAATATCGATTTATTTTCTAATAACTAACTCCAATTCTACAGGGATGACGACTTCAACTTTTTCGCCTCTCAGCACTTTATTTGCAGTCTGAACACCAACGATACCAATTTGATCAGGCCGCTGAGCGATTGTCGCTCCTAGTTTTCCATTTTGAACGGCTTTGATACCATCTCCAGTACCATCAAAACCAACAACTAATACATCGTTTTTACCTGCTGTCTGTAAAGCGCGTAAAGCACCTAACGCCATCTCATCATTCTGAGCAAATACAGCTTGTACCGCCGGATGAGCTATCAGTAAGTTCTGCGTAACATTCAGTCCCTTAGTACGATCGAAATCAGCCGGCTGACTAGCCAACACATTGAATTTATGTTCCTGTGCTACCTTATTAAACCCTTCACCACGTTCACGGGCGGCAGAAGTGCCGGCAATACCTTCTAACTGAATAATTTTGGCTTCATTTCCCAGTTTTTCGGCGATAAAATCACCTGCTATTTTACCCGCCAAGCGGTTATCAGAAGCAATATGACTGACAACAATACCTTTATTCGCTATCCGATCGAGAGTAATGACCGGAATTTTGGCATTGTTAGCCATCATAATGGCATTACCAACAGCATCGGAGTCAGTCGGATTAATTAGCATGAGTTTCGTACCACGTACTGTCAAATCCTGAACATTAGCTAATTCTTTCGCTGGATTATCCTGAGAATCCAACACAATTAGGTCATAACCCAACTTATCCGCCTCTTTTTGAGCACTATCTTTCATTGTGACAAAGAATGGATTATTCAGTGTAGAAATGACTAACGCGATAGTGTCTTTCGCCAATGCGTTTACACTTACAGTCATACTTAGTGCAACAGCAGATAAAATTGTTACTAATTTCTTCACTTTCATCGTGTTATTTCCTGTAGGGTGAGGTTATTTACCACTTTTGTTATCAACCAGAACGGCTAACAATATTACAATAGCTTTAACAATCATCTGATAGTTAGAAGAAATACCTAATAAGTTTAAGCCATTGTTTAAAAAACCGAGGATTAGCGCACCAATCAGAGTACCAATAATTAACCCCTTACCACCAGCAAGGCGAGTACCTCCCAGTACTACGGCAGCAATAGCATCTAATTCATAACCTCCCCCCGCCATAGGTTGAGCAGAAGAAAGGCGAGCGACTTCAATAATACTTGCCAATGCCGTCAGTAAGCCGCATAAGGAGTAAACGATAATTTTAATTTTATCAATATTGATACCGGATAAACGGGTAGCCGATTCATTCCCCCCCAAGGCATAAATATAACGACCTAAGCGAGTGTGATGCAGGATATACCATGCGATAATAAAAACTATCAACATCAGCCATACTGGAGTAGGAACTCCCAGTGGACGACCAATACCAAACCAACCAAACAGATCCGCGTTATCACTGAATCCTGTATTTATTGGGCTACCATCAGTATAGACACGAGTTATTCCACGAAGTAATAACATCATGACTAGAGTGGCAATAAAAGCCTGTACTTTACCTTTAGCAATTATTATTCCTGTACAAGCACCAATTGCAGCACCTAAAGCCAAAGCACCCACGATAGCCACCAGTGCATTAATTTCCGTACCAACCAATGAAGCAGCTATTGCACCTGTTAACGCAAGCAATGAACCAACAGACAGGTCAATACCCGATGTCAGAATAACTAATGTCATCCCAACGGCCATAATGGCATTGACTGATGTTTGTTGCAGAATATTAAACAAATTATTTAAAGTGAAAAAATTTTGGCTAAGAGAAGAAACTACTGCGATCAACACTAACAATGCAATCAGTGACTTTTGTTCCAGTAACCACTCTCTAGTAAACCAACGTTTAAATGTCGGTGATATATTAGAACTCATACTGAATTACCCCTGAATTGCTCCATATTGTTTGCCTACAGCCGCCGCCATCAAAACTTCTTGAGTTACCTGTTCAGCAAAAAATTCTCCGCTGATCTGGCCTTCACACATAACCAAAATACGGTCACTCATTCCCATCACTTCTGGCATTTCAGAAGAAACGAGAATAATACTTAGTCCTTCTTTCTTAAACTGATTAATTAACTGATAAATTTCTTTTTTTGCGCCAACATCTACACCACGTGTAGGTTCATCCAGAATAAGAACTTTTGGTCTGGTCATTAATCCACGGGCAATAGCTACTTTTTGCTGATTACCACCAGAAAGCAAATCAATAGCTTGTCCCATTGAAGGTGTCTTGATACTAAACAATTTAATAAAGTCACTAACTGCACTCTGTTCTTCTTTATGATTAAGACCCCCTAACCAGTTACTGAAATAACGTAAGGCAGTAAGAGACATATTCTCTTTAATTGACATTCCCAAAACTAAACCATCATGTTTACGATCTTCTGAAATATAAACAATCCCACAAGCTAGCCCATCTTGAGGGTTACGAATTACAATGGGTGTTCCATCCAGTGTGATTTGTCCTTGAGTTTTCGGCAACGCACCATAAATAATTTTCATCAATTCAGTCCGGCCAGCCCCCATTAGCCCTGATATACCCAAAATTTCCCCGCTATAAAGGGAAAAACTGGCATTTGTCACACCGGGACCAGAAATCTGCTTAACTTCAAGTCGTTTTTTACCCCGAGGTAAATTCAGGCGAGGATATTGATCTTCCAGTTTTCGCCCAACCATCATTTCAATCAGAGCTTCTTCTTTTAACTCTTTTACCGGCTTTTCACCAATAAATTGTCCATCACGGAATACCGTCACATCATCGCAAATTTCAAAAATTTCTTTCAAACGATGGGAGATATAAACAATACCGCATCCCTGAGATTTTAGTTCATGTATTACACTAAATAATGATTCAGTTTCTGTATCGGTCAGCGCATCAGTTGGCTCATCCATAATGATAACTTTGGATTTAAAACTCAGCACCTTAGCAATTTCAACCATTTGTTGATCACCGATAGAAAGTTCAGCGACTAAACAGTGACTGCTGTAACTCAGATTCAATTTTTTTAACAGGCGATCTGCTTCCTGATACATTTTTCTCCAATCAATTGCTCCGAATTTATTAACAAATTCTCGTCCCAGGAAAATATTTTCAGCAATAGTCAGTTGGGGAATAAGATTTAATTCCTGATGGATAATTCCGATCCCCGCTTCCTGAGAGGATCTAGGGCCAGAAAAAATTACTTCTTTTCCCTGGTAATGAACCGTGCCTGTATCTCTGGTATATATCCCAGTCAACACTTTCATCATCGTGGATTTACCTGCACCATTCTCCCCTACCAGTGCCATCACTTTACCCGGGTAAACACGTAGTGCCGCACCAGATAATGCTTTGACACCAGGAAAAGATTTACTAATTCCTTTTAGTTCCAGTACAGGCTGCATAATCACCTCAGAAAGTCACACCAGCACAAAGGATAATATTGGCATAAGGAGAATGCTCTCCTGTGCGAATCACCGCTCGGCTATGTTCTGTTTTCTCTTTCAACATATTATGACTAATATAGTCTACAGTAATTGAATTCCCTTGCTGTTTCTCAAGTTCTTTAATTTGAGTCAATATTAATTGATGTATCAAAGGATTATGGTCAATGATCTCCTCAGCTAAAAATGCAGCTTCAATCTGCATTTCGTGTGTAACAACATTAAGAACGGATATAAAACTAGGAATTCCCTGGGTTAGCGCTAAATCAATCCGCTGGGCTAAAGAAGGAATTGGTAATCCAGCATCACCAATTGTAATCTGGTCAGCATGCCCTAGCTGAGAAATTACGGCTGAAATTTCAGAATTAAGTAATACACCTTTTTTCATTTTTTTATTCCATTAGCGAAACGTTTCGCTATTTAGTAATATAGAAAGTAATATTTAAAATACAACATTAGTGATACAAAAGTGTGATCACTATCGAAACGTTTCGATAATGAAAGAAACGAAAATAAATGCTAACTTATTGAATATTTGACGCTGAATCGATTTTTAAGGTAAATATTGTCTACATCAACAAATAATGATTAAAATCTATGGAGAAGGCCAATTAGGTTTCATCTAATCCAACAGATAATATTGGTACGAATTATGTTGTTAGCAGAAAAAATAGTTTGCTTAAGTCACTATCTGGAAAGTGGTCTGTATGAAAGACAACAGACTATTCGTTTATGTTTGCTAGCGGCATTATGTGGGGAAAGTGTTTTTCTACTCGGTCCTCCTGGTATCGCAAAAAGCCTGATAGCCCGACGATTAAAATTTGCGTTTCGTGATGCCAGAGCATTTGAATATCTGATGACTCGCTTTTCAACTCCTGAAGAAATTTTTGGTCCTCTTTCTATTCAGGCATTGAAAGAAGAAGGACGTTACCAACGTCTAACTAACGGATATTTACCTGAAACCGAAATTGTCTTCCTTGATGAAATATGGAAAGCCGGTCCAGCAATTCTTAATACCCTACTGACCGCAATTAATGAAAGAAAATTCAGAAATGGCGATACAGAAGAGAAAATTCCAATGCGATTACTTGTAACAGCATCCAATGAGCTGCCTGAAGCAGATAACAGCCTGGAAGCGCTCTATGACAGAATGTTAATTCGTATTTGGTTGGACAAAATTCAAGAAAAAAAGAATTTCCGAGCGTTACTCACTAGCCACAAAAATGAAAATGATAATCCTGTCCCAGTAGACATTCAGATCACAAGTGAAGAATTTTACCAATGGCAAAAGGAGATTGATAAGATAATTCTACCTGATAGTTGTTTTGATATTATCTATCATTTACGCCAGCAACTTGATACGACAGAACATTCACCTTACATTTCAGATCGACGCTGGAAGAAAGCCATTCATTTATTACAAGCCAGCGCTTTCTTTAATGGTAGAAAAGAGATATCCCCTATTGATTTAATATTGCTGAAAGATTGTTTGTGGCATGATCTTCACTCTTTTAAATTATTACCTCAGTACCTAAATACTCTCATAACCGAACAGGCATATCAGCAAAGAGTATTATCTCAAAAAATGGATTCGCTCTATCACCAATGGACTCAAGTCTGTCAGGATAAAAATAATCAGCAAGCGTTAAAGCTGGAAAAACAAACCAGTCTGTTTGGACATAAAATACAGTATTCGTTACCCGATCATATCAATGAAGAAAAATTGATTTTATTCCTACATACACCTCTTCATCTCCATGATATTAAAGTTAATTTCATTGAATTGGATAAAAAAGCGCTGAATAACTGGATAAACAAAGGCGGAGAACTATCAGCTCGTCTGAACGGTATTGGTTTCCCACAAAACATAGCAGCCGAAATTAATTCAATACACCAGCCAGAGATTTTTGATATCAGCCGTCGTTCATCCACGCTATATTTACCAGACCGTCAGCATCAGCAAAATGAAGAAAACAACGAGTGGCTGGAAAGATTGGAAAAGATTAATCAAGAAATCCATCACCAACACCAATTGTTTAATCACCATCAACCATGTCTGTTTATTGAAAGTCATTGGCTTGCTACGATAGAGCAAAGCTTTATCCAGTTAGCCGATAAAATTAATCAGTTGAAAATAAAAATGGGCAACTAATTAAATGATTAGTCTGACAACCCTTGATCTTTTACTGTCAATAAACGAAGGAGAGATGATAGAAGAGATCATATTAACGATTCTAGCTTCACCTCAGTTAGCTATCTTTTTTGAAAAATATCCTCGTTTGAAACGTGCGCTACTAAAAGATATCCCTGGTTGGAAAATCGATTTACAACAAAGGATTAAAGAAGCGCTCATTCCTGCAACTCTGGCAGAAGAATTTCAGTTATATCAACAATTGCTCTCTGCCAATACAAATCATTTTTACCTTAAGCTTCCCGACATTTTAGAAACTCTGAACCGAATTGAATCCCCTTTTAGTAAAGAAGCACAGAAACTCGCAACCAACACCATTGCTGATTCAAATACACTGCAAACCCTATTTATTCAACGATGGAGGATCAGTTTGATCCTGCAAACCACAACCCTCCATAAGCAATTGCTAGAACAAGAAAAAGAGCAATTACTAGCAGAACTGCAACAAAGGCTGGCACTAAGCGGTAATCTTGATCCTATTTTTAGTGAAAATGATAGGGCAGCAGGGCGGTTATGGGATATGAGTAAAAGTCAGTTAAATCATTTCCAAAATGATAAACAGTTATTGATTCGCTATAGCGAATTTCTTCGCCAACAGCCGGAACTGGAAAAATTAGCTCAATTACTCGGACGCAGCCAATCTGCAAAATCAAAACCACAGGAAAATCATTTTTTCGAACCATTTACCACAATCGAACGAACACCTGATACCGTTCCTGAACAGGTAAATGGAATCGGACAAAGTGATGATATTCTACGCCTACTGCCAATAGAATTGGCGATATTAGGAATTGAAGATCTGGAATATGAGTTTTATCGCAAATTAGTGGAAAAAAAACTCCTGACCTATCGATTACAAGGTGATAACTGGCAAGAAAAAACAACATTACGGCCAGTCACTCATTATAGCCAGGAAGAAAAACCACGAGGACCATTTATTATTTGTGTAGATACTTCCGGTTCTATGGGGAGATTCAATGAAAAATGCGCCAAAGCTTTTTGTCTGGCACTGTTACGCATTGCTCTAGCTGATAATCGCAACTGTCATATCATGCTATTTACGACAGAAATTGTGCACTATGAACTATCCTCACCAGATGGTCTGGAGCAAGCTATTCGTTTTCTCAGCCAGACTTTCAAAGGAGGAACAGATCTCGCTTTCTGTCTGACAAGCACAATAGAAAAAATGAAAGAACAGCGTTGGAAAGATGCTGATGCTGTTGTTATCTCAGATTTCATTGCCCAGCGCCTGCCGGACTCACTAATCCATCAGATAAAAAATCTGCAACTGCATCAGCAACACCGCTTCCATGCGGTCTCCATGTCCCAATATGGTAAGCCAGATATTATGCGGATATTCGATCATATCTGGCGCTTTGATACCGGACTTAAAAGTCGTTTACTGCGAAAATGGCGTCACTAATTGAATCAAAGCATATCTTCTACAGTTTCGCGTACTTCTGGTGACCAGATACTGCACTGAACTTGACCGATATGCTTCATTTGCAGCAATAACATCACTAAACGAGATTGACCAATACCACCACCAATCGATTGTGGCATGTCACCGTTGAGTAACGCCTGATGCCAATCATATTGTAAACGCTTTTCATCACCAGTCAGTGCTAACTGACGCTCCAGTGCTTCTGCATCAACACGGATACCCATAGAAGAGATCTCAAACGCATCTTCCAAAACAGGGTTCCAGACAATGATGTCGCCGTTTAGACCCAAAAAACCATCGCAGTTTGGCGTCGTCCAGTCGTCATAATCAGGCGCACGCACATCATGAGATTGACCATCAGATAATTTCGCACCAATACCTATGAGGAAGACAGCACCCAATTCTTTAGCAATAGCACGTTCACGACCTTTTGCGTCCAGATCCGGATAACGGCTCAGAAGCGTTTCACTATGGACAAAGTGAATTTGATCTGGCAGGAACGGTGCCAGACCAAACTCTTTGCTGACAGCTTTTTCTGTTTCTTTTATTGCTTCGTAAATTTTACCTACTGTCTGTTTAAGATAAGCAAGTGAGCGTTGCCCATCTCCCATCACTTTTTCCCAATCCCATTGATCAACATAAACAGAGTGGATTGGCGTTAAGCGATCCTCATCCGGACGCAATGCTTTCATGTGAGTATAAAGCCCTTGTTCAGGCTGAAAGCCAAAACGTCCCAGTGTCTTACGTTTCCATTTAGCCAATGAATGCACTACTTCGAAAGTTGAATCCGGTAAAGTTTTTACTTTTACCTGAACAGCTTTTTCATGACCAGACAAGTTGTCCTGAATACCATCTCCCAAACAACTTAGGATTGGCCCTTGTACTTCAATCAGACCCAATTTGCTTTCCAGCAAACGGGAAAAGTAGGATTTCACGAAACTGATTTGTTGCTGCTTTTCAATAAACGACTTTTTCATAATGTTATTCTCTAATTTTTTAGGTAGCCCTGATGTCCTGTTGGAAACATTAAGCAATAAAATGAGGGATAAATTCAATATACTTTAATAAAAATAGCCTTTATGATTCATAAAATTCATTTTTAAGATGCAAAAAATGAAAATTCATTAAAAAACGGGGCTAAAAATGGCAGAAATTTATCAGATCGACAATTTAGACCGTGACATACTTCACGCTTTAATGGACAACGCACGTACACCTTATGCCGAGCTAGCAAAGAAATTTGCAGTCAGCCCAGGAACAATTCACGTTCGTGTGGAAAAAATGAAGCAAGCAGGAATCATCACCGGCACCAGAGTAGATATCAGCACGAAACAACTTGGTTACGATGTGTGTTGCTTTATTGGCATTATTCTTAAGAGTGCTAAAGATTATCCATCAGCCCTGAAAAAACTAGACAACCTGGATGAAGTAGTTGAGGTTTACTACACAACAGGCCACTACAGCATCTTTATTAAAGTTATGTGCCGTTCAATTGAATCCCTTCAAGATGTACTTATCAACAAAATACAGACTATCGATGAAATTCAATCAACAGAAACCCTAATCTCCTTACAAAACCCGATCATGCGAACAATCAAGCCATAAAATAAAATTTGTTATAACCACATTATCCACAGGTAGATCCCAACAGATTCACAGCGTACAATAGCGATTCTTGAAATCTGTTGGGATCACTATGGCCACTATTACCTTAATCAGCGGTAGCACAATGGGCAGTGCTGAATACGTAGCTGAACATATGGCTGAAATTTTGGAAGACGCAGGCTTCTCCACTGAAATGCTACATGGCCCCTCTTTAGATGAACTTCCTCAAGAAGGGATCTGGCTAGTCGTCACATCCACACATGGAGCAGGAGAATTGCCAGAAAATATACAACCATTAGCAGCAGAAATTTCTGAACAAAAACCTGATCTCCGCAAGGTAACGTTTGGCGCTGTTGGCCTTGGTAGTTCTGAATACGATACTTTTTGCGGTGCAATAAGATCATTTGACCAAATATTAATAGAAAGCGGAGCTAAACGCCTCGGTGATCGTCTGGAAATTGATATTCAACAACACGAGATCCCCGAAGATCCCGCGGAAGAATGGGTCAAAAATTGGGCAAAGTCACTCTAATAAGAACAAAAAAACAGCAAACGATTGTGGATAACTTATCTAAAAACCCGGGGTTAACCCGTAGTTATCCATAGTATAACTCTCTGACAATGATCGCCTTGTGAATAACCACCGATTTAGATCCCAGTTTATACCTCGTGGGATCACGGATCATTCACAACAAATGATCCTTTGCAGCTTTATGATCTTTCTAAGGAAAAATAACTTATCCACAAAAGATCATGATCCTAATAAAAGATCTAATAAACAGATCTTTAAATAAAAAAGATCTTCTTTTAATTACCGGTGATCTCACCTACTTGGTCTATCGCTAAAACTTGAGTAGAATTCTCTTCCCTAATGCAACACTGAGCTTTCTTATAACAAAAGGTTCATCACCATGTTTTATCCAGAACAATTTGACGTCATCATTATCGGTGGTGGTCATGCCGGTACCGAAGCTGCTATGGCAGCCGCTCGTATGGGCCGTCAAACCTTATTACTGACCCACAATATTGACACTTTGGGCCAAATGTCATGTAACCCAGCTATTGGCGGGATCGGTAAAGGACATCTGGTTAAAGAAATTGATGCGCTTGGTGGTTTAATGGCTAAAGCCACTGACCAAGCAGGTATCCAATTTAGAACTTTGAATGCCAGTAAAGGGCCAGCAGTTCGTGCAACACGAGCTCAAGCTGATAGAGTTCTCTATCGTCAAGCTGTGCGCATGACATTGGAGAATCAACCTAATCTGATGATCTTCCAACAACCTGTAGAAGATCTCATTGTTGAAAATGACACAGTTACTGGCGCAGTAACACGCATGGGGCTTAAATTCAGAGCCAAAGCTGTTGTTTTAACTGTAGGAACATTTCTTGACGGTAAGATCCATATCGGTTTGGAAAATTATAGTGGTGGAAGGGCTGGCGATCCCCCGGCAATTTCGTTGGCACAGCGCCTGCGTGAGTTGCCTTTACGTGTGAACAGATTAAAAACAGGGACACCACCACGTATTGATGCCAGAACTATTGATTTTAGTCAGTTAACACAACAACTAGGTGATAACCCAGTACCAATATTCTCTTTCCTTGGGAACGCGAAACAACATCCACAACAAATACCGTGCTACATCACTCATACGAATGAAAAAACCCACGATGTGATCCGCAATAATTTGGATCGTAGCCCAATGTATGCGGGGATCATTGAAGGGATCGGTCCACGCTACTGTCCTTCAATCGAAGATAAAGTTATGCGTTTTGCGGATCGTAACGCTCACCAGATCTTTCTTGAACCGGAAGGGTTGACCAGCAATGAAATCTACCCAAATGGTATTTCTACCAGTTTACCATTTGATGTACAGATGCAAATTGTTCACTCCATGAAAGGAATGGAAAATGCTTGCATTATTCGTCCTGGTTACGCAATAGAATACGATTTCTTCGATCCAAGAGATCTGAAACAAACATTAGAAAGTAAATTTATCCACGGTCTATTCTTTGCTGGACAAATTAACGGTACCACAGGTTATGAAGAAGCGGCCGCTCAAGGACTCCTGGCTGGTCTTAACGCAGCTCGTCATGCTTCAGAGGAAGAAGGTTGGTTCCCTCGCCGTGATCAAGCTTATATTGGCGTTTTAGTCGATGATTTATGTACTTTAGGGACTAAAGAACCGTACCGTATGTTTACTTCTCGAGCTGAATATCGTTTGATGCTACGTGAAGATAATGCAGACCTACGTTTAACTGAAAAAGGCCGTGAATTAGGGTTGGTAGATGATTCACGTTGGGAACATTATTGCCGTAAAGTCGAAATGGTTGAACAAGAACGTCAGCGTTTACGTAATATTTGGATTCACCCTAATTCAAGTAATCTTGATGACATAAACAACATATTGAAAATGCCATTGTCGAAAGAGGCTAATGGTGAAGATCTATTACGTCGGCCTGAAATGAACTATGAACTTTTGACCTCGTTGCCCCTGTTTTCTCCGGGTCTTGAAGAACCACAAGCCGCTGATCAGGTTGAAATTCAGGTTAAATACGAGGGGTATATTGCCCGCCAGCAGGAAGAAATCGAAAAACAGCTACGTAATGAAAACACATCATTACCGGTTGATCTCGATTACGGTCAAATCAGTGGTCTTTCCAATGAAGTTGTCGCTAAGCTCAATGATCATAAGCCAAGTTCAATTGGTCAAGCCTCTCGTATTTCAGGGGTAACACCTGCTGCCATTTCAATTTTACTTGTGTGGTTGAAAAAACAAGGATTATTGCGCCGCAGTGCCTGAGAGGATTTTAATTGTGCTTAACAAACTAGAATTGCTGCTGACCAAAGCAGGAATAGAGCTGTCACTACAGCAGAAACAGCAGCTTGTAGCCTATGTTGACATGCTCAATAAGTGGAATAAAGCTTACAATCTCACATCAGTACGTGAGCCGGAGCAAATGCTGGTACGTCATATCATGGACAGCATTGTTGTCGGTCCTTATCTGCAAGGTCATCGTTTTATCGATGTGGGAACAGGCCCGGGATTGCCTGGCATTCCGCTAGCTATCGTTTGTCCTGATTCTCACTTCACATTGCTGGATAGTTTAGGTAAAAGGGTGAGATTTTTGCGTCAGGTTCAGCATGAACTTGATTTGGTAAATATCGAACCAGTACAAAGTAGGGTTGAAGCATATTCTTCTGAGCTTCCTTTTGATGGCGTAGTAAGCCGTGCTTTTGCGTCGTTACAAGATATGGTCTCTTGGTGCAGTCATTTGCCAGAACCTATTCACGGGCGTTTCTATGCGCTTAAAGGTGTGCTTCCTGAAGAGGAATTGACTATGTTACCCTTTGGAATTTCTGTTGATTCGGTTATTAAATTAGATGTTCCTGAACTAGAAGGGCAACGTCATTTGGTTATCCTTAAATCAAACTGATTTTGTTATTTGTCAATAAAGTTATAAATAATTAGTGATGTTGAGCACAATTATACTGTAATCAGCATCGTTAATTATAGTTTACCTCGTTTCAGCTTTAATTTACCGAGTTATTACACAAAAATAACGTTATCTTGATATTAAGATAGTTGAACCTTTTAAAATCAAATAAAGCATTTTTTCATCAGATCCACTTTCTTAAACTAGTCAGAAGTTAGCTAGGTGATTTAAATCAATAATATAATCACTCTTTTATATGAAATTAAATTAACGAATTGATTTTATTATTAATTTATTTTATTTTTATCACCTGTGAATGTTAAATATAATTAACAAACGAAAAAATTATGTGATTTAAATCACACTTAAGTCCGAAATGCATGAAATTATTAAAAACAAGAGATCAGCACAATCATTAGCTTGCAACCTGGCGCCAAAATAAAAAATTTAAATAATTGTTCACCTTTTCGCTACTTATGGATTGAATTCATTTTGGCGGCCCGTATAATTTGCACGTTTTTGTCACTTGACACTCTTAAGCAAAGGCAGTTTTATACAACATTTAGCAAAACCTGATATGCAAGGCGTGCGAGGGGAGAAAACAAAAGTCATGTCTGTATCCCTTTACAGCGGTAAAATTGCACTGAAGCTGCTTTTTTTGCAGTTAATGACTTTTGTTGTTCTCAGTGTGGCTTTTTGTACCAAAAGTATAGAATGGGGCGCTTCTGCTTTTGCTGGTGGGCTAGCATGCTGGTTACCTAATGCCATATTTATGCTGTTTGCCAGTTTTCAAAAAGCAAAAGAAGAAGAGGTTCCTGTACGTATTGCATGGTCTTTCGCCGTTGGCGAAGGGTTGAAAGTTATTATTACAATAACTGTGCTGGTTGTTGCTTTAGGCGTGTTTAAAGCGGCATTTGCACCACTAGGTTTAACTTATTTAGCGGTGCTGATTGTGCAAATCATCGCACCTGCTGTGATAAACGGTTAGGTTTTCAACAATAAAAGGGTAAGAGGCATCATGTCTGCATCAGGAGAAGTTTCAACTGCAAGGGACTACATAGGCCACCACCTGAATAACCTTCAGTTGGACCTACGTACCTTTGAGTTGGTCGATCCCAACTCTGGTGGTTCTGCAACGTTCTGGACGTTGAACATTGACTCGCTTTTTTTCTCAGTCGTATTAGGGATCTTATTTCTGTATGTATTCAGAAAGGTTGCAGTTAATGCCACCAGTGGCGTACCTGGCAAACTTCAGACTGCTATAGAATTGATCATGGGTTTTGTTGATAACAGCGTTCGTGATATGTATCACGGGAAGAGCAAAGTTATTGCCCCTTTGGCACTGACAGTGTTCGTTTGGGTGTTATTAATGAACGTGATGGACTTATTGCCAATCGATTTTCTCCCTTATATCGGTGAACATGTCTTTGGTTTACCGGCTCTGCGTGTTGTGCCAACAGCAGATGTCAGTATTACCTTGTCGATGGCTATTGGTGTCTTTGTTCTCATCCTCTACTACAGCATTAAGATGAAAGGGATTGGTGGTTTTACAAAAGAGCTGACTTTACAGCCTTTTAATCATCCACTGTTTATTCCAATTAACTTAATTCTGGAAGGCGTTAGCCTGCTTTCAAAACCGGTATCACTCGGTCTGCGACTGTTTGGTAACATGTATGCGGGTGAATTGATCTTTATTCTTATAGCTGGTCTGTTACCGTGGTGGTCGCAGTGGATGCTCAGCCTGCCTTGGGCTATTTTCCACATACTGATTATTACGTTACAAGCCTTTATTTTCATGGTTCTGACGATTGTTTATCTGTCGATGGCGTCTGAAGAACATTAATTTTTACCACAACAACTAACTGTGTTTTAACTGAAACAAACTGGAGACTGTCATGGAAAACCTGAATATGGATCTGCTGTACATGGCTGCCGCTGTAATGATGGGTTTAGCGGCAATCGGTGCTGCGATCGGTATCGGCATCCTCGGAGGTAAATTTTTGGAAGGCGCTGCTCGTCAGCCGGATTTAATCCCTCTGCTGCGTACACAGTTCTTTATCGTTATGGGTCTGGTTGACGCCATCCCAATGATTGCTGTGGGCCTTGGCTTGTACGTAATGTTTGCTGTCGCGTAGTTTGTAGAAATAATCTGAAACTACGTCAACTCATTAATTTTAAAAGAGGTATTGTGCTGTGAATCTTAATGCATCAATCCTCGGCCAGGCCATTGCGTTTGTCCTGTTTGTTATGTTTTGTATGAAGTTCGTATGGCCACCGATCATGGCGGCCATAGAAAAACGTCAAAAAGAAATTGCTGACGGTTTAGCTTCTGCGGAACGTGCCAAAAAGGACCTGGACTTAGCGCAAGCCAATGCGACCGACCAAATGAAGAAAGCGAAAGCGGAAGCTCAGGTCATCATTGAACAGGCTAATAAACAAAAAGCCCAGATCCTTGATGATGCAAAAGCGGAAGCTGAGCAGGAACGTAACAGAATCGTAACGCAAGCTCAGGCAGAAATTGATGCCGAACGTAAGCGTGCTCGGGAAGAGTTGCGTAAGCAGGTCGCTATGTTGGCTATCGCAGGTGCCGAGAAAATCATTGAACGTTCCGTGGATGAAGCTGCTAATAGCGACATCGTTGATAAACTGGTCGCTGAACTGTAAGGAGGGAGGGGCATGTCTGAATTTGCTACTGTAGCTCGCCCCTACGCCAAAGCAGCTTTTGACTTTGCTGTGGAAAAACAATCGCTTGAACAATGGCAGAATATGCTGGCGTTCACGGCTGAGGTGACTCGTAATGAGCAAGTTGGCGAGCTGCTTTCCGGTTCATTGGCATCGGAAACATTAGCTAATACCTTTATCGCAATTTGCGGTGAACAGGTTGATGAACATGCTCAGAATTTTATTCGTGTTATGGCAGAGAACGGTCGCTTACTGGCGTTACCGGAAGTTTTGCAGCAATTTATTCAATTGCGTGCATCACTTGAATCAACTGTTGATGTTGAAGTAATTTCTGCCGCCGAACTGAGAGAACAACAGCTAGCTAAAATTTCTGTAGCGATGGAAAAACGTCTGTCACGCAAAGTTAAGCTGAATTGCAAAATTGATAAGTCTGTTATTGCTGGTGTGGTTGTCCGCGCAGGTGATTTGGTGATCGATGGTAGTATTCGTGGCCGTTTAGATCGCTTAACAGACGTCTTGCAGTCTTAAGGGGACTGGAGCATATGCAACTGAATTCCACCGAAATCAGCGAACTGATCAAGCAGCGCATTGCTCAGTTCAATGTAGTGAGTGAAGCTCACAATGAAGGTACGATTGTATCCGTTAACGACGGTATCATTCGTATTCACGGTTTAGCCGAAGTTATGCAGGGTGAGATGATCGCACTGCCTGGCAATCGTTATGCAATCGCATTGAACTTGGAGCGTGACTCCGTAGGTGCGGTTGTGATGGGCCCGTATGCTGACTTAGCAGAAGGCATGAAAGTTAAATGTACTGGCCGTATTCTTGAAGTACCTGTTGGTCGTGGTCTGCTTGGTCGTGTAGTAAACACGCTGGGTGAGCCAATTGATGGTAAAGGACCTGTTGAGCATGATGGTTTCTCTGCTGTTGAAATGATTGCTCCAGGTGTTATCGACCGTCAATCTGTTGATCAGCCGGTACAAACTGGTTATAAATCCGTTGACGCAATGATCCCTATCGGTCGTGGTCAACGTGAACTGATTATCGGTGACCGTCAGACGGGTAAAACAGCACTGGCTATTGACGCAATCATTAACCAGCGTGACTCAGGCATAAAATGTGTCTATGTCGCAGTTGGTCAGAAAGCTTCTACTATTGCGAACGTTGTTCGTAAGTTAGAGGAGCATGGCGCTCTTGCCAATACTATTGTAGTTGTTGCGACTGCTTCAGAATCTGCGGCATTACAATACCTGGCGCCATATTCGGGTTGTGCAATGGGCGAATACTTCCGTGATCGCGGTGAAGATGCGCTGATTGTTTACGATGATTTGTCTAAGCAGGCTGTAGCTTATCGTCAAATTTCTCTGTTGCTCCGTCGTCCACCAGGACGTGAAGCATTCCCAGGCGACGTTTTCTATCTGCACTCTCGTTTGCTGGAACGTGCTGCACGTGTTAACGCTGAATATGTGGAAAAATTCACCAATGGTGAAGTGAAAGGTAAAACCGGTTCTCTGACGGCCTTGCCTATCATTGAAACCCAGGCAGGCGACGTATCAGCATTCGTACCAACAAACGTTATTTCAATTACTGATGGTCAGATTTTCTTGGAATCTAGTTTGTTCAATGCGGGTATTCGTCCAGCAGTTAACCCAGGGATTTCCGTATCCCGTGTGGGTGGTGCCGCTCAGACTAAAATCGTTAAGAAATTGTCTGGGGGCATTCGTACTGCTCTGGCTCAATATCGCGAACTGGCAGCATTTTCTCAGTTTGCTTCTGACCTTGATGATGCAACCCGTAAGCAGTTGGATCATGGTCAAAAAGTAACTGAATTGCTGAAACAGAAACAATATGCGCCAATGTCTGTTGCACAGCAGTCGTTGTCTCTGTTTTCTGCGGAACGTGGTTATCTGGAAGATATCGAAATTGCTAAGGTTATTGATTTCGAATCTGCGTTGCTTGCATATGCCAACCGTGAACATGCTGATCTGCTAAAAGAGATTGACCAGTCTGGTGGTTACAATGAAGAGATCGAAGCAAAGCTGAAAGCTCTGCTGGATTCCTTCAAGGCAACTCAGTCCTGGTAACACTATTCGGCCCGGTTTAATTAAACATGGGCCGTCTGGTTAATGAGGAGAATCAGGAATGGCCGGCGCAAAAGAGATACGTACCAAGATCGCCAGCGTGCAAAACACGCAAAAAATCACTAAAGTGATGGAGATGGTTGCTGCGTCCAAAATGCGTAAAACGCAGGATCGCATGGCGGCCAGCCGTCCTTATGCAGAAACCATACGCAACGTGATTGGTCACCTTGCGTTAGGTAATCTGGAATATAAACATCCATACCTTGAAGAGCGTGAAACCAAACGTGTTGGGTATCTGGTTGTTTCTACCGATCGTGGCTTGTGCGGTGGTTTGAACACTAATCTGTTCAAAAAACTGCTTTCAGAAATGAAAGACTGGTCTGATAAAGGTGTCCAGTGTGATCTGGCGCTTATCGGCTCTAAGGCTACCTCTTTCTTTGCTTCTGTTGGGGGCAACGTTGTTGCTCAGGTGACAGGCATGGGAGATAACCCTTCACTATCCGAATTGATCGGGCCAGTGAATATCATGCTGCGGGCATACGATGAAGGACGTCTGGATAAATTGTATGTGGTGACAAACAAATTTATCAATACAATGTCCCAGGAACCGACTGTTACTCAGTTATTGCCTCTGCCTGCCGGAGATGATGAGACACTGAAGAAGAAATCCTGGGATTATTTATACGAACCTGATCCTAAGGCGTTGCTAGATATACTGCTGCGTCGTTATGTAGAATCGCAGGTTTATCAGGGCGTCGTTGAAAACCTGGCTAGTGAACAGGCCGCACGAATGGTGGCGATGAAAGCCGCGACTGATAATGGTGGCAGCCTGATCAAAGAGTTGCAGTTGGTTTATAACAAAGCTCGTCAGGCCAGCATAACTCAGGAGCTGACCGAGATTGTCTCGGGTGCTTCCGCGGTTTAACAGCTAGGTTTATGAATTACGTAGAGGATTCAAGATGGCTACTGGAAAGATTATCCAGGTAATCGGCGCCGTGGTGGACGTCGAATTCCCTCAAGATACCGTACCAAAAGTATACGATGCTCTTGAGGTTCAAAACGGCGAAGCTAAGCTGGTGCTGGAAGTTCAGCAGCAGTTGGGCGGCGGCGTTGTTCGTTGTATTGCAATGGGTACTTCTGATGGCTTAAGTCGTGGTTTAAGTGTCACTGATTTAGGCCACCCAATTGAAGTTCCGGTTGGTAAAGCGACATTGGGTCGTATCATGAACGTATTGGGTGAACCAATCGACATGAAAGGCGATATCGGTGAAGAAGAGCGTTGGGCCATTCATCGTCCGGCTCCAAGCTATGAAGAGTTATCTAACTCTCAAGAACTACTGGAAACCGGTATTAAGGTAATGGACCTGATTTGCCCATTCGCTAAGGGGGGTAAAGTTGGTCTGTTTGGTGGTGCGGGTGTAGGTAAAACCGTAAACATGATGGAGTTGATCCGTAACATTGCGATTGAGCATTCGGGTTACTCCGTATTCGCCGGTGTAGGTGAACGTACCCGTGAAGGTAACGACTTCTACCACGAAATGACAGACTCTAACGTACTGGATAAAGTATCTCTGGTATATGGTCAGATGAACGAGCCGCCGGGAAACCGTCTGCGTGTTGCGTTGACTGGTTTGACGATGGCTGAGAAATTCCGTGATGAAGGCCGCGATGTTCTGTTATTTGTTGATAACATCTATCGTTATACCCTGGCAGGTACTGAAGTATCCGCATTGCTTGGTCGTATGCCATCTGCGGTAGGTTATCAGCCAACTCTGGCAGAAGAAATGGGTGTTCTGCAAGAACGTATTACTTCTACCAAAACCGGCTCTATCACTTCCGTACAGGCTGTTTACGTACCTGCGGATGACTTGACTGACCCATCTCCAGCGACGACTTTCGCCCATTTGGACGCAACCGTAGTACTGAGCCGTCAGATCGCTTCTTTGGGTATTTATCCTGCGGTTGATCCGCTGGATTCTACCAGTCGTCAGCTCGATCCACTGGTTGTTGGTCAGGAGCACTATAACGTTGCTCGTGGCGTTCAGTCTATCCTGCAACGTTATCAGGAACTGAAAGATATTATCGCTATCTTGGGTATGGATGAACTGTCAGAAGACGATAAGCTGGTAGTTGCGCGTGCTCGTAAGATCCAGCGCTTCCTGTCTCAGCCATTCTTCGTTGCAGAGGTCTTTACAGGTTCACCAGGTAAATTCGTTTCCTTGAAAGACACTATCCGTGGCTTTAAAGGTATCCTGAATGGTGACTATGACCACTTGCCAGAACAGGCGTTCTACATGGTTGGCACCATCGAAGAAGCTGTGGAAAAAGCGAAGAAACTTTAATACGGCTGACCGGAGGTTGACATGGCTGCGATGACTTACCATCTGAATGTTGTCAGTGCTGAGAACCAGATGTTTGAAGGTTTGGTACAGAAAATTCAGGTGACAGGTAGTGAAGGTGAGCTGGGTATTTACCCGGGACATGCGCCGCTACTGACTGCCATAAAACCTGGCATGGTACGTATTGTTAAGCAGTTCGGTGAAGAAGAGGTCATTTACCTTTCTGGTGGTATCCTTGAGGTACAACCGAGCGGCGTTATCGTACTGGCTGACACTGCGATCCGTGGTAAAGATTTGGATGAAGCTAAAGCGTTGGAATCTAAGCGTAAAGCTGAAGAACACATCCGTAATTCTCACGGTGATGTTGACTATGCTCAGGCATCTGCTGAATTGTCTAAAGCGATTGCAAAACTTCGTGTAATCGAACTGACAAAAAAAGCGATGTAATACAGGCGGTTAAATAAAAAAGCCAGTTGGTGAAAACTAACTGGCTTTTTTGTATTGCGAAATATGTAGTAATTTATCTCGCAAACAGGTTTACTTTTTTTATCTTAAATTGGAGCTATCAGGTTTCTTATGTCTAACAGTGCAAAAAGTGTTGTAATCCTTGCCGCAGGTAAAGGAACTCGCATGTACTCTGATCTCCCTAAAGTGTTGCACTTGCTGGCCGGTAAACCGATGGTTCAGCATGTAATTGATACTGCAATGGCATTGGGCGCTAAAAATGTTCACCTAGTTTATGGACATGGTGGTGACCTGATGAAACAAACCCTTTCTGATAAGACACTGAATTGGGTATTACAAGCAGAGCAATTAGGGACTGGCCATGCAATGCAGCAGGCAGCACCACATTTCGCTGATGATGAAGATATTTTAATATTGTATGGCGACGTACCGCTTATTGGTGCGGATACTCTTGAACGTTTACTGGCGGTTAAACCTGAGGGTGGTATAGGTTTATTAACAGCAATTTTGGATAATCCAACGGGTTATGGTCGTATTGTTCGTGAAAACGGGGAAGTAACGGGCATCATTGAGCAAAAAGACGCAACTGAAGATCAACGTAAAATCAATGAAATAAATACAGGAATTCTGGTTGCTAATGGTGGTGATTTAAAACGTTGGTTGTCCCAGTTAGATAACAACAATGTTCAGGGTGAATATTACCTGACCGATGTGATTGCGCTAGCTTATAAAGAAGGCAGAAAAATTGAAGCGGTGCACCCAACTCGCTTGAGTGAAATGGAAGGTGTAAATAACCGCCTTCAACTTTCTGTTCTTGAGCGTATTTATCAATCTGAGCAAGCGGAAAAATTATTACTAGCGGGTGTTATGTTGTTGGATCCTGCTCGTTTTGATTTACGTGGCACACTAATTCACGGCCGTGATGTGGTTATTGATACTAATGTCATTATTGAGGGTAATGTAACCCTTGGTAATAACGTACAGATTGGTACCGGTTGTGTATTAAAGAATTGCATCATTGGTGATGATTCTACTATTAGCCCTTATACAATTGTTGAAGATTCTGAAATGGAAATGGGTTGTACTGTTGGGCCTTTTGCTCGTCTGCGTCCCGGTTCTAAGCTCGCTGAAAAAGCCCATGTAGGGAATTTCGTTGAGATGAAGAAATCTTATCTGGGTAAAGGTTCTAAAGCTGGACATTTGACTTATCTTGGCGATGCAGACATTGGTCGTGATGTAAATATTGGTGCAGGTACTATTACCTGTAACTACGACGGCGCTAATAAATTCAAAACCATTATTGGTGACGATGTTTTTGTTGGTTCCGATACTCAGCTTGTTGCTCCAGTGACTGTGGCTAAAGGCGCTACGATCGGAGCAGGGACAACAGTGACAAAAAACATAGCTGAAAATGAACTAGTAGTAAGCAGAACTAAACAAACGCATATTCAGGGGTGGAAACGCCCTGTGAAGGAAAAAAAATAAAATAATAATCCCCACTCTACAGGCTCGGGGACCGGAAAAACCGGAAAACAATCAGGTTCTTGACATATAAAGGGCTTTCATCAGCCCTATTTTTAGGAATAAAACTGATGTGTGGAATTGTTGGTGCAATAGCACAACGAGATATTGCAGAAATCCTGATTGAAGGATTGCGTCGTTTGGAATACCGTGGTTACGACTCCGCCGGCTTGGCGGTTGTTGATAACGAAAAAAATATGTTCCGTCTGCGAGAAGTCGGCAAGGTACAAGTACTTGCTGATAAAGTTGATAAGCAGCCGGTCCTTGGTGGGACAGGTATTGCTCATACCCGTTGGGCTACGCATGGTGAACCAAACGAGAAAAATGCTCACCCGCATGTATCTGATTATATTGCCGTTGTTCACAACGGTATTATTGAAAACTATGAAGAGTTGCAAGTTCAATTAATTGAACTCGGTTATCAATTTATCTCGGATACTGATACAGAAGTTATTGCCCACCTTGTTCATTGGGAACAAAAACAGGGTGGTACTTTGTTAGAAGCTATTCAACGAGTTATTCCTCGGCTGCGAGGTGCTTATGGTGCAGTCATCATGGATAGCCGTGATCCTGGAACAATAATTGCTGCAAGATCGGGTAGTCCTTTGGTTATTGGTTTGGGCGTTGGAGAAAACTTTCTGGCGTCTGATCAGTTGGCGCTATTGCCTGTTACTCGTCGTTTTATCTTCCTTGAGGAAGGGGATATTGCTGAAGTAACTCGTCGTACTGTGCATATTTTTAATGCACAGGGCGAACCGGTTGAACGGGAACAGATTGAATCCAATGTCCAGTATGATGCTGGTGACAAAGGTGTCTACCGTCATTACATGCAAAAAGAGATCTATGAACAGCCAATGGCGATTAAAAGCACTCTGGAAAGACGCTTGAGTCATGGGCAGGTAGATCTATCTGAACTTGGTCCTAACGCAGCTAAATTATTAGCTCAAGTAGAGCATATTCAGATAGTTGCTTGTGGTACATCCTATAACGCAGGTATGGTTTCCCGTTATTGGTTTGAAGCATTGGCAGGTATTCCTTGTGATGTGGAAATTGCTTCTGAATTCCGTTACCGCAAATCAGCACGCCGTTCAGGAAGCTTACTGATCACCTTGTCTCAATCGGGTGAAACCGCAGATACATTAGCAGCGCTGCGTTTATCCAAAGAACTTGGATATCTCACATCATTGACTGTCTGTAACGTAGCGGGTTCTTCTTTAGTACGTGAGTCTGATTTTGCTCTGATGACCAAAGCCGGTGCAGAAATTGGTGTTGCTTCAACTAAGGCGTTTACAACTCAGCTGACAGTATTGCTGATGCTGGTGGCTTACCTTGGATGTTTGAAAGGTGTTGATGCAGAGCAGGAGCAAGAAATTGTCCATGCATTACATGCACTGCCAAGCCGTATCGAAAGCATGTTATCGAAAGATAAAATTATTGAAGCGCTGGCGGAAGATTTTTCTGATAAACACCACGCTTTGTTCCTTGGCCGTGGTGATCAATATCCGATTGCGGTTGAAGGCGCTCTAAAATTAAAAGAGATTTCTTATATCCATGCTGAGGCTTATGCTGCCGGTGAATTAAAACATGGCCCACTGGCACTGATTGATGCAGATATGCCGGTTATCATTGTAGCTCCTAACAATGAACTGCTAGAAAAACTGAAATCCAATATAGAAGAAGTCCGTGCTCGTGGTGGATTGCTATATGTGTTTGCTGATCAGGACGCAGGTTTTACCGATAGTGAAGGAATGAAGATTATTCCGTTGCCGCATGTTGAAGAGCTGATTGCACCAATATTTTATACTGTGCCTCTGCAACTGCTTTCCTATCATGTTGCTCTGATTAAAGGAACTGATGTTGATCAGCCTCGTAATTTGGCTAAATCAGTGACCGTAGAATAATCGTTTTATAATAAGAAGTTGAAATAAGCCTCTGTACATTAAAAATATAGAGGCTTTTTTTTGAACAGAGAAAATTTATCATTATTTTCTTGCTGATAAAAATAAATCACGCTATTGTAATGTTATATTATTACATTGTGGCGAAATTATGAAACCAGATATCCATCCAAACTACCGGGTAGTTGTATTTCACGATACCAGTGCTAATGCTTATTTCACAATTGGCTCCACTATTCGCACAGAACGGAAAATTACCTTGAATGGGGAAGAGTATCCATATGTCACTATTGATGTGTCATCGGAATCACATCCTTTTTATACGGGTAAGCAGAAAACTTTATCTCAGGAAGGCAGCACTGCGCGATTCCAGAAAAAATTCGGACGTTTTATTGGTAATAAATAAATTGAGAGATCATGAAAAATGCAGGTGTTAAGTTCACTTAAAACAGCAAAAGCTCGCCACCCGGATTGCAAAATCGTAAGTCGTCGGGGTCGATTATATGTTATTTGTAAATCTAATCCACGTTTCAAGGCAGTTCAGGGAAAGAAAAAGAAACGTTGATGCTCAATTGCTAATGGTAGAACTCGCAGCTTATAACTGTGGGTTTATTGTCCATATTTAATTTTACTTCTGATTATCTTGAAAATAACTGACTTAAACTTTATTTGGGGAAGGAGTTAGTGTAATTAAATCTAAGATAAATAAAATTTATATTTTATGCAAAATGAAACCTCATTAGTGCTTATTGTATAGTATAAAATTAAACCTTCAATTAGTTATTTTTACTACAAATTTACCCTCTAAAATAGTTCATAACTTACTCTTATCAACACATTTTTTCATAAACCACCGTTCTGGTCATTTATTAACACCCGAATATAGCCAATCTTCGCCATATATAGTCCCGCTTAATACCAATACGAAACTATGCTTTCGGAAATTTCACGGATAAGTGAGTTTTGAAAAATCTTGGTTTGATAGAAACGGTGAATTTGGCTCAGGGAGCAGTACCGAATAGCCGGAAAGTGAATGGCAAAGTTCTGACTGAAGATATCAATATTACGTCTCAGGATATTTTTCATGGGCAGGTAATATCTATACCCGACAAAACCGATTTGAATGACTATCAAACACCAGGTCTTTATTATCAGGGTTTGGATGTACAAGCGGGAACCGGTAATAACTATCCTGAACCACTGGCAGGTTCACTTGTCGTTTTACAAGCTGCTGGGATCATTCAGCGTTATTTTGTTTATAACAGCAGCCGAATATATACACGTTCTTTATACCCGAGGGATAGTCTAGGATGGACACCTTGGGCACGAGAATATAATACCCTGAATAAACCAACAGCAAGTGAGCTTGGTTTGACGGAAACCGTTACTAAAGCCGCAGACGCGTTGCAACGCAGCGGTGGCAATGTAACAGGCAACATAATTATTACTACTGACTCTATGCTGAGTTGGAGCAGACTCACCGACTTCGCCTCTATAGGTTTTAAAGACACCGCAGATGAAGATACAGACTCCTATATGTGGTTTAGAACAGGAGATAATGGTAACGAATATTTCAAATGGCAGCATGCCCTCTCTGGAGGGCCAACTAATGAATGGATGAGTCTTAAACCTGATAACCTCCGAATTAGAGGGCATCAGGTCTACCATGAAGGATATAGACCAACCGCTGCAATTATTGGCGCTTATACAAAATCAGAATCAGACACGCGTTATATTCAAGACATTCGCCTTGGTGCCAAAGAGCGCGTGCAAGTACGGAAAAGTTCTGGGGATACAGACGCAAGTGGGTATGCCATCACTGCTGTAATAAATGGAAATAGAGATGAGTTAGTTGACACCGTAAACCGCAGGCCAATACAGAAGAAGGTTAACGGCATGTGGATGAATATATCCAATATTTAGTAAGGCCATAAATATATGCAAAACATTAAAAATTTTTCCCAATATACACCTGACTCAAAACAAGCCAGAAAAATCATTGAAGATTTTAATGTCATTTATTTGAAATCAGAAGACGGTCAGGACTGGTATGAATGCCAGAAAAGCTTTAGCCCTGACACAATCAAAGTAATGTATGATTTTAATAATGTGATCCGTTCTATATCAGGAGATGTATCAGCTTTTAACCCTGATGGAATGAGTGTGGCTGAGGTAAGTAATTTACCTGATTCTTATGATATTTCTGGCAAATGGCAATATATAAACGGTGCTATTGTTTCGCGTGAGTACACAAAGGGCGAGTTAGTTGTTCAAGCGGAGAGACGTAAAGGAGAATTGCTAGTCCTTGCCAGCAATAATATTGCTCCCTTACAAGATGCCGTTGATTTAGATGAAGCAACTCTGGAAGAGATAGAACGGCTCAAAGCTTGGAAAAAATACCGAATGCAAGCAAACCGCATTGATCCCACCATAGCACCAGATATTGGGTGGCCCGCACAACCTGTGTAAATAATATAGGCCCGTAGTTCACAAACCTCGGGCCTTTTTTTATTCTGGTTTTTAGGGCAATCAATAAGTGCTTACCTAATGCGTCAGACCTTACTGGAATGGAGAAAATACCAAGTCATACTTAACCGGATTGATACTTCAAAAGCATCGGAAATCGACTAGTCAACATAACCTATCATAACTGAAAAAAGACCGGGAACAGAATAACACCCGGTCTTGATAATTGTATTATTCTGGTATTTGTGGCCACTCAATATTTGAAGCCATTGAAGTATCAACACGGCTCAGTAATACCACATACTTCTTCCAGGCAAGTAATAATGCTTTCTCTGTGTCTGAGGCCATCTCAGTCTCAATAGCATATTGTAATAAAGTCATGGCTTCATTAGCCTGTTGGCGAAGAGTGACACGTTGTTGTTCTGCCTGTTTAATCTGATTGGCTTTTTGAGCTTTAATGTCCGTTACCCATATTTCACCATTCCACTCATCAAAATCGGTGCTTGGTTGTTTGCACGTCAGTGTTTCTGGTAATTCGCCCGGTTTAATAATTTCCTTCTGTTCCCCAGTTTGGGTGTCGTAAGCTATTTTTCCTCGATAATCCGGTACCATTTGCCAGCCGGTTAAATCAGATGAACGGCAAGCGACATATCCCTCTTGGGTATCAGGCGGCGCGTCTGTGCAGGAGTTAGCAGGAAGACCGATACCAACGGGAAGATACTCATCAGAACTGTTTAAATATTCCAGCGTAATCGCATCGTAATTAAACACAACGATACTTCCGGTACTGATGGCAATATTATTTTTATCCAGTACAGCCTTATCCATTATGCCGCCCTTACAATGTAGTTAAACGCTACGTTACGTGGCCTTGATACCCCTATGTAAGTTGCGGTGATATTCTGAGTTTCTGTTGTTGCTGAGCGTCCAGAAGCTCTAGCTCTTAATTGAATATCTTTATTTTGGGGAATATCCCATTGTAATTTCGTACGCTCGTTGAGTGAGAAGTTAACAATATTATCATCTTTAGCAGCTTCCTGTACTAAATAAGACCCTTCTTGCCATACCAATAATGTACGATCCGGATCAACACCACGTTTGTCATCCCAACCGCGAATAAATTCACCGCGCAAATCGGGCAAATTACCACCAGGATAAGCCTTAGCTAATTCCGGAAATTTCGCTTTATCAAAGGCCGCACCATTGCATTGCAACCATCCATCCGGCAGTGTGGCCGTCGGCCAAGGAAGTGGCACTCCTATCGGAATTAGCTTTTCCAATAAACCAAGGTTTTTCACAAAAGCATTTTTATCTGGGATATCCGCGCCATTTTGGTTTTTTGCCAATTTACTATTAGCATTATCATAAGCTGCTTTTACCGCTTTGGGTGTTGCCGCTGTCGTTTCATCATTACTGTTAATGGCACTATTAAGTTTTGTAAAACCTTTCTCTGTCAACGTGGCGTCTGGGTGATTACGGCTTTTTTCATGTTTCTGAATAGAGCTATCTACATAATCACGAGTTGCCAGAACGACAGAGGGATCGATTTTCAGCGTTACCGAATCCGTATTGCTAACAATCAAGATCATTCTGATAGTTTGTGTTCTGCCCGAACCTTCCTGTAATTGTGGTTTATAGGTTTCCGGGCAGTTTGCTACTGCAATCAAGTTACCTTCACTGTCAAACAGACCAATTTCACGCATCCACCAACCACCCTCACTTTCAGGGATAATTTGTTCAGCAATAATTTGGTTGGTGTTTACCGGATCAACGCCTAATGTATTAATTGCAGCACGACGCTTTTCATTAACTAATTTTGTCTGATTGACGTCAGGATCTGGTAATTTACCGCCACCGTCACCAACAGCCATGTGAGTAATATCGACTTTTGTTCCCAAAGCAGCGGCGTTCGCCAGTTTCGCCGCTCCCAGGTTGGTTAAAATTGCAAAGTATTTCATGGTGAAACCCTCAATGTATCTGTCTCGATCAAATGAATTGCTGCCCCTAAAGGAGCATTGTCGCTAGTTGTGATGACGTCAGGGAGATATTGGTAAACAGTGAGGTCATCTCCACTATAACTCGTTGCAGCGCAATAAAATTCGCCTTTAACATCCAGATTGATTGACAAACCTATCAAATGACGACTTACAGGCTTGGCATCAGAAATTAGCCGTTCCAGCTCTAAAAAAGTTTCTTCGGTGATCCCATTTTCTTGTACCCCTATCGCCAACCGGAATGTGCCCGGCGTTTCGTTGTTCAGCCACCATTCCTTTATTTGAATGAGATAACCTAGCGGTTCTACCACACGACGGACGGCGCCAATGGTTCCCTTATGTTTGTGCAGAAACAGCGAGTTTTTTATCACGTCACGCTTAGTGCTTACCGACCACTTTTCGTCCCAGCGATCAACCGACCACGCCCACGCTAGATAGGGTAATAGCTCCTCAGGGCAAGTATCAGGATTCCAGAGTTGGCGAAGTGGTACTGGAATATTCTGCAATTGCGAACACGCCTTAGCAGCAGCCAACTCCAAAACCGTAGAACCTGTTGGTAACAGGCGGTCATTCATCAGAACCTCCCACTATCAAACCTGGATTTGGTTTGGAACAATCAGCAGTTTGTGTTTTCCCTATTTCCAGTTTTGCACCAGTACAATAAGGAGCTTGATCTTTACACAGAGTTATGTCCTTCGTCGGGGATCTCAGCTCTACCTGCTGTACTCCTGCGACATGCAGCGCAGCATAAATGGCGGATAACCGAATATCTCTCCCCAATTTATGTTGATCTAACACGTACTTATCCATATTTTGTTGAGCCAATTTACGGATAGGTTCAGATTCAGGTGTCGGATAGAGATAAAGCACAGCATCAATTTGATATTCCACTATGTTGGCTGACTGAACTTTTACCCGATCAGCAACTGGTCTGACGTTTTCATCATTAAGTGCCGCAATCACTTTATCCAGTAACTCTTGTGAAGCTACACCGTTATATTCTTTATCTTCTTCGTCTTCTTTATCTTTTTCCCATTTCCATTTCCGCGACAAAACAGTCACAGTCACATTGGCTGGAGATGGACTGATAACAGAAACATCGGCAACAGTTTGATATTCACCTTTGTATTCATTTCTATTAGCATGAATACTTTCATTAACCTTAAGAGCATGATATTCATACGCACCTATTGGCCCTGCAACACTTAACCCTTCGAAGGCTCTTTGGATGCGATCACGGAAGGTACTATCAGGCTCCATAACTGCCCGGGTAACGTTATAGTTCGCTCCTAGCTGGTCTAAATCGCGATTGGTTGCATAGGCCAACATTACTGCACGAGCAGCTTCATTAACCCGTTGGCGCAATATCAATTCCCGGTAAGCGTTTTCCTCAAGTAACTTAACCAGAGGTTCGGATTCCAATTCCAATGTTCGAGTAATAGCATCCCGTTGTTCTTCAGGATAAAGAGATATTAATTTGGCTTTACGTTCAGCCAACAGGCTTTCATAATCTAGCGGCTCGACTACATCAGGTGGCGGCAACTGGCTTAGATCAATGGTCGGCATTGTTTTACCTCACAGGGATTGATAGAGAAAACCCCCCAGGGGACAGCTGATAATGACCAGATATATCTACTGTCATTTTGCCGTCTTGTTGGGTATTTATGGTGATAGCTGTCAGATTAATTCGTGGTTCCCAGCGGCTAATAGCTGTATAGGTGGCTGCCATAATTTGCAGGCGTAGAGACGCATTCTGCGGCCAGTCAATTAATTCGGGTAGTAGAGAGCCATAAGTGCGCCGTTCCAAACGACTACCAACGGGGGTTAGTAAGATGTCGCTGACAGACTGACGTACATGATCCAGATCCGTCAGGCTACGACCGGTTTGCCGGTTCATTCCAAGGTACATCATTATACTGGACCTCCTGTTGTCGCACCGCCTGCCATGACGCCGGTGTGTTGGTGCGAATGTAGGGTTACGCCGTTAGAACTGAGTTTTCCGCCTGTATTTTCAACATCACCTTCCAGCTTAGTTTTTCCTTTTACAGTAAACTCTGGTGCTTGCAGTGTGATGCCTTTGGCTGCCCCAGCTTTTACCTCCAATGCATTCATCCCGACTTGTAGTGTTTTCATATCGATTTTGTTGACTGAAGTCAGTTCGATAGAGTTGATTGCTTCAAGTTTGATTGAATTGAGTGCTTTGAGTGAGATATTTGTTGCTTCAAGCGTTATGGAATCTGAAGCCTGCACTACAGCAGTCTTAATACCTGTTACCTTTAAGGCACTAAATGCTGGCTCATATTCCATTATTGCTCCATCAGGAAAGGCAATATGGACAGCTTCCGCAGAAGCAGGCAACGCTGATGGAAATTGATCAGCAAAAGCAGTATCAATAGTTTTTCCAGAAACAGCCAATGGCTCCGGAAATTGATTAGAATAAACAGCCGGCAATACAAAGGAGGTAGTCAATTCACCGCCAACAGATAACAGCAAAACTTGCTCACCACGGCTGGGAGCCCACCAAGTTCGGGAATTACCTGCTCGCATTGTTAACCAAGGCCGCCAGTCAGTTTCGAGATTGCCTGTTGCAATCCGGCACACTCCCCGGGTGGTATCTACCTCGGTAACAACACCAGTTCTGATCAGGTTACGCAATAAGCGCAAAAGTTCTGTTAGTTGTGTATCCATATTTGGAAAAATGCCATTTGGTGGTTGTGGATTTATGTATGAAAGAATGCCAGCAATGGCAGTTGCCAACATCAAAGAGGAATTGTAAGAAAGACAAAACAAGTTTCTTGAAAATAGAAAATGTAACAACATAAATTAAAAAGCCCTTCTCGCAACCGAGAAAGGCCCTTATGTAATCTGTGCTATTTTATTAAAGCTTGACTCAAATAGTTCAAAAAATTCAGATTTGTGTTGCTTGACTATATATTAAGTATAACGTTTCAGTTCAACTTTTTATTTATCTAGCCAGAAGAATAGATACGTTTAATCTCTGATATAGAGTGATAATTCTGTTTAAAAAACATCAAATTAGTATGGATATATTTAATCCCATAGTTGCAAAATAGGTTTCGTTGTAGCTGTCATAATTTCCGGCATCTCAACTTCTGTGCCATGTGGCAGGATTACACCGTATTCAGCCAAACCTGGGTTAACTAACAGTACCTGTTCTGTCATGCCTTGAGTCCGACCATAATGACGCCAGCATAAAGCATCAACAGTATCATTCTGCTGTGCAATTATTTTCATTAGGTATACCCTCTCTAATTTAGTCAATATTGTTAAGTTAAAGTGTTATGGTGCGCTGAATAGTGGGAGAGAACCAATGAAACAATATTGTTAAGGAAACAGTACAAATGAGGAGCAAGAAGCCACTTTTCAGTGGCTAATTTAATAATTGATCATATCTTGCAGAATTTACTGAATTTATAGGGAAAATCTATTTTTCAGCTCATTTTCCAATGCAATCATTATCAACTTAGAAACTTTAGATTATTTATCATACAGAATTTCCACATTTATATCATTTATCTGTCGTATTTATTCTTCAAGCGTTTCGTGGTGGTTAATAAGTTGTTTTGCAAGTGGTGTCGACAACTCAGCAATCCAAACTAAAGCAAGTTCTTTATCTTCAGCATGATTACACTCACAGCTCGTTGCCATTCTAGCTATAAAATTGATACGTTGCGCTATTACTGATTCCATAAGAAAGTCCACTGACAAACTTACCTCCGTATAACATAACTGTATATAAGAACAGTACACGTTGATTAGAAAAATTTAAAGTGGTTTTTTATCTTTTTTGAGAACTATATTTGATAGTGTTAATATATTAATTATTGTTTTTATTGAAATAATTAATGGTTAAAAAGGTTTCTTTCCGATCACAATCCATTGTAATTAATAAGTTTTTCTTATTTTATCGTTTGGAAGATTTTTTCTCTTTATCTAGATGACATAGTTTCACAAAGTATATAGATTGAAATTTAAATGCCCATGATGCAATATCCCTTATTGGGTCTAATAAGTTATTTAGGATCACTATAGCTCTTAATTAGAGAGCCTTGTGGAAACGGCAAATTCACTAAACTGTACTTTCAATGAAAAAAAACGTAACTGAGATAAAAATGGGTGCAGATAGTGGAGGAAAACAAGCTATCGAACGCCTTGTTAGTGCATATGGGTTTAAATCACGTCAAGCATTGAGCGACCATTTAGGTGTGTCTAAAAGTACAATGGCGAACCGTTATTTAAGGGACAGCTTTCCAGCAGACTGGGTTATCCAATGCAGCCTTGAAACCAATGCTTCATTGTTATGGCTAAGCACAGGACGGGGAGAAATGTTCCCCGATGGAGAAAAGAAAAAGGAATCTTTAAAAAACATTATTATTCCAACAATACAACGCGTTAAATTGATTGGTGGAAATCTGAACAATGACGAGCCAGTGATCTTAGATAATCAACTTATTGCTAAAGAAATAAAAAAACCTCTGATTGTAGATAACAATAACGCTTGGTATTTGCTAGATACAGAGGAACCTGATGTTCAGGATGGTTTATGGTTAATTGATATTGAAGGTATGCATAGCATTAAAAAAATCACAAAAATCCCAGTTAGTAAGATCCGGGTTTGTGATAACGACGTAACTTTTGATTGTGCAATTAATGAAATCAACTTTATTGGTCGCGTTTACCTAGTGGTTTCCAGGTACTGACATACTTTTCAAGTGTAAGTAAATTAATTTACTTAGACATGTAAATCCTACTCTGATGGCAATTCGTTACCCAAAAACTTCCAGATGCAGTGGATTTCATACACAATAAGTTCTCTTGCCAGTAATAGCTAATTGTTAACTTATTCCGTTGTTCCTTTATAATATGTATAGTGCGGCGGAAGTTTTTTTGCATAGATAAAAAAACTTGATATATTTTGCATAAATTAAGAACCAATTACTTGGGTATTACGAATACAAAATTAAACGTTTAACTAGCCGCACTACAAATACTAATTTGATCGACAATTTTCTTTATTTACTGGAAAATATTTATATATTGTAGATAACGATGTGTTGTAAATTAATGATAACTGTTTCCGTGTGTGGCCTTTTGCTAACAATCTTACTGCTTGTTGTTGTTCAACGAATGAAAGTGACACTGGCCTGCCACCAACTCTCCCTTGGGCACGAGCAGCTATTAATCCTGCATTTGTTCTTTCAACGATTAATTCCCGTTCCATCTCAGCCAGTGCACTCATAACATGAAAGAAAAATCTCCCCATAGAAGTGCTGGTATCAATGCTATCAGTCAAGCTTTGAAAATGAACACCGCGTTCACTTAAATCAGAAATTAAAGTTACCATATTTTTTACACTACGCCCCAATCGATCCAGTTTCCAAACAACTAGAGTGTCACCTTTTTTAAGTTGTTTTAAGGCTCGTTTTAAACCTGGTCTGTTGGATGTTTTTCCGCTAATTTTATCCTCAAAAATTTGCTCACAATTTATACTTGTCAATGCGTTTCGTTGTAAATCACTGTTTTGGTCATTTGTTGACACCCGAACATAGCCAATCTTTGCCATATGTAACCCTGCCTAATACCAATATGAGACTATTATTATCGAAATTATCACGGATTGGCGAATTTTTAAAAACCTTGGTTTGATAGAAACGGTGAATTTGGCGAAAAATGCTCTTCCTAAAGACTCAACTGAATCACTCATATCAGGCAATCACAATATTAAAACAGGTGGAAATTATTCCAATTTGTCACTAACAAAGAGCGATGGTCGATATGTCTTCGTAGAAACCACTTCTCATGAAGCAGATTCTTTTTGTGCAATAGGATATCGTGAGACTGACTCCTCAAATATAAATGTTGTTCAACTCCCTCGAAAGAACGGCTATGTTGCAATAGCGAATGAGCATTATTCTAAATCAGAGTCTGACAGTCGATTTATTCAGTTAAACACGGATACAAAAACATCAGGTTATATATTAACTCAAACCGCAAACTATTATGATGATCCTAATTCACGTCATTTGGGTCGTTCGGGATTTTTAAGACCTAATGGAATTGATAATCTAGGGGCATTAGCAATTCATATAGCTCACCCTGGCGTTGATAGCTCACAACACGCTCGTGGACTTTCTTTCGAGTATGGGGGTTATTCAGAAGCATTTAGCATTTCTACTTACGCTTTCGATGAAAGTGGTAATTTCAGGGGGAAACGTAAAATATTAACAGAGGACGATATTCTTGTTGGTATTCCTCTGCCGTGGTCTAAGTCAACTGCACCAGCAGGTTATCTTATTTGTAGTGGTCAGCAGTTTGACAAATCTATATACCCTAAATTAGGGGAAGCATATCCCTCTGGTACACTCCCTGATCTACGTGGTGAATTTATTCGAGGTTGGGATAATGGGAGAAGTATTGATTCTGGGCGGGAGATATTATCTCATCAGAATTCAACAAAGTTACCTAATCTTTACACCCATGCAGCCTCTGAAAATATAGGACTACTGGTATCTCCTCCTATTAATCGTTTTTCAAGTAATTATCCATCAGAAATTATGGCTAGTGATTTTGAGGAAATAGAACTCGGGAGCGGACAATATTTTTCGACTCCATTAAATCCTTATGGTTCAGTTTCGTTATCTACATTTAGAGTACGTCCCCGTAATATCGCATTTAACTACATAGTGAGAGCAGCGTAATGACAACACAGAAACAAAAATATTCCCTAGAACCAGAAACCGCAATATTAGGAAATAATGGATTAGCA
The DNA here is from genome assembly GCF_001684335.1 of Photorhabdus namnaonensis. Taxonomy (GTDB): domain Bacteria; phylum Pseudomonadota; class Gammaproteobacteria; order Enterobacterales; family Enterobacteriaceae; genus Photorhabdus; species Photorhabdus namnaonensis. Next base: position 38,884 of record NZ_LOIC01000007.1, read on the forward strand.
ACCAAGGCTGGCTGGTTGATAATCTACCATGCAGAACCTTATTCCAGAGAATTTATTGGCGCTAGACCAGAATATCTAATGGAAGGAGTGGGACTTCCTGCCAATTCCTATCCAAATGCACCAGAACTTCCAGATTCTGATGATATGGCTATTTGCCGCAGTGAAGATAAAAGTTGTTGGCAAATAGTACCTGATCACCGAGGAAAAATAGTTTATAACACGCAAACCCTAGCACAATATGAAATTACTTCGTTAGGTGAACCACCAGAATCTCTGACATTCAAACAACCTGCCACTGATTTTGATAAATGGGATGGTAAACAGTGGGTAACTGACAAATATGCTATAAAGGATAGTCAGATTAAACAGGCAGAGCAGAAGCGGGTAGCACTATTACGACAAGCGAATGAAATAGTTACATTATTACAACATGCTGTGGATATTAATTTGGCCTCAGAAAAAGAAAAGTTATTGTTGTTAGATTGGAAAAAGTATTTAGTATTACTGAGTCGTATTGATATTTCATCAGCGCCAGATAATATTAATTGGCCTGAAAAACCAGAATAAATAATAACGGCCTGTTTTTCAGGCCGTAGATTTAAGACTTATAAACTAATTTGTAAGTATTTATCGTTTCTAAAACCATTTTTATATAAAACTCATTAACAGATCTTTCAGAGAGCGCGTTTAATTCTTAAAAAGAAAAACTAGCAATTAATTTCATAATCTTATGTATTTATACTTCATTGTTTTTTCTTGTAATTTAACCAGTAACATTCAATGTTTTCTGGTAGCCCATAAAAATCACTGTCAATAAAAAACTACAAGCCAGTATTTGTCCGCAAGAAAATATGATGATTTTACAATCAGTGGTAATACTTAAAGTATAGAGTAGACATAAATTAAAGATCATATAAATAGCCAACTAAATTGGGTTGGCTATTTATAGAGAGTAATATTGAATTTTAATTAAAATAATAAGTTATCATTGCCAGAAAAATTATTTATTTTATTCTGGCAACTCTGGCCATTCAATATTTTGTGCTGTGGAATCCATTCGATTTAACGCGACGCGATATTTTTTCCATTCCATCAACTTTGTTATTTCGTTATCAGTAGCAATACCTAAATCAATAGCATCTTGCAATGGTGCCATTTTAATAGCTGCTTGTTCCAGTAAGTAATATCGTTGGCGATGATCATCCTTACTTTTCTGTTCGATAATGGCCTGCTGATATAATGCCTTAGCCTCTTGATCACTGAACCCCATTGAGATTAATTGATGGGCTTCAGCTGGCACATTAACATATTCATAGCCATTTTTGTCTATTAGTTTGTTTAATATTATCATATATCCTCATTATGGTTTATTTTGATAACGTGTATCATAATCTAGAGAATAAGGTATTGAATTATCAGGATATTCTTCACCTAATAATGGATCATTGATGGCTAATGATTTCACCATCCACTTCATTTCACGCTTAAGATCTGCACTTGACCACTGATATATTTCAACCTCGCCTTCTTCACGTGAATAACGAATTGGTTGGAAATTATTGGTCGTAAAATAGGTTAAACCACCACGTAAATAACAACCACTATAAACATAACAACTTACAACGTCACCAGATTTAACATCACCATAGAGAGGATATTTGCCGTCAACAGGTCTAGCGATGCTTATCATGGCGTAGTGGATTGCTTTTATCGTTTTACGATAGGTTTGATTTATGCGTTTAATATTCAAATATTGTGCATCACCCCCCCACAGATGCTCTCCCCCTTCTATTTGTGCAAGTAATCCTGCAATGTGTGTCACACCCTCACCGAATGGTTTTTTTTCTGCATCATATGGATAGGGCCTATGAAGAGTTAACCAAGAATTCGCTCCGACATTAGGTGGGAAACCCCACCAAACCGGATAATAGCGGTCAGTACTTAGACCAGTAAGATCAATTGTGGTGGTATAGCGTGGTTCACTCAGAATATCCGACGCAGTGGGTTTATTGAGCGTGTTATATTCTTGGGCCCAAGGTGTCCACGGTAAATTATGATATTGGCTGCGCGTATATACCCGACTGCTGTTATAAACAAAATAACGTTGAATGATCCCAGCAGCTTGTAAAACGACAAGTGAACCAGCAAGCAATTCAGGGTAGTTAGCACCATTTTGGGCATAAATATTGTAATCTTGGAAATAAATCCCTGGTATTTTGTAGTTATCCAAATTTGCCTTATCACCCAAATAAACCGCCTGCCCATGAAAAATATCCTGAGACGTAATATTGATATCTTCAGTCAGAACTTTGCCATTCACTTTCCGGCTATTCGGCACTGCTCCCTGAGCCAAATTCACTGTTTCTATCAAACCAAGATTTTTCAAAACTCACTAATCCGTGAAATTTCTGAAAGAATAGTTTCGTATTGGTTCTAAGTAGGGGGATATATGGCGAAGATTGGTTATATTCAGGTGTTAATAAATGACCAGAACTGTGGTTTACAGAGAAATGCGTTGATGTGTATAAATTATCATCTATTTTTGTAGGAAAAATCTGTGAAAAAATAATCAATGAACAGAGCTAAAAGTTAACGCCAGAAGAAACAGATATTGATTTATAGAGGTTTCTTTTTCCACTATCTATGAAGTACAAATAATTAGAAAAAATAATAAATTAAGCAACCTGATTTGTATCATCTCTCACACATTTCCCATCGAATGATTTAATAATTCGGATACTTCAACATAGCGGGACACCTTAACAGGAGAACCGCTAATATGGCACAAGATTATCATCACGGCGTCCGTGTACAGGAAATTAATGAAGGTACGCGTACCATTACCACAGTTAGCACCGCTATTGTTGGTATGGTGTGTACTGGTCCTGAAGCAGACGAAAAAACTTTCCCACTAAATACTCCGGTCTTGATTACTGATGTTTCACTCGCCATTGGCAAAGCTGGTAAAACCGGTACATTGCCTCAGGCACTCAAAGCTATCTCAGACCAGTCTAAACCCGTTACTGTTGTTGTCCGTGTAGCACAAGGTGAAACGGAAGAGCAAACTACCAGCAACATCATTGGTACTACAACTAATGAAGGTAAGAAAACCGGTATACAGGCACTGTTGGCAGCACAAAGCCAATTAGGTGTGAAGCCGCGTATTCTGGGGGTTCCTGGGCTGGATACGAAGGCTGTTGCTGTTGAGTTGGCGAGTATTGCGCAAAAACTGAGAGCAATGGCTTATATCAGCGCCTATGGTAGTAAAACTATCTCAGAAGTTATCGAATATCGCAAAAACTTCAGTCAGCGCGAATTAATGCTAATTTGGCCTGATTTCTTAAGTTGGGACACTGTTTCTAATAAGGAAACTATCGCCTACGCGACTGCTCGTGCACTGGGCTTGCGTGCAAAAATTGATGAAGAAACAGGTTGGCACAAAACACTGTCGAACATCGGTGTCAATGGTGTGACCGGTCTTTCAGCAGACGTATTCTGGGATCTTCAAGATCCAGCAACAGATTCAGGCCTGCTAAACCAAAATGGTATTACGACACTTATCCGTAAAAATGGCTTCCGTTTCTGGGGTTCCCGTACCTGCGCTGATGATCCATTGTTCCAGTTCGAAAGTTACACTCGTACTGCCCAAGTATTGGCTGACACTATGGCGGAAGCACATATGTGGGCAATCGATAAGCCACTAACTCCTTCACTCGTACGAGACATTATCGAAGGTATCAATGCTAAGTTCCGTGAATTGAAATCTGGGGGCTACATTATTGACGGTCAATGCTGGTATGACGAAAACGCCAATGATAAAGACACCTTGAAAGCGGGTAAATTGACCCTCGATTACGACTATACACCTGTACCACCACTGGAAAACATGATGTTACGCCAGCGTATTACAGATCGTTACCTGATGGATTTCGCGAAAAGCATAAACGGCTAAGGGGACACAGATGGCATTACCTCGCAAACTTAAATTCCTGAACTTGTTTAATGATGGCAATAGTTATCAGGGAATAGTGGAAGAACTTACTCTACCTAAGCTGAGTCGTAAACTGGAAACCTATCGTGGTGGTGGTATGAACGGTAGCGCAACCGTGGACTTAGGCTTGGATGAAGGTGCATTGGACGTTGAATTTACTCTAGGTGGTATGGAAGCTCAACATTATCGGCAATGGGGGCTGACCAAAGCCGATGGCGTAATGTTGCGCTTTGCAGGCTCCTGCCAGCGCGATGATACCAGCGATGTGATTGCTGTTGAAATCGTGATGCGCGGCCGTTTCCATGAGTTTGACCACGGTACCTATAAGCAGGGTGATAATACTCAGACCAAAATCAGTGCTAAAAACACCTATTTCAAATTGACATGGGATGGTGAAGTTCTGATTGAAGTGGATACCGTTAACATGGTTGAAGTCGTTAATGGTGAAGATCGCTTGGCAGATCACCGTCGCGCTATGGGTCTTTAATCTAATCGGATAAACAAGGTTGAACCATGACAGAAACACTAATTACTCAAAACGACGAGCAGCGCACAATCGTATTAGAAGAACCGCTTGCACGTGGTAGTAGCAACATCACTGAGGTGGTGGTGCGTAAACCGAACAGTGGCGCGTTGCGTGGTGCTCGGCTACAGGCTTTGCTGGAGATGGATGTGGATTCAATGATTTTGGTTTTACCACGTGTTACCACACCAGCGCTCACTAAAAGCGATCTGTTGTCAATGACACCCGGCGATCTGATTAATCTCAGTGTTGAGGTGGTCAATTTTTTGTTACCGAAGTCGGCGAAGTCCGGTTTCCAGACCGACTAACCGTAGATGAATTGGTGGCAGATATTGCCACCGTTTTCCACTGGTCTCCGGCAGTGACAGATGAAATGTCACTACCGGAATTACTGGACTGGCGACATCGGGCCATCTTACGAAGTGGTGCAGAAAATGAGTAATACACAGTCACAGCTTAAATTGGTAATACAGTCCGTTAATAAGCTGACCAACGCCTTGAAATCTGCCCAGCGAAATAATAAAAGGTTGGCGGATTCTCTCCGGCAAAATCGTGATGAATTCAAGCGATTAAATCAGACTTATGAAGCAATTAAACCTTATTCTGCTCCTGAATATGCGCAGGAAACTGCGCATACCAGTAACAAAAAGGAAGAAAATCGCGGTGAAGGTCGTTATAGCAAAATCAAAGAGCTTCGTGACCGCATTAGCCAATATGGTGTTAGTGCAAAATCAGCCGGTAGTAAGATACTGACAACCAGTAAAAACTTTCTGATGCCGGGTTATGATCTCAGTGCTCAAATGTCCAAAATTCAGGCACAAACTAATATTGAAAAAAATTCTCCTGAATACACTATGTTGCTCAATCAAAGTCGTGAGTTGAGTAAAAGTACAGGGATTCCTGCCAGCCAGATTGCACAGGGACAGAGCCTTTATGCCTCTAAGGGTTATTCTCCTGACCAGATAAAGAATGTGATGCCAGGCGCGGTACTAATGTCGCAGGCAAGTGGTACAGATTTTGCCAATGTGGTTGATATTAGCACTGAGGTACTGGAAGGGTTTAAATTACAATCCAAGGAGATGGGGCATGTTAGTGATGTTTTGACGGCAACGTTTATTGGTTCAAAAACAACGTTGGCGGGATTGGGTGATACCATGAAATCTGTCGCTCCAGCGGCTACTTCTTTGGGGGTTGATATTGAAACCGTTGCGGCTGCTACAAGAAAGCTAAGTGATGCCAATATCAAGGGAAGTGAAGCTGGAGAGGCTCTGAGTAGTGTGCTAAGCCGGTTGGCTGAACCACCTAAAGCTGCTGCTGTCGCATTGAAACAACTAGATATTAAAACTCGTGATGCTAAAGGTAATTTACGGCAGTTACCTGATATTCTCGTTGAACTAGATGATAAAACCCGCTCAATGAGCAGTAAACAACGTACGAGTTATTTCACAGCAATTGGTGGTGAAAAGTCTGCTCCTGCTCTAGATGTGTTGGCGAATCAGGCAGGACAAGGAGGATTGCAATCTTTTATCGCTGAACTAAAAAGTGCTCAAGGTGAATCTCAAAAAGTTGCATCTGCAATGACGAATAGTCTTACTGGTGATATCCAAAAGCTTAATGCCGCTTGGAGTGATCTAGGCGTTCAGATGTTTTCTGGTGTAGAAGGTCCCGCAAGAGAAGTCACCCAGCAAGTAACAAATGTAGTCAATAAAGTAAGTGAGTGGATGGAAGCCAACCCACGCTTGGCTGCAACGCTTGCGACTATTACGGTGGTAGTCGGAGGCATGTTAACTGTGTTTGGCGCATTGGCACAGGCGATCGCTTCGATATTGCTTCCATTAGCTGTAGCGAAATATAGTCTTACTTTCTTTGGTAGTACTGGTGTGAGAGCTCTTGGATTGGTCGGGAATGCTCTAAAAATGTTGGGTAGCACCATGATGATAGTTGGTCGTCTGATGATGGCTAATCCAATCCTCGCCATTATTGGTATAATTGCTATGGCCGCTGTTTATATTTGGCAAAATTGGGAAACATTGGGGCCGAAATTTTCTCAGCTTTGGGAAAATATTAAAATTAGCCTAAGTGAGAAATGGGAATCCATTAAACAGAGTGTTCTGCAAACGTGGGAAAATATTAAAACTAGTATCAGTAATGCCTGGGAATTAGTTAAGCAGAATACATTGGATGTCTGGGAGAATATTAAAATATCTATCTCGGACAAATGGAATGAAATTATTACTGACGTAATGAGTCTACCCAGTAAATTTAAAGAGGTTGGCACAGCGATAGTTAACAGTTTATTGGAGGGGATTAATGAAAAGTGGGAAGCCCTGAAAAAGAAACTGACTTCATTGTCTGAGTATCTCCCTGACTGGATGCGGTCAAAGGAGGATATTTCAAAAGACGCCAATAATAATGTAAGTCCTAATGTCAGTTCGGTTCTGCCCAAACATGACAAAGGGGGCATTATTCCGGCTGGTCGATTTGGTATTGTTGGTGAATATGGACCAGAGATTGTCACTGGCCCTGTTAATGTTATTAGCAGACGACAGACTGCTAAACTTGCTGCCGCTGCGGCATTTTCTTTAAGCGTAATGGCGCCTTCTACCGCAGCCAGAACAGCGCCATTGCATGTTCAGAGTTTACCGGTTCATGCTTATCCGCAGATTCAGGAAAAGAAAACGGACAAACGTCAGGTGGTTGAATACCGCAGTGAATCGCCGGTCTATCATATAAATATCTATGGTGCGCCGGGGCAATCTGCGCAGGATATTGCAGCAGCGGTTAGGCGCGAATTGGATGATCGGGAACGTAAACAGCAGGCTCGTTTACGCAGTTCATTCTCTGATAGAGGAGAATTCTAATTATGATGGCTGCACTGGGTTTATTTGTTTTTATGTTGAAAACCACGCCATACCAGAGTATGCAATATACTCAGTCATGGCGACATGCTTTTAATAGCCGTATCGGGGTGCGGCCTGCCTGGCAATTTCTGGGGCCGGATAACGACACAATGACACTTTCCGGTTCGTTATATCCAGAAATTACTGGTGGCCGTTTATCATTGACGGTACTACAAGTTATGGCTGACAGCGGTAAGGCTTGGTCTTTTATAGATGGCAGCGGCACGGTTTACGGTATGTTTGTCATTGAGAGTATCGACCAGACAAAAACTGAATTTATGTCGAATGGTTCTGCCCGCAAAATTGATTTCACGTTGACATTGAAGCGAGTAGATAGTTCTCTAATTGAAATGTTCGGTGATCTTCAGGGACAATTCTCTATGCTTACAGACAATTTGTCAGATAGAGTCAAAGAGGTATGATCATGACGTCTAAATTTGGCAGAGGTTCCGAAAAAGGTGGTGCACCGGCATTTCTTTTGGAAATTGATAATAAAGATATCAGCGGGCGCATTCAATCGCGCCTGATGTCACTAACGATGACAGATAATCGAGGCTTTGAAGCCGACCAGCTTGATATTGAACTGGATGATGCAGATGGAAGTTTGGTGTTACCTTCCAGAGGTAATGTGATTTCATTGGCGTTGGGATGGCGTGATCAGCCACTGATTAGTAAAGGACGTTTTACTGTGGATGAAATTGGCCACAGTGGAGCTCCGGACAAATTAACGATTCGTGCCCGTAGTGCTGATTTCCGTGAATCTCTCAATATGAGACGTGAAGAGTCTTATCATAAGAAAACGATAGGTGATATTGTTCGCACTATTGCTGCAAGGAATAGGCTTACCGCCGATTTACATCAAGATATAGCGAAAATATTGATTAACCATATTGATCAGACGAATGAGTCTGATGGTAGTTTTCTCACTCGCTTGGCAAGGCAGGAAGGGGCGATTGCTTCAGTAAAAAATGGTAAGTTGATATTTATTCGGCAAGGACAGAACAAAACAGCCAGTGGTGCGGTTATCCCTGCATTAGTGATTACACGTCGGTCAGGTGACAACCACAATTTTACTCTGTCCGATCGTGAGGCTTATACCGGCGTGGTAGCAAACTGGTTGGATGTCCGTAAACCGGAGAAAAAACATACCTTAACCGTTGAACGAAAAAATCAGGAAAATGCTGATAAATTAAAATCTTATTTGATCGGTAGCAAAGATAACGTATTAGAGCTTTCTCGTACTTATGCTGATGAGGCTAGTGCTAAACGTGCAGCCAAGGTTGCCTGGGAAAAAATGCAACGTGGAGCAGCGACGTTTTCGATTCAACTGGCTCAGGGGCGTGCAGATCTCTACCCTGAAATACCAATCAAGGTTACCGGTTTTAAACCAGAAATAGATGCTGCCGAATGGACATTAACGACAGTCACTCACACGGTGAATGGATCTGGTGGTGGTTTTACAACAGCACTGACTCTGGAATTAAAAATTGATGATCTCGATATGAAATAATTGTTCTTTAAGTGAGATCTCATTGCTATATTGTTCACATTATGAGAGTTCATGTTTTAGTTAAGGGTAAGAAAATATGATCAAGTGTCCTCTTTGTGGTAAAGCGGCTCATGCACGCAGTAGCTTTGAGCATTCCAGCCATACAAAAGAACGTTATAATCAATGTCAAAACATCAATTGTGGTGCAACTTTCGTTAGCCATGAAACGTTTGTCCGCTTTATTTCCAAACCTGGTGAAGTAATAAGTGTTAAGCCGCATCCCAAAGAAAAAACTAAAACTCAATTGAATGTGACTTGAAATTAAAAGTTAATTGTAAATATTTGCCACCAGCCGGTGGCTTCTTACTCAGATGCCAGATTTGTTATATATCTTGCTGCTAGCTACGTTGCTAAATATCTTGTGAATTAGTTAATAAATTCACTTGCGTCCTTGGTCATATTTTGTCAGCTTTGGTGTAATCAGAATCACTGAATCAACACTCACCGAAGTAGGACAATAATGATGAAAAATGTGGGCTTTATCGGCTGGCGCGGGATGGTCGGCTCAGTATTAATGCAGCGTATGATTGAAGAGCGGGATTTTGATGTTATTCGTCCGGTATTCTTCTCGACATCACAACACGGACAGCCAGCACCTGATTTTACTGGTCAGCAAGGTACGTTACAGAATGCTTTCGATATCGAAGCTCTTGGTGCTTTGGATATTATTATTAGCTGTCAGGGGGGAGATTATACTAATGAGATTTATCCAAAGTTAAGAGCAACGGGTTGGCAGGGATATTGGATTGATGCGGCGTCAGCACTGCGTATGAATGATGATTCCATCATTATTCTTGATCCAGTTAACCATGCGCATATTCAGCAAGGTCTTAATGAAGGCATAAAAACTTTTGTTGGTGGTAATTGTACCGTTAGCCTAATGCTGATGTCTTTGGGCGGTTTGTTTGCTAATAATTTGGTTGAATGGGCTTCTGTTGCAACTTATCAGGCAGCTTCTGGTGCGGGCGCTCGTCATATGCGTGAACTTCTGGTTCAGATGGGAGCTCTACATACTCAGGTAGCAAAAGAGCTGCAAGATCCGGCATCGGCTATTCTGGATATTGAAAGAAAAGTAACGGATTTCACCCGTAGTGGAGTTATGTCAACTGAGCAATTTGGCGTACCGTTGGCAGGTAGTTTGATTCCGTGGATTGATAAACAACTTGATAATGGCCAAAGCCGTGAAGAGTGGAAAGGTCAGGCAGAAACCAACAAGATTCTGAATACCGGTAATAACATCATTACCGTGGATGGCTTGTGTGTACGTATTGGGGCGCTGCGTTGCCATAGTCAGGCATTTACTCTGAAATTGAAAAAAGATATTTCGATTCCTGAAATTGAGCAATTACTGGCTGTGCATAATGACTGGGTTCGTGTTATTCCAAATGATCGCGAATTAAGTATGCGCGAATTAACCCCGGCGGCGGTAACGGGAACTTTGAATACTCCTGTAGGACGTTTACGTAAACTGAATATGGGCCCAGAGTATTTGTCTGCTTTTACTGTCGGTGACCAATTGTTGTGGGGAGCAGCAGAGCCTCTGCGTCGTATGCTGCGTATCTTGGTTTAATTATTTTAATATATTTGTTTGTGTGAAAATCCACTCGTTATTCGGGTGGATTTATCCATATAGTTCTGTTCATTGTTTCTTTATTGGTTTATTTTTGTTATATTCATAATCTATATTTATGATCTTCTATCCAAATGTATAGTGAATCGTTTTTATGGAGATGGTAGGAATGGAACAAGATAAACTACTAGCTTTAAAGGTTAGAGAATTAAGGGAGTTGGCAAGGACGTTATCTTCTCGTTATATTAGCCAAATAATATGGGTCAGGAACTAATTATATCTACTCAATCATCTGATATGGATCTTTTATTATATTTTTTATTTATAATAATTTTTCTATGTTTTTTTATTTATTAAAAAATACACGGAAAGTAAAAAGAGTATTTCTCTATTTATAATTAATCTTTTGTTTTTATTTTCTTTTTGTACAGATCAATTAATTATATCTAAATTTAGTTATTCCTTGATTCCACCATTTATATTTTTGAATTTAAATGATGAGGTAATAAGAGTAAGTGCGGTGATATTTTCAATTTTAGTCATGATGATGTTCCCAAGGAAGTTTAAATGTTGACAATAAATTACTGGTGAAAAATAATGATGGACTATATAGATGTTACAGTTTCCACTCAATCTACTTGGTAAGATATTTTACTGTACTATTTTTTATCTTTGGTAATATTATTTTTACTTCTTATTGTTAAAGTTATTATAGAGAAAAGAGGGAGTTATATTCTATCTGTTTTTTCATTCTTTATAATAGTCATGTTTGGAACTGCTCAATTGTTTATTGTTAAATATGATGGTTATCATGAAATTATATCAATGTTTATTAATTTAAATAGTGAGGTAATTAGAGTAGGTAGTGTGATGTTTTCTATTTTATATGCTTTGGTTCTACCAAGAAAGTTCGTCAATGAAACAAGGCGTTAAATTAAAACGCCTTGTTTTGATTATTTAATAAATTCTGTCATCCCAAATACTATAACCGCCAGTACCTGCGATAAGGTGATTCCAGGTAATGTTTGTATATTTTAACGAAATACTTTCCTGTGGTGGAAGCTCATTATGATTCAATGAATGTGGATGTAAGACACTTATTTCAGTGATTGTGGCGCCAGTGATCTTTATATTGTAATAACGTTCTTGAGCACCATTTGAGTTAGTTCGGTAAAAATCAATAGAGTATTCAAGAGACTCATTCTCAGAAATAGCAACACCGAGTAATGGTGATGATTTGTCGATAGGTTTTTGGATAATAATGGGTTGATGATCGACATTTTGAGTCTGTGTTATCGCATGGCTTAAGCTATATACCCGTCATCTTTTAAGCTGCCTCTTTGTTGGCTGCACTCGCTCACCCCGGTCACATAGTTTGCTATGTTCCCGGGGATTCACTCCCTTGCCGCCGCGATGCAACTTGAAATCCATAGGGTATAAACTAATATCTGATCAAAGTGGTTTGCTTGATATTTATTACCAATAGAATCAACAGAAGAACATCCAGCAGATATTAATCCCTGTTTTTTTCCCTTTATAGTCATGTAAATCATGTCTGCCATATTATACCCTTAGATTATATTTAAGTGATGTTTTACAGAAACATTAAATAAATTACACTTTATTGACTATAAATAACAGATAAAAAAACACTCATAGAGAATTAATATGAGCGTTTTTTAAATTGATAATAATATCAATCAGATATCGATATTAGCTGCTTTCAGGGCATTTTCTTCGATAAATGCACGGCGAGGTTCAACAGCATCACCCATTAGAGTTGTAAACAGTTGGTCAGTTGCAATGGCATCTTTTACTGTCACACGCATCATGCGACGAGTTTCTGGGTTCATGGTAGTTTCCCATAACTGCTCAGGGTTCATTTCTCCCAAGCCTTTATAGCGCTGTATAGACAACCCACGGCGAGACTCTTTAGTCAACCAGTTTAGCGCTTGTTCAAAACTGCTAACTGGTTGGCGTCGTTCGCCACGTTCGATATAAGCACTTTCTTCAATCAAGTTACGAAGTTTATCGCCTAGCTGAGTGATACGGTGATATTCGCCGCCGTGGACAAAATCGAAGTCCAATAGATAATCAGTATCTACACCGTGTGTACGAACACACAGAACCGGTTCGTACATTTGGCGCTCACGATTTTCATGGAGGCGATAACTGTAGCTGCTGCCGTTTTGTTCGCTATCATTCAGACGAGCGACCAGCATTTCAATCCATTCTTCAACTTTCGCCTTATCAGACAATGCTTCTTCGGTCAGCTTTGGATGATAAATTAGGTTATTCAATAAACTTAGCGGATACAGACGTTCCATGCGTTTAATGATTTTTTGAACACCATTAAATTCGGTCACCAATTTTTCCAGCGGTTCGCCTCTCAGGGCTGGTGCGTGCTCATTGGTGTAAAGCGAGGCGCCATCCAGTGCAATGGATAGTTGGTACTCGTCCATTGCTTCATCATCTTTAATGTATTGTTCTTGTTTGCCTTTTTTGACTTTATACAACGGTGGTTGAGCAATAAACACATGACCGCGTTCAATGATTTCTGGCATTTGACGATAGAAGAAAGTCAGCAATAGAGTACGAATATGAGAACCATCGACGTCCGCATCCGTCATGATGATAATGCTATGGTAACGCAGTTTATCTGGATTGTATTCGTCACGGCCAATACCACAGCCCAATGCGGTGATCAGGGTTGCCACTTCCTGGGAAGAGAGCATTTTATCGAAACGCGCTTTTTCGACATTCAGGATTTTACCTTTTAGCGGCAAAATTGCCTGATTTTTGCGGTTACGTCCCTGTTTTGCCGAGCCACCCGCAGAGTCTCCTTCCACTAAGTAGAGTTCAGAGAGTGCCGGATCACGTTCCTGACAATCAGCCAATTTGCCTGGCAGTCCAGCCAGATCCAGCGCCCCTTTACGGCGTGTCATTTCACGCGCTTTGCGAGCTGCTTCACGAGCGCGAGCAGCATCAATAATTTTACTGACGACAGTTTTAGCGTCGTTTGGATTTTCCAGTAGATATTCCACCAGCTTTTCATTCATCAGCGTTTCAACCGCAGTTTTTACTTCGGAAGAGACAAGTTTGTCTTTAGTCTGAGAAGAGAATTTTGGATCAGGCACTTTAACGGAAATAACGGCAACTAAACCTTCACGAGCATCATCACCAGTCGCGCTGACTTTGGATTTCTTGTTGTACCCTTCTTTATCCATGTAACTATTAAGGGTACGTGTCATCGCAGTACGGAAACCAACTAAGTGAGTTCCTCCATCGCGTTGTGGGATATTATTGGTGAAGCAGTAAATATTTTCCTGGAAACCATCATTCCATTGCATTGAAATTTCAACGCCGATGCCATCTTTTTCTGTAGAAAAATAGAAAACATTTGGATGAATGGGGGTTTTGTTTTTATTTAGGAACTCAACAAACGCTTTAATTCCACCCTCATAATGGAAGTGGTCTTCTATATTAGTGCGCTTATCAATGAGGCGGATAGATACACCGGAATTCAAGAAGGATAATTCACGCAGGCGTTTAGCCAAAATGTCGTGCTGGAATTCTGTATTATTACGGAAAGTATCCATGCTCGGCCAGAAACGGACGCGAGTCCCTGTCTGTTCCGTTTCTCCAACGACTTTCAGTGGGCTTTGTGGTACGCCAAGGTGATAAGTCTGTTCATGAACTTTGCCGTCACGGCGGATAACCAACTCCAGCTTTTCAGACAAGGCGTTAACAACAGAAACCCCTACGCCGTGCAAACCGCCGGAGACTTTATAAGAGTTATCATCGAATTTACCCCCTGCATGCAGCACGGTCATAATAACTTCGGCTGCTGAAACACCTTCTTCTTCGTGTATGCCGGTAGGAATACCGCGGCCATCATCCTGTACGGAGACTGAGTTATCAGCATGAATAGTAACGATAACTTCATTACAATGACCTGCGAGGGCTTCGTCGATAGCGTTGTCGACAACCTCGAAGACCATGTGGTGTAAGCCGGTACCATCGTCTGTATCACCGATATACATGCCCGGACGTTTACGCACCGCATCCAGCCCTTTTAATACCTTGATACTTGAGGAGTCATATGTATTCGACATCAACGTTTCTCGCTCATTTTTAATCCTGTGGTTGAACCTCTATTTTGCCATTTTCCACGCGAAACATCTTGCTGTTTCCATCAAGCATGTCTGTTATTTGATCGGAATTTATCGCACTGACAAATACCTGAGCTTGCGTGGATTTTAGACGAGCGGCCAGCAACTGACGGCGGCCGGTATCCAGTTCGGAGGCAAAATCATCAAGCAGATACAGACATTGTTGTCCGCTCTGTCGGGTGAAATATTCACCCTGTGCTAGCCGCAGTGCGCACATCAGTAACTTTAATTGACCGCGGGATAGCATATCTTCTACTGGCGTTCCTTCCGCACGAATGCGCAGATCTGCCTTATGTGGGCCGGAAGCTGTATAGGTTAATGTTCTGTCGCGCTCAAATTGGCGCTCCAGTAATTCAGCATAATCACTCTCTTTATCCCATCCCTGTTGGAAAGAGAAACTTAATGTAAATTCGGGTAAGAATTGCTTACAGGTGTCCGTAATATCCTGAGTGATGTTTGTAACATATTCACCACGCCACTGATTTATTTGGTTAGCGAGTGGTACCAATTCCTGATCCCAAGGCCGTATCTGGTTGTAGCGAGTAACTTGTCGTAGTGCTGCGTTGCGTTGTTTGAGTAGCCGTTTTAAGTTTACCCATGCGGAAAAAAAGCGTGGCTCATTGTGAAAGCAACCCCAGTCAATAAAGGCCCGTCGATACTTTGGCCCGCCATTTAACAGGGTAAACCCTTCTGGAGTAATAAGCTGCATAGGTAACATCTTAGCTAGTTCGGCAATTTTCCAGCCATCACTACCATCAATTCTGACTTTACTGTCGCCATGACGGTTTTTACTCAGACCGATAGATCGCTCTCGCTCGTTCTCTTGTTGTCTTAACCGCCCATGTAGAACAAATTCATCACAGTCGTGACGAATTATCCGCCCTGTCTGAATGCTACGAAAAGCACGTCCGTGACCTAGCGTATAAATCGCTTCCAGTACGCTGGTTTTGCCGCTGCCATTAAGTCCAACCAGAAAGTTAAATCCGGTAGCCAGAGGCAAATCAGCGGCGGCGATATTACGAAAATCGCGGATAAGTAAACGCGTGAGAGTCATATACCTGAAATATAAATCCGGTTACAGGCGCATTGGCATCACGACATAAGCCGCATTGTGGCTGGCGCAGTCTTCTATCTGAACACTGGAAATAGCATCAGTCAGTAATAAACGAACCTCTTCACATCTTAATGTATTAAGTACATCTAGCACGTAACTGACATTAAAGCCTATTTCCATTTCAGTACCTTGGTAGCTGACATCGACAATCTCTTCGGCTTCTTCCTGCTCAGGATTATTGGCTGTGATTTTTAGCTGGTTCTCACTGAAATAGAGGCGAACTCCGCGGAATTTCTCGTTAGAGAGAATTGCTGCGCGTGAAAAAGCCTGTTTCAGCATATCGCAATTAGCTTCCAAGGTTTTATCCGGGTTCTTTGGCAATACGCGGCGATAATCAGGGAAACGTCCATCCACCAATTTAGAAGTAAAAATAAAGTCGCCAACGTGGGCGCGAATATTGTTACTGCCGATTTGTAACTGTAGCGGAGTATCGCCGCCATCCAGCAATCTCATGAGTTCAATCACGCCTTTACGTGGCACGATAACCGAATGGGAAGGTAACTTTTGACCAATTCCCATAGAACAGACTGCCAGACGGTGACCATCGGTTGCAACTGTACGCAACTCTTCTCCTTCGGTTTCAAACAACATACCGTTGAGATAATAGCGGACATCCTGGTGAGCCATTGAGAATTGAGTTGATTCAATAAGGCGTTTCAGTGTGGCTTGGGGCAGTGAAAACTCCACTTCACTTTGCCAGTCATCGAGATTTGGAAAATCAGATGCAGGCAATGTGGAGAGCGAGAAACGGCTGCGGCCAGAACGCACCAATAAGCGGTCGCCATCCAGTTCTACACTGATTTCGGCCCCATCTGGCAAACCTCGCCAGATATCAAAGAATTTACGCGCCGGTACCGTGGTTGCACCTTCTGCGTGTGGCGATGAAAGCGTGACTCTTGCCATCATTTCCATTTCTAAATCTGTGCCGGTCAGCAACAGGGAACCTTCTGTAACCTGTAGTAATAAGTTACCAAGGATAGGCAGAGTAGGGCGCCCACTCAGCGGGCTACTGACCTGTTGCAGTGGTTTTAACAATTGCTCGCGTTCAATGATAAATTTCATAGCACTAGGAAGACAATGTTCTGATTAAGTTAGAAAAATCCTCTTTGATGTCGTGACTTTCTTCACGCAGTTGCTCGATCTTACGACAAGCATGCAACACAGTTGTGTGGTCACGTCCACCAAAGGCATCCCCGATTTCAGGCAAGCTGTGGTTGGTTAACTCTTTTGCCAGCGCCATTGCCATTTGCCTTGGACGGGCAACGGAACGGGAGCGCCGTTTGGAAAGTAAATCGGCCACCTTGATTTTATAATACTCAGCGACTGTTTTCTGAATATTATCAATGGTAACCAGTTTTTCTTGCAGTGCTAATAAGTCACGTAATGCTTCACGTACAAAATCAATAGTAATCGCTCGACCGGTAAAATTGGCATTCGCTATTACCCTGTTCAATGCCCCTTCGAGTTCACGGACATTAGAACGCAGACGTTTAGCTATAAAGAAAGCAACTTCTCCAGGCAACTGGATTTCGTTTTCGTCTGCCTTTTTCATCAAGATAGCGACACGAGTTTCGAGTTCTGGTGGTTCAATGGCAACGGTTAACCCCCAGCCAAAACGGGATTTTAACCGATCTTCTACCCCATTGATCTCTTTTGGATAGCGATCTGATGTCAGAATAATCTGTTGATTACCTTCCAGTAATGCATTGAATGTATGGAAGAACTCTTCTTGAGAACGTTCTTTATTGGCAAAAAACTGAATATCATCGATCAATAATGCGTCTACAGAACGGTAATAGCGTTTGAACTCTTCTATTGCATTATTTTGTAATGCTTTGACCATATCCTGAACGAAACGTTCAGAATGCATATAAACCACCTTGGCATTCGCCTTACGTGCCATAATACTGTTGCCTACGGCATGTAATAGATGGGTTTTACCCAAACCTGTGCCACCATAAAGAAATAGTGGGTTATAAGCACCGCCGGGATTATCCGCTACCTGTCTTGCAGCAGCGCGAGCAAGTTGGTTGGATTTACCTTCAACAAAGTTATCAAAAGTATGTTTTGGGTTAACATTAGAGCGATAAGATAGTTCTGGTTGTACCGCAGTGTTATCCCAACTAGGGCGTACTGATGTGTTTTGTGGCGTAGGTGCAACCGGCGTGTGAGCAACAACCCTTTGTGGCGGGCTATCATTTTGAGAAATGGGTTTATTGCCAACTTCAAAACGTAATAATGGTACTTCTGCTCCACAGAAGTCATTCAACAACCCGTTGATGTTGTTGATATACTTCTCTCTTACCCAATCCAGAACAAACCGATTTGGGGCATAAAGTGCCAGAGTGTTACCACTTAGCTCTGCCTGAAGGGGGCGTATCCACATACTGAATTCTGTGGCAGGTAATTCATCCTGCAATCGGGCAAGACATTGCTGCCAAAGCGAAAGTGACACGGTGGACTCCCCTAAAACAAGGCCAATTAACAATTAAAGAAATCGGAGTGGTTAGCTCATTATATTGGGTACAAAACAACGACTCCTCTAAGGCGAGGAAGGATCGATTGTCATGTGTATGGCGATTTTTAATGTCATCGCTCCCCCCATGATCCGAGGATAAGATCCAAATCATGACCCGGGATCATAGCGCAAAAGACGATATAGATCTTCATTCTTTTACACAGTTTAAGCGCTTTTTATCCACAGGATAAAATTGTCTGTGAAATAAAGGGATGTAAAGGGGTGGTAGTGGAGTATATGGTGGTTGCCAAATGCAGATCGAGAATAAGCCGATATTTAAAGTAAAATTGGACCAAGGATCATAACAGAAAATGAAGATCTGCCGGTGATCGTTGCGCTTTGTTCAGTAGTCCGTATAATGTTGCACCCTATGTGCGATACCAGAGTTTTTTACCGATAATTCTTGGTGAAGAGTTCCGGTGTACGCATGGGCAGAGTGTTGGTAAACATCCAACTCAGTAGAAAAGCCGGCCGACTTTGTGTTATGTAAATTGACTCAGAGCTGTACATTTTATTACAATCCCGCTTCTTTTATATTGATGTTGCGATTGAGGCATCGGTGTCTATTGCTCACTGGCTGCCAACGCGTTTACTGAATCAGTAATAATTTTAAGTTAGGTAGAAATCGCTATGAAACGCACTTTCCAACCATCCGTACTGAAGCGTAACCGTTCTCACGGCTTCCGCGCTCGTATGGCTACCAAAAATGGTCGTCAGGTTCTGGCTCGCCGTCGTGCAAAAGGCCGTGCTCGTCTGACCGTTTCTAAGTAATAAAGCTAACCATCTAGTGGTTACGCTCGCTTTTCCGAGGGAGTTACGCTTGTTAACTCCCAAGCATTTCACTTATGTTTTCCAGCAACCTCAACGGGCAAGTTCGCCAGAGATTACTATCCTTGGCCGCCTCAACGAGCTGGGGCATCCCCGTATCGGTCTTACTATAGCCAAGAAAAATGTTAAACGTGCTCATGAGCGTAACCGGATTAAGCGGTTGGCCCGTGAAAGCTTCCGTTTAAACCAACATCAGTTGCCTCCTATGGATTTTGTGGTATTGGTTAAGAAAGGCGTTGCTGAGCTTGATAACCGTGCGCTAACGGAGGCGTTGGGTAAATTATGGCGTCGTCACTGTCGTTTGGCTCGCGCTTCCTGATCGCATTAATCCGGGGATATCAGTTGGTAATAAGCCCGCTGTTGGGGCCTCGTTGTCGCTTTAATCCTACATGCTCTCAATATGGCATTGAGGCATTATGCCGATTTGGGGTGATAAAAGGCTGTTGGTTAACGGTGAAACGCATATTAAAATGCCACCCTTTACATGAAGGTGGTGATGATCCTGTCCCACCCGTAAAAAACAACGATAACAGAGAACACTAACGATGGATTCGCAACGTAATCTTCTTCTCATCGCTTTGCTGTTCGTTTCTTTCTTGGTCTGGCAAGCATGGGAAGCAGATAAAAATCCGCAGCCAACAACAGTACAGGCCACGCAACAAACGGATATGCCGAGCAGTGAGAATCAGGCTGTACCAGGCAGTGGAAAAGGTAAACTTATCACAGTTAAAACTGATGTGCTCTCTTTGACCATCAATACTCGTGGCGGTGATATCGAAGAGGCTGACCTGTTAGCCTATCCTGATACCCTAGGTTCAAACCAACCATTCAAGTTGTTGGAAACAACATCTGCTTTCACTTATCAAGCGCAAAGTGGATTAACGGGGAAAGATGGCCCAGATAATCCGCTGAATAGTGAACGCCCGCTGTATACCGCGGCACAGGATAGCTATGTATTGGCTGATGGGCAGGATGAATTGCGTATCCCGATGAATTTCGTCACTAAAGATGGCATTGTTTATGTTAAAACATTTGTCCTGAAACGTGGTGAATACGCGATTAGTGTGGATTACCATGTTAATAACACGACGGAAAAACCGTTACAGATGACCTTCTTTGGTCAGTTGAAACAGAGTGTTGAACTGCCAAAGCATCGTGATACAGGAAGCAGTAATTTCGCCCTGCA
The DNA here is from genome assembly GCF_001684335.1 of Photorhabdus namnaonensis. Classification (GTDB taxonomy): domain Bacteria; phylum Pseudomonadota; class Gammaproteobacteria; order Enterobacterales; family Enterobacteriaceae; genus Photorhabdus; species Photorhabdus namnaonensis. Next base: position 59,235 of record NZ_LOIC01000007.1, read on the forward strand.
TACTTACCGTGGCGCGGCCTATTCTTCAGACGATACCAAATACAAAAAATATAGCTTTAGCGATATTGAAGGTGAATCTTTATCCGTAACCACCAAAGGTGGCTGGATTGCCATGTTGCAGCAATATTTTGCTACCGCTTGGGTTCCGGCGGCTAATGAAACCACTACCTTCTACACTGCCGCATTAGGTAAAGAGATGGCTGCGATTGGCTATAAGAGTGCGCCAATCTCTGTTGCGGCTAATAGTGAGAAAACGATCTCTTCTACATTGTGGGTTGGCCCGGAAATTCAAGATGAAATGGCCGCTGTCGCTCCTCATCTGGATCTGTCCGTAGACTATGGTTGGTTGTGGTTTATCTCTCAGCCATTATTTAAGCTGTTGAAGTTCCTGCATGGTTTTATTGGTAACTGGGGTTTCTCCATCATCGTTATCACCTTTATTGTGCGTGGTATTATGTACCCGCTGACCAAAGCACAATACACGTCAATGGCGAAAATGCGTCTGTTACAGCCTAAATTGGCGGCTATGCGTGAGCGTATTGGTGATGATAAACAGCGTATGAGCCAGGAAATGATGGCATTGTATAAAGCAGAGAAAGTGAACCCACTGGGTGGTTGTTTGCCTCTGTTGATCCAGATGCCAATCTTCCTTGCTTTATATTACATGTTGATGGGTTCTGTTGAATTGCGTCATGCGCCATTTGCTGGTTGGATTAATGACTTGTCTGCGCAAGATCCTTATTACATCCTGCCGTTGCTGATGGGTGTGACCATGTTCATCATCCAGAAAATGTCTCCGACGACAATTACTGATCCGATGCAACAGAAGATTATGACCTATATGCCGGTCATATTTACCATATTCTTCCTATGGTTCCCATCAGGTCTGGTTCTGTACTATATCGTCAGTAACTTGGTGACAATTATTCAGCAGCAATTAATTTATCGTGGGCTGGAAAAACGCGGCTTGCATAGTCGTGAGAAAAAGCCAGCGAAATAAAACATAGCTTCAGCCAGAATGAATACATGCTGGCCGTTATAACAGAAAAGGCGGTCATTGACCGCCTTAACTATTTGAGTTAAAGCAATTTGAGCGAAAAAGTCAATAGAGAGATAACCATGAATACCACGGATACGATTGTTGCTCAGGCTACCCCGCCAGGACGAGGAGGGGTTGGTATTTTGCGTGTTTCCGGCCCGAAAGCCGCACAGGTAGCCGAGGTGGTATTAGGTAAATTACCCAAACCCCGTTATGCGGACTATCTGCCATTTTGTGATGTTGATGGCCGGATACTTGATCAGGGGATTGCTATTTACTTTCCGGGGCCTAACTCCTTTACCGGAGAAGATGTATTGGAGCTTCAAGGGCATGGTGGGCCGGTTATTCTCGATTTGCTGCTTAAACGTATTCTGACTCTGCCAGGTATGCGAATCGCTAATCCTGGTGAGTTTTCTGAACGCGCTTTTCTTAATGACAAGCTGGATTTAGCTCAGGCGGAAGCCATTGCTGACCTGATCGATGCCAGTTCGGAGCAAGCAGCCCGTTCAGCGATGAATTCCTTACAGGGCGCTTTTTCGACTCAAGTTCATCAAATGGTGGAAGTACTTACTCACTTACGAATTTATGTAGAAGCTGCTATTGATTTTCCAGATGAAGAGATTGATTTCCTTTCTGATGGGAAAATCGAGGCTAAGTTGGATGAAGTGATGGCTGAGCTTGAGCGTGTACGCTCTCAGGCTCGTCAGGGCAGCCTTTTACGTGAAGGGATGAAAGTGGTTATCGCCGGTCGCCCTAATGCGGGGAAATCCAGTCTGCTTAATGCATTGGCGGGGCGTGAAGCGGCGATTGTGACGGATATTGCAGGTACAACCCGTGATGTGCTGCGTGAACATATCCATATTGACGGTATGCCGTTGCATATCATTGATACAGCGGGTTTGCGTGAAGCCAGTGACGAAGTTGAGCGTATTGGTATTGAGCGTGCCTGGCAGGAAATTGAGCAGGCTGATCGTGTACTGTTTATGGTAGATAGCACGACAACGAACGCGGTTGAACCTGTGGAAATCTGGCCTGAATTTATGGCTCGTCTGCCTAAATCGCTCCCTATCACAGTCGTTCGTAATAAGATAGATATGACCGATGAAGAGACAAGTATTGCAGAAGTAAGTGGTTACTCGCTGGTTAGACTTTCTGCCCGTAGCGGTGAAGGCATCGATTTATTGCGCGATCATCTAAAAGAAACGATGGGTTTTAGCAGTAATACCGAAGGTGGTTTCTTGGCTCGTCGTCGTCATTTACAAGCATTAAATACCGCAGCGGAACATTTACAGCAGGGCCATGAACAATTGGTGGTTGCCCGTTCAGGTGAATTGCTGGCAGAAGAGCTGCGTCTGGCACAGCAGGCGCTAAGCGAGATAACGGGTGAATTTACCTCTGATGATCTGTTAGGAAGGATTTTTTCGAGTTTTTGTATTGGGAAGTGAAGTGGTCATTTTTAAAGTGTAACGTTTCAAAATTCATCATAACATATCAAACATAATGCACTGTTATATATAAACTTTTACATATATAACAGTGCTTTCTTTTTTTACTTCGCTTTGATCCGCTTTACAAAAATTCCATCGTGCATTGCAAAGTCATTTTCCAATTACTTTTAAAAAAATGGTGTTGTTTTAAAAGCGTCAAATACAGCGCGGTATACGTTGTTCCAACAGCCACAACATCTGTTACCGGAATAAGATTGTTTTTAAATGATCGTCTGTCAAATCAAACTTAGGATCTTTACCTGTTAACGCTTTTGTCAGTGGGACAATTTTGGTCCTGACCCCCATTCCCCGATAATCGACATAGCCATAATCACGTAATACTTCCATAACAATGGTATTTCTGGGTGAACGCTGTCCCGCTTTCATTTTTTCTACCGTCATGGAGTTTGGTAACGAACCTGGGCTAATGACTTCAAGCCGGTCGGAATAACTAGAGACCTCAATTTCAACAAAACGCGTCCAATCGCGGTGCGCCAGCGCATTGACCAATGTTTCTCTAACGGCCTCAAGTGGATAAAACCACTGTGTCTCTCGCCTTAACTCTTCATTCACTTGATCAGACTCTTGAGAAATAAAGGGACTCATAGCCTCCATAAATCTCTCAATAACTCCGCCATCGACTAGCTGTTTATCACCATTTTCAAGATCCCAGCGCCCGACCATTGGGCCATCAATGATGTTATCCAATGCAGCTTGGTATTCCTTATCTTCACCATGAAATACCATGACCCGTAAACCCGCTTGTTTGAGATAGCGTCTCGGGCTTTTACCAAATAACACCAAACCAGCTATTGTGCAGCAAATGCTGCCTGCGGTTTCGGTTAAAAAACCCAGTCCAAGTAGCCTTGTTTGCCATTCATCAGGCGTTTTAGGTACATCGGGATCTCGTAAGATGTCTTTTACATAATTGGTTAGGCGGGCGTCATCCAAACAACTCATATCTGTACGAGGCACAGGCATTACTTCGGTATGCAGCATTCCACCCAATTCAAACAATCGCATCTGTTGCTCTCTAAATAAATTTTCAAAATAATAGATCACTGGAAGGGAACTCAGTCCGATTTTTGCGATCTGATCAATTGCCAAAAATCCCAAACCTC
>NZ_LOIC01000008.1 GCF_001684335.1 Photorhabdus namnaonensis
TTTCTTGAATAAGTCCTTTTGCTAAAGTGATTTTATTTGTATTATCATTAACCTCGGCTTTAACTTGATTAATATCTTTTGCCGTTGACTCATTTAATTTAGACACTGATTCTTTAATATTTAATACGCTTGAGTCAGTATTCTTAAATTGACTAGATACTTGCTGCTGATATTCAGATAATGCTTTATCCGTGTTTGCAATAGCATTTTTATTTTCTTGAATAAGTCCTTTTGCTAAAGTGATTTTATTTGTATTATCATTAACCTCGGCTTTAACTTGATTAATATCTTTTGCCGTTGA
>NZ_LOIC01000009.1:0-32474 GCF_001684335.1 Photorhabdus namnaonensis
ATGTTGATGCCTTTTTGGCATCGTTTTCATCACAGCAAAAACCAGGAAGACAAAAAATGAGTGTAGCACTATTATGAAATCTTATTTAGTCGCTAGCCTCGATGTTGTCCCAACACGAATATAGATTTCCTCTTTTCCGCTATGGCGAACGACGTAGGGCTTCGAAATACCGATGGGAAAGCTAATGACAGCAACCAGTTTGCCATCATCCAATTTCACCTCTTCGTAAAACGGCAGCATCATCGGATGAATTTTGCTCTGAAAGACATTCATAACCCACTCTTCAAGATCATGCCTTTGCACGCCACTAATAGCGCCGTCATCTTCCACACCCAGCAGTACCCGTCCCCCTTGAAAGTTGGCCATAGCAACAACTTCTTTGGCTAATTGCTCAGGACGTATATCATCTCGCTTAAACTCCACACCTGAGTTTTCGCCATTGGCAATAATTTCCAACAATTCTGTTTTTAACATCGCTCTCTCCCAAGGAAGTAAGGCATTCAATTAAAGCCGTACTTTTCACGGCGTTGATTAAACGCACTCTTACCACCTTCCAATATATCTGCCGCTAGTTTTTGCACTTCTGGCATATCGATCGCACCCTGTTGTTCTGGCAGGATCAACCCTTTGTTATCTTCCACACTCAGCACACCAATCCATTCCGCGTCACCAAATACCGGAATATTGGCGTTGTGGGTTGCGAACAAGAACTGTCGGTTTAGCTTGGCTCTGCGCAGCTCAGCAACTATACGTTCAGCAATAAAGGCGTTATCAAGGTTATCCTCCGGTTGATCAAGGATAAGCGGATCTTGGTTGTCCAATAGCAACAGATGCAGAATCGCCGTACATTGTTGGCCGGTCGATAGTTCCCCAATTGGGCGGAAAACGGCCTCCCGTTCACCGTGAGTGATATTCAGTTCGATCGCTATTGTATCGGGAAGCAGCAACTCTTCTAGCTCAAGCAGTTTATACTCAGGCAAACGGCTTAACGCTCGCACAACGGAATTAGATATATCGAAATTAGAGGTTAATTCAGCCTCGCCTCGGCGAATAGTGGCAGCAAGATTAGCTGGTGTGAACTCACCCTCTAAAACCCACGCTAGTCTTTCCTGCCCAACACCTTCCAAGTTGCAATCACTCAAGAAATTCACCAATTCTTGGCGGTTACCTTCAGAATTCAGGCTAAGGCGTACTTTCTGATCCAACTTGCGATTGAGCCGTTTAACCGACTTCTGCATGGCGCTAGCATGTGCACTGGTCTGCTGATCTAACTCAAGTAATAGTTTCTTCCGCTGACTATAGAGCTCGTTGAGTTGGGTTTGTCGGTTTTGCAAAGCAGTTTCTTTTGGGCGAATCTGTTCAATTTGCTTTAGTAAGGTTTGATATTCAGTACCAATCTGCCGACCCGTTTTACCCTGACTTGTAGGTATGTCTTTAAACGCATTTTCAAGTTGTTGTTCTTCCGCTCGCAACCTTTCCGACAGTTGTTGCTGTAGAGGAAGTAAATCACCCGAGGCTTTGCTGGAGAGCTCTTCAACCCGGATTAAACATTGAGTTAAAGAGCTTTTTAACATTTCCAAAACTTGACGCTTTTGTTTTAAAAGATCTGAGTGTGGCAATCCTTCTAAGCTGGCATCGCTTAAAAATACCGTATCTGGCAAACTGTCTTTTAAGATGTTGATAGATTCTTTTACTTGAATAATTTCTTCATTAACTCTCCCACTCAGTTGTTTTTCCTTTTCCAGCTTTGGAATCACTTTCAACTTTTCATCAATACCTAGCGCTTGGAATTGTTTAGCCTGATCCAATAACTTGGGTAAGCGCTCAACTTCTGCCTCAACATCTGCTTTTTGGCTAAGCGCACGAATAATGGTTTCACGATTATCCTTAAGGCTCTCTAGCACTTCGGTTATGGCCTTATCAAACTGTTCGTGCTCACTTTCTAAGAATCGTGCAATGAGTAGGTTTCGGCTTTGCTCATCCCGAGTCATTTCATAAATTTCATTCTGACCATACAGCTCAACGCCAGGCAGTAAATCTTTGGGGTGATAAGGTGAAATTCTGCCGTTTTCATGTACCACTGGCTGGTTTCCATATTTGCGGCTCACCGTAAATATGCGGCCATGCATGGTTGCAGAGCGAATACTTACTTCAACTATACCTTTTTCGATACCTAAGTTATTTTTTACAATAGCGTCATGCTGAGCTTTTGATGCTTTACCAAAAGGTTCTAAATCAAAAGCATAGCGAATACACTCCAGCAGGGTTGATTTGCCCGTACCTCTACCACCAATCACCGTGTTTAAGTGATCCGATAATTCAATATCCATACCATCAAGATAGCCACCGACAAAACGAATACGTTCGATAGCTGACGCATAGTTTTCCGGTTTGTCTGAATTTAGCCGCACTCTGGAGCCAGCATCTAAAAAAGCTTGCTTGAAAGAAGTGAAGCAGGGCTTGGTCATTTTAATTAAACAAGAAGCGCCATCAGCTTTAATCTCTTCAGGCTTTGCCACATCAGCGGCATTGATGGCAGCCATTTCCCGCTCGCGGCGATAGTCATCATTCTTATTCAGGAAAACTTTGCGATAAAAGTCGCTTTCTACACCCTTTAAGTCGTCAACTGAACCTGGGATCTGAGCAGCCAACAGCCCTTTATGTTGCCAAACATGATTCATTCGCCGCTTTAACACGCCATCATCATTGGTACAGTGGGCCGCGAAAATAAAACCACCCTTATCGTTTACGTAATTAATAATAGCCGTGGCAGACTTCTGCACAGGGGCTTCCGGCTGGTTTATATCCACACCCAGTGCTCCCAAATGCATTTTTATCAGATTAGCCGAAGCTGATTCATCAAACAGGCAAACGAAGTGAATTTTCTCAGTGGAGGCAACTTCAAAGCCGGGGAACACCACGATTCCATGTTGTGCAAAGAGATCTCTGATCTTTTCAAAACCATTCACCGACCCATGATCAGTCAGGCCAATGACTTCAATTCTCATCTCTAGCGCAGCATTTAACCATTGCTGGTTATAGTCATCTTCAGAAAGAGTCGGTTGCTGCCCCCGATATTTTATGTAGCCTGAAGAATTTACCTGCAATGCACACTTGAAAAAACGTGCTTTAGTGTACTTATTGGTCTGGATAGTCATACTTATACTCCACTTATACAGGCATATTCATCGTTCAGGTCTTGGTAATTTACATCGACAAAATTGTCTTACAGCAGATCCGTATTAAGTCCTGCGGTTTTCAAACGCTGCGTCAAATTGCGCATTTTACTGAACTCAGTGCCAAAACTCAGGCTAAGCCCAACACCTTCACAAAAATCTTTAGCTGTAATGTTTTTCAGCTCATCGGCATACTTAATCATTTGTAGATGTAGTTCAGCCGTGTACTGATTGCGTGGCGCATTCGCTAAAACTTGCTTGATCCTTTCGTAAATATCTTGTTCGTTTATCATAACCTTTACCATCGAACATCTAGCTAATTTAGCTAAATTATATAATTTATATGTGTACCGCAAGGAAAACTGAAAACTGTAGTTGCGTTGGTAAAATTTGCAAATAGATGGGGGATGGTTTGCTTTACTGATCGCAAGTATTTATCTGACAACAGTTGGATAATGCGGCTGCCTTAGGAAGATTTTTGCCAAGCGCAATTGTAGCCACTTATTATCTTATCGAACAGATTAAAACAGAGTGTCAATCCTCAACAGGGAAACTTGATCCAGCTCCCAATAATTCAGAAAAATTAAAGAAAAAATAGCTAAGTCCGATAAAATATGAAATAAAATTTCAATAAACTATATAATATAGATGGAATTATAAAATGAAGTATGATCCACGGTTAAGAACATTTGTTGATAATGATTACAGATTAGAAGATCATCTTGATTTTAAGAAGCAAATAGAAGATCAGAAATATAACCGTATGCTATTGGAATTGGAACATCAATTTAAACTAAACCAAGAAGTTATTGCTTTACTGACAAAAGATGAAGCCATAGATTATATGAAAACACTAGATCATAATTTCTATAATTCATGGAAAAGTAATATTAAAACTATCTATTCATATACTGATCCAGTTTCATCTTTTGCTGGTAATATCTATGATTCTTTTGGGGTAGCAAGAATAGTAAGTGATTTAAGAGGTTTCGGTGTCGAAGCAACAGAGTATTTTGGTAAGGATGGAAGAAGATATATAAAGTTATCAGGGTACCCTGGTGTAAGAAACTATTTAAACGCCACAAGATATCTTGCTAATAGTCCACGTATAGTGTCTTTTGGGGTAGGTACGCTAGGTATTGAAGCTGGAATTGCCCAAGGTGCTAGATTCGGTATAGTATTCTCAGCCGCATATAGACTAGTTGAGTTAATATTTAAAGATGAATATGGATTGGTTGATTTGTTCGTTAATTTAACAATGGATGGTGCAAAGTTAGCTATTTCAATAGGTATTGCTACGGCTGCTAATACTCTAATAGTTTCCCCACTCTTAGCTGTAGGAGGAAGTCTTATGCTTGTAGCTCTTGGCGTTTTTGCTATTGGGTTTCTAACTTCTCTCGCTTTATATTGGTTAGATGACCATTTTAAAATTAGTGAAACGATAATTAAAAACATAAAGAATAAAAAAACAAATTCGACACCATACCATCCGGATCAGTTTTTTAATATGTGGGGAAGGTTTAGCCGTGGATAATATAAATGAAAATAAAGCCAAATTATATTCTGGAATTTTATTGCTTCTTTTTATGGCAGTGTTATCTATATTTTTTTCGTTGAATGATTATATCGATTTTTTTAAGCATGATAGTGTTATTACATTCTCATGGAAAAGCGCGGGAGCTATTTGGTTTAGTCCTGTGTTGATTTATATTTCTTTTATTTTATATAGAATCTCATTGGGTAAGGTGAAACGTCTTAATAGTAAAATAGGAAATTATGTTTCATATGTGTCAATAACAGGCATTATTCTTACTTTATTTGTATCTTTTTATGTTGATGATGAATTAAAATCTGAGGGATATTTAATCTGTAGTAAATCATCATGGATGGCTCCAAATAAGTATGTTAAGGACATTTCACTTTGTCACTAAGCATATATTTTATATGCTTAGTGTTTTATTTTTATTTAATAATTTCTATCTTCCCATATGCTATAAGCAGATGTGCCGGCTGTTATATGATTCCATGAGATGGATTTATAGTTGAGTGAAACTCTTTCATATGGCATGGCATCAAAATCATTTATAGAATGCGGGTATATACAAGAAATATCTGAAATAGTGGCTTCAGTGATTTTTACTTCATAGAATAACTCCAGTTGACCAGCTTGACTTGTTCTGTAAAAAACAAAAGCACCATTTAGAGATTCATTTGAATCTATTGCCATCGCTAATAATGGTGATGATTTATCTACTGGTTTAATGAATTGTATTGGTTGATGACTGACATTCTGCTGGCGCGTTATTGTGTGGTTTAAACTCAGTACCTGTATTTGGTTTTCGTGGCCATTTTGATACCTGTTTCCTATTGAATCTAGGGTTGAACACCCAGCAGAGATCAGCCCTTGTTTTTTACCATTCAAAGACAAATAAATCATGTATGACATAAAATTTCCATCCTAATTTTTTACAATTCAACCTAATAAATCTAATAAGTTAACTATATACCCTAACATATAAGTAAAAATTACAATATTAATATAAAACAAGAAATAGAAATCTAAAATGTTGTTTGTTACTTGTATTAAAGTTGAATGTAAAAAAGGTGATTTAAATCACCTTTTTTATTTGGCTGTCTTCTTTTAATTTGAAATGTAAAGAGACAACGAGATAACATTACGACCATTAAGGTTACTTTTTTGATTTAATTCCTTAATGGCTGGTTTTAAAAGAAACTTATTCAAGTCTCTAAATTGTAAATATTTACCTTCAATTCAGAACATGGTTCTAAAGTCACTAAGGTTAACAAGTCTGTCCCCTATTTCGACTTTCTGCCCGTAGCGGTGAAGGTATCGATTTATTACGCGATCATCTGAAAGAAACGATGGGTTTTAGCAGTAATACCGGAGGTGGTTTCTTGGCGCGTCGTCGTCATTTACAAGCATTAAATACTGCGGCGGAACATTTGCAACAGGGCCATGAACAATTAGTGGTTGCTCGCTCAGGTGAATTGCTGGCGGAAGAGCTACGTTTGGCACAGCAGGCTCTGAGTGAGATCACGGGTGAGTTTACTTCTGATGATCTGTTAGGAAGGATTTTTTCGAGTTTTTGTATTGGGAAGTAAGTGGGTAAAAGGCGGAACTAGAACTTTTTTACCGGTTATAGCAGGTGAAATTATATTTACCTGTTATAGCGTGTAAAAATTGATTTACCTGTTATAGCGTGTAACAATGAGGTTAACTGTTCAAATTGGTTGAACTCAATATGAAAGTGACTAACTCGAAACAACTTAGCGTATATTTAAAAGATATCAGGCTTACTCAAAAACTTTCTCAGGGCAAAGTGGCAAGCAAAGTGGGTATTCGGCAGGACACGGTATCGAGCTTTGAGCTGCACCCAGATTCTACCAAGCTGGAGACCTTCTTTAAGATTATGTCGGCGTTGAATTTAGAACTCGATATCCGGCCAAGAAACGTTACTAAGATAAATTCGTCAGTGGAAGATGATTGCACAACGTCGGACCCGGTGTGGAAAGAGGAGTGGTAATGGCAGCACTGGATGTCTACATGAACGGCTATCGGGTTGGAGTATTCACCAAAGCCAATACTGGCTCCCACCATTTCAAATATGATGAGTCCTGGCTTAGGTTATCGGGTAGTCGCCCCATTTCACTGTCTATGCCTCTGCGCCATCAAGCTTATCAGGGTGACGAGGTATATAACTTTTTCGATAATCTACTGCCGGATAATCCGGAAGTCAGAAGAAGAATCGTTGCCAGGCACAATGCTGAATCAACGCAACCTTTTGATCTGCTGGCTAAAGTTGGTCAAGATAGTGTAGGAGCTTTGCAACTGGTACCGCAAGGTACATCCGCCAACGATATCAAGAGGATTGAATACAAGCCCTTATCTGAGATGGAACTAGAGAAAGTGCTAACTGGCTACCGGGTTGGCGCGCCATTGGGGATGATCGAAGAAGAGGAAGATTTTCGTATATCCATCGCTGGCGCACAGGAAAAGACAGCGCTTTTAAATATTGATGGAAATTGGTGCCTGCCACTAAATGCCACGCCGACAACACACATCATCAAACTTCCCATCGGTAAAATTGAGAGTCATTCACACTCTATTGATATGTCTGAAAGTGTGGAAAATGAATATCTGTGCATGTTGATTGCCAGGATGTTTGGGCTGTCTGTTCCTCACTGCTTAATAATGAAAGTGGGAGAGGTAAAAGCATTAGCAGTAGAACGATTTGATCGCAAGTATTCATCTGACAACAGTTGGATAATGCGGCTGCCGCAGGAAGATTTTTGCCAAACCTTGAGCGTGCCTTCGGCGAAAAAGTATGAAAGTCATGGTGGTCCTGGGATTCCTGAGATCATGTCCTGCCTCTTGGGTTCGGCTAAAGCCGAGACTGACCGTTATGAATTTATGAAGATCCAGGTATTGTTTTGGCTGTTGGCTGCCACAGACGGCCATGCAAAAAACTTTTCACTGTTTATTGAGGCTGAAGGGCATTATCGGCTAACGCCTTTTTATGACATTCTTTCCATGTACCCTGTATTCGGAGGCAGAGGGCTTCATCCCCGAGATGCCAAATTGGCTATGGGGCTAACTGGGACAAGAGGTAGGAAGTACAATATAGAGCAGATATTCCCAAGACACTTTTTTCAAACAGCCAAGGCCGCTGGATTTGATAAGGATTTGATGGCAAGAATTCTTATTGAATATGCTGAGACGGTTGATATAGTTGTCATGAATGTCAGAGGCCAGTTGCCTATAGATTTCCCTGTTCATATCAGTAGCTCGATATTGGGAGGGTTACAAGCCAGAGCAAAGCGCCTGAAAATTGGATGGGGTTAACATTTTCATCAACATTATCTACAGCAAGTGCCATATAAATATGGCACCCACTCACATTATGATTTTATAACTTACTTTTTATCTGCAACATCTAGTTGCTGATAAATATAGTGTTTATAACTCTCCACTAGCGCTTTATCTTGACAATCATCCAACGCTCCCCGGCAGAGATGACGCATTGCCATATTTGCTCGGTAAAAAGGTGAAGCATCCAGTTTGGCTCTCTCCATAATTATGCTGCCAAGGAATGAAATATCCGTCAGTTCATCAGTCTGAATAGCTTCTCCCTGTTGCAAGTTATCTCGCATAGTAAATTGGGTGATATGACCCGGATTTGAAAATACACCATTGTACTGATTTAGACTGATATTGGGTTGATGATCACCGAAGTAGAGGAACATGGTTGGCTTTTCCCGTTTAGCGACAAACTCACTGAAATCTTTAATTGCCGGATCAGAAGTTTTGATTTTCTCCATATAGTGACTGAACTTACCTACTGCCTGTGAATTTTTCACATGTCCGGTAAGCCCGTAATCATCAGAGTGATCTTCATCATATGGACCATGTTCATACATGGTTAGTGAGAAGATAAAGATTGGCTTATCCGTTTCCTGTGCCAAAATTTCTTTCACATAATCCAACATCTCTTGCGTAGAAATAGTCCACAGATTTTTATCGAGACTGGCGGGATATCCCAATTCCTGTGGTTGAATAATGCGATCAACTCCGAGAGTCTGATAAGCATGACCCGAATGATAAGAAGATTTATTAAATGGCGTCAAAACAACCGTGTAATAACCATTCTGTTTCATTTCACGGAACAAGCTGTATTTCAGGTGATCAACAATAAAATAAAAAACCGCATTTTTACGTGAGCCAAAATCATCTGTATTTAAGCTGGTCAGAGCGGAGAACTCGGATAACCAGGTACCACCACCGAAAGTTTGCACCCGCATTGGGCTTTGTGCGCTGACGCCAGAATCCCGTTGGAACATATAAAGATTAGGTAAGCGGATGTCATCAGGCAATTGATAGATATGTGGAGTCACAGTGGATTCCTGTAATAACATCACCACGTCAGGTTTAATCGCTGACTGCGGCACAGGCAGCACAACATTTTTAGCCTGTTGCAGAAAATAATCGGATGATTGCCCAAGTTGAGGCGCATGATAGTTGGCGTCTTTAGCCGACATCACCATATTGGTGACTGTACCACGTCCTTTTGGTAGTGAAGATTCCCACTGTTCTCTGAATGCATTGGCAGTAGCGCTCACTTCCCATGTACAGAACGCCGCTAGAATCAAGCCGACAGTACGCCATTTGAAACCACGGAGGGGAGAGGATTTTTTCCAGCTCAGAGTCATGTTAAAAATCAACCAGATAAACATAGCGGCAACGCCCAAACCGGCCAGCCAATAGTGGCGTAATGTTTCCTGATTGGCAGGATCAAACATCAAGTTCAGATCGGAAAACATCAACTGCTCTTTATAGTAATGAACTTTTATTTGATTGAGGAACTTAAAGATAATGAATAGTGTTCCGGTAAAGGCGGTAGAAAACAGTAACCGGGCTGACACGAAAAACACTAGGCCAAATATCACACCAAACACACCGACAGCGATCAGTGCCGGGTAAATATCTTCACTTTTTTCAAAAACCAGTATTAAAGTTGCAATAAACAATAATCCCAGATAAGCACCTGATATTATTTTCTTTTTCATATCGTATTCGATCCAGTTAATAGATGGTCCACAGTTGGCAAAAATAGCACAGATTAGTTAACTCGATGAAACAGGGCGGTGATTTTGCTGAAATCATCTATATTTTAAATAAAGAAATCATCAGAATAGCCCATTATCTCTGAGAATATGTGACTCAGCCTGACGACGAGTAAAACCACTGCGATCAAAAAATTCCAATATCTGAATAGCCAATTTACGACCGATACCGAATTGATCACGAAAATCCGCAGCGGTAATTGCACCATGATTTTGATTAAATTGGCGAATCAGTTCCGCGAATTGTTGAATTCGTTGGCTGCCATAATAACGATCAGGAACAATCGCGATAATATGCCCCAGTTGAGCTGATTTTTTCAATAGATTGCGGACTGTTGCCTCTTCTTCTTTTAAATCAGCAGCCAGATCACGTACCCACCAAGGATCATCTGTGAAATAGGGCACTATTCGTTGCCACAATTTTGCCTGTTCATCGCTAAAAGCTAAACCGTGTTCAGGAAGATATAACCAACCACGTAACTGCTTTAGCTGTCCATCAATGAGCAATGCATCTATCAGAGTATAAACCAGTGCTTCATCCAGCGTTGGCAGCGCCATCCGTTTCAGACGAGCCCTTCCTAAACCCAGTTGCTCAACATGTTGCTGGTGATATTCGGCCAAAACTTGTAGTAACTTCTGCTTTGCTAACCTGGCATTGTTCTGTGACAACACCATACCATCGGCAATAATCACATCCTTATCAATGATTAGCTGGTGGAGAGTTGCTTCCGTTAACTGACGCGCCCAAGAAAAATGGTCGAGAGAAAGTGCGCCTCGTGGCAGATGGCGAGCTAAATTAGCCGCATGATCTGATGTTTTGGCAAGCAGAGTGAGCCAATGCAAAAATTCTGGCTGGCGCTTACCACGGCGGGGAGAATTTAGGTTTATCACCCGCGCGCCAGCCAGTGTTTTTCTGGCGCTGATATCTCGCAGTATTAGCCGATCATTCTCAACCAACCACAATGGGCTATCAAATACCAATTCAGCCAGCAGAGGCTTATCAGAAAGCTGATTTAGTAATGAAATCCGCCCCGTTATATGGCTGGCGGCATGATGAATATGAAGTGGTTGCCAGTTTCGCAAAGGTTCATCAGTTTCTACTTCTACCAATACCTTTTCTACCTGCTCAAAGGGTTTGTGGGAAAGTAGCCAATCACCACGGGAAACCTGTTCTTTATTGACATCACCAGTAATATTCAGTGCAATACGTTGCCCGGCCTGAGCCGTATCGGTTTGTTGATTCTGAGCATGCAAGCCACGTACTCTGACTTGTTGATCCCGGCCGGTCAGCCAGAGAATATCTCCCAAACTGACCCGGCCAGACAATGCTGTTCCCGTTACTACCAGACCCGCTCCTTTTACACTGAAAGCGCGATCTATCGCCAGACG
The DNA here is from genome assembly GCF_001684335.1 of Photorhabdus namnaonensis. GTDB lineage: Bacteria > Pseudomonadota > Gammaproteobacteria > Enterobacterales > Enterobacteriaceae > Photorhabdus > Photorhabdus namnaonensis. The sequence goes on from NZ_LOIC01000009.1 coordinate 11,208, forward strand.
AAAACGTTGATGTAATTTTTCATGTTGCTTATTTTGCTGATGTAACTGCAACAAATGTTGCCTCAAAGGAACGATACTTTCTTCATCTATCGCGGTCGTTACAAACAGAGGCGGGGCGCCCCAACCTTGAGTTGCCAGCTCATATTCAATTTGCTGACGGACTTCAACTATTCGTTGTGATTCCACTCGATCGGCTTTAGTGAGCGCAACGGTTATGGACGGATAGCCAATCAAACGCAGAATGGCTAAATGTTCTCTTGTTTGAGCCATTACTCCGTCGTCACAGGCAACCACCAATAAAACATGATCGATACCCCCGATCCCTGCCAACATATTAGCGAGGAACTTTTCATGTCCGGGCACATCGATAAAACCAACCGCAGAGCTATCCGGTTGCGGCCAATAGGCATAACCCAAATCGATGGTCATCCCGCGCTTTTTCTCTTCCGGTAAATGGGCTGTATTAACGCCGGTAATCGCTTGAATAAGTGTGGTTTTACCATGATCAACATGGCCTGCGGTGGCAAAAATCATAATAGTTTCAGAGAATTATTATATTTCGGTAATTTATTGTATTTTAGAGAATTACAGCAATAGTGCCTGCAATAGCGCTTTTTCATCTTCGAGGCAGCGTAAATCCAGCCACAAACGCCCGCCAGAAATACGGCCAAGAATGGGTTTGGTTAATCCACGCCAACGCCGGGCCAACCGTTCCAATGAGTTCCCCTGACCATCAATAGCAGCGAAAGTCAAAGCCCAACTTGGCAGACGATCAACCGGCAGTGAGCCGCTGCCAATCTGTGAATAACATGGCTCGTCACGAACAATAAACTGATCACCGTAACGCGCTTGAAGCTGAGGTAATAACCGTTGCGCCATATCATGCACTTGTTGTTGTGAACGAGTTAATAAGCGTAACGTTGGCAACTGCTGGCAAAGCTGTTCGGGGCGCTGATATAACCGCAGTGTGGCTTCCAAAGCGGCCAGCGTCATCTTATCTGCCCGCAAAGCACGTTTCAGCGGATGACGCTGAATTGCTTCTATCCAGCGCTTTTTGCCGAGAATAATGCCGGCTTGTGGTCCCCCCAGTAATTTATCACCAGAGAAAGTGACCAGATCGATGCCCTGATTCAGATAATCCTGGGGCATAGGTTCGGCTGGTAATCCGTATTGCGCCATATTCATCATGGAGCCACTGCCCAGATCAATTGCAGTAAGGATTTGCGAGGCTATTCCCAGAGCGGCCAATTCACGGCCGGATACTTCTGCGGTAAAACCTTCAATATTGTAGTTACTGGTATGCACTTTCATGAGGAGAGCGGTCTCTCCATTAATCGCTTGTTGGTAATCTTTCAGGTGAGTGCGGTTCGTGGTGCCGACTTCAACTAGTCGGCATCCTGCCTGAACCATCACATCAGGAATACGGAATGCGCCACCAATTTCCACTAGTTCGCCACGAGAAACCACAACTTGCTTACCGGATGCCACGGTTGCCAATAATAGCAGCACCGCCGCTGCATTGTTATTAACAATACAGGCATCTTCCGCCCCGGTTAATTCACGCAGTAAATCCGCCAAAGCATGGTCACGGTGTCCACGCCCGGCGTCATTGAGAGAATATTCCAATGTTACGGGTGAACGCATCACTTGTGTTACCGCCTCAATAGCCGATTCTGCCATTACTGCTCGGCCAAGATTGGTATGAATCACCGTACCACTGAGGTTGAACACCGGCTTTAAAGCCAAAGTTTGTTTCTGTTCCAGTTGCTGATCGAGTGCCAGGACCCAGTTATCACACCAATCAGGCAGTGCCTGATACTGCTTGATATGGATTCTGGCCTGCTCCTGCATCCCTCTTAATGTTGCCGTTACCAACGTCTGTCCATATTGATCCATAAATGGGGTGATTTGTGGATCACGCAATAGAAGATCAATAGCGGGGAGCTGGCTGTACAACGGGCACGGTTTATATGTCATGGCAATTCCGTCAACTCACTGTTACTCATTTGGGAACAAAAACGGGTTGATGCTACTGCGGGCAAAACCTTCTTCTTCCATTTTAGCATCGAGGATCAGTGAAGCTAGATCATCAGCAATGGCCTCAACTTTCGGATCTTTCTCCTGATAGAGAATTTTCAAATAACTACCACAATCGCTGCAACTTTCCGCTTTCACAGCGGCGTGTTCACTATCCAGCGACCAATAATTAAGATCGCGTGTCTGTTCGCAGTTACTGCATTTTACCCGCACTACGTGCCATTCACTTTCACACAAACTACAATGCAGATAACGCAGCCCGTTGGTTGTGCCAATCTGAACAACACTTGAGACTGGCATACTGCTACAAACTGGACAGAACTGACGATGTTCACCATATTCCGCCTTCGCTTTTCCTGGGATTTGATTTGCCATTTGCGCCCAATAGAGGGAGAGTGCCGCCCAGATAAAAAGCGCTTTTTCAGGGGGGACTTTACTGAATTCATTCTTCAGCAAAGCGTCGGCCATCTGTTCCAACTCCTGCTCCGATGCCTTTGCTAGATTATCCAGAGCGGCATTAACATGTTCCGACGCGTCCGGCAGTAATTCCGCTATCAGAGAATGAAGCAATTTTTGCCAGTGTTTAGTACGTTGGAAGGTTTTGCAATCCAAAGGCGGCTTATCTTCAATAACAGATTTTTCTAAGATATCGGCTATCTCCATTTTCAATGGATTATCATGTAATGCTTTTTGCTGAGCTTGGGCAACTTGTGCTGAAAAGTTAAGATAATCAACGAACGGGCTCTCTTCTGCCAGTTGCTGCAAGCGTTCTGTCCGGCGCTGATAAAGGTTTCTCAGGTTAGCAAAAAGCAATGGCGGGATATAATCTGCGGCTTTTTCATTGCTACGATCTTTACTTAGTTGTTCTTTAGGAACGATGCGAATACTCATTAAGTTCTATCTTCCTGCTATCTGCTTAGGGCTTTCAGGTTAATAATAATCTTAAGCTTGTTCTCAGCGCTCAGCATAGATCAAAAGTAGTTTTTGGGCTACAGAGATAATACTGGAAATGATGTGGTCAATAATAACCAATATATTCATGAAATGATTGCGAATTTTTTTATAACCATTCATTCTTTGTGTAAATTTTTTTCTGAAAGAAAAATATTGTTAAGAAATTGCTTTTAATTTAATCCTAAAAATCCCTAAAAAGAGTTAATTGTGATCTTTAACATTTCTTTCTATTATATTTAATATGGCCTAACGAGTAATTAACTCACGCCTAAAATACATATAATTAAAGTGAATAATTAATTGTAAAAAGAGAATTAAGTTTTCGTTACCTCATAAGGAAAAGATAGCAAAGCTAATAATTACATTTTGGTTTAAATGCGTTTCAACTATATATAGTTAGTCATAGTGGTACTATCTATATTCTATATAATAACCTCATTTAAAAATACAGAAAGGGTAATTCAATGCTAATCAATCTCATTACGTCATATAGAAAAACAGCCGCAATCTACACTTTTGTGGAAGCTGGTTTGTCTATTCACTTTAAAAATGGAACCTATGTAGATATTAACAAACTTGCCGATCAATATGGTATTGATTATTCTAGACTTAATCGACTATGTGATTTCTTAACTGAAATAGGAGTATTGGTTGGCGGCAATGGTGGGTTTGCACTTTCAGATGAATGCAGTGCGCTTGCTGATCCTGATAGTTTGGAATTCTTAACAATAAAATATGAAATCAATCCAGGGCATTGGGATGCTTGGTTAATGTACCCAAAATCCTTACTGGAAAACAATGGTAAATCAGCATTTGAGATGGTGTATGGAAAACCATTCTTTGAGCTTTGGGATAGTGATAAAGAACTAAAATCAAATTTCGACGCTTTAATGTCAAAATATACAAACAGAATAATTGAAGAACTGCTTGTTATTTATGATTTTAATAAATATAACAGAATATTGGATCTAGGGGGCGGAGACGGAGAGCTTTTGATCAGAGTCAGTGAAAAATTCAAAGGAAAAGATTATGCTGTATTGGACAGATATAATGAAATTCCTATTTATGAGGGTATAGATTTCATAAATGGCGATTTTTTTGAGCCAATTCCGTCAGATTATGATTTATATATTTTAAAGAATGTCCTCCATAATTGGCCTGATAATGAAGCAATATCTCTTTTAAAGAATTGCCGAAAGGTGATGGATGATAATGCAAACCTTCTGATAATAACCTTAATGAAAAAAACAAAATCCCCAATGGTTAAATCTGTCGATTTATTAATGGATGTTCTATATTTAGGGAAAGAGCGCTATTTAAGTGAATTCGAACATCTGGCTGATCAGGCGGGACTCGTCGTTCGATATTCTAAAGATATAGATGGAATGTTTTCACTTATCGAATTAGGGGTAAAATAAATTATAGAGATTCATAATTATTTCCAAAGGTGATTATATTTATATTCCACCGTTAGGGAATATATATGTGGCATCAATATATTTGATGCCAATTTTTATTTTATGCTAATGAAGTATATATGTAGTAAAATAAAAAGAAAAATTACTCTCTGGCAATAAAAACGGTTAATAATTATATTAAATAATCCTATTTTATTTTCGAAATTTATAGGAAGAGTTAATTGTGATCTTTGTCATTTCTTTTGGTCTAATTTAATATAGTCTGATAGCTAACAATTTTGCCTTAAAAATGCGTTATTAAAGTAAGTGGAGTAGTGGGAAAATAAGGATAATAAAATCTTTATTATCTCATTAAGAAAAGGTAACGAAGCTAATAATCACATATTAGTTGTCGGAATACCTAATTAATCATCATGGTATTTCATGCATTTTAGGTAAAATAATTCATCTCTTTATAATATAAAGACATAAAGGATAACTCAATGCTAGCCGAACTTATTGCTTCATATAGAAAATCAGCCGCAATCTACGCTTTTATCGATACAGGTTTATCTATTCACTTTAAAGATGGAGCTTATGTAGAGATAGACGAACTTTCCCGTCAATGTGGTATTGATTATTCCCGACTTGATAGATTATGTGATTTTTTAATTGAAATTGGGATATTGATTAACCACGGCGATAAAGTCACTCTTTCGGAAGAATGCAGTGCACTTGCCGATCCTGAAAGTATGGAGTCATTAATTGTAAAATGGGAACTAAGCCCAGATTGCTGGAATGCTTGGCCAATGTATTCGAAATCTTTACTTGAAAATGATGGAAAACCCGCATTTGAAATAATGCATGGAAAATCATTCTTTGAACATTTGGTTAGTAATAAATCACTCAAATCAAATTTTGATTCTTCAATGTCAAAGACCTCAGATAAAATCATTGGGAAGCTACTTGATATTTATGATTTTAGTCAATACGACAGAATATTAGATGTTGGAGGTGGAGAGGGAAATCTTTTGTTGAAAATCAGTGAGAAAGTAAAAGGAAAACATTACGCTGTATTAGATAGATATCATGAAATTCCTGTTTTGGAAAATATAGATTTTATAAATGGAGACTTTTTTAAATTAATTCCATCAGGTTATGATTTATATATTTTAAAGAATATTCTCCATGATTGGCCCGATGATAAAGCCGTATTAATTTTAGAAAACTGCCGTAAGGCAATGGATAGTGGTGCAAAGATTTTGTTGATAGGTTATATAAAAAAACCACAATATAAGGCGGTGATATATTTAGATATGTTAATGGATGCACTATTTTCAGGAAAAGAGCGTAATTTAACGGAATTCGAACGTTTGGCTAACCAGGCAGGATTGGTTATTCAAGATGTTAAGGATGTTGATGAGTGGTTTTCAATTATCCAATTGGGAATAAAATAACGAAAAGATAATTATATGGATATTTACCTGCTGAAAAAATATGTAACAAACATGGCATCAAAATATTTGATTCCATGTTTGTTTATATTAATGAAATATATAATCTTTAAAACGGGGAGGGAATTTATTCTCTGGGGATGAGAATTATTTAAATAGCAAGAATAAACATATTAAATCATTCTGTTTTATTTTTAAAACCCCTTAAACGAGTTAATTGTAATCTTAATTGTTTTTTTCTATTATAAGGAGAGTGATATATTTATTATATCACGAAAAAAGATAGTAAAGTTAATGATTACATTTTGGTTATCAGAATACCTAATTAATCATTATGGTATTTCCTGAGTTCTAGATAAAACATATAAAATAAATATGAAGGATAACTAATGCTAGTTGAACTTATTGCATCATATAGAAAATCAATTGCCATCTATACTTTTGTCGATACAGGTTTGTCTGTTCACTTTAAAGACGGGGCCTATATGGATATCAATGAACTTGCCAGTCAATGTGGTATTGATTATTCGCGACTTAATAGATTATGTGATTTATTAATTGAAATTGGAGTATTGGTTAGCAGTGATGATAAAGTTGCACTTTCTGATGGATGCCGTGCGCTTGCCGATCCTGAAAGTATAGAATCGTCAATGATAAAGTGGGAGTTTGATTCGGATTTTTGGAACGCTTGGTTAATGTATCCAAAATCTTTGCTTGAAAATAATGGTAAATCGGCATTTGAAATAGCTCATGGAAAACCAATCTTTGAATATTTGGATAGCAATGAATTGCTCAGAGCAAAATTTAATTCTTTAATGTCAAAAAACTCGGATAAAATGATTGAAAAATTATTTGATATTTATGATTTTAGTCAACACGATAAAATATTAGATGTTGGAGGAGGAAGAGGGAATCTTTTGATAAAAATCAGTGAAAAAGTGAAAGTGAAAGGGAAACATTACGCTGTGTTGGATAGATATAATAAAAGTCCTGCTTACGAAAATATAGATTTTATAGATGGAGATTTTTTCAAATCAATTCCATCGGGTTACGATTTATATATCTTAAAGAATATTATTCATGATTGGTCTGATAATGAATCAATACTCATTTTGGAAAATTGCCGAAAGGCAATGAATAATAATGCAACTATTTTATTAATAACTTTAATGAAAAAACCACAATCTAAATTTGTTAAATATTTAGATATATTGATGGATATGACATCTTTAGGGCAAGAGCGTAACTTAACGGAATTTGAATGTTTGGCTAACCGGGCAGGGTTGATCATTCAAGATGTTAAAGATATCGATGAATCATATTCAATTATTCAATTAGGTGTAAAATAAATTATAGATAATAGGAAGCTTAATCAAATATAATGATATGGATATTGTATGTTTGATAAATATATGTGATATATGGCGTCAAGATATTTGATGCCATATTTTTCTTTATGTCAATGAAATATTGATAATAAGAGGGATTTAATGGGGGAAATATTAAGATTAAGTTGTGTTTTCTTATTTTACTTTAAATGTAATGAAAATGGTTAATTGTGATCTTTATCATTTATTTTTATAAAATTTAATATAATATAATAATTTTATCTTAGAAATGGATAGTTAAAGTGAATTAAATTTTTGGAAAATAAGGAGAATGAAAATTTATTATTTCATGATGAAAAGGTAACAAAACTAATAATCACAATTTGGTGAAAATATGTTGTTAAGATACTTAATCAATCATCACGGTATTTCCAGAGTTTTATATAAGACATTTCATTTCTTTATCAGATAAAGGGCAACGTTATGTTAATCGAACTTATTACATCATGTAGAAAATCAACCGCAATTTATGCTTTTGTTGATATGGGGTTATCTGTTCACTTTAAAGATGGAGCCTGCATAAATATTAGCGAAATTTCCCGTCAATATGGTCTTGATCATGCTCGCTTTAGCCGCTTATGTGAATATTTAATCAAAATAGGGGTATTGGTTAACAGCGGTGAAGGAATTGCGCTTTCTGAGGAGTGCAGTGCACTTGCAGACCCGGAAAGTATGGAATCATTAATGATAAGGTGCGAAGTTAGCCCAGAATTCTGGAACGCTTGGTCAATGTATTCAAAATCCTTATCTGAGAATAATAGTAAAACGGCATTTGAAATAGCGCATGGAAAACCATTTTTTGAATATTTGGACAATCATGAATTGTTCAGATCAAATTTTGATTCTTTTATGTCAAAAAACTCGGATAAAATAATAGATAAAATACTCGATATTTATGATTTTAGTCAATACAACAGAATATTAGATGTTGGAGGGGGAGAAGGAAAGCTTTTGATAAGAATGAATGAAAAAGTAAAAGGAAAACATTACGCTGTATTGGATAGGTATAATGAAACCCCTGTTTTAGAAGATATTGAATTTATAAATGGAGATTTTTTTAAATCAGTTCCATCTGGTTATGATTTATATATTTTAAAAAATATTATCCATAATTGGTCTGATAATAATGCAGTATTAATTTTGCAGAGTTGTAGAAAAGCTATGGATGATAATGCAACTGTTTTGTTGATAAGCACAGTGAAGAAACCACGATTAGAAATAATTGACTCTACGGATATATTAATGGATGTATTATTATTAGGAAAAGAGCGTTATTTGAATGAATTAGAAGATTTGGCTCACCAGGCAGGATTTGTCGTTAAAGGTATTAAAGAGATAAATGAGAAATATTCAATTATAGAACTAGGGGTAAAATAAATTACATATAATCATGGAGCTACACAAAGATAGTGATATGGATATTGTGCCGCTGAAAATAGGTATAGCAAGTATGGCATCAAAATGTCTGATGCCATATTTTTATCTTATTTTATAAAAACATATAGATATTTGAAATATAATTCAGATATTTATAATGAATACAATTTTCATAAATATTATATTTTTAATATTGGAATTAATTAGTAATAGGTAGGGTACCACTACCCTTCATTGATGATCTTTAGGGAGGAATTTATTGATGTTTCTTTTCCTATTGCTTAAATAGCACACTTAAGAAATACCTGTAATTTTTCAGGTTTTATAATTATCATTTCTTTTATAAATGAATGTAAATGGAAATATATACACTGCGTTATTTTCGCTATTTAATTTTTTAAGGGTTATGAGAACAGTTAATTGTGATCTTTGTCATTTCTTTTTATCAAATTTAATATAATCTGATAGTTAACGTTTTACGCTCAAAAATGTGGAAGTAGGATGAATTGAATCTTTGTATAAAAAGATAACAAAGCTAATAATTACATTTTAATTCAAATGGGTTGTCAGGATATCCAATCTATCATCATGGTATTTCTTGGATTTTTGATAAAATATTTAATTTATTAATAATATATACCCTATGGATTTCAAGATGCATCGCGACGGCAAGGGAGCGAATCCCCGGGAGCATAGATAACTATGTGACTGGGGTGAGTGAGTGCAGCCAACAAAGAGGCAACTTGAAAGATAACGGGTATACAGATATAAAGGATGGCTCAATGCTAACTGAACTGATTGCATCAAATAGAAGATCAGCTGCAATTCATGCTTTTGTTGATACCGGATTATCTACTCACTTTAAAGATGGAGTTTATGTCGATATAAGCGAGCTTTCCCGTAAATCTGGTGTTAATTATGCTCGGTTTAGCCGATTATGTGATTTCTTAGCTGAAATGGGAGTGTTGGTTAGCAAAGATAATAAATTCAGACTTTCTGATGAGTGCCAGGTGTTTGCCGATCCTGAAAGTTTTGAGACATTCATGATAAAGCTTGAAATTTGCTCATATTACTGTGATGCTTGGTTAATGTATGGAAAATCCTTATTTGAGGATGATGGCAAATCGGCATTTGAAATGGCACATGGCAAGCCATTCTTTGAGTATTTGGATGGTAACAAATTTCTTAAATCAAATTTTGATGCTTTAATGACGAGAGTCTCAAATTTAATCGTTGAGAAGTTACTTGATATTTATGATTTTAATCAACACAATAGAATATTAGATGTTGGAGGGGGAGAAGGGAAGCTTTTAGCAAAAATCAGTGAAAAGGTAAAAGGAAAATATTACGCTGTATTGGATAGATATAATGAGCTTCCCGTTTCTGATAATATCGATTTTATTAGTGGAAATTTTCTAGAGTCAATTCCATCCGGTTATGATTTGTATATTTTAAAAAATATTCTCCATAATTGGTCCGACAGTGACTCAATACTTATTTTGGAGAATTTTCGCAAAGCAATGGATAAAAACGCATCTCTATTATTGGTAAATATGGTGAAAAGTCCAGAATTTTCTAGATCTTTCGATATATTAATGGATGTGTTATTTGCAGGGAAAGAGCGTAGTGTTGATGAATTTGAATATCTGGCTAACCAAGCTGGGCTTGTCGTTAAAGAGATTAAAATTGTAGAACAATCATATTCACCATATTCGTTTATCGAACTGCGGATAAAATAAGTAGTAGGAACTATAGATTATTCCCAAAGATGATTATTTGGATATTGCTTTTTTGAGGAATGAATACATAAAATAAAGCATCAGATTTTTTGATGCTTTGTTTTATATCAAATAAATAGATAGATTAAAATGGAAAATAAATTGAATTTAAAAATCGATGATAAAAAAATAATTTAAATAGAAATACTAAACCTAATATTTAATCATTTCTTGCACTATTCGCGCTTAATCAACAATAAGCAGGATATAATTACCCTGCTTTGATGATTATATTCGAAACGCATTAACGTTTCTCTTCTTGTTGTTCCTGTTTCATCATTTCACGATACCAACGTGGGTGATGTTTCTTCGCCCAACCACGGGTTACCCAACCTTCAACCATTGCCCGGAGAGATCCTTTCACCCAGAATGCCGCATAAGCGTGAACCATAACCGTTAAGATTAAACCAATAGCTGACATTGAATGGATTAGAAGCGCAATTCGAATTATCGGAATAGAGAAGAGATCAGCAAAATAGGGACGCCAAATAATAACACCACTGACAGCGAGTAATATCAGGCAAATACTGATGGCCCAATAGACCCCTTTCTGACCTAAGTTATACTGGCCAATATCGCCAGATTCCTCATTTTTCATAATTTTATGAATATTTTTCAGCCATACAATGTCATCTTTGTCGATAAAGTTATGTTTAAAATATCTGAAAAACATAAAGATAAATAAAATAAACATTGCTGAACCGACAAATGGATGCAAAATCCGTGATAATTGCGGTGTACCAAAGATATTCATCAGCCAGTTAAAAGAGGGGAAAAAGAATCCTAATCCACTAATGGCGGTGAATAGAAAACAGAGTACTACCGCCCAGTGATTTACTCTCTCAACTGGTGAATGACGGATAATAATATCTTTCCTACCTTTCATCGCTGTTCCTCCTCATTGGCTGATTTCTGTGAAGGCTCGGCATCGCGACGCGCGTTTTCTTCGTCTTCTTCCGTTACCCGGTTCGGACCAATACCCACATAATGGAAAAGGCTGGCAGCGAATGTGGCTGCGAATCCCACCGCGGCCAGCGGCTTCCAAATACCTTTCCAGAAGGTGACAGTCGGGCTAATAGTGGGATTGTCCGGTAGGCCATGATATAGCTGTGGCTTGTTAGCATGGTGCAGTACATACATCACATGGGTACCACCAACACCATCAGGATCGTATAAACCCGCATTCTCATAACCGCGGCCTTTCAACTCACTCACCCGTTCAGCCGCTAAATCCTTCATGGCTTTTTTACTGCCAAAATGGATTGCACCGGTCGGACAGGTTTTCACGCAGGCAGGTTCCTGACCGACGTTAACGCGATCAACGCACAGAGTGCATTTATATACCCGGTTATCTTCTTTGTTGAGTCGTGGCACATTGAATGGACAACCGGCAATACAGTAGCCACAGCCGATACAGTGTTCCGACTGGAAATCAACAATTCCGTTGGCATACTGAATGATCGCCCCTTCTGCTGGACAAGCCTTCAAGCAACCGGGATCAGCACAGTGCATACAACCATCTTTACGAATCAACCATTCCAGTTTGCCGTTCTCTTCAACCTCTGAGAAGCGCATCACGGTCCATGATTTGGCGGTTAAATCAGCCGGGTTATCATAAACACCAACGTTATAACCGATCTCATCACGGATATCGTTCCACTCAGAACAGGCCACCTGACAAGCTTTACAGCCGATACAGGTTGTCACATCAATCAGTTTCGCAACGCCCTCCTGGTCATCCCGCACCCGTGGCGCAGGAGTAAAAGAATTTGTGGCAGAGCGGCGAATGATGTCTTGAGTTTGCAATGACATAATTTTTCCCTTTACACTTTTTCCACATTGACCAAGAACGCTTTGAATTCAGGCGTTTGGGTGTTCGCATCACCAACAAATGGTGTCAAGGTATTGGCAATAAAGCCTTTCTTCGCTGCTCCTTCAAAGCCCCAATGAATCGGAATACCGATAGTATCCACTTCACGACCGTGTACATTCAGGGTACGAATACGTTTGGTGACAACCGCTTTCGCTTTGATGTAACCGCGATTAGAGCTAACTTTGACGGTATCACCGTGCTTGATGCCTTTCTTTTCTGCCAGTTTTTCACCGATTTCCACAAACTGTTCAGGTTGGATAATCGAGTTCAACAATGCGTGTTTTGTCCAATAGTGGAAATGTTCTGTCAAACGGTAAGTGGTTCCCACATAAGGGAATTTATCTGCCTTACCCATTGCTTCAAAGTCGCTTTTGAACACTCGGGCAGCCGGGTTGGATACCACATTCGGATGCAATGGATTGGTCCCCAATGGCGTTTCAAAGGGTTCATAGTGTTCAGGGAATGGCCCTTCCGCCATCTTATCAATAGCAAACAGACGCGCCATACCTTCCGGTTGCATGATAAATGGACCCACATCCGTTTCCGGCGCAGCCACACTATAATCAGCAGTATCGACGCCACCCCACTTAATACCATCCCACGTCAGTAACTGACGTTTCTCATCCCAAGGTTTGCCCTGCGGATCAGCCGATGCGCGATTGTACAAAATACGACGATTTAACGGCCATGCCCATGCCCAACCGAGAGTATTGCCTAATCCTGACGGATCGGCGTTATCACGACGGGCCATCTGGTTACCTTCCGGCGTCCAGCTTCCGGCAAAGATCCAACAACCACTAGCGGTAGTACCATCATCACGTAGTTGTGCAAAAGAGGTTAATTGCTGACCTTGTTTCACGATGACGTTGCCATCAGCATCAATCAGATCAATCAGTGCCCGGCCATTACTCTCTTGGGCCACCTCTTCCGATGTAGGGCTGTCCGGGTTGAAGTAATTCCAGGTCATGCTCAGCAGTGGCTCTGGTGATGCTCCCCCTTCCGCGCGGTACATTTCCCGCATACGTTTAAAGATACCGGAAAGGATCTCTCCATCACCGATAGCTTCTCCCGGCGCATCCGCACCTTTCCAGTGCCATTGCAACCAGCGACCAGAGTTAACAATTGAACCGTTTTCCTCGGCGAAGCAGCAGCACGGCAGGCGGAAAACTTCTGTCTGAATTTTGGATGAATCGACATCGTTAAATTCACCGTGGTTCTGCCAGAAAGTTGACGTTTCAGTGTTAAGCGGATCGATAGTGATCAGGAATTTCAGTTTCGACAGGGCGTCAACAACTTTGTTTTTATTCGGAAAAGAAGCTACCGGGTTAAAGCCCTGGCAAATATAGCCATTGACTTCACCTTTCGACATCATGTTAAAAAATTGCAGGACGTCATAACTTTTGTCCCACTTCGGCAGCCAATCAAAACCCCAGTCGTTATCTTTACGGGCATTATCACCGTAGAAACTCTTCATCAGACTGATAAAGAATTTTGGGTAGTTCCCCCAATAGTTAACCTGACCCGGCCGTAATGGTTTGGGGGTATTTGCCTGGAGATAAGTTTGTAGATCGGCCTGTTTCTCTGAGGGAAGTGTCAGATATCCCGGCAAGCTTTGCGACAACAACCCCAAATCAGTCAATCCCTGAATATTCGAGTGACCACGCAATGCATTAACACCGCCACCCGCCATACCCATGTTGCCCAACAGTAGCTGGATCATTGCCATAGTTCGGATGTTCTGTGCGCCCACTGAGTGTTGGGTCCAACCCAGTGCGTACAGGAAAGAAGCGGTCTTATCCTTAACACAAGTCTCCGCAATATATTCGCAGACTTTCAGGAAATCCTCTTTTGGCGTACCGCAAATATCACTGACGACATCGGGCGTATAACGGCTAACGTGTTCTTTTAATAAATTCCATACACAATATGGGTGTTTAAGTGAGATATCACGTTGAGCAAAGCCGTTTTCATCCAGTGCGTAGTTCCAACTGGTTTTGTCGTATTGACGTTTTTCCGCGTCATAACCACTGAATAAACCATCATCGAATGAGTAATCTTCACGTACGATCAGACTGGCGTTGGTATACGCCTCAACATATTCGTGGTTAATCTTATTGTTAGTTAGCAGATATAAAATCACACCTGACAAGAAGGCAATATCGGTACCAGAACGGATTGGGGTATAGAAATCCGCTACAGATGCTGTACGGGTAAAACGCGGATCAATCACAATTAACTTAGCGTTATTATGGATTTTGGCTTCCATTGCCCAACGGAATCCCACAGGATGCGCTTCGGCAGCGTTACCACCCATAACGACGATCAGATTCGCGTTCTTAATATCAACCCAGTGGTTGGTCATCGCACCGCGACCAAATGTTGGAGCAAGACTTGCTACCGTTGGTCCGTGTCAGACACGTGCTTGGTTGTCTACGGCGAGCATGCCGAGAGCGCGACTAAATTTTTGCGACAGATAACCTGTTTCGTTACTGGAAGCAGATGCACACAGCATGCCGGTCGTCAGCCAGCGATTGACTGTCACGCCTTCTTGATTGGTTTTAATGAAATTGGCGTCACGGTCTGCTTTCATTAGCTTAGCGATGCGATCAAATGCCTCATCCCAAGTAATACGTTGCCATTTGTCAGAACCCGCTGCGCGATATTCCGGGTATTTCAGGCGGCTTTCGCTATGGATAAAATCAACTAGGCCAGCCCCTTTAGGACAAAGTGCGCCGCGGTTTACCGGATGATCAGGATCACCTTCAATATGGAAAATAGTTGCTTTCGCGTTTTTTGCGCCATCGCCAAGGCTGTACATCAACAGCCCACAACCGACAGAGCAGTACGTACAGGTATTTCGGGTTTCACGCGCACGCAACAATTTATAGTTACGTGTTTGTGCAAGGGCTGCGGCTGGCGCAAAGCCCAACGCGGCTACCGTTGTACCTGCCATACCGCCAGCGCAGATCTTAAAGAACTGCCTTCTGCTGACTTGCATGGGAATCTCCTCACTCACATTGCCTTAAACAGTATCCATTCCATCATGGGAAAAATTTTGAATGTGTTCTTTTTTATTAAAACCACTTTCCGTAGTGGGATCAGATTTATTGCCTGATAAATAGTATAGACTCTTTTTTCACACGATTATTATGTCGTAACACTATTAGGAACTCATCTAATGTATAATGTAAAATCAGGGAAGTTGTTATCATTTGGTTTGATCAAGGGGGTAACGCGAACGAACGTGCAACAAAAGCACCATCTTGATACATTAAAAGCTGATTGGATTGCAGAAGAAGTTCCTGTTGCTTTAGTTTACAACGGTATTTCGCATGTCGTAATGATGGCAAGTCCTAAAGATCTCGAATATTTCGCTATTGGGTTTTCGCTTTCTGAAGGCATTATTGAATCTCAACACGAGATTCTCGGCATTGATATTATCCCTCATTGTAATGGCGGCATTGAGTTGCAAATCGAACTTTCTAGCCGTCGTTTTGCTGGTTTGAAAGAGCGCAGACGTAATCTGGCGGGACGAACAGGCTGTGGCATCTGTGGAACAGAACAACTTTCTGATGTTTTTCGCCCGATTTCCCCGTTGCCTTTTACTCAAACCTTTTCGTTAAGCCAGCTTGATCACGCTCTCTCTCAACTGACCAACGTTCAGGATGTCGGGGCATTGACAGGTTGCACTCATGTGGCAAGTTGGATTGATCCGGAAGGTAAATTATTGGGGGGATGTGAGGATGTAGGTCGTCACGTCGCACTGGATAAAATGCTAGGCATGAAGGCGAAAACAGGCTGGCAGCAAGGCGCTGTTCTGGTATCCAGCCGTGCCAGTTATGAGATGGTACAAAAATCAGCCTTTTGTGGTGTTGAGATTCTGTTTGTGGTTTCAGCAGCAACTTCATTAGCTGTAGAAATTGCTGACCGATGTCATTTAACCTTGGTTGGTTTTTGTAAACCCGGTAAAGCGACTATTTATACCCATGCTGAGAGATTAATACGTTAAACGAGCATAAAAATAGGCACATCAAGAACACCCGTATTTCCTACTGTGATTAATATGAAAAGTTTATTTTCATATTAATCAACTGAGGTTATCGCAATAATTCTGAATCATGCAAGCTGTGAAATATCCATAAGTTGGATTTAATGTAATAATCCATTTTTGTGGAAAATCTCATCAGAAGCACCTTTTAAATCAGGCCGTTGTTTTGCAGATTGAATAATAATGTCTGTTTTCAAGATAGAATTTTCTATAAAAATAATTTGTAGGATTGATAAATAATTTTCCTTAATATTAGAACACTTTGCCTTTTCATTCTTTTGGGTTGTCTTCATGGGGCTAATTTCATGAATTCATCAACTTTTTCCAGCAGTTTTCATATATTTTAACAATAATAATTACATGTTACTGTTTCATACAGAATTGGTCTGAATGGTAGCAAAGATGGTTTTCTTGGCACTAGGCAATATCTTTAATCGCTGAAATAAGGGAAACGATAGGAATCATAGACTGTTTAATTAAAGATAGATATTTATTCCTGATAGAGTGAATGAACAATCACATTGGGATCACATAATTAATACAAGCTGGCTTTTATTGAACCTGATCAATGTTAAACTGTAAGTGTTCCTTATATATTTGAATTTAGAAATAATTGTTGCAAGTTTCCTTCCCTAGGCTATTTACCCGTTTTTTCAATCTAATGGCGTTATGGTTTTTTGGGCCAATAAAAGGAGAGCCTGATGGGGGATTTATTACCAATTACTGTCATTGGTGCGGCGGCGGGAGATATTGTTCTTTGTTTACCAAGGCTTCCTCGCAGTGGGGAAGACCAGGAGGCTAAAGAAATTGATCGACAGATTGGCGGTTCTGGTTTTAATGTTGCTCGGGCCTTAGTCCGCCTGCAAATTCCTGTGATTAATGGTATACCGGTTGGTAACGGATACTGGGGTAATCAGGTCACCAAGGAGATGCAAGTCCTTGGGCTTGAGGCCACATTTATCCATTCCTATCTTGATAATGGTTGGTGTTTGGCAATGGTTGAACCGGATGGGGAAAGAAGTTTTGTCTCCGTAAGTGGTTGTGAAGTTGACTGGAATAGGGCAATGCTCTCTTCTATTGCTTTGCCGGAAAGGGGATATATCTACTCCAGCGGTTATGTCATGGCGGGTAAATCAACGGCGATTTTATGTGACTGGTTACTGGCGTCACCATCCGGGCAGACGTTATTGCTGGATTTTGGCCCACGTTTACCAGAAATAGATCCTACTTTCCTTGATGCATTACCTGTTGACCGGACCATTCTGACACTGAATCGTAATGAAGTTGCTATATTGTGCGGGGAAGGCGATCCTGTCGTCCAAGCTAGCCGTTATTCCAGTAAAAGAAAAATCACTATTATCTGTCGGTTAGGTTCACAGGGTACGTGGATATGTCTGCCTGATCATGACCCAGAATATGTCGCTGCTTATAAAGTGAAAGTGGTGGATACCATCGGCGCTGGTGATGCGCATAGTAGTGGCATGCTTGCGGGTTTATCGCAGGGAATGTCGTTGAGAGACGCTGTTGAACTTGGCAACCGTGTTGCTGCCATTGTTGTTAACCGTTCTGGTGCTGCGGGTGCACCAACAATAAAAGAACTAGAGGAGTTTGTGTTTGAATAATTATTTTCAGGTACTACGCCTCTTAGATTTTAAGGGGCGTAGTTAAAATGAGTGAATTACTTCCAGGTTGGAAACGCAAAACGGTTTTATTTTTATCAGCTCAAACAATTTCTTTGCTAGGTTCTTCCATTGTCCAGTTCTCTATCGTCTGGTATATCACCTTAAATACATCATCGGGAGAAATGCTGGCTATTTCGGTACTCTGTGCATTTCTTCCACAGGTGTTGATCTCCTTATTTGCTGGTGTCTGGGCGGATACTTATAGCCGTAAGTTGCTCAGTATTGCCTCTGATGCAGCAATTGCATTAGTCACTCTTGGTTTAGCTATCTCTTTTATGCTCGGATTTAAGAGCATTGAGTTGTTATTTGTCGCGCTGATTGTCCGCTCATTCGGGACGGGCATCCAGATGCCGGCTGTTAGTGCTATTATTCCGCAACTTGTGCCGAAAGAGAAATTATTGCGGGTCAATGGTATTAATACGTCTCTGACTTCACTGATGATGTTGGCATCTCCTGCTATTGGCGGCTTTTTATATTCTCAAACTTCAATTGAAAATATTTTCTTGGTGGACGTAACGACTGCCATTATCGGCATCAGCATTGTTTCGTTTATTCCTATTCCAAAAATCGCTTCTGATTCCATGCCGGATAATAAATTTCAGGCAATCTTAGCGGGTTTCCGTTATCTGCAAGAGAATAAATTAATCAGAAATCTTTTGATTTTTCTGATTTGTGTCTGCTTTCTGATTAGTCCGGCTGCATTTTTGACACCTTTATTAGTTAATCGGACATTTGGGGAAGAGCCGTGGCGTTTAGCCGTTAATGAAATGACATTTAGTGCCGGCGCGGTTTTAGGTGGATTGTTTATCTCTTTCTGGAGTGAATATAAAAATAAAATGCGTATAACAGCAGTAGCTTGCGCGTTTTTTGGTATATTTATGGTCGCTCTTGGTAATGCTTATTGGTTCCCGTTTTATCTCGTAATCAATGTCTTTTTAGGTGTGGTAACACCTTGTTTTAACGCACCGATAACAGCGGTTTTTCAGGAAAGAATCGAACCTGAAATGATGGGCAGGGTATTTAGTTTAGTTCAAATTGCTCTGTCCTGCTCTCTGCCATTAGGTATGGTGCTGTTTGGCCCAATTGCTGACTATATTAGTATTCAATCTCTTTTAATGATATCTGGCGGGTTGATATTACTGACCGGCGCACTGTTTTTTATGTTTAACGGAGAAGACAGCCGAGAAAGTAGCAGAGCAGTTTAATCAGGCTTAATGTTGCCAGTTATGCGATAAGCGCAGCGCCGTGAATTGGTAAGTATATACTCCACGCGTTCTACCTGAGCCTGGAGTATATCTCGAAATACGTTGAGTTCAGCGCGGCAAAAACCTTGGCAAGCGGTAGCGGCAGCACAAATTGGGCAATGATTTTCTACCAGCAAAATAGCGCCATCTTCGGTAGGTGACCACTGAGCCATGTAACCTTCACGGCATCGTATGGCAACCAGCCGTTCAACTCGCTCTTGTAGACTGGCTGCGCCATTCATTGCTTGTTGATAATTAATACGGGTTTCCTGCTCGCGGGTATCAATTAATAGATCTACTACTTTCTCACCTAACTGTTTGCGGATAGTGTCGAGTAATTGTACTGTCAATTCAGCATGCGCATCTGGGAAATGATTATGACCTGTGGCTGTCAGATGCCAAAGTTGTATTGGACGACCAACGCCTCGTGCTTCCGCGATAGCTTCCACTAGCCCTTCCTTAGCTAACTTCACAAACTGTTGCCGGGCTGCTTCCCCGGTTGTGCCTAGTATTTTTCCTGCGTCAGAAGCTTGTTGAGGACCACGGGTTTTCAATAACATCAGTAACCTTTCACCTACTGATTGGGTTATATTTGTGCTATTTTCAAAGCTTTTTCTTGACATAATCCCTTTCCTCACCTTAATTTATTCCAAGATAATTCTTGTTTAATTTAACGTAAGACTCATATTAACTCAATGCTAATGCAGGATAATGACTGTGATAACAAACGATGAAAGCCGCTGGAGCGATTTGTTCTCCGGTAAAAATGCAGCCAGCGCCTTGGTTTTATCGCTAGGTGTTGCGTTACATGCGATTAATATCTTAATTGCCACCACTATCTTACCTTCGGTTGTACAGGATATTGGGGGCTTGAACCTTTATGCTTGGAATACGACGCTGTTCGTCGTTGCTTCTATTATTGGTTCAGTATTATCTGCGTGTCTGCTTAATGCACAAGGGGCACGTAATGCTTATCTGGTTGCTGCGCTGTTGTTCTTCTTTGGCAGCTTGTTATGTGCACTTGCTCCAACAATGGGGGTGATGCTTATCGGGCGAACTGTTCAGGGCTTTGGCGGTGGACTGCTGTTTGCACTCTCCTATGCTATGATCAATCTGGTATTTGAACAGGCGCTTTGGCCGCGGGCGATGGCTCTGATATCCGGTATGTGGGGAGTTGCGACGTTAATTGGCCCTGCTGTGGGCGGTATTTTTGCTGAGATGCATGCCTGGCGTTACGCTTTTGGCATCATGTTGCCAATAATGCTGCTGTATGCGGTCTTCACTTATTTGACTTTGCCAAAAGGTAAACTTCAGGAGCGGAATAAAACAGCGTTACCGTTGGTACAGCTAGTTTTATTGGCAGGAGCTGTATTGATGGTTTCTGCTGGTAGTGTATCCGAAAGTGTGAAGCTGAATTTTGCAGGCATTATGCTGGCATTAGTATTAATAATATTGCTAATTTGTCATGAACGGCGTTCTGTCATACGCCTATTGCCTCATGGCGCATTGCGCTGGGGATCACCTCATGCTGTGTTATTTGCCACAATTTCATTATTGGTGGTCGGCATGACTAGCGAAGTGTTTGTTCCGTATTTCCTGCAAATATTGCATGGTCAGTCGCCACTAATTTCTGGTTATATGGCCGCAGCAATGGCAGCCGGTTGGACAATTGCGGAGATAATCAGCGCCGGTTGGCGTGGAGCGGGTATTCGCCGGGCAATTATCATTGGGCCGATATTAGTATTAATCGGTATGCTGATTTTGTCGTTGATATTATCACAGCCCTCAGTTGGACATTGGCAAGTGATGACACCCATTGTGATTGCACTGACTTTGGTGGGATTTGGTATCGGTTTTGGCTGGCCCCATTTGCTCACTCGCATATTACAGGTCTCGTCAGATAGAGATAAAGATATTGCTGGCGCTTCAATTACAACCGTGCAGCTATTCGCTACTGCTTTTGGAGCCGCATTGGCGGGAATGGTGGTGAACCTTTCAGGATTTAATGAACCGGGCGGTGTAACGGGGACCGCCT
>NZ_LOIC01000009.1:32486-119932 GCF_001684335.1 Photorhabdus namnaonensis
TTGCTATTGCACCCTTGCTGGCGATATTTACCGCTTGGAGAGCGGCGAAGATTAGGTTGGTGGCTGAGTAAATTCTGTTTTATGGTGCTAGGGATGGATAATGATATCGACGCCTGTTGATAATACGTCGATATTTTCTTGCCTTTTCGACGCACAATTTCCATATGTCGATATGATCGACATATCGCCAAAACGTGTCGAAATTTTTCGATTTTATCGACATGAGATCTTCACGTGTCGATGCCGTCAACATATACTCGCAACGTGTCGAAAAAAATAGGAAATATAAACATGACATGGCAGCCCGATGCGCCTTTTAATGCTATTCCCTTATTGCCGCCAGCCATAAAGGTGATGGAGTCCATTGCGGTACTAAAAGCCTGTATACCTGCCAGAGCTGCACTGGCTACGCTTAAGCAAGCTGGTGAATTGTTGCCTAATCAGGGGTTACTCATTAACTTGTTGCCATTGCTGGAAGCAAAAGACAGCTCAGAAATCGAAAATATTGTTACTACTTCAGACAAACTGTTCCAATATGCACAAGAAGACAGTCTGGCTGATCCTGCAACGAAAGAAGCACTACGCTACCGCACCGCACTTTATGAAGGGTTTATACAATTAACTCGGCGGCCATTATGCACCAATACAGCTATTGAAGTTTGTAGCCGACTAAAAGCTGTTGATATGAATATTCGCAAAGTTCCCGGTACAACGCTTAGTAATCAGGCAACGGGTGAAATTATTTATACACCGCCGGAAGGGGAATCTCAGATACGTGATTTACTCAGCAATTGGGAACAATTTCTTCATGCAGAAGATGGAATCGATCCATTAATCAAAATGGCCATTGCTCACTACCAGTTTGAAGCTATTCATCCGTTTACTGATGGTAATGGACGTACTGGCCGTATCATTAATATTCTCTATCTTATTGAACAACAGCTTTTGACGCTGCCAATTCTCTATTTAAGTCGTTACATCGTACAACATAAGAGTGATTATTATCGGTTGCTCACTCAAGTCACTGCCGCTGGTAAATGGGAAGAGTGGGTCATCTATATGTTAACCGCAGTAGAGCAAACCGCTAAATGGACTACGGATAAAATTGCTGCGGTAAGAGAACTGATTGAACATACCAGCGAGTATATCAAACAAAGCCTACCTAAGATTTACAGCCATGAGCTGGTGCAGGTGATATTTGAACAACCTTATTGCCGTATTACCAATTTGGTTGAATGTGATATTGCTAAACGTCAAACTGCTTCGGTTTATTTAAAGCAGTTGTGTGATATTGGAGTATTACGAGAAATTCAGGCCGGGAAAGAAAAGTTATTTGTTCACCCTAAACTGGTGCAGTTAATGACCAAGGATAGTAATACATTGAGTTATTACACAGTTTGAAAAGTATTCAGATCAAATTTATTAAAAACTTTTGTGAATAACTGGAAAAAATTGAAGCCGAACATGATGGACCCTGTAGTTAATTCTGTGTAATTGACTGTATTAGAGGTGATAGCTGATGTGGTCACTTCTTTTCGGCCATATAATGTGCCTGTCTTTGTTGTTCGAATGAACCTATTCAAAACAGGCAGTCACACAATTTAATTTAAGGCATCGTTAAATTCAAATAAAAGGTAATGTGCTTCTGCACTCATTCTAAATAAGATTCTAAAATAGTGCTACATCTTATACCACTCATAATTCCATATATAACAATGGGTTGAAGAAGGCCATATGTAGCAGAATTATGAAACGCTATTTAGAATTCATCTTCCGAAAATTCATTTTGGTTGTGTTCTAGTGTTTGTGGCGGAAGATTATATAAATCATCCGGTGTAATGCCACAGATTTTCTCCATAATCCTTTCAGATGACATAACTGGTTGTTTCTTATCTCTCGGAAAAGTTTTAGGATAAAATTTATCTGTATCAACCCAATCAAAATTGCGGTTTATACTGCCAATTAAAACATTACAGGTATGTTTATTACCTTTTGTTCCGCCGATTGAGTGTTGTCCTGCTGCATAGCCAATTGCATATCTTGCTATGTATGATAAGTCTTTTGCACTTAATGACGATGAAGATATCCGTTCTATAGTTTTTTCATTAAGAGTGAATTCGCGAGCCCAAGTATCACTTACGTTGTTTAGGTAATACTCAAATGCACTATAAAAATAGCCAGTGGAAATCACTTTCCAAATATAAGAAGATGCATCGAGTTTATCATTTCTCCGATCTAATTCCTCTAATAAAATCGGTAGGGCTAACAGTTTACTATCACCTACTCCATGAATATTAGTATGGAATTTAGCGTTAAATATTATGTCATTAAAATCGTTTAACTGTTTATCTTCAAAGCTATTAAAAGAAGTTTGAGACATCTTCACTAATCCATTGAGCGCTAAAGATTTGAATGTCTCTATGGTGACAGTTTTAGAAGGGAAAATATACTTTCCTGAACGATTTAACTCTTTCAATCCCCAATCATCACCACAACCATCAAGATATGAACATAACATAATGATATCTTTAGTTGAAATATCATTGATATATTTGGGAGGAATATTTTCTGGATTTAATGGATGGTTGCTCCTTGTATGTATCTTTTCTTCTAGGCTATCGATCTCATTTTTTATCTTTTGAGATCTTTCCTCATTATTTATATACTCAAGCCAAAAGTAAGCTTCATTTATATCCGCAAAATCTATCGCAGTCAAAGCTGTATTGTATGCTAAATTCGGCAAATAGCTTGTGTTATCAGTCGATAGATTTGGAGCTTCCAAGAAACGATTGGCTATTTCAATAGCATACTCTGGGTTGGATTTTATATTAAAATATGATATGAAAAATAAAAGACTTTGGCATGTATTCTCTGTGACTTTACTAAAAATAAAATTAGTAAGTTTTTTTAGAATATCGGCATTATTAGAGTTGTCTAATAATACTCTGTGAGTTTCTTCATAAAACATTAATAATTGGTTATCTGATATAGTGTCTATATCAAGATATGGCTGCTCCTCATTAAAATTTTGAGAATAGCCCATTAGACAATTAAAATAAGGCGCTATTTTTTGTTTTGTGCCAGATAAAATAAACGATTTAATTATCTGAATGTACACATTGGATGCTGTATTTGTTCTTATGAGAGAGAGAATAGTATCAACTTGCTCACTACAAATAAATTCATGTTGGTTATTTAAAAGTTTCTCAATCAAAAAGGATTTTGGTGAATCAGTGTACCTCAATAGATTAAGGATACACTGTCTTTCAATTTGGAATTTCTTTTCCTCTCTGGCAATAATCGCTTTGCAGAAATAATAGTCAGGAGAGAATTGGGCGATAATTTCTATCTGTTGTGTCAGTTTTTCGCAAAATATGATGAAGTCACCACTCATCATGAGTGTATTCGTGGTTTTTTTTGAGACAACTGGCCTTGATTTTTTCCTGCTGTTTCGCTTCTTCATAAAACAAACTCGTTTCGTGTATATAGAGCAATTATACTACCTGGTGAAAAGTTCATCAACAGTTGGCTTGCTCAATAAAATGAATGATTATTTGATTTAATGAGCCATTATGTATGCAATGGCACTCATAAGCGACTGCCATTATATAATGTCAGTTCTATCTATACCCGTTATCTTTTAAGTTGCCTCTTTGTTGGCTGCACTCACTCACCCTGGTCACATAGTTCGCTATGCTCCCGGGGATTTTCTCCCTTGCCGTCGCGATGCATTTTGAAATCCATAGGGTATATATTTTTTTATTTGTATTTTCCGCTTTAATCAAGTTTTTATATTTACACCAATCAAGAGAGATTAATGTATTTAATACTAATGTGCTACCTAGACGACTTACATACTTTTCCATTGAAGCCATACTATTCCTTTGTTAAATAATTCTATTTCAGAGCTGCTGATTAACTTCATGACTTTTCTTGGCAATCGGGAGCATTTCATGCTTTGCATAGTGTTTTTACCTTCGCCAGCTCATGATTATTAGCGAGTTGCGAAAGGCTATCGATGAATACATCCATTACTACAATAATGAGCATATTAGTCTGAAGTTAAATGGCCTGAGTCCGGTAGAGTTCCGAACTCAGACCTTGTTAGCCGCGTAATGTAACCTGTTCAACTTTATGGGGTTACGGCTATTAGGGGAATGGTTAGTTAGGCTGAGACAATGTGATATCGTCTGAAACCTTACTCTTGAATCAATTCATTGAGTATGAGGCGTTAGGTTGCGTCATTACTGGGTTTGATCTATTCAATATACACCCTTGGGTACATGCTAAATCGAGGTGTACCTCTGGGATGATTGAAATGTGTACAATCATGAAAGTTACATATTAGCGATGTGATTACTTTTTGAGTTTTTTCTTTGCTATCGTTTCTAATTGTTTGGTGCTTTTCTCTGGTGATGGTAAATCCTCTGGCATTGTTCCGCCCAACTCTTGGATCGTATCTCTAACTTTTCTTCCAACGTCAAAATGAGTCTGGTTTGCTTGTGTTTTGGTTTTTACGTTATCTCGTCTCAGCTTTTCCTCGGCTTGGGTTGCTCTAAACAAGTTAGCAGCAAGCTCTGTTGACCCCATGTGATCTAATATTCGTTGTGATTTTTTTAAGCCTTTTCGTTGGTGGATTGCTTTCTGGTCTAGTCCACCGTATAAACCTTGGTAGCCGTGATTTTGGAAAATGGCAAAATCAATATTTGTTTCTACGCCTGCTCGCTGGGCTGTTTCAACTAACTGCTTGTTATGCTCTTTTAGCTCATTACGCAGGAATAGCCGCTTTTCATCTTCTCGTAGTCTTTTAAATGTCGCATCATCTGCTAGCTCTTGCCGCCTAGTTTGAATCGCAAAATATGTCTGCCCTGCCGCTATCACTGGCTTGCTAGGATCGCCATTTTGTACAACGAGATAGCAGGCATAGCGAGACAGTATTACATCCTTTAATTTTCTTTGTGCACCTGAGCCAATATTGACCATATCGAGGGCATCCTCGAAATGGTCTTCAATATTGTGTCCGCTATGGGAGCAGGCTTCTTTAGCTCGTTCTAAAACAGGCGTGAAGTGACGGTACTCTGAATATTCAAGAAGCTTAGAAAGCTCTCTAGCCGACCAGAATTCGATATCAGATTCATCAATTCTTTTTATTTCTTCAAATGGCTGGTGGTGTTGCTCCATGTATCGAACCTCTCATATTTGTAGTGGTATAGATTGATAATACGGATAGCTTACCTTTAGTGTAATTCAAATACTGTTATGCCATCCAAGAATAACCCTCTCCGTAATCTCACCGTGGCTATCGAACTACCGGAAAATCCTCGGTAGTTGAACCTCTGCATTATTTTGTTACCTTTCACTTTATTAATCATTTTCTTTGTCGTTATCTGATATCCCCACAATCAATGAAGTGAAGTCAGTACACTAAACGCACTGAGCTAATGACTGACAACGAATATCGTCGGAAGTGAATAGAAGAACTGGGCTCACCATTCTGTTACTCATTGTTTTCATGGCAGAGCTTAAAATTAAGCCCTGCAAATTCAGTGAGTAGGTTGGTACGTTTAACGTTCTGAGCTATAGGAGTCGCGACGTATTGCGTCGGAACCTATTGAGTGATTGAGGAGACAGCTAACTGATATCCTTGCCAATAAGAAGATCCCCCCATAACAGTGATCACCTGACCTTTCCGCAATAGCATCACCGACAGCGCCATTTCATCAAAGCCCACTACACGCAGCGGGTAATCACTGCGCTTTTCACTCTGTGCCTGCATGGTAGCGACTGCCATCACTTTATCTGTTTGGCACTTAATACGCCTAGGCGCTACGGTTACCTTCCCTGTGACCGTGGCGATTATCGATGATGCGTTCTTTTGCTTTCTTTGTGCCATCCTTTTCTTTTTGTGCTCCACTCAATGAGGATCGCAAATTAACCGCGTCGCTAAATGATACGCGCATATTATGACCAGATTGCAAATATGCCGTGTGACTATATTTCAATGGGTTAGGTAACTGACCCGAAATTATCGGGGCAGCCGAAGTGAGGACTTCAAAAGTAGGACTCCTTAACCTCAAGGAGTCTACGCAGTTAACAATGATCATCACTCTGCTTCTTCCAAAAGGTCAGGCTGGTATGTTCTCCACAGTTCCCGTCCTTCTTTATTTAAGCTGGCTAGTTCTCCTTTGCATGATTGAAGATCGCGCCCACGTTGAGACGCAATTGCTTTGTATTCGTTCTGTCGCCGGGTGAAGTCGTTCAGCGCGGCAAATGGCACACCATAAGAACCCGTTTTGCGGATAGACGGGATAACCTCACGGAATACCCAATTAGCGAATCTATGGGCAAACGTTCCTTGCTTGGTGGCCTTGCGGCTACGAGTGATTAGTTTGTAAAAACCAGACTCTGAAATGCCAGCTCGTTTTGGATTTCCCTGAATACCATAATTTAAAGTTACAGTATTTTTTTCATCCAAATCTAAAGCCTTTAGAGCTTTACTTGGGTTCGTGATCCCCAAAGCCTTACACACGTCCGCAGCAATAAACCACGGCTCATTGTTATTTTTGAAAATTCGAACCTGTACACACTCAAATTTAATAAATGAGATATCCGCTGAGTCGATATTCAAAATAGGTTCTTGACTGTTTTCAGAGTGAACAAGTCCCTGACCGATTAAGGCCATATTTTTGGATGTCATGTTTATTACTCCGTTATTCGGTAGGGTACAGAGACAAAATTAATTCAGCTTGTGATTCAGATATGCCCTCATATCCACCAGCTTGAACGCGTTTATTAACAAGACTGACAATCTTTTGTGCGTCCTGCTGGTAGCGAATACGATAGCGATAATGGCTACGTTTCTTTGGTGTCCGTTTGGTTATAATGGTGGGGCAATTTTCAATATCTGAAATATTTAAGCCGCCACCACAAGGGCGGTTTTTTTTCATCTTATGCCACCTCTCGTTGTGCTTTTTTAGACTCCACCCATGCGCGGATCTCTGCTGCGTCAAAAACTGAAAAACCCTCTTCAAGCTCAAAGGGTAATGGTAGTTTTCCAGCTTTAACCCATCGGTTAAGAGTTGCGTCAGATATACCTAAAAAGTCGGCTGTATGACGTTTACGAGCGTTTCCGCTGGTGGGATAAGGAGTAATACTTTTAGTGCGTGGATTGCGTTTGCGCTGGTATTCCATGATTTGCCTAGCTCTTCTCTGTTGGTAACTAGGCATATTTAAGAATTGTTTTGTTAAATTGTCATCGCAACGAAAAATGAGTTTTCGGTGCGAAATTAATTAACTGATTTTAAACGTTTATTTGCTTCTGAGAAATATTTATCAAGAGTTCTCGCACTGATAGGACAGGTTTTCTCTAACTCTCCTTTTAGTGCGTCTTGAGTCCAGCGTTTTGATTCTGGTTTAGCTTTTTTTAAGGCTGATAGCATTGATCCAATAATCAGCAAACTATCGTCTAATGCAAGCGCGGCTTCTCCATCATTTAGAACTGATTGCTCCAACTTTTCTATATGTTCTCTACGACAAATAAACTCAACATCACCCAGCCCATCATCGGGGTAGAAGAAATTATGGTAATTCTTATAATCCACAAATTCATTTTTAACAGAGTCAAATAAGGCTAATTCTTTATCGTTATATTCAAGTGTGAGTTTGTTGAAGCTCGCTAATATATTAACCATACCAAACTTCGTATTTAAAAACGCCCCTTCGATGTTTACGTACTCGCGTGGCGAGCGGCTCTGAGCTGTATCAAATGTGTGCATAACATCTAACTCTTCTGCGCCAATCATCGGTAAATCATATATTCCGTGAGGTAATTTAAAAGCCACGTCTTCCCTCTCTATTTCTTCATATTCATGATCAAGCTGTTCATTTGTATAAAAACGCTCTCCTACCAGCATATTTAGAACAGCACCTTCGTTAGTGGTTGATTTAATACAATCGCTAAATTGTTTTCTCATTGTCGTTTTTATTAGTTTAGCTTTTACGGCATATACTGATTTATCTAATAAAACAGATATCATTAATCGTTTATCTAATGCTAAAGATAGGCAATCAGCTATCGATATTTCTTCTTCAAACGAACTGGTTAATCTTCGGGCTGTCTCTCCTAAAGTAAACCATTCCTTTAGTTTAAATAACTTCTTCATCACGTCACCTTTTACGCGCCTTAAAGATAACCGTATCAGGTGGGTAAGGCTTCCCCACTTTTCGCCCCGTCGAGCTAGATACGGCTAGTTTTGTTATTTTGCTTTTCGTGTAACCATCGGGATCACGTTGTAATCTTCGCCTTTTTCTAGTGCTACCAGCAAATCACACCATTGAGTTAATGCCGCCTTGCGCTCGTCGAAATAATCATGTCTGTTATAGATGTCCTCAACGCCTTCAATAGGATGATCAACTCTTCTCTGGTTAGCCATCTGTCGCGTGATACTTCTTTTCCACCAGCATCAGCAACCTCAAATGCTGAACAGGGATTTACGTCAATGATCTGACGCCTGATACCATAATCAAATATACGCCTAATCCATCGCAGAACGTCTGTTGCTATAGTGAGTGCGCCTCTATCAACGATGCTATTTAGAATTTCATCAATATGACGGGGCTTCACGTCCTCCAGCTGCATATGACCAATGCGAGGGTTAATGTCTTTATCTATTCTTCTGCGGAGTATGTCAGGGTGTTTCCAGCGTGGCAGTATCTGGCGTTCAAAATATTCAGTCGCTAGGTCTGATACCTTGATAGCGTTCTTCTCAGCTTCAATCTTTGCCAGTGCTTCGGCTTTGCGTTCCTGCTTTTCGCCAGAACGTCATAGCTCAAAACAACACGGGCTGATAGCTATCTGGTTAACTCTCGTGCTTTGGCTAGGGATAGGTTGGCGTACGTTCCCAAATTCATGGTTCTAGACTTTCCAGCTAATTTATATCTGAAACGCCATGATGGAATTCGGCCATTTTCTCTAAAGCGTAAATATAGCCCGTTGCCGTCCGCTTTCCCTTCGAACCTTTCGCCTGACTTTATCCATGCCCTGATTTCTTTATCTGTGAATTTAGGCATTTGTGCAATTTCCAGTATGAAATAGGGGGTGTACCCAAAATGGTTTTTTGAATGCGCTTTGGGTACACGCTAATCATGCGCTACTGTGATTCGCTCTGCAATGCTATGATAGTAAAAAAGTCAGATATAACAAAGTATATACTGGCTTTATGATTTGTTCTGATATGCTAAGAAACGTCACTCAATATTCTGAATCTGCTCCCTCATCTGCTCAATCAGCACCTTCAATTCAATAGCGGAATTAGTGATATCGGCGTTGATAGATTTGGAGGCAAGCGTATTAGATTCTCGGTTGAATTCCTGCATCATAAAATCCAGACGGCGGCCGACGGCTTCTTTTTTCTTCAAAATATTACGGGTTTCTTTGACGTGGGCATCGAGGCGATCTAACTCTTCTGCCACATCAAGGCGTTGGGCCAGTAAAACCAATTCTTGCTCAAGACGGTTATTTTCAAGCTGTACCTGCGCTTCTTCCAGTTTGGTTTGCAGGCGTTCCCGTTGCCATTGCATGATTTCAGGCATTTGTTGGCGAACTTTACTGACTTCTTCGGTTACTGCGTCCAAACGTTGTTCAATCATCATCTTGAGTGCATTGCCTTCGGCTTCACGGCTTTGAATAAAGGCATCCAGTGTTGTGTCCAGCTCTGCCAGCAATTGAGTGCTAATAGCATCTAAGTCTTGCTCTTCTGCTGCCATAACGCCAGGCCAACGCAGAATATCAACAGGGTTGATTTCACCTTCATTGCTCTGTTGTTTGACCCAGTTTGCTGAGTTTACTAGCTGTTTTGCCAAAGTTTCATTCAGGATAAGTTCGCCTTGAGCGCGTGAATCCAGTTCAAAACGCAGGTTACACTCAACTTTTCCGCGAGTCAGACGGGAACGAATACGTTCACGGATCACCGGTTCCAAGCTTCTGAATTGTTCTGGTAGGCGAATATAAGTTTCTAAATAACGCTGATTAACGGAGCGTAGTTCCCAGGCTGCATTTCCCCATTCACTTTTGATATCTCGCCGTGCAAAAGCAGTCATACTACGGATCATGATTCGTTCCCAATTTAAACAAAAGATTAAGAGATTATAACGCTCGTTGTAGATGCAGGATAGGCATTAGCCCGGTTAGGCCGTATAATGCGCCCCCAATAATGATCTAACAACGGAGATAACACTATGCGCCCAACAGGAAGAGCGGCAGAACAAGTGCGTCCTATCACTATAACCCGTCATTATACTAAGCATGCGGAAGGCTCGGTTCTAGTAGAGTTTGGCGAGACGAAAGTGTTATGTAATGCGTCCGTTGAAGAAGGGGTTCCTCGTTTCTTGAAAGGTCAGGGGCAAGGTTGGGTTACCGCTGAATATGGCATGTTACCGCGTTCTACTCATACCCGAAATGCTCGTGAAGCAGCTAAAGGCAAACAGGGCGGACGTACGATGGAAATCCAACGTTTAATTGCCCGTTCGTTGCGCGCCGCGGTTGATCTGAAAAAACTGGGTGAACACACCATTACACTGGATTGTGATGTTATTCAGGCTGATGGCGGTACTCGTACAGCTTCTATTACGGGGGCTTGTGTCGCGCTGGTTGATGCGTTGAATAAAATGGTGGAAGCAGGCAAGTTGAAAGAGAGTCCTCTGAAATCAATGGTTGCTGCGGTCTCTGTTGGCATTGTGGGTGGCGAAGGTCGTTGTGATCTGGAATATGTGGAAGATTCCGCCGCTGAAACTGATATGAATGTCGTGATGATGGAAGATGGCCGAATGATTGAAGTGCAAGGCACTGCGGAAGGCGAGCCATTTAGTCATGATGAATTGTTATCCTTATTGGCCCTTGCCAAGGGTGGGTTAGAGGACATTTTTGCAGCGCAGAGAAATGCATTAAAATAATAAGTTGATAAAGGCGACGGAGTAGTCGCCTTTTTTGTGCCTGTTGTATGGCGATAACTTTGACTAAGAGAGGAGAGACACCAATGAAAGCCTATCAGCGCGAATTTATCGAGCTTGCGCTAAGAAAACAGGTACTGAAATTTGGGGAATTTACCCTGAAATCAGGACGTAAAAGCCCGTATTTTTTTAATGCCGGGCTGTTTAATACTGGGCGTGATTTGGCGTTAATCGGGCGTTTTTATGCAGCCGCATTGTTGGATAGCGGTATTCAGTGCGATTTGTTATTCGGACCCGCTTACAAGGGGATTCCAATTGCAACGACAACGGCAGTTGCATTGGCAGAGCATCATGATATTGATATGCCATATTGTTTTAACCGTAAGGAAGCTAAAAATCATGGCGAAGGCGGTACTTTGGTTGGTAGCTCACTTAAAGGTAATGTTGTTCTGGTTGATGATGTTATTACCGCAGGCACAGCTATCCGTGAATCTATGGAGATTATCAAGCAGCATAATGCGACACTTGCCGGCGTGATGATTTGTCTTGATCGTCAGGAACGTGGGAGTGGTGAAATCTCGGCAATTCAGGAAGTGGAAAGAGATTATGGCTGCAAAGTATTTTCTATTATTACCTTAAATGATTTGATTAATTATTTGAGTGGTCAGCCAGAGATGAAAGATCATCTGGATGCGGTAAAAGCCTATCGTGCGCAGTACGGTATCTGATAGATAAGCTTTAAAAAAAGCCCTCGCCCAATAACGGGCGGGGTGAGTAGTAGAACAACTTATTGTAACTGAGCCAATAATAATGGCCAGCGTGCTTCAAATTCCTGCGTTGGACGATAGTGGAACTCAGAGCGTACAAAACGTGATAGCATCCCTTCACAAAACGCGAGTAACTGGGAAGCTAATAACGACTCATCATAACTGAAAC
Organism: Photorhabdus namnaonensis; assembly: GCF_001684335.1. GTDB lineage: Bacteria > Pseudomonadota > Gammaproteobacteria > Enterobacterales > Enterobacteriaceae > Photorhabdus > Photorhabdus namnaonensis. The sequence continues at coordinate 44,370 of NZ_LOIC01000009.1, forward strand.
CTTTCCCATCACGTAATTTTTTCTCTTTTAAAACTTGACGGATCTGTACTTCAATTCGTTCAAATAACTGATTTATGCGCCCTTGAAGCCGGTTTTGTTCAAACATTAGAGCATGACCGGTCATGATGCGGGTCAGACCGGGATTTTTTTCTGAAAAACCTAGAATCAGGATCAATATCAGGCGAATACGAGTCGTGGTATCTTTCTCGTCTTGCAGAATCAGGTTAATTCGTGAAATTAATGAGTCTTCAATGAACTCGATCAAGCTGTCAAACATCCGGGTTTTACTAGGAAAATGCCGGTATAGGGCAGCTTCGGAAACGCCTACGTTGGCGGCCAGTTTAGCGGTAGTGATTCGATAGCTGCCATCACTGGATTGCAACATGTGCGCCAGCGCTTGTAAGATTTCCTCGCGCCTGTTTCTTTTCTTTGTATTTTCGTTTTCTGCCATGTCTGACAAGACCTTTGTTAAGAACAGCAAAACAAATAGATCAGTAATTCTCCGCTCAACGGTATGTTGAGCAAAGAATATGATAATGGGTTATACCCGTCATCTTTCAAGTTGCCTCTTTGTTGGCTGCACTCGCTCACACCGGTCACATAGTTATCTATGCTCCCGGGGATTCACTCCCTTGCCGCCGCGATGCATCTTGAAATCCATAGGGTATAAACGGTATGGTCTTACAGAGATTTATTGGCGACCGGAATGACCAAAACCACCGCTTCCTCTTTCGCTGGCTTCAAAATCTTCTACCAGATTGAATTCAGCCTGGACGACGGGTACAAAAACCATCTGAGCGATACGTTCGCCTGGCTGGATGGTGAAAGTTTTATCACCACGATTCCAGACGGAAACCATTAGCTGACCTTGGTAATCAGAATCGATCAAACCCACCAGATTACCCAGAACGACGCCATGTTTATGTCCAAGACCGGAGCGGGGCAGAATAACGGCTGCCAATTGTTCATCGCCAATATGAATAGCAAGCCCAGTTGGAAGCAGTTCTGTTTGGCCTGGAGCCAGTTCCACCGCATTATCCAAGCAAGCCCGCAAATCTAAACCTGCGGAGCCTGGCGTGGCGTAAGTAGGCAAAGGAAATTCCTCCCCGATACGTGGGTCAAGAATTTTAACGTCGATTTTTTTCATCATAGCGTTTGACTATCTCGTCTAATAAATGGTGGCTAAGTAATAACTTATTACTATGAGGTAAGCGGATTTCTCCCTCATGCCAGAACAAATGTAATGCATTAGTATCACTGTTAAAGCCGTGGCCGGTAAGGGATACATCATTGGCACAAATCAGATCCAAATGTTTTTGGTTCAGTTTTTTTCGTGCGTATTCTTCCACATTCTGGGTTTCAGCCGCAAATCCAACCACAAAAGGGCGGTTTTCTTGCATTGCGGCTACATTGGCAACAATATCCGGATTTTTGATCAGGGTAAAAGTAATCTCATCACCCTGTTTTTTAATTTTTTCCGCGGCAATCTGTTTAGCGCGATAGTCTGCAACCGCGGCGCAGCCAATGAAAATATGCTGTGAACCCGCTACTGCCTGTACTTGTTCATTCATTTCCAAGGCGCTGGCGACGTCGATTCGTTTGACTCCCGGTGGTGTCGGTAAATTAACGGGGCCTGTGATAAGGGTGACTTCCGCCCCACGTGTTGCCGCAGCCTGAGCGATAGCAAACCCCATTTTGCCGGAGCTGTGATTGCTGATAAAGCGAACGGGGTCCAATGCTTCCCGGGTTGGTCCGGCGGTAATAGCAAGCTTTAGGTGAGCTAAGTCTTGGCTGGATTGAAAATGTTGTTCAGCGAGTTCAACAATCGCCATAGGGTTTAGCATCCTGCCGGGACCAACGTCGCCACAAGCTTGGCTGCCGTTATCCGGCCCCCACAAAAGAACCCCCCGTTCTTCAAGAAGTTTGAGATTATGTTGTGTTGCCTGAGCTCGAAACATCTGTTGATTCATTGCGGGCACTGCGGCAATTGGGGCTGAGGAGGCTAGGCAGACAGTGGTTATGAGATCATTTGCCATACCGACTACCAGGCGCGCTAGTAAATCAGCGGTAGCAGGGGCGAGAATAATTAGATCGGCCCATTTGCCAAGTTCAATATGTCCCATAGCCGCTTCTGCCGCCGGATCTAACAAGTCGTCGAAAACGGGATAACCAGAAACCGCCTGCAATGTCATTGGTGTAATAAACGCTTCTGCTGCGGGTGTCATCACTACACGTACTTGTGCGCCGCGATCACGTAGGCGGCGTACCAGCTCGGGAGTTTTGTAAGCGGCTATCCCTCCGCTGATACCGAGCACAATCTGTTTGCCGGAAAGTCCTGCCATCATGATTGTCCGAATATTAAGTTGCAAGGGGCCAAGATTTTATCACAAGAGATTACAGAGTTGAGCAGAGTCTGAACTTTGATTGTAAAAAAGGATAAATTTGCGAGCGGCTACGCAGCTCCTAAATATGATATTCGCCCTGATGTTTAAGGCATGGAATACTGTTTGTATCAGGTAAAACAGAGCGGGGAGATGAATATATGGAATTTAATGTTGCTGAAAATACAGGAGAAATATATTCAAATTTAGCTCCCAGAGAAAAGTTGTTGGCTTATGGTTCAGTTTCTCTGACAGATGCTGAGTTACTGGCTATTTTTTTACGTACCGGGACCAGAGGACTTCCTGTTTTACGAATGGCTGAATTTCTATTGAAAGAATTTGGGTCTCTGTACCATTTACTCTCTGCTGATTATGACACTTTTTGTTCTCATAAAGGAATGGGATTAGCCAAGTATGCACAATTACAGGCTATTGCAGAACTGGCAAAGCGTTTTTTTTCCAGCCAGTTCATGCATGAAGATATTATGAGTAGTCCAAGTGTGACTCAAGAGTATTTGCAAAATCTATTATCGGGGCGTGATAGGGAAATATTTGTTGTGTTGTTTCTCAATAACCAAAATAGAGTCATTTGTCATGAGGAGATGTTTAAAGGCACCATTAATAAAGTTGAAGTTCATCCTCGTGAAATTGTCCGATCGGCGATAAAGGTGAATGCTTCATCCGTTATTTTGGCTCATAATCATCCATCAGGTCATGCAGAGCCGAGTTTGGCAGATAAGATTGTTACAGATAAAGTGATTGATGCTTGTAATTTGGTTGGTATAAAAGTGCTGGATCATCTGGTTATTGGCCGACAATGTTGTGTCTCGTTTGCTGAGCGAGGATGGATTTAGCTAACTTTTTCAAGATCCTTGTGGATCTTTGGTTGTGCGGGACTTGAGCGTCAGCGATTGAGGGCGTATACTACGCCACCTTTGAGGATCTTTGGTTTGGCGAGAAGAGCCTATCTCAGCACATTTTCTGAGTAAATGTGAGTCTTTTCAGTAGAATTTGCTGAGATGGGCTCCTAAGCCTGACGAGGCGGCCATACCCAATACAAAGCTCGAGCTGATTTGATTTTTGGAGAATAGACATGTCCCGAGTCTGCCAAGTTACTGGCAAACGCCCGATGAGTGGTAATAACCGCTCTCATGCATTGAATGCGACTAAGCGTCGTTTTCTGCCTAACCTGCATTCCCACCGTTTCTGGGTTGAGTCCGAGAAGCGCTTTGTGACTCTGCGTGTATCTGTTAAAGGTATGCGTGTGATTGATAAGAAGGGTATTGACGCAGTTTTGGCTGAGCTTCGTACCCGCGGTGAGAAGTACTAAGGAGCTGAAAAATGGCTAAAGGTATTCGCGATAAAATTAAGCTAGTTTCTTCGGCTGGTACTGGTCACTTCTATACCACTACGAAGAACAAGCGTACTATGCCTGAGAAACTGGAAATGAAAAAATTTGATCCAGTTGTTCGTCAGCATGTGATGTATAAAGAAGCCAAGATTAAATAATTTTGGCTGATTTGATAAAAACCCGGCTTAGGCCGGGTTTTTTGTTGAGAAAATATTAAACAGATATTCACTGATTTTTCTCTGCATTTCATATATATCTTGTTATTCGTAGACGTAAAATGTTGTTTCGCTATACTAACGCCTTCCGGTAGGCTGGATATGAAACCGAAATGGCTAAAGAAAAACTAAATATTTTACATACGGAATCTTCTTGTGGTTGGGGTGGTCAGGAAATCCGTATTCTGACGGAATCCCAAGGTATGATAAGACGTGGACACAAAGTGGTTATTGTCTGTTGTCCTAGTTCCAATATCTACCGTGAAGCAAAATCTTATGGTGTGCCGGTAATAGCCCTGCCTATTGAGAAAAAGCGGCTGTCCTGCTTTCTTGCTATGCGTCGTTGGTTGCAAAAAGAAGGCCGTCAATTTGGCGTTATTAATACACATAGTTCGACAGATGCATGGTTGGTTGCTGCGGTTTGCATGACGTTAAGGCATATGCCGCCAATGGTCAGAACCAGGCATGTTTCTACCCATGTTTCTAATTCAATATCAACTCGTTGGTTGTATTTGAGAGCGTGCCGGCATATTGCGACTACCGGTGAAAAATTACGTCAACATCTGCATGCTAATAATCGTTATCCATTACAGCATATGACATCAGTGCCTACCGGCATCGATTTAGATCGTTTTCGACCGGAAGATAAAAAAGTTTGCCGCCAGCGGATTGGAATTCAAGATAAACCGACATTAGGTGTCGTTGCGACCATGAGAACTTGGAAAGGACATCGCTATCTGTTGGAAAGCTGGAAAGTACTGCACCAGAAATATCCTGATTGGCAGCTTTTGTTTGTGGGTGATGGTCCACAACGTAAATCATTGGAACCATTAGTAAAGCGAGAGGGTTTGTCAAACAGCGTTATTTTTTTAGGTAACCGTCAGGATGTTCCTGATTGTTTGAATGCGATGGATTTATTTGCATTACCTTCTTTTGGTAATGAAGGCGTGCCACAAGGCATTATGCAAGCAATGGCGTGTGGAATACCTGTGGTCTCAACTTCTGTTGGTGCAATTGCCGAAGCGGTAGTGGATGGTGAAACGGGTTATATCGTGGAGCCCAGAAATACAGAGTTATTGACGAAAAGTTTAGATTTGTTGATTCATAATAATGAACTGCGCTTGCAATTCGGTCATTCTTCATTAAAGCGAGCAATGGCTTTATTTGGCATAGATAATATGTTGGATAAAATGGAAAATATCTTTTTTCACAGCATTAAAGGTAAAAAAAGTTAACATTTTTTAAGATTTATTCTGGTCCTTATTCTTTGGCTTATGGTTTTGGGTAATATCAACTTATTGATATTGAATTACTTTAAGATTGATTATTAGTTAAATCACCCTGTTGCGAACAATTGTATACGAAATGGTTTTTTTGTATATTTTGTTGAATTTTATAGCGGATTAATTAGATAATTGCCTTATGCAGATCAAGAATATTTTGGTCATTGTTATAGCACGTTTCGGTGATACTTTATTGGTAACGCCGGTGATCCGTGCTTTAAAACAGAAATGGCCTGGTGCGAATATTGATGTTATGGCCCATAAAAGGACTAGGCAGATCCTTGAAAATATAAATGATATCAATAAATTGACTGCTTTTTCGAAAGGTAAGGCAAAATGGTGTGGTTGGTTTACCTGTAAACATTATGACTTGGCTTTAGTCTATAGTGACGATAAACCTTTATTGCAGTACGCAAAACGTAAATCGCGCTTAACAGTTTCGTTTTCAGATAAGTCCACGTTGCAATCGGATTGGTTGACGGTGGAAAAGCCAAAGGTGCTGATGCCGGCTCAACAGGAACGGGCCATGCTTGCTGGTGCGGTAGATGTTGAGGTAAGTGACTGGCGGTTGAATTATTGTGTTAGTGAAAAGGAGTTACATTTTGCTGATGGTTTTGTGCGGCAGAATCATTTAGAGAATAAACTCCTGATTGGTTTTCAGTTACAAAGCTTCCCGGCAAAAGCTTATCGTGATTGGCCGGTTGAACATTTTTACCAATTAGCGCAACACATTTATCGCCGTTATCCCCAGTCGCATATTATGTTATTAGGTAGCACTGACGGTAAAATTGCTGCACAGTCACTGGCAAAAAGATTGGGGGCTGAAAAGTGTACTTCATTGGTTGGCAGACTAACAATGCGGCAGAATGCAGCAATAATGAGTAGACTTGATTTGTATGTTGGTGTTGATACAGGGCCGACACACTTAGCTGGTGCATTAGGTATCCCGATGGTTGCTATGTATCATAGTTTTCATCCAGGCCGTTTTTTAGCGCCTCAACAGCATTCACATTTGGCGGTTATTGAACATCCGGTTCACTATATGCAGGCCACCCGCAAAGACTCGATGTCTGCAATATCTGTTGAACAAGTCTGGCAGGCAACGCAAAAGTTACTAGAAACTACGTCGTCAGGAAGAAAAGATGAAAATAGGTTTGGTTGATGTCACTGTAACTATGTCTTATGGTGGTATTCAGACGGCAGTCTGGGAACTTGCGAAAGCGCTGACTGATGCCGGTCATGAGATCCATATTTTTGGCGGCAAGGGTGATGTCCAGCCAGAGCTTAATGGAAGAGCAATCCAGGTTCATACTTTTCCATTTATTCCCAGAGAGAAAGTAATTAATATTGGCCGACGTTTCCAGCGTATTATTGAACGTTACTCGTTTGCTCGCCATGCTCGCGGTACAGTTGTTAATGAAGATTTTGACTGGGTTATTCTGACGAAGCCATTTGATTTTTTCTGGCCTCGAATGATGCCAAAAGAGAGTCGCACCAAATTTTGCTATATGAGCGGCGGTACCAGTTTTTTCAAGGGTGACAGAAAGCTGAGTAAGCGGATTTCAGCTTGGGTAGCATGCAGCCATTTTAATGCCTGGCAGATTCAGCACCATTTTAAACAATTTCCGAAAGTGATTTACAATGGTGTTGATATTAATAAATTCAGGCCGATAGACTCTTCTGTTAGAACTCGCCTTGGGATCAGTGATAAAACATTTTTGCTGACCTTTGCCGGGCGGTTGGTTGGCTGGAAAGGCATGCATGTGGCTATTGATGCAATGGCTCAGCTACAGGATAAAGATGTTAAATTGCTGATTATCGGGTCAGGTGAAGATCTGAAACGCTTGGAAAAGCAAGTTGCAGCGCTGCGGCTGGAAAAACAGGTCATCTTCCATCCACCTGTAGGCCATGATCAGTTACCTGAATATTATGCTGCTGGTGATGCAGGAATTTTCCCAAGTATTGGTGATGAAGCGTTTGGGATTACGATTGCGGAGGCGATGGCATGTGGCAGGCCGGTTATTGCCAGTTATATCGGAGGTATACCGGAAGTTGTCGGTAACGAAAGTAATTCAGGTATTTTGGTTACGCCAGGAGATGTTTCAGCAATTGTCGATGCGGTTAATTTTTTATTGTCTCAACCAGACAGGGGGCAAAAAATGGGCAAAGCAGCTCGTCAACGGATTGAAACAATGTATACCTGGGAGCATTCAGCAAATCGTTTACTGAAAGCGATAAATAATGAAAATTGCCTATATTGATCCCTATCCGGTTCCTGATTATCGGGTAGCATCACTGCAAATTTTGCAGAATGTTGATTCATTTGCTCGCCAGAGAGCCAGTATATATCTGGTTACGCCGGAAGGTAAAAATACCGCAGAGGAGATCTTGGGACGTTCATTATCACCATCCGCTAAGTTGATCTCTTTACGTAATATTCGGCGTAAATGGTATTTTCCATTCAATACCCAAAAAATGTTCTATTTCCAGGTTTCCCATTGGTTGAAGAGAAATGAGGTAGATGCCATTTTTACTCGTAATTTGAAAATGGCAAAGTATTTATTATGTGAACATCCAGAAATTCCGCTATTTTTTGAAAGTCATGAGATTTTTGCCCAATCATTTAAAGAATCGCATGATCTAAGTAAAAATAAAAATCAGCGTAAGTATCAGAGGCTGAGAGAAATCGAGTACTTTGTTTATCGTCAGTCTAGGATTATTTTCGTTCTAACGTCGTTACTCCGCGATGATATTATTAGTGAATATAATGTCAGTACGTCAATAGTTGTTGCGCCGGATGGTGTGGATATGCTGGCAGTCGAGTCAATGTCGTTAGATAAACGTGTATCAGACGACGGTGAATTACCAACCCAGGTCCTTTACTTGGGGAGTTTACATCGTTGGAAAGGTGTTCCTACGGCGATCAAAGCGATGGTTTATCTTGAAAATGCAGTATTGAATATTGCTGGTGGTGAACCAGAACAGATTCAACAGTTGCGACAGATTGCTAAACAAATGGGGGTTGGCGATAAAATCAATTTTCTTGGGTTTATTCAACCTAAATTACGTTTTCAGATAATTGCAGATAATGATATTTGTCTGTTGCCATTAACTAAAACCAGTATTGGTAGTCGCTATACTTCACCGTTGAAATTATTTGAATATATGGCGATGGATAAGCCGGTGGTTATCTCCGATTTTCCTTCGATTCGTGATGTAGTTGATGAAAATGCGGTCAGTTTTGCTGACAGTGAGAATGCGGAGAGTTTTGCTCAACAGATTCAGTTAATAAGAGATAATCCAGAAAAAGTTAAGTCACAAATCAGTTATGCGAAAATGTTGGTGACAGAGCGTTTTAATTGGGAACAGCGAGCGAAGCTTATTATGCAGACAATATCAAAGGATATTTCTGCATAATAATCGGTTTGATAGTATAGCCGTGAGATCTGGTTAATCGTTTTTCTGCTGATATAGAGCAATCATCAGGCCGAATAGAATACCTATTTCATTGATATAGGTATTTTCAAAAGCTCCTCGGATGATAAATAATCCGATAAATCCCGTTAGTAGAATAATACTGGCTTGCCTTATTACGCCATTGTTACGGCTAATAGTATGGCTACCCGTGTACAGCGCTGAGAAGGTCATCAGCAAAGTTGTGATCAGGCCGATTATCCCAGCGGCAAACCAGAATGCCAGAAAGATATTATGGGGGCCGATGGATGTGCGATATATCCAGTCTGGATAGTCAGCAGCTCGTTCGTTGTAAACCTTATGATAGACTTTATTGCCGTAACCGTAGCCTTTAATCGGGTTCTCTAGAATCAACTCCAAAGCAGCCCCTTGTGTGCCATTTTTATAACGATGGCTGCTATCAGTTTGAGTCAGCTTCCAAAATAATAATTGAGTATTTTCATTAGCTATTATCGTCGTGTGAGAAAGTACAACTGAAACACTAAGAATTAAACTCGCTATTATGGTCAGCTTCCATTCCCGATTAATGATGATGATAATAGCGGTAATGACGGCCACAGCGACCCAAGCGCCACGGGCTAAGGTACCTAATAACAAAAACAGACTGATAGCGGAAGCGACAGCCAGTATCAGCCAGCTCACTAAGGTATGTTTCTTCCACAATGCCCAAGTACACAGTAAGATGGGGAAATAGAAAATAAAGCCGTAAGAAAATTCTCGATGGTTGAAGTTGGTAAAAGGCATTTCACCTTTATTGTAGTTAATAATGTATTTACCAATATCAGTGAGGCATATTGCCAGCATACCAATGGCAAATGAGCACAGAATCATCTTGGCAATACTTTCTTGGTTTTCTTTGTACAGTACAACAGGAAAAGTAAAACTGAACAATAGTAGTCCATTCAGGATGGGTTTATTCATCTCTTGAAAACTCAATGCAGGATCGACAGAAATCGCCACTGAATAGAACATGGCTAGGATGAATAACAAAATGGATAGAAACAGTGAATTACGCATGGAGCGCATCACTTGGCGAAAATCTGTCACTAGATAGGTTAGTGCTGTAATGCCAATAAGCACCATAACCAGATTTTTATACCTCGTTATATTAGGCAGATAAACAAGGGCTATATAAATCCCAATGATGGATAGATTCCATAATGATCTTTTATCACGACTTTTAATATTAAACATATTCATCAATCTGCTTTCGTTTCTGTTGAGTTTGGTTGGAAATAATACATGAAAAGATTATCTTAATCTGTTCAGATGCAATAGAGTTGAAACAATATACATAGTTAGGAGTTATTACCATGCCAGAACTACCAGAAGTAGAAACCAGCCGGAGGGGAATAGAGCCACATCTGGTAGGGAATGTTATCCAGTATGCGGTAGTCAGGAATGGCCGGTTACGTTGGCCGGTGGCGGAAGAAATTATGAAGTTGAGTGACCAGCTTGTGCTTAGCATTCAACGCCGGGCTAAATATTTGCTGATTGAACTGGCAAATGGTTGGATTATTGTCCATTTGGGAATGTCGGGCAGCTTGCGTATCTTGCCAGAGGAGCGCCCTGCGGAGAAACACGATCATGTGGATTTAGTGATGGCAGATGGTAAGGTTTTGCGTTATACCGATCCCAGACGATTTGGGGCGTGGTTATGGAGCGATGATCTTGAACGGTGCTCGGTATTGGCTCATTTGGGGCCGGAGCCGCTTTCTAATGATTTTAACGGCTCTTATCTTTACACCCGATCAAATAAGAAAAAAACCTTGATTAAGCCCTGGCTAATGGATAACAAACTGGTTGTTGGAGTCGGTAATATTTATGCAAATGAAGCGTTGTTTACTGCCCATATTCAGCCTGATCGTCCCGCGTATACTTTAACTGAGTGTGAAGCCAATTTACTGGCGGAAACGATTAAGAAGGTCCTACAACGATCTATTGAGCAGGGTGGTACGACACTCAGAGATTTCCTGCAATCTGATGGTAAACCGGGCTATTTTGCTCAGGAATTGTTTGTTTATGGCAGAGCAGGAGAGCCATGCCGAATTTGTGGTGAACAAATAGAGAGTATTAAGCTTGGGCAGCGCAGTACTTTCTTTTGCCGTCACTGTCAGTATTAGTTGATATCGGATAGTTAGGGGAGGCGTTGCATAGGGAATACCCGCCTCCAGTGAATAGAATAAATTACTTGCCCAGTTTTTTTAGCATAGCTTGGGCGATAGGTTCTGGCAGGAATGATGAGATATCGCCATCGTGGAGAGCGACATCTTTAATTAAAGATGAAGAGACAAACGAGAGATTTTGTGATGGCAGCAGAAAAACGCTCTCTAATTCGGGCATAAAGTGGCGGTTCATATTAGCAAGCTGCCATTCATACTCAAAATCAGATACTGAACGAAGGCCACGGATAAGGATATTGGCTTGCTGTTTTTTGGCGAAATTAGCCATCAATTCACAAAAACCTACCACTTCCACATTATCCAAATGTGAGGTCACCTCTTTTGCCAGAGTAATGCGTTCATCCAGAGTAAACATAGGATTCTTTCTGGCACTGTTGGCGATAGCGAATAGAACGTGGTCAAACATATCCGCGGCACGGGTGACGATATCAATATGACCGTAGGTAACAGGATCAAATGTTCCGGGATAAATGGCTTTGGTTTTCATCAATTTTTACCCTCCTGTTGTCTCTTTTCCCACAACGCGACGTATTTATTAAACGTATATTGAGCATTGACAATAGCTAGTACTAACCCTTGTTTACCATCAAGAAAGCCAACTCGCAACAGCCAGGTTTTAAAAAAAGCCCCAAAAGTGTGACTGAAAATTGAGAAATAACCGCACTGTTTGCCTTGTTCATAGCGCTGTTCTGCCCAGGCTTTAGCATAATTTAGCTGTTTTCTCTGAAATTCCATCAGATCACGGCAAGTAAGATGAAGTAAATCCCCTTGCAGAGTAACAACCGTCGAACCATTGGTTTCAAGGGATTCATGAACCTGATTGTTATTGTATTGATAACGGTCGCGGGCATAGAGGCGGATGACGCGATCCGGGTACCAGCCGCTGTGTTTCATGAAACGGCCAAGAAATAGATTCCGGCGGGCGCAACTGTAGACTTTGCTGTTATCAGCATGTACTAGAACCTGCTCTATGGATGTTTTGAGTTCTGGTGTTACACGTTCATCAGTATCGATCATAAAAATATAATCGCCAGAGGCATATTGTTGAGCTAGCTGACGCTGACGACCAAACCCGGGCCATTCTGTATTGGAAAATACTTTTGCACCCATTGTCTGTGCTATCTGGCAAGTATTGTCTGAACTACCAGAATCGAGCACGATGATTTCATCAGCCCAGTGGACTGAGGTCAGACAATCTGCTATCAGATCCGCTGAATTCTTGGCGATCATGACAACGGAAAGACGTTTTTTGTCACTCATTCAGTGGCTCCGAGGCGGGAGATAGGGTTCCAGCAGTTTAAGCAGACGTTGAAGTGCGCCCTGATTTTCATGCAGCACTTCTGCCGCGTGGCGACCATAATATAGGCGATAATCTTCGTCGGTCAGTAAACTGTTGATCTCGGTGAACAAAGAGTGGCTGTCCGCAACGGTAATCAGACCATTAGCCTGATTCAGCTTAGCGCAGATATCTTTAAAGTTAAAGGTATGTGGGCCCATTAGCACCGGAATAGCATGGGCTGCCGCTTCTAGTGGATTGTGGCCGCCACGTTCAACCAGACTGCCGCCAACAAAGGCCAGATCGGCAATACCATAAAGCAGCATCAGTTCACCCATCGTATCGCCGATAACAACCTGAATATTGGCGTCAGGGATTTTATCAGAACTGCGAAGAATATAGCTGAGTCCAGCTTTCTTGGTTAACTCTTCCGCTTTAATAAAACGTTCAGGATGACGAGGAACTAGGATCAAGAGCAGACTTGGACACTGTTTCAGTAATTTGCAATGAGCATCTAGAATAATACTCTCTTCCCCATCATGGGTGCTGGTGGCTATCCAGACAGGTCTGCGAGCAGCCCATTGGCGTCGTAATGTTACTGCCTTAGCGGCCAATTCAGGTGTTACTGAGATATCGAATTTCAAACTGCCGGTAATAGTCAGTTGAGAGCGTTTTAAACCCAGTTCAATAAAGCGTTCACCATCTTCTGGATTCTGAGCGGCAATCAAGGTAATGCTACGCAAAATTGTTTTTACGAAATTCCCTACTTTTTGGTATCCCGCAGCGGAACGCGCGGACAAACGGGCATTAGCAATGACCAGAGGGATGTTGCGTTGGTGAAGTTGGAAAATCAGATTAGGCCAAAGTTCTGTTTCCATAATAATGACTAACTTTGGATTAACTTGATTGAGGAAGCGCTCCATAGAACCGGGAAGATCGTATGGCAAATAGACATGATTAACATCATTTCCCAGCGCGGAAAGCACTCTTTCTGAGCCCGTTGGCGTCATTGTTGTTACGGTAATGGGTAAAAAAGGGTAGTGATGGCGCAAGGCTCTGACTAAAGGGATTGCGGCCAACGTCTCACCTACGGAAACGGAATGGAGCAGGATGCCTCCAGCGGCAACTTTACCAGCACAGAAACCGTAGCGTTCACCCCAGCGCTGACGGTAAGCCGGGGCTTGGCGACTGCGGAGCAATAAACGCAACCAAATCAGAGGTTGGATAAGGTAGAGAAGTACCTGATATAAACGCAGTAACATTCTATCAAATTCATTTACATAAATTAGCGCCAATAGTATCACATTGCTTCAAAGAAAGTATGAAAATGCGTATGGCTTCTAGAATCTGAACAGAATTAGAAAGGTAAATTAGCATTTTTAGGCAAGATCGTGCTTCTATTAATATGAAAGTAGCACGGATTTTTTGCAGCTTCTGCACATGGTCGCGGCAGCTTTTTCGTTTATCTTTATACTGGGAATGCAATGAGTAAATTACACGCTCAATTTGACCGTATTCTGATAATAAAGTTAAGACATCATGGTGATGTATTATTAATTACACCAGTTATTAATACTCTTAAAGATAATTATCCTGAGGTGGAAATTGATGTTTTACTCTACAAAGAAACCGAACCAATATTGGCTGATTTTTCTTCTGTGGATAATCTATTTTCTATAGATAGACAATGGAAGAAACAGGGAATTAAAGCGCATTTTGGTCATGAATGGAGATTGCTTAAACGATTAAGGCGTCGTCAATACGACCTGGTTATTAATCTTGCTGATCAATGGTATAGTGCATTTGTAACACGATTTACTGGAGCAAAAGTGCGTATTGGGTTTGATTTAGCAAAACGACGCAGCCTGTTTTGGGAAAAATGTTTCACAAATCTTGTTGCGACAGAGCATAGCCGGTTTTTGCATATTGTTGAGCAGAATTTGTCAGCTCTTTCGCTGTTAAATCTTCCGTTGATAAACACTAAAGTGACGATGAGTTACTGTCAGGAGGATAAAGAGATTGTTTTGGCGCTTCTTGATAAGCATGGCGTAAATCAAAAATATATTGTTGTGCAACCAACATCCCGCTGGTTTTTTAAATGCTGGGATGAAAAAAAGATGAGTGAAACGATTAGTGCATTGCAGTCTGATGGTTGGACAATTGTTGTTACCTCCGGGCCAGATCGTAAGGAGGAGGAGATGGTGGAGAAGATTTTAGCAAACTGTCCAAAAGAAAGAGTAGTTTCTTTTGCAGGCCAGTTAACTTTACCGCAACTTGCAGTGCTGATTGAGGGGGCTAATTTATTCATAGGGATGGATTCCGTTGCTATGCATATGGCCGCTGCGTTGAAAACACCTGCTATCGCTTTATTTGGGCCATCAAAGTTAGTATTCTGGCGTCCGTGGGAAGCGAAAGGTGAAGTTATTTGGGCTGGTGATTATGGTGATTTACCTGATCCTGATGATGTTGATACTAAAACGGATATACGTTATCTGAATGTCATTCCCAGTGATATGGTTATTGCCGCCGCCCGGAGAAATTTATTATGAAATTAGTACGTCTTGCGATTGTTCGGCAGAAATATCGTCCGGATGGTGGTGCAGAACGTTTTGTCTCCCGCGCCTTAGAAGCTTTAGGGAATGAAAACTTGGAGCTTAACGTTATTACGCGTTCCTGGCAGGGAGATGTTAATCCTGATTGGCATGTGCATTTAGCAAATCCTCATAAATGGGGGCGCATCAGCCGTGAGAGAGGATTTGCTAAAGCAGCCAAAGTAATATGGGAAAAAGAGCAATTTGATCTTGTTCAAAGTCATGAACGTATTGCTGGTTGCGATATTTATCGTGCGGGTGATGGTGTTCATCAGCGCTGGCTACAGCAACGTGCGCGTGTTTTATCTCCCTGGCGAAGCAAATTGCTTTTTACGAGTCGTTACCATCGTTATGTGATGGACGCTGAACAAAAGATGTATTCGGCGCCAGAGTTAAAAATGGTTATTTGTAACTCGGAAATGGTAAAAAGGGAGGTCATGACAGATTTTGGGCTTTCTGAGGGAAAAATATCGGTTATTTATAATTCGATAGACAATAAACAATTTTTCCCGGCAACGGAATCTCAGAGGATACAATTAAGGAAAGAGCATAACCTTCCCGTACAGGCTAAATGTTTAGTTTATGTTGGTTCGGGGTTTGAGCGAAAAGGATTAAAAGCAGCGATTCAGGCAGTGAGTGCGACTGATGCCTATTTGATAGTTGTAGGGCAAGATAAAGAAGAGAAGAAATATAAGCAGTTAGCTAACTCGCTGGGATGTAATGAGCGAGTTAGATTTATGGGTGTTCAAAAAAAGACGTTGCCCTTTTATCAGCTTGCAGATGGCTTATTGTTGCCGACCTTATATGATCCGTTTCCAAATGTGATACTGGAGGCGATGGCTTGCGGGCTTCCGGTAATAACCAGTACGACATGTGGCGGCGCTGAATTTATTAACTCAGGGAATAACGGGTTTGTATGTGATGCTCTGGCTATTTCAGATATTACGGAAGCGATTCAGAATACGCCTTCAAATCATTTGAATAATAAAATGTCAGAATTAGCGAGAACGGGAATACTCTGTTATACACCGGAACATTTATCACAACAGCTCATTGGATTATACGAAAAGGTGCTTTCATCATGAAAGGACATATATTATTTATCATTGATGGATTACCTGGTGGCGGTGCGGAAAATGTCACTATCCGGCTTTGTGATGGTCTGCAACAGAGGGGATATGATGTTACGTTGCTCTCTTTGGCGGAGAAATGTGAATATTCGGTACCTGATGGTATTGAATTGATCATTGATGCTAATGGGTATAAAGGGCTTTTTAGAAGACAGACTGAGATTTGCCGTAGGGCTAAATCTATGGATAAGGTTTTAGAAAAAGTTTTTCTTCGCAAGGGAATCCCTGCGTTGATTGTCTCAAACTTGCATAAAACTGATCGTATTGTCGTGCAATCAAAAGTGTTAGCGGGGTTAAATGTATGGTTTTGTATTCATGGGGTATTTTCAAACTCATATCTTGGTAATAAAACGGGATTATCTCGTTGGATCAAGAAACAAAAAATAAAGTGGACATATAATAACCGGAATTTAATTTGTGTATCTGATGCTGTAGGGAAAGATTTAAAAAATAATTTGTCACTTACGCCTAATGAAATGGTGACAATTTATAATCCTTTTAATATCCCAGATATTAAACAAAAATCACTGCAAAATAACCCTTATGCGGATGAAACCTATTTATTGCATGTTGGTAGATTTCACCGGGTTAAGCGGCATGATCGTTTATTAGCAGCGTTTGCGCAAGCAGATATTCCGTGTAAGTTATTGATTGTTGGTCACGGAGATGAAGCTATTACTCAACAGATAAAGCAGAAGATTGTGGATTTAAACTTACAGTCTAAAGTGATTTTAACGGGATTCCTGGAAAATCCATTACCTGTTATTCGTGGAGCTAAAGCAGTTGTCTTGAGTTCTGATAGCGAGGGGTTGGGTAACGTACTGATTGAATCATTGATTTGTGATACGCCAATTGTTAGCACGATGTGTCCCGGTGGAATCAATGAAATTATGGTTGGTGAGCTGGAGAAATATAAATCAGAGCTGACCGTTGATTCGCTTGCAGAGAAAATGAAGTTTGTCTGCTATGAACCGCCTGTAATTACAGAGGATATGTATAAGAAGTTTGATTTAGATATTATTTTGGCAAAATATTTAACTTTGCTAAAGAAATAAACATTGTTGTATCAGCTTTTTAAGCTTGGTTGTTGAGATAAGAGAATGAATAAAAAAAAGTTCCAGAAATTAAGAGAACTAAATAGAAAAAGAAATTACTTTTTGAAATCTCTAAAATTTAATTTTTTAAAATTATTTGTCGATAAAATCAGAAGAGATAACTTTATATCATCAGACATCAAAAAAGTTTTATTTTTGCGAGATGATGATAAGATTGGTGATATGATTGTATCCACGCCTGTTTTTAGAGAATTGGATAAAAAAGGGATAAAGCTCCATGTATTATCAGGGAAAGCAAACTACTGTGTGATTGAGAGTAATCCATATATTGGCAGAGTATATTTTTATCCCCAAAAAACTTTTGATATTATAAGATTAGCATTTTCCTTAAGAAAGGAAAACTTTGATCTGATCATTGATATGGGTGATCATATACCTATTACCTATCTTTTATTCATAAGAATAATTAATGCTAAATATGTTATTGGATTTAATAAAGAACATATTAACACTTATAGTAAGAGCATTAAATATTTGGAATATAACTCTCATATTACAGAAAGATATAAACTGCTTTTGCACGCTATAGATATTAATCAATATAATATGAGATATGATATTCATATTCCAGCGGATACAATTGAAAAAGTAAATAACTTTTTATTAAAACTATTATGTGGTATTACCGTAGTCATTAATCCGTTTGCCGCGGAAAGGAAAAGAGATATATCTAGAGAGCAATTAATTGGTATTGTTGATTATTTCAAAGGTCTAGATAGTAAAGTTAATATTATTCTTATTGGTAAATTTGATAAGTTAAAATCGCTTTCTTATTTGAATGGGTGTATCTGTAACCCCTTTGGTGATTTTTTAAGTGCTGTGGAAATAATAAAGAATGCTGATTTAATAATCTCTCCGGATACATCAATAGTCCATGTGGCAGCTGCTTATGAAAAAAATACAATTGCATTGTATGGTAATGATCTTCATGGTAAATTTGTAAATAATGATGTTTGGGGGCCTGGAAATAAAAATGCAACCCAACTCATTAGTAAAAATGGAAAAATAGGTGATATCCCATTGTCTGATATCTACATGGCGATAACGGATAAGATACTCTCAATCCATTAGATATTATAATATTGCGTACATATTGGATTTCCATTTATTGGGATTATTTAATAAAGATATAGTAATAAAAGCACTGATGGCTTTATCAGCGCTTTTATAGAGACAAGATATCTATAATTTTATTTTATAGTATCGGTACTTTGCATAATATTTTAGAAAATGGATAATCATTTTATTTCTGGCGTAAAATTTATAAGCTGCTCTTAATTGTACTATATTTTTAGTTTCTAAAATATAAGGTGAGTTTTTCCAGGGAGAATAGGCTGTGGCTTTTATGTAGAGTTTTGAACACGGTAATTCTGAATACCATGGGAACCAGGGCTTCTTATCACCAGCAAAATGTAAGAATACAATTTTATCTGTATTTGATATGTTTGAATTTACTTCTTGCGAGTTTACTAAACAATTGTATTTGTCATCTAAACATTCTATCTCGTTGGACAAGCAACCATTTATAGCATCTTGATCGGGGAAATCAAATTCTCTAGTATCATTTAAAACAAAATTAATGATTTTTTTAGTTAATTGCTTTTCTATCCAGGGTTTATTATTAAAAACAAGAACTCCTGAATTGAAATAATTCTTATCTTTTAGACCTAAAAATTCAATTCTTGATTTTGCCGAAGAATAGCAATCTCTGACAGCTTTTAATGTACTGTTGCTTGATTTTATGAATAGGTCTTCTATATTATTTATACATATGACATCACTGTCAACGTATAGAGAGTAGTCATTATTAGAAAAGTAAGGACATAATATTCTGAAAAAGGCAGCGATTGAGTATTTACTATCGAATTCCTTATTGTTAAGTATAGTATCCTTTAATTCATGAATGATTATTTTTATTTTTTTATCTTTAACCCATTCTTCAATGGAGTATTGGTAATTTAATAAATCATCAGAAGAAATAAAGTGATATACAAAACTAATGTTTCTGTTATTCTCAATTATTGAGGCAGTAGTCGTTATTGCATGCCTTAAATAATCATTGGTTACGCCAAAGAAAACATCAAAATGTTCCACAGAGGGATCAAATTTATCGCCTGGGAAAGCAAAGTTTGTTACTTTACAGTTACCGAAACCGAAATTAATAATATTCTCTGATATTTCCATATGTTGCTTAATAGTAAGTGTATTATGAGCTGAAATAACATCTATATTGTTGATTTAACAATGCGAAGCATGAAATTTAATTAAGATATAGAGCTACTATACGTATGATAAGATAATTGCACTATTTTATAGATCTGCGTACTATAAAGCCATCATTTTATTCTATTGTGGGCATATTCTGATGACTCGACCTGCATTTATTATCACTATTGATACTGAGGGTGATGACCTGTGGCAAAACCACGGGCAGATCTCGACAAAAAATACCCATTACTTACCAAGATTTCAGCGTTTATGTGAACGTTTTGGTTTTAAGCCAGTTTGGTTGACGAACTATGAAATGGCAATGGATGATTTATACATTGAATTTGCCAGAGACATTATTGCCAGAGGACAGGGGGAAATTGGTATGCACTTACATGCCTGGAATAACCCACCACTTGTTCCTCTTACAGACGACGATATGCGTTATAAACCTTATCTGATTGAATTTCCAAAAGAACAAGTTAGAGCCAAAGTTGATCTCATGACTAAGTTATTGGAAGACAAACTACAGATTAAAATGTTAAGTCATCGGGCAGGTCGTTGGGCATTTGATGAATATTATGCTGAATTGCTGGTGGAGTATGGTTATCAAGTCGATTGTTCAGTAACGCCACGGGTTAATTGGCGTTTCACCAAAGGCGATCCTAATGGTAATGGTGGAACTGATTATCGTTACTTTCCATCTTATGCCTATTTTATGGACTTGCAGAATATTGCTAAAGAAGGTGATTCATCTTTGCTGGAAGTCCCTATGAGTATTCAATATAAACACTCTCCGTTGATGAATTTCCTTAAACAGAAATATGACAGCTTACGTGGTAAGCAGCGTTCTCCATCTGTTAACTGGCTAAGGCCAAAGGGAGGGAATTTGGAACAAATGAAAAAAGTGGTTCAGCAGACATTAGCAGAAGGCTGTGATTATGTTGAATTTATGCTGCATTCATCTGAATTTATGCCTGGTGGTAGTCCGACATTTAAAAATGAAGAACAGATTGAATTACTTTATCGGGATCTAGAGGCGCTATTTAACTACGTACAGCCACAGGTTCAAGGAATGACATTGGCTGAATATTACCAGTTAAAGAAGTCGTAATAATTGAGAAAATAAAACTGACAGGATTAATTAATGCTACTGAATTTTGGTTGGAAATTAAGTTCTTTTGATGATTATCGAGAGGCTTATAATTTATATGGGGGAAGTGTGATCACTGCTCCGGAAGTCTTGGATTTTTTCCATAAGCGCTTTCAGTTAAATGAGAAATTTTATATAAAAAGAGATGGTTCAGGGAATGTGATTGGTGGTATCTGTAGCTGGAGAGATTGTTACCTCGCTGGTGAGCAGAAAATTGTCATTAAAGAAGGAATAAACAAATATCCACTTAATTTTGATGAGATAATATTGCCGATTAGATCGGATGTTAGAGCTATTATTCCATTTAAATCAAAGTTTATGTCATCAAAAAATAAAGTTAATATTATTAACTGTTCGGATAAATTAAATTCTAAAAGACAGATCTGTCTGGTTAAGGATATCTCTAGAAAAACAAGAGAAACAAGAAATAGAGAGTTGAATCGTTTTATAAAAAGTGGGGGTAGTGTTGTTAATGTTGAACATTATGATTCGATAGAGTTAACGGATATTTATGATTATCTCTATTTTAAACGTAGGAATGAACATGCATATAAAAATGAAATGCAGGAGATTCTTGAAGAAATACCCGATATAAATTTTGGTAATATTTTATGGTTAGAAGGAAATCCTTGCGCAATGCAATTTGTTGTTAGAAAACAGTGTGAAAAATGGATTTGCTATGACTATGTTAATAGCGGAATGGATTTGAGTTATCCAAACCTATCGCTAGGAACTGTTTCTACATGGGTGAATGTTAAGGATGCTATTGAATATAGCCATAAAAATAATTTGGAGATGAGATTTAGTTTCGGTCGGCCAACATTTGAATATAAAGATAGGTGGTGCAATAGAGACAACTTACAGAGAGTGATTTTTCCTTAATTGTTATAATAATGGAGCATTAGCACCGGATATGGAAACTTTTAATCTTAAACATTCTACAGATAGAAGGGAAAGAATAGAAGAACAATGTATAGAACTAAACTTAGATTATGAGTTTATTGAGGCTGTGGATGGCAGTCTGTTATCACCAGAGGCGTTACAGAGGCAAACAAGAGAATTAAGTGATGCTATAAGGCCCGGTGAGATTGGATGTGCTTTAAGTCATATGAAAATCCATAGGAATATAGTTGAAAATAATATTCCTATGGCATTAATATTAGAGGACGGTGTTACCTTAAATGAACGTTTTCCTGAGTTCTTAAATGAAATTCAGCAAGAAAAGATAATAGCTCCTTCTACTATTCTTTTGAGTAAAGTCAGTCAATATTTTGAACACTCCAAATATAAGCTTCCTTGTGGTGTAGATATTAAATCGGTATTGGGCGCTTCGTTAGCTTGTGGTTATATATTGAATAATCAGGCAGCTAAAAACCTCATTGCTTTCCTTTATCCTGTATGGTTGGTTGCAGATCGCTGAGAGTTTTTCAGGGAAAATGGAGTTATAACATTATGTTGTACAGAACCTGTTTTGGTTACGGAAAATGAGAATGCTGTTAATACAACCATATAGGGGAGAGATAGTGAGCATAATATTAAGGCAAGAAGAATCTGGAAAGAAATAAGGAAAAGAAGGTCATTTTCTGTAAAGATTAAAAATATATTTTGGAAAATCTTTGTTAGAAAATTAAAAAAGATTGAATACTGGTTAAAGGCACCCTTTAGCCAGTATTTTGAAATTAATTTCATATTTTTTGCCCGAGATGGGAGAGCACTTTCGATGGTGTAATACTTCTGATATTCCCATCCTCCGCTTTTAAAGATATTTGTTCTTTGCCATAGCCACCAATTAATCCTGGATCTGTCGGACCAAACAACGTGATATTAGGGCGATCCAATGCAGCAGTGAGGTGGCTCAGGCCAGTATCAACAGAAACAACCGCTTTTGCACCCGCCAACTCTTGGGCTACTTGTGCCAAAGTCAGCTTTGGTAGTACTTCCACATGAGGGAAGTTTTCCGCCAGTCTCAGTGCACGTTGGTATTCATGTTCTGCGCCCCAGGGGAGCTTAATGCGTACACCTGTCGGCTGAATTTCAGTAATAAGTTGTCGCCAATGGCTTTCCGGCCAATGTTTTTCATCGCGAGTGGTGGCATGGAGAAAAACCAGATAATCGTCCCGATTTTCTAGATGCTGATGTAGAAAATGACGAGCAATCCCATAATCGCCCTGTGCTGACGGTTTGGTATAACCTAGGCTGACAGCAAACAGTTCCCGGATACGTTCTACGGCGTGCTGTTGCTTGCTGACTGCATGACAACAATCATAAAAAAAACTTGCTAATGGCTCACGGATACTTCTGCGGTCGTAACCATGTTTAGGGCCATAAGCTAATCGAGTGACCAAAAATGCGCTTTTCAGTAACCCTTGAGCGTCAATGATGGCATCGTATTGATGTAATTTTAATTTTTCTTTAAATAAACGGCGTTCTGCACGAATTTCTGGACTAAACCAGTTTTTACGCCAGCGGCGAATAGCGACAGGAATAATGTGATCAACAGCGCTGTGCCAGCCAGGGATTTGAGCGAAACCTTCCTCTACTACCCAATCAAAACTCACATCAGGCAAGTTTTTTTCTGCATCAGTCAGCGCAGGGAGTGAGTGGAGGACATCTCCCATAGAAGAAGTTTTAACCAGTAAAACCCGCATTAACTCTGGTTCTCCGTTGGTAATAATTTTTCCAGGGAAGCGAGAACTTGCTCAGGCTGAATATCAATCAGACTCTGATGATAGCCATCCGCACTGTCGCCTTTTCTGACTTTATGATAGCCAGTAATAAGACGAATAACTTCCGCTTTATCGGATAATGGAGGCGTAAAATCTGGGCTACTTGGGCCATAAAGTGCAACCAGCGGGCGATTAAGCGCTGCGGCAACATGCATCAGACCAGAATCGTTGGTTACAATAGCATCACAGGCCGCGATAATATTGACTGCCTGTTCAAGAGAAGTTTGTCCGGCAAGATTGATGCAGTATTCACTGGCTTCTCCTGTTAGTGATTTGCGGATATCCTCTCCACCTTCGTGATCTTTAGCTGAGCCAAAGAGCAGAATTTGATATCCTTTTTTAGTAATAAGTTGTTGAGCTAACGCGGCATAGTGATAATGCGGCCAGCGTTTTGCCGGGCCAAATTCTGCGCCGGGGCAAAAACCGATGATAGGCCGATGATCAGAAATATTGAATGCTGCGGTGGATTCAGCAATATCTTCGTCACTAACATCCAACTGAGGCCAAAGTAATGGTTGAGGCAGGTCTGCCGCGCTACTGGGTTTTGCATCGTAAGCCAATGCAGCATAGCGTTGAACCATTAATGGGAAGGCTTCTTTATTCAATGTACGAATATCATTGAGCAATCCATATCTCATTTCACCACGCCAGCCGGTACGCAGAGGAATATTGGCGAAGAAAGGCACCAAGGCAGATTTGAAAGAATTTGGTAGCACATAAGCGCGATGATATTTACGTTCACGCAGGGCGACCCCTAAACGACGGCGTTCTCCTAATGCCAGTGAGCCATGCCCTAACGGCATAGCCAATGCTTGATTGACCTCCGGCATTTTGTCCAGCAGTGGGCGGCACCAGGCTGGGGCCATCACATCAATTTCTGCATTAGGATGCAAAGCCTTTAATGTCCGGTAAAGGCTCTGCGACATCATCATGTCACCTACCCACGAAGGGCCGATCACCAATATTTTCATAGCGAGTAGATTATTTATCCTGATTAAGCCAATGCATATATTCCGTTACTCCTTTGGCAACGGTTTTGAATGGCTTATCATAACCTGCCGCCCGAAGTTTAGTCAGATCTGCTTGCGTGAAACGCTGATAACGGCCTTTCAAATGTTCTGGGAAATCAATACGCTCAACAGGTAGTGATTTATCTTGGTGGAATTCAACAACCGCATCTGCAACCGCCTGAAAAGATTCAGCACGACCCGTTCCACAGTTATAAATCCCGGAAACGCCGTTTTTCCAGAACCAAAGATTAACCGCCGCGGCATCACCGACATAAATAAAATCACGTTGAAAGCCTTCACTGCCAGCGAAGAGTTTTGGGTTTTGTCCCTGATTGATTTGATTGTTCAAATGAAAGGCAACACTCGCCATACTCCCTTTGTGCCCTTCACGTGGTCCATATACATTGAAATAACGGAAACCACAAATTTGTGAATCAGCTTGAGGCAGGATCTCCCGGACATATTGGTCGAATAGAAATTTAGAGTAACCATAAACATTAAGCGGTTTCTCATATTGACGCTCTTCGATAAAGTTATCAATGCGGCCGCCATAGGTTGCCGCTGAGGAGGCGTACAGGAAAGGGGTGCCGCGTTCAAGGCAATAGTGCAGCAATTCTTTGGAATATTGATAGTTATTATCCATCATATATTTGCCATCCCACTCGGTTGTGGATGAGCAAGCGCCTTCATGGAAAATAGCGTCAATATCACCGAAATCATCACCGGCCAGAATACTGGCAATAAACTCTTCCTTGTCCATGTAATCAGCAATATCCAAGTCAACCAGATTGGTGAACTTAGTACCATCTTTTAGATTATCTACGACCAGAATATCTTTATATCCTTCGTCATTTAGTGCTTTGATAATATTGCTGCCAATAAATCCAGCACCGCCAGTGACAATAATCATCCGACTCACCTCTACAATCGGGTTAATGAAGCAAATTGCGTCTATAATAACATCTAACATCCATGACGACAGCAGCTTAAGCAGGGGAATATACTGAAATATTATGGTCATTCAGATTGCATGACGTGACGGATACAGCAAAGTTAATATTATCTGCCTGATAGTGTCGTCAGTAGCCTGATCAATGAGTAAAATGTCTAACGACCCTTCATTTATAAATCAGGAGAAAATAAATGTCAGCATCATTTTATCAGCAAATTAATGAACAATTAGAACAAGCCCATTCGGAAGGGTTGTTCAAAAATGAACGTATCATCACTTCTGCACAAAATGCTGACATTGCTGTAGCCGATGGCAGCCACGTTATTAACTTCTGCGCAAATAACTATTTAGGTTTGGCTAATCACCCTGAGCTGATTGCCGCGGCTAAAGAAGGAATGGATAGCCACGGTTTTGGCATGGCCTCTGTTCGTTTTATTTGTGGAACTCAGGATACTCATAAAGAGCTGGAGAAAAAGCTGGCGGAATTTTTGGGTATGGAAGATGCCATTCTTTATTCTTCTTGTTTTGATGCTAATGGTGGTTTATTTGAAACGCTGTTTGGGCCGGAAGACGCCATTATCTCTGATGCGTTGAACCACGCTTCTATTATTGATGGTGTCCGTTTATGCAAAGCGAAGCGTTATCGCTATGCTAATAATGATATGCAGGAACTTAGAGCACAGTTAGAACAAGCCAAAGCAGATAATGCACGTCATATTGTGATTGCAACCGATGGCGTGTTCTCAATGGATGGTGTGATTGCTGATTTAAAATCTATCTGTGATCTGGCTGATGAATTTGATGCCCTGGTCATGGTGGATGACTCCCATGCTGTGGGTTTTGTTGGTGCTCATGGCCGTGGTACCCATGAATATTGTGACGTTATGGATCGTATTGACATCATTACCGGCACTTTAGGTAAAGCATTAGGTGGTGCTTCCGGTGGCTATACCGCGGCACGTAAAGAAGTTGTTGAGTGGCTGCGCCAACGTTCACGCCCATATCTGTTCTCTAATTCACTGGCCCCGGCGATTGTAGCGGCATCCATTAAGGTGCTGGATATGCTGAAAGAGGGCGATGCATTGCGTGATCGTCTGTGGAAGAACGCTAATCTGTTCCGTGAAAAAATGACCGCAGCAGGTTTCACATTAGCAGGGGCTGACCACGCTATTATTCCTGTCATGTTAGGCGATGCAAAATTGGCACAGGAGTTTGCCGCAGAATTATTGAAAGAAGGCATTTATGTTACCGGTTTCTTCTATCCGGTAGTCCCTAAAAATCAGGCCCGTATCCGCACGCAAATGTCAGCCGCGCATACGGAAGAGCAAATTGAACGTGCAGTTGCGGCGTTCACGCGAATTGGTAAGCAATTGAGCGTAATTGCATAAGGCATCTCTATGAAAGCATTGTCAAAGTTAAAACCAGAAGAAGGCATCTGGATGACCGATGTGCCCGAGCCGGAGTTGGGGCACAATGATGTGATGATAAAAATCCGTAAAACAGCGATTTGTGGTACGGATGTGCACATCTATAACTGGGATGATTGGTCACAAAAAACAATTCCTGTACCAATGGTTGTTGGTCATGAATATGTTGGTGAAGTTGTCGCTATTGGTCAGGAAGTAAAGGGTTTTAAGATTGGTGACCGGGTGTCTGGCGAAGGACATATCACTTGTGGTTACTGTCGTAACTGTCGTGGTGGCCGTACTCACTTATGCCGTAATACCATTGGCGTAGGGGTAAACCGCCCTGGTTGTTTTGCTCAATACTTGGTTATTCCTGCATTTAATGCGTTCAAAATTCCAGATAACATCTCTGATGAGCTGGCTTCTATTTTTGACCCATTTGGCAATGCTGTTCATACCGCGCTTTCGTTTGATCTGGTTGGCGAAGATGTGCTGGTTTCTGGTGCAGGCCCAATTGGTATTATGGCTGCGGCAGTGTGTAAACATGTTGGCGCGCGTCATGTTGTTATCACAGACGTTAACGAGTATCGCCTTGAGCTGGCACGTAAAATGGGTGTCACCCGTGCGGTGAACGTCAGTCAGGAAAATCTGACCGATGTCATGGCGGAATTGGGCATGACGGAAGGTTTTGATGTTGGTTTGGAAATGTCCGGCGCTCCGGCGGCGTTTCGTACCTTATTAAATACCATGAATCACGGCGGCCGTGTTGCACTGTTGGGCATTCCGCCATCAGATATGGCAATTGATTGGAATCAGGTAATTTTCAAGGGCTTGTTTATCAAAGGTATTTATGGCCGTGAAATGTTTGAGACTTGGTACAAAATGGCTACATTGATTCAGTCTGGTTTGGATCTGACACCCATCATCACCCACCGGTTCTCTATTGATGATTTCCAGAAAGGCTTTGACATCATGCGTTCAGGGCAGTCTGGTAAAGTTATTCTGAACTGGGATTAACCGATCGAATCAGTTATCACTAAAATTAATAGGCGCTTTTAGTTCTTGAGCGCCTATTTGAAGTATTAGCGATATTGCAAGCTATCATCGAATAAATAGAAATAGCAAGATATACCCGTTATTTTTCAGGTTGTCTCTTTGTTGGCTGCGCTCGGTCACATAGTTATCTATGCTCCCGGGGATTCACTCCCTTGCCGTCGCGATGCATCTTGAAATCTTTAGGGTATAATTGGCTATTTCTTAAAATGAATTTCTATTCTGTTTTATCCTGAGACTTATCTCCGGCCAGTTTCTGGATATATCGGCTTACCGTGTTCACAATAGGATTATCAACCAGAGTATCGCCAATAACTGCCAGATAATCTTGGCTGGTAACTGTAATGGGTGCCTCTTTTATTTCACACAGCTTGCCCCATTTATGCTGGTTATCACCAACAGGTTTGCCACTTAACAACCTACTTGGGCTGACTAACTCAATATCAGCTGGAAGCGTTGGCAGCATTTGTTGCAGTGCGCGAATGGTTGTTGGATGGGGATGGCCGATAGCAATAGCGGAACCATTTTTACGGGCAATGGAAATAGCACGATTTAGCTGATGGCGAGTTTCCGCTTCTGATTGCACATTATCTAGGAAAACATTACGGCGGATAACGCGAACAGGCGTGCCTTGCGCTGCCTTTGTTGCCTGAGTATTGCCAATCGTCACACTGTCGAGAAAATAGAGGTTATAACGAGACAGTGAGCGCATCACTTTCTGCATTCCCGGCAAGCTCGAAGTCATAGCGCTACCCATATGGTTATTGATTCCTACAGCATAAGGGACTTTTTGTATTGCACGCTGGATGATGCGGTCAATTTCTTCACTGCTCATGGTTGGCTGAAGAGTATCCAGTTCTAGCAGTTGTTTACTTAAAGGCGCCATTGGCAGGTGGATTAAGATCTCCCGCCCTTGTTTGTATGCTTTTTCGGCCATTTCCCTGCCATGCGGTGAATCCGGCAGAATGGCGATAGAAACCGCAACAGGCATTTGCAATATTTTGTTTTCGTTATGAGGACGGTAACCAAAATCATCAATAACAATTGCCAGACGGGCTGCACTGGCTTGTAGGCTCAAGAGAAGCAGGGCGGTAATACCAATTTTTGTGAACCTGTGTTGTCTCAACTAATTTATCTCCCAAGCCACGGTTGTGGGTTTACCGCTCTTCCTTGGCGGCGGATTTCAAAATAGAGTGCGGATTGTTGCTGACCGCCACTGTTACCGACCAACGCAATAGGTTGTCCGGCTCGAACTTGCTGGCCGACCTTGACCAGAGCGCTCTGATTATAGCCATAGAGACTCATATCACCTTTACCGTGCTCTATCACGACAACCAGCCCATAGCCTTGTAACCAGTCAGCCAGCAGTACCCGGCCATCGGATATTGCTTTAACTTCAGTACCTTCTTGCGCAGAAATCACCATGCCTTTCCAGCGCAATTCGCCTTGCAATGCTTCACCAAACTCATGTATCACTTTACCGTGGACAGGCCAGATTGCCTGACCCGCTGGACGGCCAAGGCCACCTGTACGTGCCATCAATGCGCGTTCATCTTCAGTGGGTTTATAGCTGGAACCTTTTTGCTGCGCTTGCTTCTGTTTCGCTGCAATCTGAGCACGAACACGGGCAGCTTCTCTGGCTTCTCGTTCAGCACGTGCTTTCGCTTCCCGTTCTGCTTTAGCAATTTTATCTCGCAGACGGGTTTCATTTTGTTTTAGTTCAGCGAGATTTTTTTGGTCTTGCTTTAAGGAAGATTCCAGCTCAGTTAGGGTTTTCTGCCGAGCATTGCGGGCTACTTCCATTTGCTGCTTTTGCTGTTGTTGTTCAGTTAGAACTTGTTTTTGCTCTTCCTGTTTCTGTTGCTCAAGTTTTTTTTGTTCAGTTAAATCAACGGTTGTTTGTTCAAGTTTAACAATGGTGTCCTGACGGGCTTGATTAAGGTAGCTATAGTAAGCGAGTATGCGCTCACCTCTCTTTCCCTCTTCTCCTCTGAACATGAGTTCAAGCCCTTGATGTTGCCCTTGACGAAATGCAGCATCCAATTGGCGTGCCAGCATATCTCGTTGCGCGTTTTGTTGTTTTTCCAGTTTTTTGATGTTGGAGACGAGAGCAGCAATCTCTTTATTCAGCTTACTGAGTTGAGTTTGAGTGTTGTGTAGGGATTGACCAATTGTGGAAATGGTATTTTCCTGATCTTTTAATTGATTTAGCAAAGAACTACGTTTTTGCTGCTGTTGTTGTACACTTTTCTCTTTCTCCGCGATGTCTTGTTGGAGATCTTTGAGCTGATTTTTATTGGCGATAATTTGATTTGCAAAGGTATTGAAGCTGAAAATAACAAATAGGAAAGCATAGAACAACGAGGCACAGATATTATTCCGCCGTGAGTTCTGATGGCGCCGATAATTACGGCTATGTATTTCCTTGTTGTCAGCCATTTCTGTAAATATACCTTGCTACTGTATGCGCTAGATTATTTCATGATGAACAAAGAGTTACCAGATGCTACGCTGATTTTTTACACTTTCAGATAATGCTGTCTTAACATCGAAATCGAATAGTAATAAACATACTAGCCTATTTATTGCTGAAATTCCTGTATGCATTGAGTGTGACAGGGCAGATGCAGGTAAGGTACTTAAAATGCTTCATTTTCAGGATATTTTTATTTTTTCTCGAAACTCTCCGCAAAATTTGCATTGAGCTTATGCTATTTGGCTGTAATTGACGCAACACAAAGGTATACTCTGGAACCTTAGAAATTTGTTATTAACCAACGGGAGTTTTTGTCCCCATGCTGCAAGAAATCATGCAATTTATTAACCAGCATATGACCTTAAGCCTCATCTGGATTGCGCTGCTGGTTGCCGTTATTGTGACTACATCGAGAGGTTTCTTCTCTAAAACCAAAGAGATAACTCGTGCTCAAGCTATTAATCTGATCAACAAAGAAGAAGCCATCGTCGTGGATTTACGTTCCCGTGAAGATTTCCGCAAAGGGCATATTATTGGTGCAGTAAACCTGACTCCCTCTGAAATTAAAGACAACAATTTTGCTGAGTTGGAAAAACATAAAAAGCAGCCTGTAATTGTTGTTTCTGCGAATGGTATTGAATCTCGTACTCCGGCAGAGAATCTTATTCGTGCCGGTTTTGAGCGCGTATGTTCCTTGAAAGAGGGTTTGGCTGGTTGGACAGGCGAAAACTTGCCATTGGCGCGTGGTAAAAAGTAATCATTTTGGGCGTGAATGGAGACATTCACATAAAAAATTTAATAAGGACATCTAAAGGTAACAATTATTATGTCAGAACAAAGCAATACAGAAATGGCTTTCCAGATCCAACGCATCTACACCAAAGATATCTCTTTTGAAGCACCAAACGCACCGCAAGTGTTTCAACAGGAATGGCAGCCGGAAGTAAAACTGGATCTGGATACTGCTTCCAGTGAGTTGGCTCAAGGGGTTTATGAAGTTGTTCTGCGTGTAACTGTAACGGCCACTTTGGGAGAAGAGACAGCATTCCTATGTGAAGTACAGCAAGGGGGTATTTTCTCTATTGAAGGTATCGAAGGAACGCAGTTAGCTCACTGCTTGGGTGCATATTGTCCGAATATCTTGTTCCCATATGCTCGTGAATGCATCACTAACTTGGTTAGTCGTGGTACCTTCCCACAACTGAATCTGGCTCCAGTAAACTTTGATGCCCTGTTCATGAACTACCTGCAACAGCAGGCAGAACAGTCTCAGGGCGGTGAACAAACTGAACAGGAAGCTTAATGAATAGTACTGTTTCTATGACAGTGATCGGTGCCGGCTCATACGGCACCTCATTAGCCATTACGCTGGCTCGTAATGGCCATAATGTTGTACTTTGGGGGCACAACCCAGAACATATCCGGGCATTGCAACAGGCGCGTTGTAATCAGGCATTTCTGCCGGATGTTTCCTTTCCTGATAGTTTATTGCTTGAAACAGACCTGATAAAAGCATTAACAGCAAGCCGTAACATTCTTATTGTGATACCGAGCCATGTGTTTGGTGAAGTATTAAAGCAGGTGAAACCTCATCTACGGTCTGATTCACGTATCGTTTGGGCAACTAAAGGCTTGGAAGCGGATACCGGCCGGTTATTACAAGATGTGGCCCGTGAGATATTGGGCAGTGAAATACCGTTAGCGGTGCTCTCTGGCCCAACATTTGCTAAAGAATTAGCGGCTGGTTTACCCACTGCGATTGCTATTTCCGCGACGGAATCTGCTTTTAGCGACGAACTCCAGCAATTATTCCACTGTGGCAAAAGCTTTCGGGTTTATAAGAATACTGATTTTATTGGCGTTCAACTCGGTGGCGCCGTAAAAAACGTGATTGCCATTGGCGCGGGGATATCTGATGGTATGGGTTTTGGTGCTAATGCTCGTACTGCCTTGATTACGCGTGGATTGGCGGAAATGAGTCGCCTTGGTACAGCGCTTGGCGCTGATCCTTCTACCTTTATGGGCATGGCGGGATTGGGCGATTTGGTCTTAACTTGTACTGATAACCAATCACGTAACCGTCGCTTTGGCATGATGTTAGGGCAGGGAATTAGTGTCGAAGAAGCCCAGGATCAGATTGGACAGGTTGTTGAAGGTTATCGTAATACCAAAGAAGTACGTGCATTGGCTAATCGTGCCAATGTAGAAATGCCGATTGCAGAACAAATTTATCAGATACTCTATTGCAATAAAAATGTGAAAGAAGCTGCTCAGGCATTATTAGGAAGAGCCAGAAAGGATGAGAGCGATGATGTGCGCTCTTAAATAAAAATCTAATGAAATAGGTTCTAAATGTGAGAGTAAAAAATATGTCGCTAGAAGAATTGGACGAAGTTTGGAAGAACATAAAAACAGAAGCGAGAGCACTGGCTGAATGTGAACCGATGTTGGCCAGTTTCTTTCATGCAACATTACTCAAGCATGAAAATCTTGGTAGTGCCTTAAGTTATATGCTGGCTAATAAGCTGGCTACGCCGATTATGCCGGCTATTGCTGTGAGAGAGATTGTAGAAGAGGCTTATCGCTCAGATCAAAGGATGATTGTCTCTGCTGCCCGCGACATCATCGCAGTACGTCTACGTGATCCCGCCGTAGATAAATACTCCACTCCTCTACTGTACCTCAAAGGATTTCATGCTCTACAAGCCTATCGCATTGCCCACTGGATTTGGGGAGAAGGGCGTAAGGCATTGGCTATTTATCTGCAAAACCAAATCTCGATGTCTTTTGGCGTTGATATTCACCCGGCGGCAAAGATTGGTTGTGGCATTATGCTTGACCATGCTACAGGCATAGTGATTGGTGAAACGGCAGTAGTGGAAAATGACGTTTCTATCCTGCAATCCGTCACTCTTGGTGGTACGGGTAAAACAGGGGGTGATCGTCATCCGAAAGTTAGGGAAGGGGTGATGATTGGCGCAGGTTCGAAAATATTGGGTAATATCGAAATTGGCCGTGGGGCGAAAATTGGCGCAGGTTCGGTTGTATTGCGCTCTGTTCCACCACACACAACAGCCGCTGGGGTGCCTGCCCGTATCGTCGGTAAACCTGAAAGCGAAAAGCCATCATTGGATATGAACCAACACTTTAATGGTATCAACAATGGCTTTGAGTATGGTGATGGAATTTGATTTTTCGAAATATAGATATTAGTAATCATTATCATATTTTCACATATTAAATGTGGAAATATGATTTTGCATGCTTAACTTATTTAGAGCTTTTATAAATTATTTTCTTGCTACACCTATTATAATATAGTGCCAATGTTTAGGAACGACTTTATTTATAACTTTATTATCTAACATCCCTAAAAATCTTCTTTGAAATTCATTCCTACCAAACGTAGCAAGGAAGCCTAATGTTGTATAATCAACATTTGAAAATGCTGATAGATAATCTGTCATTTCTCTGGCGGTAACATAGCCCCAGGTATTTCCCCAATTAACATAATTTTTCCTGAGGAATTTATGCAATGGTGATGCAACCAAATTTTCTGCAAACCAAAGCTCACCGCCTTCTTTTAATGAATGAAAGATCTGATTAATAGCTTCTTTTTGTGCTGTTTTATTGAAATTATAACCGACAGCACCTAATACTGATTTAAACATAACAATATCGAAATGGTTCTTATATTTGATATCCGATGCGTTTAATTTATCATATTGAATGCTCTTTTCTATATGATAACGTTCATGTTTCTCCAGTGCTTTTGGCGTGGGGCCATCTAAATCAGTACATAAGACATTTGCTCCATTTAATGCTGCCCATAATGATAGCCCACCATCTCTACTACCTAACTCTAGAATATTAGCTGATTTTAAGTCTAATCCAGAATGATCTTGCCAATATTTTAAGGAATAACTCCAGTTATATATGTCCCATTCTATGACATCATGGAGAAATTCTTTTGAACTTTTTGCTTTCATAGCGTAACCAATATATATCAATGAAAATGAGTTACCTTAATGCTAACTTTATTAAATTATTATGATCTAAATAGTCGATCACTTGAGGGAAGCAACCCCGATTAAGTTATATGAATCGATTTTCAAAGAGAAAAAATTCCTCAATAGGGTTAAGTTATACTAATCATAGCACCTACGTCCTGTGATAAATGATGATTTAGCGCAAAAACTTGTTCAGAAAACCCAGGATAAAAACTATGTCCTTGATGTCTTACTGCTTTCCTAACGATACATCATGGTCATTCTGCCACTTACATCGTCAAAGCCTGTTGTACTCTGTCCATCTTCTGTCGGATGTGATATTGGAATATTGAGCTGATAACTATCATGGTCGTACCATGCTTTATCTATCTGAGGAACATGACGAAAAGGGTTGTTTGGTTCTCACCGTGGGTCTGGTGCAGAGCGGTTCCTATACTGAATTTCTGTGACCCACGCAAAGAGGAAAAAATTGCCGTGATATAGTCAATAACACGTTGAACCATTACAGAAGTGTGTAGCGATTATTGGCACACTATTTTCTAATGATAGCGCCCTGATAATCTAATTGCCGCCAAGCTTCAAAAACAACAATGGCAACTGAATTGGAAAGATTCATACTGCGACTGTTTGCTAGCATTGGGATACGAATTTTTTGTTGTGGTGGCATATTATCCAATACATAAGGTGGTAACCCTCGGGTTTCCGGCCCAAACATTAAATAATCCCCGGCTTGATAACTTACAGCACTATGTGCCGGAGTTCCTTTTGTTGTGAGAGCAAACAAACGAGCAGAAGACACTCCTGTTAATCCTTCATTCTCTAAAAAAGTAAAATAATCATGATGTTGTTTAACATTGGCGAACTCATGATAATCCAGCCCGGCTCGACGTAGCCTTTTATCATCCCAGGTAAACCCCAGAGGCTGAATCAGATGCAATTGAAATCCGGTGTTAGCACAAAGGCGAATAATATTACCGGTATTAGGTGGGATTTCAGGTTCAAATAAGACGATATTTAGCATAATGCCCCCTAGAAACAAGGGGCACAGGTTAGCAGAAATCAGGAAGGGATGCAGGGAGATCTTCACCGATATTCCTATTTATCTGTTGGAAGATCTTTCCCTGTTGAGGTACTTGATTGTATTGTCAATAAAATTAAAAGTGAAAAAACATCATTAGATATAATCTAATATACTAAATTCTTTAGAGATTCTCTGGATTATTTTTTTGCCACTCCGATTATAATATAGTGCCAATGTTTAGGAACAACTTTATTTATAACTTTATTATCTAAAATCCCTAAAAATTCTCTTTGAGACTCATTCCTGCCAAACGTAGCAAGGAAGCCTAATGTTGTATAATTAATATTTGAAAATGCTGATAGATACTCAGTCATTTCATTAACAGTAACATAGCCCCAAGCATTCCCCCAATTAACATAATTTTTTCTGAGAAATCTATGCAATGGTGACGCAACCAAATTTTCTGCGAACCAAAACTCACCCCCCTCTTTTAATGAATGGAAAATCTGATTAATCGCTTTTTTTTGTGCTGATTTATTTGAATTATAACCAATACCACCTAATACTGATTTAAACATAACGATATCAAAGTGGTTTCTATATTTAATATCTAATGCACTTAATTTACCATATCGAATTCTATTTTCTATATTATAACGCTTATGTTTCTCCTGTGCTTTTGAAGTAGGGCCATTTAAATCCGTACATAAAACATTACCTCCATTTAATGCTGCCCACAGTGATAATCCACCATTTCGGCTTCCTAGTTCTAGAATATTAGCTGACTTTAATTCTAGGTTAGAATGGTCCTGCCAATATTTTAAAGCGTGACTCCAATTACATATATCCCACTCTATTACATCATTGAGTAGCTCTCTTGAGTTTTCTGTTTTCATAAAAAAATGACCAATAAACTAATTATTTTAATAATACTTTTATAGTGAATTATTAAGATCTAGTGATAGATTATTTTTTAATGATGGTATTTTAGGAAAAGATTACGGGAGGGCTTGCTTGGCAGGAATTTCAGATAGATAGGCTGTGCTCGTCGATGCTTTTGTTTCAATCTTCTCCTTAAATATTTTAGTGTTGTTCAGTACATTCACTGCAATATGTTTTATCCGAGATGACAATTTCCCTGAGTTACTGAGCTGAATTGGGAGCGCCTGACGGTTTTTCCATCTGTGGCACCCCCTGAGCTTTTCGTCAGTTCACGGCAAAATCCATCCATTCATGAAACACTTTTGAAGCTGCTTGACACTGATATAGCTAACATATGGGCTACGGTGTTATGAGTTAAAATACCCTGTTCAAATTCACTGTATTGCTTTAACTTCGATGCTCAACCCCACAATCTTCAATTTCTTCCCAGCTTTTGGCACCAGCAATAACGTCACAATTGTTAACAACAAAATATCTGTCAGCTTATAATTATTTTCTGTTCTAACTAAGATTGCGAGTAATCGAGTACTAAGTCAATCGTAAAAGGCTCTTAAAGTTCCTTCTCGGAACGAAAACCATGAGGATTATTCTTCTGCCAATTCCAGCTATCACGCATCATATCGTCAATATTGCGTGTTGCTTGCCAGCCAAGGGTATTGAGGGCTTTGGACGGATCAGACCAACACTCAGCAATATCCCCAGGACGTCTATCTGTAATTTTATATGGAATTGTTTTACCTGATGCCTTTTCAAAAGCATGAAGTAGTTCAAGTACAGAATAACCAGCACCTGTTCCTAAATTAAAAACTTCATAGGATTGCTGTTTATCCAGATAGTCAATGGCGGCAATATGGCCTTCAGCCAAATCCATCACATGAATATAGTCACGAATACCGGTACCATCTTTGGTTGGATAATCGTTGCCATACACGGATAAACATTCCAGACGACCAATGGCAACCTGAGTGATATAAGGTAATAGATTATTGGGAATACCATTAGGGTCTTCACCAATCATACCTGATGGGTGTGCACCAACAGGGTTGAAATATCTTAAACTGGTGATTTTGAAACTTGGCTCGGCTGCGGCAAAATCTTTCAGAATCTGCTCGACCATCAGCTTGGAGGTGCCATAAGGGTTGGTGGTACTACCTACTTTAGCATTTTCCGTGAGTGGTACAAATTCAGGATCGCCATAAACAGTTGCAGATGAACTGAAAATCAGTTGATGTACACCGTTGGCACGCATAGCCTGTAACAGAACTAGGGTGCCAGTAACATTGTTTTGATAATATTCAAGTGGCTTTTTGGTAGATTCACCAACGGCTTTTAATCCAGCAAAATGGATAACCGTGTCTATTTTGTTTTCTTGGAAGATTATATTAAGTAAATTTAAATCAAGTGCATCACCTTGATAGAATTTCACTGATTTGCCAGTAAATTTTTCAATTCTACGAAGAGATTCTGGTGATGAATTGCAAAGGTTATCGATAACAACAACATCAGTTCCTCTTTCCAAAAGAGCTAATACTGTATGTGAGCCGATGTAGCCGGCTCCACCGGTGATTAGGGTTAGCATTTAAATATTCCTATGTATTTTGTTAGTTATTTCTAACCTCATGATAATCTAACCTATCCCAATACAGTCTCTTATCATCCCAAGTAAAATTTAGAGGTTGAAACAGATGTATCTAAAATTTAGTATTGTCATAAATTAGAACAATATTACTGATGTTAGGAGGGGACAGGTTAAAATAAGACTATTCTTGGAATAGTATATTATATACCAATCTTTAATCTTTCGTCTTCAGTCAAGTATTCAGCAAGACATTTATAATGCATGTCTTTTATTAATATATTTGCACCTCTTTCTATTAATAGATTTATTATTCTAGTATCCCCATTTTTTAAAGCATATTCTTTTGCATACATTAGAACTGAAGTTCCTTTATAGTTAGTGGCATTAATATTAGCTCCAGAATCTATCAGATATTTTACTATGTCTAAATAACCATGATAGGCAGCTACCATTAACAATGACCAAGTATGCTGGTCACGTTCATCAATTCCAGATATATTTTTAATATATTTCTTTACTTCAGTAAGATTGTTTTTTCTACAAAAATCAAATAATAAATCAATCTTGTCCTTATATAGTATTATATTATAATCAATAGTTGAGAATTCAGAAAAATTTTTGTTATCTGTAATGAGAGTTCCTGGTCTGCTAGAAGAACGTATTGATGTTATTTCATAATTGCAGTAATTAGTATTTTGATATTGAGGTAATTGATATTCTCTAAAAGAGAATGCTCTTATATATCTACCTATTTCCCATGCTGTTTTATGGAAATTAATGCTTTCTGATGAAAAAGAAATTGTATTTTTAGAATAGTAAGATGAATGTTTTAATTTTTGAGGCTTGCTAAAGATATTTTTGTTTTTTGTTATTTTTTCTATATAATCTTCAATTAAAGTGCAGGAATGATAAATATAGTTTAAATAAATATCCTTTGACGTATACCTTTCATCTATATTAATAGTTATTTGATCAATTATTTCACCTGTGTCTATTCCATTATCTATATAATGTAAACTAACGCCAGTAGAAATATCGTTATTCAGTATTGGCCATATGGATGTATACATTCCTTTATATTTTGGCAGTAGAGAGAAATGAATATTAAATATTTTTTTAGTTCTAAATCTCTCTATTTTAATAAGTTGGTCAAACTCTAGAGATAAGAAAATAGAAGCATTTCTTTCTGCTTCTTCTAATGAAATAATAGGTACGTTGATTTCATTTGCTCTTTTTTTAAGAGAATATTGCCAGGTATTATTCCCTGAGTCTGTCTTATTAATTACAACTGCTAAGTTTTTTATATTATATTTAATTTTTAGTAAATTTAAAGCATGAACTGCAATGTTATTTTTCCCAGCAATAACAATCATTTGTGTTACCTATAAATTAAAAGTAGGCGATGTTGTATAGTGAGTACAACATAATTAAGCTATGAGTAAACAAGTTCGTATTTCTTTAAATAGTTCATTTGGGGGGACCATCAGAGTCTTTCGAGGATGATTATTTAACTTGTTCATGACAAAGTTTACCTTCTGTTCAAAGATTTTATTAAAGTTTGTTCCTTTTGGAAAATATTGTCTGATTAGCCTATTTATATTCTCATTTATTCCTCTCACCTAGGGACATAAGGATTGGCAAAGTAAATCTTTGTATCTAGTTCTTCACTAATCATTTATTGTTCCATAATGCGTGCTTATATGCAGCTTGATGAAATATCAAATTTCCATCTAAAGAGACATCATTATCTAACCCAATGATATCTATTGTTCCAAGGTATTTCGCTTCAAAAATAACTTGGTTGCCTTTGATATTATTATTTATAAACGTATGCACATACATGTTGATTGTGGTATTCAGTACACAGTTGCCAAACTCATCACTATATGGTGAAACATCCGTACCTTCCTCGGTAATATTTATCCATAAATTCTTTGAAAAGCATTCATTATCGATTTAGCGGGATTCGTCCTTTAGCAGTTATCATTACGCCAATGATCTAATAATTCTTAAGATCGAGATGATTTTCACATAAATATCCCGCGATTCCAATAGTAACCTTCATTGAGATAGATCCTTGTCCTTTTTAAATTTGGTTTTTCAACAAATGAATTAACAGTTTTAAATGGGTATCTCTTTCGTAATCTGCCCTTATTTGGTCAAATGGCCCCACGGTAATACTGTTGTGTTGAGATTCTAGATTACAAACTTACCCATTATAGAAAAAAGATGATCTTTATTACAAATTACCCTTGGAAGATTGATAGAAAAAGTTGACACTCTTTTGGTTATAATTTTGTAACATAGAATTTTTACCAATTAAAGATATAAACTGCTTAGGAAAAAACGTTATATATAACGGTTAAAGTTGTGAACCAGAAGTATTAGCTTATAATAACTGGAATTAAATTAAATTAAATTAAATTAAATATACTAATCATTCAAAAAAGTTGTTCTCAATTTTGAATTATATATCTTTTCAATAATTGGAGGAGGTAGTAATCTAAATAAAAATCTGGCGGTTGGAAAGAAAGGGAATTTCCGCTTCCATCTAGAAATCAACAGATAGACCTTGAACTCACTTATTGATTTCTTAAAACTACGACGCTTATAGGAGCCATCCATTCGAACACGAACTAAAACATCGCTTATATTTGTACCGAATGCGCCTTGAGAAAAGGATCTAAACCAATACGCAATATCCTCATTTAATGGAAACTCTGTCGGATAAAAACCGAATTGTTCGAAAAAGCCTTTTCTAAAACAGACTGTTACATGAGCTAAGGGGGAGCCTTTCAATAAATAATCTTCTAACCTAGAGCTAGGATAAACGCGTTTAGTTACTATATTCAGAGTATCTCCAACAAATTCTTCTATAGATCCACCACTAATGTCAACAGTAGAATGTGTATCCATAAAACTGATTTGTTTGACAAATCTATCTTCGGAACAAATATCATCAGCATCCATTCTAAAAATGTAATCTTCATTTTCCAATATTGAAATTAATTTATTTAAACCATGTGCTAAACCTATAGAATATGAACTATCAATTCGTTTATATATATTATATTTAGATATAATTTCTTCATGTTCCTCAGTTAAAATACCGTCAACGTGAAGATAAAAATTAAGTTCAACTTCATTTGGTAGTTTTGCTTTAAATACTGATGAAAGCATTTCATCTAGAAAAATTGGAGAATCACCTAAATAGGTACAAGAAATAACAGCTATGTATCTCACAATTATCTCCTGTTTATATAAACACATGAAAGAGGTATGCAAAAAAGTATTTTTTGTAAGGTTTTTTCCAAAATTTTCACAAAATTAATTAAAAAATATGGATAGTTAAAAACTCTCTTATAAATAAAAGAAAATAATGAAAACATCAATCTTTCCCTTTTGTTTAAATATAAATAATTGCAAGGACTAGTAAGTTTTTTGCTCTGAGAATCTGAGCTAATTAATTCTAATATAGAACTTGAGATTTCGTTGATTGAAGTTATATATATAAAATAATCTGACTTGACAGTTATAAGCCTTTTTTTGATATAAGTGGGAATTAATTCTTTAATAAATGGTATATAGATGACTTTCCTACCTGATTCAAGAACATCTAATGAATCAAGATTTTTTCTTTTTTGATAAGAGTCATGAAAATTATTAGGTACAAGTGTCGAAAGATATATAAAAGAGTCAGAGGTATCACTTAAGTTAATACGTGATTGAGAAAGATATCGTGCAGCATAAATAACGGTATTTTCTTTATAAAATGAGTTAAAATTCAATGTTGAAATAACACTTAATTTGATTTTACGAGACAGAAGTGCATGAAGTTTTTCATTGAGCAGGCCTCTTTTCCCAACGTAAGTTACGTTCATAACTTTTCCTTGTTAATTAGATATTCATGAAGACGATAACATAACTGGGCTATAGTTAGACCTGTATTTGCATATGAATGTTGTTCTATAACTGAGCCATCACAAACATAAACATTAGATGTGCCATTTATCCTCAAATTTTCATCAATGTTTTCAGGTTTATTTCCAAATGAAATTGAACCTGAGTGATGGGCTGCTGACCATAAGTAATCATCTATGTTATTTTCAACAACATTTATTGTCTCAATTAGTGGTAATAAGCTTTTTTTGATAGATTGAATTGAGCTAAGATAATTATTTTGTTCTCCCTCATTAATTTTCCAATCAATGGTATCGATATCATTACTAGGAACTATCGTATTATTGGAATTAGCTTTTTTTTGTTCAAAAACAAACCAAAGAGAATAAACTCCGTTATTAAATTGTATAGAAGTAAAATGCATTAAAATTTCAAGGAGGATGTCTGGGTGATAAAGTCTCTTATCAAAGATACATTTAATTTTTTCTTTTAAAGTTGAGGTACCTAAAAAAGATTTAAACTTGTATATATCAATTCTATTTGAAGTAGAATACGCAGGTCTAAAGTAGCATATGTGAGAATATTCTTTTTCTTTTACAACCAGTCCACAACGGCTAAAATAGCTACCATTATTTTTATTAACAAAATTCTTGAATATCTTCCTATATTCTTTCTTTACTTTTATTTTACCTACAAAACCCATTGGATGGTCGATGAAACCCACACCGAGTTTAGAATTTGTTATATTTATATTTATATTTTTCAAGATATTGGATATAACAGTAGGAGAACCAATGCCACCTGCACATACTAGTATATAGTCACTATTTAAAATAGTGCATTCACCTGTTGTAGTCGTGAATTCTACAGAGCAAATATTATTATAATCACCCCATAGATAGTTAATTTTGGCAACATTCTTATATATTTTCACATTGCTATCAACAACAATCTTAGTATCACATTTAGGAATTAAAATAGTATCTAAATCATGTTTAATATGAATACTATTAAGCATTTCTTGGTATTCATCTAATCTTTTTTTGCGTTCAGTGAGAAATGATGTTGGAAATTTTAGGCATTTTGCCGCTTTGTCAGCATAATATTCTGAATTCTGTATTATTTTTGAAAAATTTGTGTATTCATCTAGTTTAGGCATTTTAATTAACCCATTATGCCATAGGTTAGTAGTACCTCCTACACCATTACAATAAGTAACACTATCCCCAAGCTTTCTACTTACAAATTTTTTAAGAGGGATAGTAATTTTATCTCCACCTTTTTCTAATATGGTTACGGTAAAGTCATCTTTCAATAAATTTGCTAGTATGGAACCTGCTAATCCAGATCCTATTATAACTATATTTTTCATAAATATGTCGCCTTATAGCTTAAAATCCATTCTCTAAAATTGAATCTTTCTAAATATGCTACTTCTGCTGCTTTAGAATAAGAGTCATAGTTATGATGAATTTTTTTTATCGCTGTAAGTAGGGTTTCTTCATTTAGATTAGTAATAAAAACAGACTCATTTTGTGTAAATACTCCCCGATAATTATTTAGATCCATTAGGATTAGAGGAATGCCTTTTGAAATAGCCTCAATAGCAACCAAAGGTACCCCTTCGGCAAATGAAGGTAATATTAGTATATCTATACTTTCCCAAAATTGTTTTAGATTTTCTTGATGACCAAGTAATTTTATATTCGGATTTTTATCAGATATTATTTTGTGATTCAACTCTTTTTCCAAAGGGCCTCCTCCTGCAACTAATAAGAGGTAGTTAGGCATATTTCTTATCACATTAATTAAATTACGAATGTTTTTTCTCTCTATTAATGCGCCACAAAATCCAAGTGTTATTTTATCATTTGGTCTTTTTTTTAGTATATTAAAGTCTTTAATTAATCTACTATTATGTATTACTCTTTTATTGTCGGAATTTTGTTTTGAATATATATATTCGGTTAAATAAATAACGTGACTCGCTCTTTTTAGGGTTTTTCTCCAAAATAAGCAGATCCACTTGTATGATTTTGGATATATGAATTTTAAGTCCTCTTCCGGGTCTATATGAACAGTTGAAACCCATCTAAATGAAGAAAAGAAGGAAAGAATATAACAAAATAAATCTGGTATCATTCCATGGGAATGCAGAACTCTTTTATTCTTCTTTCGTATCATTTTTAAAAGAGTAGTGAAGCTGAATAATAGGCTACGCCTACCATTACCTCTTAGATTAAATAATACAGAGTTAACACCTATTTCATTTAAACCAAAAACTAAATCCCTAGCAACATTGACAGGTCCAGCATTTTTGTCACTAGGAACAATATGAATAACTTCGTCTGGAATATTTTTCATTCTTATATCAAAATAGATAATTTGTATTAATTGGTTTAATTACTAATAAATTAATTAAAAGCAATGTGATTGATAAGAAAATAATAAAGGCTCGTCTAATGATTAAATCCTTTGTATATAAGTGAGCAAAATGGCTTAATAATATTCCTTCGAAAATAGAAAAAATAGATGCGGGTCTACCTGCTAACGTGCCAAATTCTGAAAAAATGATTATCCATATTGGAGCAATCATATACATAGAAAGAATAAAATTAAATGCTGGATAGTTATAAAAATTATTCCTGATAGAATAAAAAAAGAATGAAAATAATAAGTACTTTATAGTTGTAGGATTAAGAAGTCCAAGCGATTTAGCAAAACCTATTTTATCTAAAACATATGCATTAAAAGCATTCTCATTCAAAAAAATAGATGATAACATTATTAATAAAGAATTTAATATTCCAAAAAATGAAAGTAATATTGAAAATAATATGATATAAAATAATTTTTTCGTACCTAACCGTTTTCCTAAATATGCTATTACAGCAATAAGTGCACTAAAATGGAATAATGTAGCTAGTAAAATTGCTAAAAAGAATAATTTAGCTTTGTTAATATAAAGAAAATAGAAACTTAAGAAAGCTATAGAGTATGCTATTGCACTGCGAAATTGTGTAATTTCTTTATAAAAAAATAGATGTGATAAATACCATAATATAGATATGGAGATAATTGGTGAAAATTTATAGAAAGCAAAGGTATTCAAAAAATAGCAAATAAAAAACACCATTATTATGAGTGCATAAAAGTTTAATTCATTAAATCTTGCAGCAATGGATGTGAGTAGCATAAATCCAGGTGCCCATCCAAGAGGATTAATCACACTACAGGTATCACATTGCATTTCAAGTATAGCGAGATAGTTAAAGTCATCTAACCCTAAGCCAATAGGTTTTAATAATATTGTAACTGATAGTAGTAGAAAAATTATCAAAACGAATATAATTTTTATCCACCGATCTTGTTTGGAAATATTTTTTTCAATTAGTGAAAAAAAGGCACATAAAGCATAAGCAAAGGAATAAAAATAAATCATTTTAATA
The DNA here is from genome assembly GCF_001684335.1 of Photorhabdus namnaonensis. Taxonomy (GTDB): domain Bacteria; phylum Pseudomonadota; class Gammaproteobacteria; order Enterobacterales; family Enterobacteriaceae; genus Photorhabdus; species Photorhabdus namnaonensis. Next base: position 89,254 of record NZ_LOIC01000009.1, read on the forward strand.
TTCTCTTAACTCATTAAAAAATTGTTATTGGCACGCAATTCTTTAAGATTTTTTTATTCTTGTATTCATTAAATATATCTGAGAGATTATTCATCCACTCAAAAATATCATTTTTTCCTATTATTTTACAATATCGTTTACTGATATCTTCTAAATAAGTTTTCATAATTATGTTCCACTTCCAACCAACTTTTGTGTACCAAGACATCAAGACATACAGCCTTTTCGTCTAAGCGGTCCGTAGAATCAGTGAGATAGGCTACAGAATTAATCTCTCGACTTGTCTTGGATTTTCGTATTATTTTTTCCTAACGTTTTACAAACCGTTCCCGCAATGATCGATTTGTAATCTTCTCTGAATAATCTATTATTCCAAACGTTCTAGATAAAATCTAAAATCTAAAATCTAAAATAGTTAAATAGTTAAATAGTTAAATTCAGCAGCGCTGCCTATAAAACCTATTATGCTTTCATTGATGTCGGGAGTTAGAGTTTGATGCCTGGATTCACATAATAAGTGCAACATCGTTAATCCGGAAGTAAACATGTTCGTATTCCTTTAAATAATTCATTCGGTGTTTTCCCACTTCGAGTTTTTCGGGAACGATGATTTAATAGGTTTACTACAAAATTTATTTTCTGATCGGAGATTTCATTAAAATTGGTTCCTTTTGGAAAAGATTGTCTGATTAACCCATTGCTCCCTCTTTTTTCAAGGCAAATATAAGGTAAGCAAAGTAAATTTGTGTTTCTAATTTTTTACTGATGATTTCATGATTTGAGAACTCTAAACCGTTATCGAATTTGGTGGTCCTAACACTTTGTTTTAATGGGTGTAATGCTTTCACTATCGTTTTCGCTACTATGTCAACTGACTGCTTTGTTTAAAAAGCATGCTTATTAGTTGAATCCGCCAAATTTAATTAAAAGATCGTTCCAGAGAGAGACTAATTTTCCAGTGTTATAGGGTTTAGATGTTTCAATGACAGAATTCAAATGATAATAATCTCCTTGAATCACTGAAACCAATCCTTCTTTTAACCTGGCAATATCACCAAATGGTACTAGAATACCATTAATATTATTTTGAATTATTTCTCTTGGTCCATTAGGGCAATCGAATGCAACAACAGGTGTACCTAGGGTAATAGATTCTACTAATATATTAGGAAATCCTTCATATAGAGATGTAAGTAATGTTAATTTGGCGTGTAAATAATAAGGTTTAACATCGGATTGAAATCCTTCAAAGTCTACTCTATGACTAATGCCAAGCTTCTGAACTAGAGCTTTCAGATGGTTCTCTAAACTACCCTGCCCAACTATCTTTAAACGTAAATATGGAAAAATATCAATGATTTCTGAAAATGCTTGTATTGCATGATGAAACGCTTTTTGTTCTTCTAACCGACCTATGCATAGTATATAGTTTTCCTTTACCACTTTGCTGAAATTAATCGCACGAGCATAATTTTCTACAACCTTATTGATAGGGTTGTAAATAACACTACATTTATTTTCAATAAAAGGGAAAACTGTTAATAGATCATTTTTCATTCCCTGACATTGATTGACTATATGGTCTGCTTTGGGGTAAAAAATATTAATCAGCTTATTAACTATAAATTTACGCCAGATTCCTTTTGTATGTTTAGTTGTCTTAGAGATTGTGTTTATATTTCTAGTAATAATAGAAAAAGGTTTGCGTATTGTATATCTAATTAAAACTAATAACACTGTAAGTTCATAGTTAAATGCTACTATTTTTTGTGGTTTATTATCAATTATCCAACTACGTAAAGAAAACAAAGATTTCCGAGCATGATTAATACCTAAAATTTGAATATCTACCTTATCACTTACTTTATCATGGTACACTGAATTGTTCATATGTAAAACGAGTAACGTTACTTGCCATCCCTGTTCAGCTAGTCCGTTGGTAATATTGACACACACTCCTTCAGCTCCCCCTCCGGCAAGAGAGCTGATTAAAAACACAACTTTTTTTTTCTGCATAGTGTAAGAAACTCCTAATGCTGTATGTCTCATTTTTTAAATTTTTTGTTCGTACAACCAATTTTGGAACATTAATACATCCCAAAGGAGATATTCCCAATTACTAATTCCTAAGAGATGCTCCCGCCATTTTTTTTGAACTACATCGGAATTTAGAAAGCCTTCATTTCTTATCCGATTGGCATCTAGAAGATCTTCTGCCCAATTGCGAAGTGGACCACGTAGCCATTCAGCAATAGGAACACCAAACCCCATTTTAGGGCGATCAACCAAGCTTTGAGGAACATAGCGATAAAGTAATTGACGCAATACCCATTTTTCATGTCCATTTTGACTTTTCATTGATTGGGGTAGAGTCCAAGCCCATTCAACTATACGATGATCAAGTAAGGGGACTCGTGTTTCGAGTGATGTCCCCATCGCGGCCCTGTCGAGCTTAACTAATATATCATCAGGTAAGTAGGTGATACTATCGGTATACATTGCTTCATCAGAAATATCACCTAAAGCTGGTTGTTGATTGATATCATTAAGAAAACACTGTACTTCATGTTTATCAAGGGTTAAACCATCACTTGTCAGCCAATGACCAATAAGCTGTGTATAGAAAGCTGTATTCCCCTTAGATCGTAGTAGTGAAGAAAGTAAGAGTTTACGTCGATTCCATCGAGCTGATTTACTTAAGGGGACCAACCCCACAAGATTAGCTATTAATACACGTAAAGCACCAGGAAAATGATTCAAACGGTTATGCATATTTCTTGCGGTACTATATCGGCTATATCCTCCGAATAATTCATCCCCACCATCACCAGATAAGGCAACCGCTACATGTTGGCGGGCAAGTTGGGCTACTAGAAAAGTTGGAATTTGTGACGGATCAGCAAAAGGTTCGTCATAAAGCTTCGGTAACTTTGGTATTACGTTAAGAGCTTGAGCTGATGATACATATAACTCTGTATGCTCTGTGCCAAGATGTTGCGCAATTGCTTTAGCATGCATAGCTTCATTATATCGTTGTTCTTCAAAACCAATGGTAAAAGTTTTGATTGGACGGGGACTCATTGACTGCATCATTGCTACTACTAAGGAGGAATCAATACCGCCTGATAGAAATGCACCTAATGGTACATCAGTGATCATTTGTCCTTTTATTGTATCACGTAACAAGTGTTCTAGTTTGTTAATAGCCTCAACTGGAGAACCACTAAAAGGTTTAGTCATACTGTAAGTTATAATCTGGTGCAATGACCAGTAAGTTTTAGGTTTCAGAACCTGATTAGGCTTTCCGTTTATTGTTATAAATGTGCCTGGTTCGAGCTTCTGTATACCAGTATAAATAGAATAAGGTGTGGGTACATAACTATAACGAAAATATAATGGTAAAACGCTGCGATTAATCTTGCCATGAAAAGCTGGATGTGAACTCAATGCTTTCAGCTCTGAACCGAACAAAAAGGTATTACCTTGCCAACCATAATATAGTGGTTTTTCTCCTAAACGGTCACGTGCTAATGATAATGAACCTTCTTGTCGATCCCATAGAGCAAAAGCAAACATACCGACTAATCGTTTAAGTCCAGCTTCTAGCCCCCAATGAGACAAAACAGCTAATAGAGTTTCAGTATCTGAGTGCCCATGCCATGTAGGTGCTGCATGAGCCAGTTCTAACTCATGGCGTAACGTCAAATGGTTATATATTTCACCATTAAAGACGATTACATAACGATTGCAGGGCGAATACATGGGTTGGTGCCCTGCTGAGGAAAGATCGAGAATTGCTAAACGTCGATGTGCCAATGCTAAACCATAGTTTGGCTCGCACCATACTCCACTATCATCAGGTCCGCGATGAACGATCACATCAGCCATTCTTTTAGCAATGGCTAAATCCGTAATTTGCCCTGGAGTCCAATATCCTGCAATACCACACATTATTAACATATCCTATAACAATCAAACATCCACCAAATGAAACCAAAAGGGGCTGCTAGCAGATGAAAAAGATGCCTATTGTTGATGTCGGTAAAAAACTAGTTCCTTTGGTACATACTTCTCTTAAGGTATAATCTAAAGCGAGCTCACCGAACAGTTTCCAGCAAAAAATGAATTGGTTTATATCTGAAGTAAGTTAATTCATAACTCAACACACTGTGCTTCTAGGTTGTGTCCCTCAATTAAATAATCGTTTAAAGAAATAAACGGATACAACCTAATTTCACCATTGCTATAAAGTTTCTTGCTGTTTTTTCATAACGTGTGGCAATGCGACGATGTTCTTTCAGTCGACCAAAACATCTTTCCGCAACATTTCGTCTTTGATAAGTTTCATGGTAGAATGTGACCCGTCCATCTGACTGGGCTTTTTCGTTTGATTTATACGGAATTATCACTTTTATTCTCTGATTTTTTGACCGATTACGTAATGACTGGCTGGAGTAACCTTTATTCGCAATAACCGCTTTTGAACGACATTTCATAAAATCGTTTTTACTCTGAACGCCAAGACCATCCAACAGGAGCAATGCATGTTAGTGAAGAAAATATTAGCAATATATTGAATAATTACTCTATAGGGTGGAATGAGAATGTTTACCATTTTCTCTATCATCTAAAATTAAATATTTTGATTCCAAATGTTTAAATATTGTTTTGCAATTTTTATATAATTGTGGTTATCCTCCACATATTTTCTGGAGTCTTCTCCTAGTTGTTTGATATTGTTTTTATTTTCTAATATATATTCTATTTGTTGTATAATACTATTTTTGTCTGGAGTAATATTCAGAACGGGAGATTTTTCTATATTAAAAGCTGCTAAGGATTCCGGCTCTGCTCCCCCTAAAACAACTTTCCCCATAGCTAGAGCATATAATCCATTTATACCAAGAGAATAAAAGTTTGTTTGATCAATAATAATATTTGTCTTTTTCATTATCTTTAAATACTGATCTAGAGGGAGATGTCCATTAGTAATCAATTCTAAATCATTAGGATATTTTTTGTTTAAATAATCAAAGGCTGCTTCTACATGTCTTGTTCCTTTAAAACCATATCTATTAAGGCCATGAAAAACTACAATTCGTCGATTGATAGTGTTAGGTTGATATTTGATTCTATCTATATTTATTGGAATAGGTATAATTGGGCATAAATTAGAATAATTTTCATATGAAATTTGGTATTCGTACATTATTGGTATAATTCCTTTTACATTCTCAGCAATGTACTGGTTACGTATATAAGCTTTATTTGAGTCCATTTCAAAATTTTTTTTCTTTAGATCATATTTTAAAAAATCATCGAAAGGTCCATATTTAAGCTTTTTTCTGGCAACTTTCCAAAATAAAGCATCATCTCCAGCAGCAAGTAAGAAAATATTTTTGTTTCTTCTGAATAATTCTTTATAAAAATATTTAAAAGGGAAATAATTATTAGGGGTGATAAAAGGATTTATTAATTGAATTATATCATATTGGTGAGAAATTTTAAGTAATTTTAAAAGATTAAATCTATAGTGAATTTTATTTAAAGGGGAAATTAAATGAGAGTTTAAATCAATGTCTCTGGGAATGTTTTTCCAACCATCGCCTGTAGCAGCTATATCAACTTTATGTCCAAGAGACTCTAAACCTTCTTTCAAGTTCTTATGCAGAGAGCTATATTCTTCTATTAATAATATCTTCATAGCATTAAAGCCTTAAGAAATTTTTCACAATTATAGTTATGGTAATGAAATAAATCAAATAATTTACACAGTAGGCATAGCTTATGCCAATGAAGCCAAAATGATGAACCATAACATATGATAAGGATAGAAAAATTAATCCAAATATGATTTCTGTTATTATAAATATCTTAACCATGGCTTTAGCTAACATTAAATAAGCTAGTAACCACGATGCTATCTTAAAGACATCACCTATAACTTGCCATAGGAATAATTCTCTCATAGGCATAAAATTTGGAGTAAAAAATATAGTAATGATTATGTCTTTTAATAGATATATTAATAGAGCACTAACTAACATTATTGGTATAACTAATTTATAACCTGCGATTATTTCTTTTTTCAACTGATTATTATTAGTAATTTCGGATAGTCTTGGTAAATAATAAGTGTTCAAAGCTGTAGTGATCACCATAAGGTACATAGTTGAAATATACCAAATACCTTGCCAATATCCTGCTTGATCCCAACCTAGCGTTGTACCTAAATAATTGCGAACAACTATATGAGATATAGGTACCATAATAGCAGAAGTTATTGCCATAGCTGAATAACCCATTAGTTTTTTTGCAATAGTGGAGTTAAATGGTTGGGTAAAGTTCCGCCATATTATTATAGGATGCTTTCTTAGTAAGAATAATATTATTATTAATATAATAGACTGATTTGTGGCTAGTGCAATTAACGCTCCATTTAATCCAAGAAAAATAATTAAGATACTAGTAAATACTAATGCATAAATACTTTGAATTATATTTATCTTTATGTATGTTTGAATTTCTTTTAAACCATTTAATATGGATAACAGTAATCCGTTTAAGACAAATAATACTATAGTAAAACCAAAAATAATAAATACATATTGATACTTTATATCTAGTAAAATCTCTTTAGCCGCGGTTTGGGACAATAGTACTAACAATATTCCTACTATAATCGATGTTATAAGACTAATTTTAGCTGCTGTACTGAAAAGAACAGGTGTTTTAGAGTCATTTGGTCCATATTCAGCAGTGTATTTTACAACACCATTATTGATTGCACCTTGCGCCGCTATCATAATTAGTTGACTAAAACTCTGAAATTGTCCGATTAATGCTAGCCCAGCTGGACCAATATAAATTGATACCGCTTTATTAATGACTAACCCCGCGAGCATTTTGAATGCAGTAGCTATTAAACTTAATATTGATGTTTTGAAAAGAGTCATTATTCTTACTTATTTAATATTAAAATTATTACAAGCAGTAACGACCTTTTCTGCGCCTTCTTTTGTTATGGTTGGTCCAATTGGCAAACTTAATACTTGTTGATGAATTTTTTCAGTAACAGATAAATTTAATGTATTCCATTCTGAATACGCTGGTTGTTTATGGGGAGGAATAGGATAATGAATCAACGTTTGGATACCTTTTTCAAAAAGATGTTGTTGAAGCTTTTCCCGGTGCGGACAATTAATTACAAACAAATGCCAAACATGGTTTTCTGGATGGAGTGCATTTTGTTCAATGGTGATAGGTAATTTTATATATGGATTATTAATATTCTCTAAATAATGCTTTGCAATGCTACGTCGATATTCTGTTTCGATATTTAAATATTTTAATTTCACAGAGAGAAATGCGGCTTGAAGCTCATCTAATCGACTGTTAATGCCTTGATAAATGTTTTTATATTTTTCATGTGAGCCATAATTACGTAATGCTTTTATAGTGGTTGTTAATTCCTCATCGTTTGTTGTAATGGCACCAGCATCACCTAAAGCACCAAGGTTTTTTCCTGGATAAAAACTAAATCCTGATGCATTACCCCAGTTACCCGCTTTTTTACCTGCTATTTCAGCTCCATGCGCTTGTGCGCTATCTTCTAATACTAATAGATTGTATTCATCGGCAATCTTCATGATTTCAGGCATTGGCGAAATTTGACCGTATAAATGTACTGGCAAAATAACTTTTGTTTTTTCTGTGATTGCGGATATTATACTATTAGGACCTAAGTTATATGTGCTTTGATCTGGATCAATTAGAATCGGTTTTAAGTTATTTGCTGTGATTGCTAATACTGATGCGATATAGGTATTTGCTGGTACAATAACTTCATCACCATCCTTTATTTTTCCTAATTCTTTCCAGGCTCTAAGTACTAATATTAAAGCATCTAAGCCATTAGCGACGCCGACCGAATATTTTGTACCACAATATTTTGCAAATTCTCTTTCAAAACCTTCTAGCTCATTTCCCATTATATACCAACCTGAATTTATTACTCTTGAGCTGGCTTTTTTTAATTCGTTTTCGTATTTTTTATTTATTGCTTTTAAATCGAGAAAATTAATCATCCTTACCTGCCAAAATAGTATATTTTCAAGTGATAGTAATTGTTGACTAAAAACTAATAATTGTTTTAATGGGCATTTTTATATATATCAGTAAAAACCTTGTAATCTCTTATATAATCAGATTCATCGTAATGCTGATTCGCCAATACTATTAAAACGCAATCCTCTGAAAAATCATGCATTTCTCGCCATATAAATGAGTCTATCAATATACCTTTTTGAGGTTGATTCAGAATGATATCTTCTGTTACTTTTCCATTGTCTAATCGTATCCTGCAACTTCCTTTGACAACAAATAAAACTTGTTTGAGCTCTTTATGTGCGTGGAAACCTCTTGATACACCGGATTTAGTATTGAAAATGTAATAAATTCTCTTTATTTCAAAAGGAATATTTTTGTTTCCTTCTAATGAAATTAGCTGTCCTCTTTCATCGCCAAGAATTCTAAAATCAATTAGTTTTATTAAGCTCATATCTTCCTCTGAATAAGAGATTGTAAATACTTTCCATATCCATTTTTTGACATAGAGTTGGCAGTTCTAGCGATATCATTTTCATCCAGCCAACCATTACGCCATGCAATCTCTTCTAAACAAGCAATTTTAAATCCTTGGCGTTTTTCAATAGTTTCAACAAAAGTAGCAGCTTCCAGTAAACTATCGTGAGTGCCTGTGTCTAGCCATGCAAAACCGCGTCCGAGAAGCTCTACATTTAAAGAATTATCGTTAAGATACATCTGGTTAATTGATGTTATTTCTAGTTCTCCGCGAGCTGATGGTTTTACTTTTTTTGCAAAATCAACAACCCGATTGTCATAGAAATAAAGACCGGTGACAGCATAATTAGATTTGGGTTTTTTAGGTTTTTCTTCAATAGAAATAGCTTTCATCTGACCATCGAATTCAACAATTCCAAAACGTTCAGGATCTTTTACCTGATAACCAAATATAGTTGCCCCAACTTTTTGGGAAGATGCTTTTTGTAGCTTTGGTGAGAAAGCTTGTCCCCAGAAGATATTATCTCCCAGAACTAAACAAACTGAGTCATCACCAATGAAGCCTTCACCAATAATGAATGCTTGAGATAGTCCTTCAGGTTTGTCTTGAGTTGCGTAACTAATCTTTATTCCTAAGTTATTTCCCTCGTTCAAAAGGCGTTTGAAGTTTATTTGATCTTCAGGTGTTGTAATAATAAGAATATCTTTGATCCCTGCTAGCATCAGTACTGATAATGGATAATAGATCATTGGCTTATCATATACCGGGAGAAGTTGTTTAGATATGCCCATTGTTATAGGGTATAATCTGGTGCCGGAACCACCGGCTAAGATGATGCCTTTCATATTAATTTGACCAAATAATTTATATTGTTTTTGAGTCTGGGTTAATTGTACGAGAATCACTAAATGAAATTATTTAATAATTTTTGCTTAACATGTAGAAGTTTTCTTGTATTCGTATCTTAGAAATGAAAAACCTAAATCAACATATTAAGAGTCATTAGATAAAGCTACCGCACTAGGTTGTTGGCTCCCAGAGTGCCTGTGATATTCGGAAATCTTATCTATTGCACTGATTTTTCAATACTTTTGTCTGTCTTAACAAAAAGTAATGGGGGATAAGATTTTTTAACTAGTTGAGGGGAGATTAGACTGTAAACTTATCTGGGTCAAGCTTAACAGCCAACTTGTTTAACTAATTGGTAGAATACAGTTAGCTGAAATCTGTATTACTGCTCATGAAGTGGCGGCTAGATTTTACCAACAACGTACTATGATGCCTTATTTTTCAACAGGTTTGCTGCTATTCCATTCGTCTCGGGATGTGGCAATATTTCCGTGATATCCATTCGGTAGTAAAGCTTAATTGTGACATTATGTTTATTTAGCATTGTGATTGGTGGGATAACGATGTTCCTGATTCTGCAATCCGTAATCTTTGAAGGTGTAGAAACCCAATAGTGATTGTTATCTAAAAGGCTAGAGAAGAGAGGGGAGTGGTTAGTGTAGGTTCGGGAATATTTGGTAATACATTATTGATAGGTAGTAGAGTTTTAGTGGTTTTCTTTAACTATAACATTAAAGCGAGCCTAAACTTGCTACGAATAGAATCGCATTCATTTAAGTGTCAAAATCAATTTTTTGATATTAAGTGGATTTACAGCAGTCAGGAATGAGCCGGCGGAGACTCCTACACATAGGAGCACTAGTTTTATAGAGATAGGCTCATCTACCAGCAAACAAGCAAAGATGACTGCCCAGATGGCGTAAGTGATGTTTAAACTCATCGCACGGATGGGTTGCAGCATGCAGATTGCTTTGTAGTAGAAGAGGTACGATAGCGTGGCGACCAGAGAAGTGAAGAATAATAAGGAGTATAGTCCTGTATTTGAGAATATATTTACAATACTAGGAAAAGAGTGAATGAATAATATGATAATAACTAAATAGCCCACTGAGGATGATAATTGCCTGATGAAGTAAGCAATATCAGCAGGTATATCTTTGTTCATGCCATAAGAGCTGATAACAACTTCGGAACTCCAGCCTAGCGCGCATATAAAAGCGAAAAGGAAGCCGATCCATCCAGATATTGTTTGAGTTGATGCTGAGTAACCTAATATCATAGTGCATACAACGGCTAATATTAGTCCCAATATACCGATAAGGTGAATGCGGTCTTTAAGTAGAAAAAAGGAAATGAGTGCGCCAATTGCAGGGTAAGTTGCCGAGATAGTTGCTGTGTAGCTAATACCAATGTATTGAATAGCTAAAATATAGCAAGACATACCAATTGGACCGCCAAATATAGCCGCCAGTATAATTATCCCATTTTTCTTGTTTTTGGGGATAAGGCATATCGCTCGGTATTTTCCTTTAACTATAAGATATATAAACATATATCCACATGAAATCATATCATTTAGGAAAGCGAGTACGATAGGAATGAAAAGACAACAGGAAAGTGCGGTGTTTTTTAGTAATAATGCGAAAAGTACGCCACTTAGCCCCCAGAAGACACCAGAGGAGAGTCCATAGGCATTGGCTGTTATTTTACTATTAGTGAATATAGCCATTTGAGTGCTTTTTCATAAATTTATAGACTCATGCCAAGGGGCTAGCCCCATAATTTCCAGATGTTTAACCATTTTCCTTTATTAAGGGAGGAATTGAAGGAAGTATAATGCATATGATATATCTAATAATGAGGTTTTTGTTGGCTTGTTATTTTTATTTTCTGAATTATGTGATTTTTAATTGCTCATGTGTTAAAAATTTCATAGGATTATTGTTTATCCAGAAGGCTAATATCGGTAAAATAGCTTTCAGCTAGATTCATGGCGTGAATTTATTTATAGATTTTATTTTAAAAGATCGTAAATATAATCTTTAGGATGGAAATCAATGGGAGCATTGATAAGGATCTTCCTAATATTTTTAAAATCGTAATTTTCACAAGATGTTTTTAAGTTATTTAATAATGGATCTAATTTATCCCAAGTCAGAAAAATTTCATTGGCTGTCATTATTCTTGGGTGATTGGTGCCAGAAACATTATCACCAATTAATAGCTCTTCATAAAGTTTTTCACCAGGTCTTAATCCGGTAATTTTGATTTCGATATCGCCATGAGGATTGGTTTCATCTTTCACTGTTAATCCAGAAAGGTGGATCATTTTTCGGGCGAGATCATAAATTTTTACTGACTCTCCCATATCCAGAACAAAAACATCGCCATTATTGCCCAGTGCCCCTGCCTGGATGACTAATTGGGCGGCTTCCGGGATTGTCATGAAGTAACGGGTAATGTTTTTGTGGGTGAGGGTTATCGGTCCACCACTTTTTATTTGTTTCTCGAACAGGGGGACAACGGAACCGGATGAACCAAGGACGTTGCCAAAGCGAACCATTGAGAATTTTGTATGGCTGTGCTCTTTAGCAAAAGCTTGTAGTATCAGCTCTGCGAATCTTTTTGTGGCGCCCATTGTGTTTGTCGGGCGGACGGCTTTATCGGTGGAGATTAATACAAATTTGTCAACTTTTTGGTTAACTGCGGCTTTAGCCAGTGAGAGGGTGCCAAAAATATTGTTATTAATGCCCTCTATGGTATTCATTTCTACCAGTGGAACGTGTTTATAGGCCGCAGCGTGGTATATGGTGTTAATGTTAAATTTATTGATTATTCTAGTTATTTTATCTGAATCTTTTATATCACCTAGAATTGCAGTGATCGTTATATTCAGATCTCTATCTGAGTTTATCTTTTGTAACTCTTTTTCTATTGAGTAAAGGCAATATTCGGTTAATTCAAATAAGACCAGTTGTGAAGGAGATTGAGTGATGATTTGCCTGCATAATTCTGATCCGATTGAACCTCCGGCGCCAGTAATAAGCACATTTTTGTTTTTAATGTTTTTACTGAGTAAACTTTGTAGTGGGTTAACTTGTTCTCTTCCTAGCAGATCGTTAATGGAAACACGTTTCAGTGAGTTTATTTGCGCTTTTCCTTCAACCAGATCATTGAAGCTTGGTATGGTGAGGATTTCACAATGCTCTTTTTGGAGTCTTTCAAGTATTTTTTTTCTATTAGATATTGATGCACTGGGTATGGCTAATAATATTTTCTTTATATGATATTTTTCTACTAAGAGCGTTATCTTCTCTGGAGAAAAGACACAAATCCCATGAATAGATAAATTGTGTAATTTAATATTATCGTCAACAAAAGCAATCGGGTTGAATTCTCTATGTTCTCTTAATATGGGTAAGAGTTGTCGGCCAGATTCTCCTGCTCCGTATATGATAACAGGCGCGCCTTTATATTTTAGGAAATTACGTAGCGTTCTATAGACAAATCTTGTGCCGCAGAGTGAGATAACTAAGAAAGAAAAATAGATAATTGGTACAGTTCTGGGTAAAAATGCTTGTTGATATAAGGAAATTGCGGTCAATAATAGAGTAGATAGAAATGAACCAACAATGGCCCATTTCAATATACTCATGTTGACATATTTTAATATGGATCTATAAAAGCCAATTCTTAAGAAAATAAATAGCGTTAAAGGTATGGTGAATATAATAGTTAACCAATGTTGTAAGCTGTAAATGGGCACTTCTCTATCGAGGCGTAACCACATGCTTAGCCAGTATGAAATAATGATAATAAATATATCTACAATCAGAAGAACGATGGTTTTGATTAATCTATCTTGATTGAAAAACATTCTCTTGTTCATAATGGTTAATTACCTAAACACTACTTTGTAAATTGTTTTAAAAATGATCTTTAGGTCATAGAGAAATGACTTTTTATCAATATACTCTAAGTAGTACTTGGCTTTTATCGGCATAATAATATCGATGTAAGCTTGATGGGGATCTTTATATTGGCTTAGTATCTGGTTTTCATCTATCATTTCTATGGAAGCCAAATCTGTTATGCCGGGTTTTACCGATAATATTTTGTTTCTGACATCATCTGGATATTTGTCCATAAATTGTGGTACCTCGGGTCTTGGCCCGACTAAGCTCATTTTTCCTCGAACAACATCAATCAGTTGAGCTAATTCATCAATTTTATATTTACGTATAAATTTTCCAGAGTGGGTAATACGCAGATCATGACCGATAGTAAGTTGTCCTTTTTGCTCCGATCCCGTTGTCATGCTCCTAAATTTGTGAATATAAAAATCTTGATTATATTGGCCCACTCGTTTTTGTCGGAAAAAAATAGGACCTTTTGAATCCATTTTTATCCAGATAGCAATAGTGATTAAAATAGGGAGTAATAGGATGAGTCCAATGAGAGAAGAAATAAAATCAAAAAGCCTTTTTATAGCTAAATAATATGTCATCATTTATGCCAAGATCTCTTTAATTGTTTTGATAACGTAGATTTGGTCTTCTTTTGTCATTTTTGTATATAAAGGGATGGATACAATTCTTTTAAAATTTTCTTCTGCGACAGGGAAGTCGTTTTTATTAAGAGAATAGGTGTTTTTCCAGATGGGTTGTTTATGCAGTGGGATAAAATGGACAGAGCAGCCTATATTTTTTTCTGCCATTTTTATGATAAAGTCATCCCGGGATATTTTAACCTCATCATTTAATCTTATGGTATATAGGTGCCAGGCGTGTTGGCTATTAGGTTCTTTAGGCTTAGTAGGTAAGATAATCGGCAGATCTTTTAATTCATCATCATAGAGTTTCGCCATCTCCTCTCTTTTCTTGTGGAAAGTGTTTATTTTCTGTAATTGATGGATGCCGATGGATGCACAAATATCGGGCATGTTATATTTATATCCTGGTTCAATCACTTCATAATACCAGGCAGGTATTTTAGATTGATATCTATCAAAGGCGTCTTTGCTAATGCCGTGGAGACGCATTATTTTTGCTCTTTTTATGATATCTGGATCTCTGGAGACTAGCATGCCGCCTTCTGCCGTCGTCATGGTTTTATTCGCGTAGAAGCTGAATACGGTGGCATCGGTGTCTAGCGTGCCAATTTTCTTTCCTTTATATAAAGTCGGAAATGAGTGGGCGGCATCTTCAACTATTCGTAGATTAAATTCTTTTGCTATGGCAATGATGGCATCCATATCGCAGGACAGACCCGCAAAGTGCACCGGCATAATCGCTTTAGTTTTGGCGGTTATGGCTTTTCTTATGGCTGTTGGATCAATATTCAGGCTGTCAGGTAAAGAGTCGACAAAAATAGGGTGAGCACCCAGATAACGGACAACTTCTGCGGTTGCCGTAAAGGTGTAGGTCGGAACAATGACTTCATCACCCGGCTGAATACCAATGGCTTCCAATGCTAAATGCAATCCCGCCGTTGCTGAATTTACCGCTATGGCTTCAACATCAGAATCTAAATATTGCGCAAAATCTTGTTCAAATTTTCTGGTTTTAGGTCCGGTAGTTATCCAGCCTGTTTTAAGTGAGTCAATGACTTCATCAATTTCTTCTTGGCTGATTTCAGGGAGTGCAAAAGGGAGAAAAGAAGTGTTCATGATATAATCCTTATCTTTTGTTTTTTACGTGGAATTTCTTATTGAATATAATTTTCATTATTCCAATGAGATACCCTGATCCATAAGATAAATGTATGCACAGAAATATTAATGGTAAGAAAATATAGTTTTTTTTATTTTTAAAATAGGCTCTTATTGATACCAGTAAAGTTAAGAAGAAATAGATGAAAATACAACCTATATATAGATATGAAAATATTGAGTTAGTGAATGAGAGGATTAACCCTAGGATTAACCCTAAGACAAAAATAGGTGGTGTTAATTGCCGGTATGATGTTATTTTTTTTAATTTGACATTGACTAGTGGTTTAAATAATCCGTATTGGTAGAACATAGAACAGATTTTTTTAATTGAATCTCTGGGATAATAATCAATAATAATATCTGGGGAAAGATATATATTACCTCCATGCTTTATAATTCTGTTGTTAAATTCATCATCTTGGTTTCTAATTAAATCTTCATCAAATAGCCCTATTTTATCGAATATTGTTCTTTTGAAAAAGCCGAAAGGTACTGTATCAACTTTCTTTATATCATTAATGCCAATTCGAAAATAGGAATTACCCATTCCAAAGCGACTACTTAAGGAATATGCAATATTATGGGCGATGGTTGTAGAATTACATGGTTTTGTATTAAAAATTCCACCTATATTATCGGCATCGAGTTTTTTTGATAAATTATATAGTTTGGATAAGTAGTTGCTGGGATAGCTAGAGTGAGCATCGACTCTGGCTATATATTCCCCTGATGAGTTTTTTATACCAATATTCATGGCAGCAGGAACATGTTTCTTTGGGTTATATAGTAATTTTATGAAATCATATTTTTCAGTATAACTCTGAATTACCTTTAAAGTACCATCTGAGCTACAACCATCTACAAATATAATCTCTAATTGCCCGGTAGGGTAATCTTGTTTTAGCAGTGATTCAATACATAATTTTATATATTTTTCTTCATTTAATATAGGGCAAATAACTGATATGTTTATCATGGTTTAATAATCACTCTATTTGGATAGTAATGATAGCTATTTAAATATAATTCCTATATTTTATTCAAAATATTTCGGTTTTAAGTAGGATAGTTATCCACCTCTGTTTTAAGTGAGTCAATGACTTCAACAATTTCAGAATGCACAATTTCAGGTAATATAAAAGGGAGGGATTTATTATTCATGATTGATGATGGCCTTGATGAAATTGTCTGCTAATATGGAATAGGCGTGATTTTCTAAAGCATAAATTTTACCTTTTTGCCCCATTTGGTTTAATTCGTCAGTTGATAGCTCACTGAGTTTTAATAAGGCTTGAGCAATCTCTTCTGGCTTGTCTGATTTAACGGTAATACCGCAATTCACTTCAGATACAGGATCATTACCGGCATCAATTGCACATAGAATGGGTTTGCCTGCCATCATATAATCGATAAGTTTATTAGGGCTGATGCCAAATCTGAATAATGATTGTTTTTGTAATCCTATATAGGCAATGTCAATTTTATTGAGTAGTATTGGGATTTGAGTTTTTGGGATCGGATCAAAGAATATAACGTTATTTATTCCCAGTAATTGAGATTCCTTTATTAATTTATCCTTTTCAAGGCCAGTGCCGACTAATAAGAAAGTTATCGGTTTGTCATGAAGAAGCGAAGCCGTTTTTAGTAGCTTTTCTAGCGCATTTGGGCGGCCGTGAGCTCCGCTATAGCATACAATTTTATGTCCTTTATTTTTTTCGGTTATAATAAGTTCTTCTAGTGAATTGTCTAACGGAGTAAATTGATTTGTCCAATCTTCTACAACCACGCCATTAGGGACAATCTGTAATTTGTTGAGATCTAATCCGTGTGCTTTCGTATGTTCTTGTACATTAGGAAGCATGGAAATAACCGCATCCGCATATTTATAAGCCGCATTTTCAGCGAATTGACATAATTGAATAAAGGGATGTTTCGGTGACATTCCCCCTAATTCTATGGGTGAAAGAGGCCATAAATCATGCAGTTCAAAGACCAGTTTAGCGTTAGCTTTTTGAGCAATACGTTTTGCCACCCAGATATCCATCGGATAGGTACTTGAAGCAATGACAACATCAGGTCGATATTTTTTGACTAAGTTATGACTATCAAACCAAATTTGTCGCAAAAAAGAGAAAATATTTTTGACTCTGGATAACCCATTTCCACTATAGCTCGGGGTTGGATACCAGACATATTCTAATCCGTTAATATTTTCGGTGGTTTTTTTATTATCTATCAGCTTGGGTTGGGTTGTTCGGACATGAGAATAAGAGGCTGCGAGTAGGGTAATATTATGTCCCGATTTAATCCACTCTTGCCCTAAATGATATGGGCGAAATTCCATACCCAGGTCTGGCGAACCCGCATAATGGTTTATATAGACGATATTCATAGTAGTTTTTCTAATTCGTCAGCAATTCTTGTCGCAGCGATACCGCCGCCATACATGGATTGGATAGAGTCCATATTAGTCCCTATCATGTCATGAACGGCTTGGATTATTTTTTTATTTTCAGCTTCTGAGAGTTTATTGACGCCGGCTTCAATTAATTCTACCCATTCAGTTTGATCTCTCACGGTGATACAAGGTTTACGGAAGAAAAAAGCCTCTTTTTGTAGTCCGCCGCTATCGGTAATAATCAGGGCGGTATTTTTGAGTAGCCAGATCATTTCTAAATATCCTACTGGCTCAATTAAATGGACATCTAAATGTAAGTCGTATTGCGCTAACATTTTTTTAGTTCTTGGATGAATTGGCATAATAACAGTAACAATTCTTTTATGTATATCATTTAAGGCGTTTACAATTTCAGTTAAACGTGCCTGGTTATCGGTATTTTCAGCGCGATGGAGGGTGGTTAATATGAAGTTTTGTGTGGAATCCAACCCATCAGGTTTCTTGGCCATTTGGCTAAAATATAAAGCCGCATCTTCCATGACATCACCGACTTTTCTGATATGAACGGGCTTTGAGCCGAAGCCTTCTGCTTGTAGGTTATTGACGGCAATGTCTGTTGGACAGAAGAGAATTGAACTCACATTATCGGTTAATATTCTGTTTATTTCTTCGGGCATTTGCATGTTAAAACTGCGTAGGCCGGCTTCAACATGAATAATCGGAATATGTAATTTAGACGCGGCTAGTGCGCCAGCTAAAGTCGAGTTTGTATCACCATATACCATGACGGCATCCGGTTTTTCTGTGATAAGTACTTTTTCAACTTCGATTAGCATCTTTCCGGTCATTTCACCATGTGAGCCGCCATGAATATTGAGGGTGTAATCCGGTTTGGGAATGGCTAATTCATTAAAAAATATATCAGACATATTAGTATCAAAATGTTGACCGGTATGAATGATAATCTCTTTAAATTTATTATGATTTTTTAAAGCGCGAGATACTGGACTTGCTTTAATGAATTGCGGTCTGGCGCCTAATACGGTAATGATTTTTTTCATATCGATTAACGTCCAATTTGTTGGTAAAATTTGTGAAGTTTATTTTGTTCAATATCCCAATTGTATTTTTCATTGACTGCGATAAGCCCATTGCGACCCATTTCTTCCGCTATGTCAGGGTTATTTGATAGGTAATCTATCGCATTAGCTATTTCCTTAGGGTTTAATGGGTCGATACAAATGCCACAATGGTTTTTTACAACAATATCTTTCCATAGTGTGAAATCTGAAGCGATAACCGGGATACCCGCACTCATATATTCGAATATCTTGTTGGGTTGGGCATCGATATGATTGGGAAGTGGGTGATATAGAACGATACCCGCAATAGATTTAGATAAAAGTTCTTTGGTTTCTATGCGATTTAAAAATCCCAGCGCATCTATTTTGGGCCAATTTTTCATACTTTTTATTTTCTTCTCTAGCTCTGTATCTGAAAAATTGCCCGCGAGTTTCATTGCTGTATTTGTCGTGAGGTGAGAGAGGGATTCAACCATCTCCGCGATACCCCTAATGTCAGAAATGCCGCCGACATAGCAGACTTGTTTTTCTTTTTCATGCCAGTTGGTGTTTTCATTATGTAATTCACCTAATATGGGGTAATTATTAATGTCTATGGTGTTGCTATTGAGTTTTAAGAATTTGTCTCTTATTGATGGGGTAGCCGTAATAATTCCATCAAATTTAGGCGTAGAATATTTCTCGTAGAGGGCGAATAGTTTAGAGATAATAATTTGAGTGAATTTATTTAAATAAGGTTTGCTAAAAATTTGTTTTGGGACATCTTCATGGGAATCAAAAATGACTATTTTACCTTTCTTTTTCAGTTTTAGTCCGATAGGGATGAGTTCTGGATCATGGAAATGATATAAGTCAGCGTCTAATTCTAGTGCTTTTTTATAAACTTTATCGGTTGTTTTAAAAATTCTATTTAATCGACCAGGTAATACACCGACATCAATGATAGCAACGTTATTCTTGACTTCATTACCTTTGCCATCTGCAACAATAAGGGAGACTTCATGTTCTTTTTGTAAGGCGGAACATTCCTTTAGGAAAATACGGGTGTCGAAACGTGGATGTACCGAGGTCATATGTGTAATTTTCATAAGGATATTTTGTTAGTTTTCGTCGGGAATAAAAATAATAATATGCTTAATGCCAGCAGCCCATATGTCAGTAGTAATGCTGTAATCGCTGAGTTTGCTATCGTGTATACAAAGGGGAGATAGAGTGTCGTTGAAAATTCAAATGGAACTTTTTTTGAGCTCAGGTTCATGGCAAAGAGCAACATATTAAATATAAAAAAGTTTATGATTAAACCCAATGTGCCATATCTGGCGATGCCGTCTCCAATAAAGCCGGTATTCGCCGATCCTGATGTGCCATAATAGATCTGAGAAACTATTTGAGGTGCTTCTGTCGTAAATTCACTATTAGTGTTGTAAATATAGTCATAAAAGTAATAGGTGTTTAGTGTGGGTGTGAAAAATACTCTGCGTAACCAATGTATCAGTGGATCATAAAAATCGAAAATAAAATATAGTATCCCGGCGGTCAAGAATAAATAGAGAATGATATTTATCACTGAATTGCTTATCGATCTTGTTCCTTTTATATAGAAGAATAGGATCATAACGGCGAGATTCATGAATGCTATGCTTTTTAATCCTGAAGAGCTGTAGATTAAATAGGAAATCATAATACTTATTGTAATGAGGATATATCTAATAGGGCCTTTTATATAGAGTGACGCTAATAGTAGCAATGGTGAAATAACATATCCCCCATTGGTGATGATGTACATAGTGAGTAGCGGTGTGCTGTCTTTAAAGTGCTGTCTCACAGAATAAACTTTAAATATATTAGGGGGTATTAAACTTAATCCAGGATTACTCATGACGAATAAGAGTACAATAATACCACATCCTATTATCAGTATTTTATATAAATCCCACGGAATTTTTAGTTTTGGCATCGTTATTCTATCTATTATTCGAAAAAATAATATTGATGAGAAAAATAATATGTTTATTGTGCATACGAAAATGATTGAATTGATAGAGGCCGAATTAATGAGTGGGAATATAATTGATATGGGTATAATGTAAGTGATATAGATTAACCATAAAAAAACCATCACGGGATTTTTTTGGTTGTTGAGTAAAATGAGTGGTAAGAATGATATCCAGCAGAAAAAAATACTTAAGTAACCTTGTGGGGTAATATTATAGCCTCTTATCTCATGAAAGGTTTCTAATATAAGCACTGAGTTCAGGTAGATAATAACCTGATAGATAAATATTTTCAGGATTATTTTAATATTATTTTGCATTTTTTCTGATCAAGAAGTAAATGAGTGATAATACTAAGATAGACAGGAGATACATAGTGATAAATTGATAGTATGCCCAACTAATAGGGCCATGTTTTATGTAATAATATCCGCTATTAGCAGCGGATTTATTCCAGTTATTATATAAGTCTATTATTTCTTTATTTTTAAAATTTTGATTCCTATCTATCAGATCTTTTAAAAGAAGGGTATGTATTTTATGATATTTAATATTACAGGGATTGCCAATTAAATCATAGCTGGACCATTCGTTTTTTATGTCGAATTTAAATATATTATGGCTGATCGATTGATATAATTTATCGGATAGTCTTTTGCTTTCATCTATGTTTAGATAATTTTCAAAGGATTCGATACCATAAGTAGAGTAGATCATACCATTTAATACAAAAGCCAATTGGTCTGAATGGGCTTGAGGATCAACATATTCTTCAATCCAGAGCATATTATCTAATGTTGTTAAACTTCCGCCTTTATGAATAGGTGCTAGTGATGATTGATAGAGTAATTTTGAAGTTAACAGATATTTATTATCGCCAAAATGGTCATAAGCTCTTAATAGGAGAATAATGGCATAAGCATCGGTTAATCCAGACCACCAAGGGGCAAAGAGTTTATTGTTTTTATAGCCTTTATATGACCAATCGAAATCATATAAGTAATGATTTTCACCATGAAATAATTTTATATTATTTAATAACCAGTCGGCTGAAAACTTAAAATTAGCTATCAGTTCTTCTTGATTGAATTCAGGTGGGGGTACATTCCAGCCGGGTAAGGATGAATCGGTTCGCCATAATATATTAACATTATCTTTATTTAAACCTAAAGAAGAGTATATCAGGCCATAGTGAACAACATAAAATGGGGATAGGAATGGCTTAGGAATATGAGGTGAATGGGATAATGGAAAACCATTGCTATTAAATTCGCGTTGAGAAAATTTCCCTTTCATGACCAGACTTCTTATATTCCCGTTGAATTCATCTAATTCATAAGCATATTTATTGAATGTATAGCTGACAATCATCACGATAATGATATAGGGAATTATTTTTATTATATTTTTACTTTTCTTCATTTTAACCTTCTTTACGCATGAAAGATAATCTTAAAATATAAGCTGTACTCGCCATATAAAGAATAAAACTTGTGAGTGAAAATAATAACAGGGTAAGATAAATATCGCTTAATAGATATCCAGTAAGGAGGGCGATTAATCTTAATATAATCGATATTGTTTGAATAAATAAATTGCTTTTCTGATGTTCATAAATGGATAAATATATCGATAACGATGAATATATTATTTGTCCGCATAAGTGTGGTATTAAACATAATAGATATTTACCTGATTCAAGCCATTCTTCACCGAAAATAAAGGTTATAATGGGGATGCCCGCAAAGTATGTCACTATAGCAAATAAAATAGCAATGAGTGTTAGGCAATAAAATGTTTTTTTTATCTTTAAAAAAGGTGATGTAATCGTGTCTTTTAAATATCCTTGTAATATAGACGAAACAGTTTGGGTTAATAGTGTAATTGGGGCACCTGATATTCTAGATGCAATTAAATAAAATCCTGCGGATTTTAGCCCATAGGTGGACATGATAAATAATTGAGGCAGTTCATTACTCAATGTGTTAATGAGAGCCGCAGGAAAATCATAAGCTGGAAATTTATAATATTTGTTAGCAAGCAGTTTTACTTTTTTAAATTCATGTTTGTTGATAATTAAACGATATTTGGATCTTTTACTTAAAAATAGGACACCTAATGATTGGCCTAATATTTGGCCCAATATGAGACTGCTTGCACCTAAATGAGTAATACCACCAATGATTTGAGTGCTAATCATGGCAACGGTTTGCGTTATTTTAGTGATAGAGAGAGCATGATATTGCTTGTCTCTTATACTATTAAAACTTACAGCACGATAAAATCCATAGGTGATGATACCTAGCGGGATATAGTATATATAATTTCCTATAATTATCTTTTCTGGGATATTAGATATTGCAATAACAGTGATAACTATCAAGCTAATGGTTATGGGAATAATGCAAGATAATGTGATGAGTGAATTAATTTCACGCTTTTTTCCTGATGCACTGATTGAAAATTCATAACGAAGACAAGCACCAACGGCAAAAACACTTAAAAGTGATGAAAATGAAGCATAAATACCTAATTCTTCGGGGGAAAATAGTCTGGTTAATACTGGCGTTGATAGTAATAATAATATCTGACTGAATAATGATGAGAGTAATAAGCCAGATATATTTCTCAATAATTTATAATTCATAGATTTTAAATTGAACTGGCAATTTTATTAATTAAATCTATGGATAAATAGGGATGCATCGGCAAACTAATGACTTCTTGTGCGATTTCATCTCCGACAGGCAGAGCAATATGGCTGGCAACCGCGGGTTGTTTATTCAGCGGAATAGGGTAATGCACGGCGGTTGGAATGCCTTGCTCTTTTAATTTGTGTTGTAATTCATCGCGGTTTTTAATCCGGATAGTATATTGCGCATAGGCTGAGAGATTGTGAGGCTCAATATAGGGCGTGGTCATGATGCCGATATTGTTCAGCGCCTGATGATAGTTTTCTGCCACACGCTGACGTAATGCCATTTCTTCATCAAATATCTCCAGTTTGGGCAGCAGAATGGCCGCTTGCAGGGTATCTAAACGGCTGTTCACCCCGATTCGGATATGGTGGTATCGTCTGTCTTGCCCGTGTCGGGCAATTTGGCGAATAATTTTCGCCAGTTCTTTATCGTGGGTGAAAATAGCTCCACCGTCACCGTAACACCCTAACGGTTTGCTGGGGAAGAAACTGGTACAGGAAATGGTGGTCAGGTTACAGGAGCGTTTGCCTTTATAAGTGGCGCCGAAACTCTGGGCTGCATCTTCTATCACGGTAAGGTGATATTTTTCGGCGATAGCATTAATTTCGTCAAAATCGGCACATTGACCAAATAGGGAAACCGGAATGATGGCTTTGGTTTTTGGGGTAATTGCGGCTTCGAGTTGGGCTGGATCTAAATTATACGTCGTGGGCTTGACGTCAACATAAACCGGAACTCCGCCCAGTAGCGCAACGGTTTCAGCGGTGGCAATGTAGGTAAAGCCCGGGGTAATCACTTCGTCGCCGGGTTTAATGCCAATCGCCATTAAGGCAATTTGCAGGGCATCGGTACCATTGGCGCAGGTAATGCAATATGGCGCCCCGGTATATTCAATGAGTCTGTCTTCTAATTCGGCGACTTCAGGTCCTAAAATATATTTTCCATGTGCTAATACTTTCTGGATATTCGCGTCAATTTTATCTTTAATTTTAAGCTGCTGGGCTGCCAGATCGGTAAATTGCATGCCTTGGTCCTTGATTATTGAATGCGCACGACAATGTTGTTATTGAGCTGATAAATATGATGGGTGTGCGGGCAGGTAGCTGTCGCCTGGCCGTGTAGCGGTAAATCTAATTGTTCGCCAAATTCGCTCATCCAGCCAATCTGTTTGGCCGGCACCCCCACCATCAGGGCGTAGTCGGGGACATCTTTATTGACTACCGCGCCGGCGCCAATAAAGGCATAGGCGCCAATGGTGGCGCCACAAACAATGGTACAGTTGGCGCCTAAGGTGGCGCCCTTTTTTACTCGCGTATCTTTATATTCATTCTTTCTTTCAATCAATGAACGCGGATTATAAACATTGGTGAACACCATGCTGGGACCACAAAATACTCCGTCTTCCAGATGAACATTGTCATAAACCGAGACATTATTTTGTATTTTACAGTGATTGCCGATGGTGACTTGATTGCCAATGAAGACATTTTGTCCTAAAGAACAGCCTTCGCCAATTTGAGCGCCAGAACAGACATGGGTGAAATGCCAGATGCGGCTGTTTTTCCCGATTTGTGCTCCTGCATCCACAATGGCGCTGGGATGTATCATTACGTGTTCCGCTGACATGAGACCGGTTCCACAGGTTTAATAGGTTAAAGGCAAAGAAATGGTTTTATTATCTCTGGCGGATAAATAGGCGGCGATAAGCAGCTCTAAGGATTTTAAGCCTTCCCGGCCGTCGGTTATCGGTTTGGCTTCGCCCTTCATCACCTCAATGACATTTTTATAGTAGAGCGGGTGTCCAAATCCGTACACCGACGTGGTTTCGTAATTAGCGGCTTTGACTTGCTGGTCATACTCTTTTTCGTCAGCGAAATGCCACTCCTGAATTTCATTGACAGCTAAACCCCCTACTCTGACGGTGCCTTTTTCGCCTAAAATGGTGATGGAGCCTTCAAGATTTTTAGGATACGTGCACATGGTGACGGCCATTGAGCCTAATGTGCCATCCCGCCAGCGGATATTGAGTACCCCGGTATCTTCTGTTTCGATATCTAAGTGGGTCGAGGTCATGGCCTGAACATCTTTGACCGGGCCGATTAACCATTCAATTAAATCCACGTAATGGCTTGCCTGATTCATGAAGGCGCCGCCATCAAATTCCCAGGTGCCCCGCCAGGCGGCCTGATCATAATAGGCCTGGGGACGGGTCCAGAAAACGTTGAGGTGGACCAGGTGGATTTTGCCAAACCGTTTTTCACTGACCGCCCGTTTCAGTAATTGCAGGGTGGCATTTAAGCGGTTTTGTTTGACGACGAAGAGGTGTTTTCCGGCTTTATCCGCCGCTTTAACCATGTTTTCCCCGTCAGCCAGCCGGGTGGCCATCGGTTTTTCGGTGACGACATGAAAGCCTTTATTAAAGCAGGCCATCGCCTGTGCTGGATGCAGGCCGGAGGGGGTGGTCAGGATAATGATATCGGCGGTGATGTTATCCAGCATCGTATTTAAGTCGCTAAAACCCGGAACGCCGGTTTTTTCTACCGCCGTGTTTAATGTGTCTTGATCGTTATCACAGACGGCCACTAATTCGGCCGTTTCTTGATGTATTTCCAGAGAATTGAAATGATTTTTAGCGATCCGCCCACAACCGACTAAAGCAAATCTTATCTTTCTGTCGTTGATAGTGCTCAGCATAATCTTACCCTAAGTTAAGCTTTGATAATGTTTGTGTGATGGGGGGCATATTTGCCACGGGTGTCGACGACTAATCTGGCGTGATTGATAATTAATTCATAATCAAATTTATCGTGATCGGTGGCTAAAATAACGCAGTCGAACTCTTTGAGACTATTTTCCGTGAGAGGGTGGCTGGTTAGATTAAAATGATGCTCCCGCATTTTCGGGAAGACTGGGACATGCGGATCGGCATATTCAATATTGGCCCCTAATGTTCTTAATTTTTCCATAATATGCACCGAGGGGCTTTCTCGCATATCATCCACATTCTTTTTATAGGCGATGCCGAGAATTAATATACGGCTGCCATTAATGGATTTATTAGCCTTGTTAAGGGCTAATACGGTCTTATTGACCACATAATCGGGCATGGAGGAATTGACTTCACCGGAGAGTTCAATAAAGCGGGTGTTGATACCATATTCCCGGGCTTTCCAGGTTAAATAGAAAGGATCAATGGGAATACAGTGGCCGCCTAATCCGGGGCCGGGATAATAGGGAACGAAGCCGAAGGGTTTGGTCGCCGCGGCTTTAATCACTTCGTGGATATCAATCCCCATTTTATCGGCAACCAGTTTCATTTCGTTGACCAAGCCGATATTGACCGCCCGGTGGATATTCTCCAGCAGTTTTGTCATCTCTGCCGCTTTGGTTGAGCTGACGGGAACAACCTGATCAATGGCGGGTTGATAAACGGCGATCCCCGCTTTTAAGCAGTTTTCTGTGTGGCCGCCGATGACTTTAGGGATGGTGCGGGTTTCGAAATCGGGGTTACCCGGGTCTTCTCGTTCGGGTGAATAGACCAGAAAGATATCTTCACCGACGGTTAACCCGCTCTCTTCAACCCGGGGGAGTAACTCTTCTTCCGTGGTGCCCGGATAGGTGGTGCTTTCTAAGGAGAGGACTTGCCCGGCTCTTAAATACGGTTTTACCCTGTCGGTGGTGTTAATGACGAAACTGATATCGGGTTCACGGTATTTATTTAACGGTGTCGGGACGCAAAGAATAATGGCGTCGCATTGAGCGATTTTGGTGAAATCCGTGGTGGCTTCAAAACCGGTCTTTATCGCGTGACTGATTTTGGCCGCGGGAATATGTTCAATGTAACTTTGGCCGTGATTTAATTTATCTGTTTTTTCTTTATCAATATCGAAACCAATGACGTTAAAACCGATATCGTTATATCTGAGCATTAACGGTAAGCCAACATAACCCAGGCCAACAATGGCGATGGTGGCGGTTTTATTATCAAATTTCTCGGTGAGAATGGTGAGTGATGACATATTTTGCCTTTTAAGATGATGACTTAAAAAATAAAACTTCTGAAAATAAATTACATTTTGTTTTTAATAGGATGCTATCTATTTTCATAAGTTTTATTTGGCAAGTGAAACTTTAACGAGCTTTTTAAATAGATTGTGTAAGATATATCGCTGAAATAATAAATAAGGTAATAATAAAGCTACCGCACTAGGTTATTGGTTCCCAGAACTCCAGAGGATCTTATAATTTTATCTACTGTTTTGATTTTTCAGTGCTTTTGTCTGCTGTAATATAAAAGCAATTAAAGATAAGTATTTTTAATTAATAACAGGGGAGGTTAAACCGTCAGACTCGTCGGGTCAAGTATAAATAAAATTTATTTATTTAGTAAGTTTGTAGAATTAGGTTAGCGAAAATCTGTATTACCGGCCATGAAGTGGTAGCCAAATAACCAAGCGTAAGCCGCCGAGTGGGCTATCCTCAGCACGTACCCAACCGCGGTGCTGGTTAATCGCGGTTTCAACAATGGCTAAACCAAGGCCAGTGCCGCCGGATTCTCGATCGCGGGCTTCGTCTGTACGGTAGAAAGGGCGGAATATGTGTTCGCGGTCTTCCGGGTTGACGCCCGGGCCGTCATCATCAACGGTAATGGTGATCCCTTGATTATCGGTGTGAAATGCGACCGCAATATGGTGGTGGGAGTAGCGTAAGGCATTACGCACGATATTTTCAAAAGCACTGCCAAGTGCTAATGGGTTGCAGTAAATTGCCCAAGAACTCGGCGGTAAAGTTGCTTCAAGGATTTTGTCCATTTGTTCGGCTTCGAAGCGGGCATTGTCAAGAATATCGTGCCATAAATCTGTCATTTTGATGTTTTCTCTTAACAGTTCATTTTTATGCTGACTGCGGGAGAGCACTAACAGATCGTTAATCATGCTGTCTAGCCGTTGGGCTTCTGTCTCAATTCTTTCCAGCTCTTTACTCTCGCCATGACGGCGGCGGAGTAATGCTGTGGCAAGCTGTAGGCGGGTGAGTGGTGTGCGTAGTTCATGGGAGATATCGGAAATTAGCCGTTGTTGTGCGGTGACCATTCTTTCCAATACCCTGATCATTTGGTTGAAACTGTTACCGGCGGCCAGAAACTCTTGTGGGCCAGCTTCCAGTTCTGGGTGCTGGCGTAGATTACCTTTAGCAACATCGTCGGCGGCGTTTTTTAATTTACGGGCCGGTTTAGCCAAACTCCACGCCAGCCATAATAGGAGGGGCGCACTGATTAACATAGTGGCGGTTAATAGTAATAGTGGCCGGTCAAACATCAGATTAATGAAATCCGATTGTGGGCTATTCGCTGGACGAACTAAATAAAGTTGATAATGATCTTCTCCATCTCGAATGGAAAAGGGCCCTAACATTTCAGAGCGGCCATATTTTTTCTTTTTCGGGTGATCGGCGTTATCTGATTGTCCAATAAAGTTGCGGACAACTTGCATTTCGCTTCTTTGTGCACCGATAACTCTCCCTTCACTTGTGACCAGTATCAGGCGTTGGCCTGGGGGGGCCCATTTTTCAATCGCGCGAAATAAACGGCGCCACCAAAGTAAATCGTTAGCGGGATCTTGAGCTAATTCCGCTTCGATATGTTGTTCCAGCATAACTCCCTGCCGATATTCATTTTCCAGCAGGGAGGTTAGTTGTCTGGAATCCAGTTTCGGCACCATTAATACCAACATTAGGACTAACGCCAGAGTAAACCAGAAAATTGCGAAGATGCGTGCCGTTAAACTGTTTATCATGTCATAGACACCATTAAATATCCTCGTCCACGTAAAGTTTTAAACCAGGGTTGACCATCTTCCCGCTCAGGTAATTTACGGCGTAGGTTAGAGATATGCATATCGATTGCCCGGTCAAATGGAGTGAGTCGCTTACCTAATACTTCCTGGCTCAAATGTTCGCGGGAAACAACTTGACCTAAATGTTGAGTTAGTAAATAGAGCAAGGTAAATTCAGTACCGGTTAAATCGAGAATCTGATTAGCGAAGCTGGCTTCCTGTCGGCCAGGGTTCAATTGCAGGTTATCGACCTGAAGCGTAGGTAGGCCACTGTCTGTTTGTTGCTGCTCACTCCAGTTTGAGCGGCGAAGAATAGCACGTATACGCGCTACTAACTCACGATCATTAAATGGTTTGGCAAGATAGTCATCCGCCCCTAATTCTAGTCCCAGAACACGATCCAAATCACTTCCTCGCGCTGTCAGCATAATGACTGGAGTTTGATGGTGTAGACGCAGCTCTTTCAATGTCGTAATGCCATTTTTACGCGGCATCATAATATCGAGTAGTAGTAAGTCGATCGAATCGTCAAGGAATTTTAATGCCTGCTCTCCGTCATGAGCGATCACAACGTTAAATCCTTCCATTTCAAGTAATTCTTTTAATAGTGATGTCAGTTCACGGTCATCATCAACTAATAGGATTTTATGCATCGATTACTTCCTCCAAGAACAAAAATACGATAACAAACTTTGCTATTCCACGACTTTACGTTCTTTTACAAGCCTTTGACGCTAGTTTGCAGCCGCGTAGGTATAGTTGTCCACATTGGACCTAATAGCATCGTTCGGGGAAACGAGGAGTTGTTTAATGCGTAACATAGCAGCGTTAGTTTTAGCGTCAATGTTTGTTCTTGGCTCGACAGCATCTTTAGCTGGAACAGCAAGTACAATACACGCTGCTACGGTACCCGATAATTGTGCGCCTTGCGATTATAAAAATGTAGGAAACTATCATTATCGTAATAATGATGCTGGTGATAATGACCATATGTTCAGCGGTATCACTTTAACTGAGCAGCAGCGTCAACAGATGCGTGATTTGGTAGGGCAGAAACATCAACCACGTTCATCGATGTCAATGAGTCGCACAGAGCGAGAAGAGATGCGTAAGCTGGTTACTGCGAAGGATTTTGATGAGGTGGCAGTAAAAGCCCTGATTGAAAAGATGCTCAGATGTAATGTGGAACGTCAGGTAGAAATGGCCCGTATCCATCACCTGATATACCAACTGTTAACGCCTGAGCAACAAGCACAATTGGAACAGCATTATCGGCAGCGTATGTCCCAGTTACCGGACTGATTTGTAATACCCATAGCAGCAAAGTAGTAGCAAATGAGAATTTTTCCTTGCCATAGACACCATCCCTGTCTTTCAGGCCCTTTTTAGGGCCTTTTTTTTCAGTCACTTACAACGCATTTCTTTGTAAAACAACAACATAAAAAATCTATGGTCACCCTCGTTTTTGCAACACTCATTTTGATGAATTTTGGGCTTGCTTAAATCTATCCGGCGTCACTATAGGCAAG
>NZ_LOIC01000010.1 GCF_001684335.1 Photorhabdus namnaonensis
CCTGTCACTGTTGCGGTCACAAAATGCTGGAAATGCCGCTGCGTAAGCGGCTCTGGCAATGCCCTTTCTGTCGAGTCGAACATGACCGTGATATCAACGCAGCGCTCAACATCGAGCGCAAGGGCATACAGGAATTACAGGCGGCGGGGCTCGTCGTTTCTGCCCACGGAGGCCAGCGTAAATCCGTTGCATCGACGGTGGCGGCCTGAGAAGTGGGAAGCCTCGCCGTTTTTACGGCGGGGAGCAGTCACGAAGACTTCCTGTAGGGTTACAGGTCGCGCTTGTTGATGCAATGGAGGAACTCGAAAATTCAGGACCGGAGCTCAGGGAACCAAGAGTGAGGGATGTAGGCAATGGACTGAAAGAGTTGAGAGTGAGTGACCGTGAAGGTATTGCTCGTGGATTTTTCTTCTTTCATACGGGCAGACAAATTTTTGTAGTACATGTTTTGCAGAAAAAGACCCAGAAGACACCTAAAACGTCACTGGAACTGTCCCGGGAACGAATGAAAGTGGTAAAGAGGATGCTGGAATGAAAATGAACAGTGATGATTACGATTTCGTTACGCTGTCTGATGTTAAGGCTGAGCTCCTGGCAACAACTGAAGGGCTGGAGGCATGGGATGATCTTCAGGCTCGCAAGGCTCTTGTCCAGCAACTCAAACTGGCGCGCAAAGCCTGCAAAATGACTCAGGAAGATGTTGCCTGTCGGATGGGAACCCAGAAACAGAATATCAGCCGACTGGAAAGAGGGGGGGTTGATCCTCAGTTGGGAACACTCAATCGTTATGCTGCTGTTTTAGGCGGACGATTTGTTTTTCAGGCCGGTTGAATTCACTCACATGCTGGTAAGAGCAACCTGGTGGTTGCTCTCAGATTATTGACAAAGTGCTGATTTTTTATCCGGTACTTTGTTTTAATGAAGTTCCGTTCGCCAGACGGAGCTTGCCGCCATGTTAAGGACTCCGGCTCTCCAAACTTTCCTGCCAGAAACCCTCTCGCTTGACGAGCTGGGTATTGCGACCAACTCGTTTTAAATCACGTAATGTGCATTCAAGTTTGGCGAGTCTCAAAGGGCGGTCTGCTTGTGTGATACTCGCTAAGATATCTTCCTGTTGGCGTTTGGTATGAGTGAATTCGATGGTACCCAGTGGCGTGTGATAAAGACCTTTCCGGCCTGTTGTCATTATTGTGAGCCTATCGATTAGGATCTGTGAAATAACGCCATATTCACTCAATGCTGATTCAAGACTAACGTAGTTGTATTCACCACGTCGTAGAGCTTTGGCAATATGTTCAATGGCGTAACTATCGCGATTATGAGCAAAGTTAAACAGATAAACCCCGCGTACAGGTCGTGCAAGCATTGATCCTTTAACCAGACGATTTAAGCACGCTTGAAGTGTTTTGGGGCTATCTTCAGGAAAGATTTTTCTGAGATCGGCAAGGGTGAAGACATATCGTCCTTTTTTGTCCCAGTCAATAAAACGTTTAAGTGCAGTAGCTCTATTCATAAGTGGACAATAACTCTATGTATTTTTGGTTTTGATGCTCACTTGATTATAGTTATTTTAAGTAGACATTAAAGCACTATAATTATGGTGTTAATGTCCACTTAGTAAGTTTGCCAAAATAGTGAAGGGAGTTGGTGTTTCGCTGGTGTGGTTGAATTATTTCTTTAATATATTGATATTTAA
Source organism: Photorhabdus namnaonensis (assembly GCF_001684335.1). Taxonomy (GTDB): domain Bacteria; phylum Pseudomonadota; class Gammaproteobacteria; order Enterobacterales; family Enterobacteriaceae; genus Photorhabdus; species Photorhabdus namnaonensis. The sequence goes on from NZ_LOIC01000010.1 coordinate 1,697, forward strand.
GTAGATATTATAGTCCAATTTTATTTGTGCAGGTTTTCATCGAAGTCTCCGATAAGGTAGGAATTGGTTATTTTTCACTATTTGTGGTGATTTTTTAAATTTATCCCTTTTGCTGTCAAACGATAGTGCTGTGATGGGCTGCTAGGTTTTTCTGGATGGCTCATTTCAATTAATCCTGCTGCTAGTGCGGGTTGCAAATAGCGCTGTCGGAATGAATTACGATCTTTTAATCCAAGGGCTGATTGCAGTTGCCCACGGTTCATTTCTCCTTCCAGTACCATAATCAGTTGTTTAACTTGTTGGGTAGCCTGATGGGTGGATGTCAGAATTGCATCACGGATCATGAGCAGCATAAACTCAATAAATGGCGCACAATCAACGAATTGGCTACTGAGATTAATTGCTTGATAGTAATGAGCTTGATGTTCATGAACCAGACTTTCAACGGGAATAAATTCAAATAATGGATTCCAGTGGCTTAAAATCAATGTCTGCCATAACCGGCCTATTCTGCCGTTTCCATCGGCAAATGGATGAATGAATTCAAATTCATAATGGAAAATGCAACTGGCAATAAGTGGATGAATATCAGTAGAGCCTAACCAGTGAAAAAGATCACCCATTAGCTTTGGAATCCGGTTTGCCTGTGGAGTCATATGAATGACTTTTTCTCCATCCATTACACCAACGCTGCTGTGTCGATAACTGCCGGCATTATCTAGCAACCCCTTCATCAGAACATAATGGGCTTCCAGTAAGTTTTGCTCTGATGTGAAATACCAATGGTTGAGCTCTTCATAAGCCAAGATAGCGTTACGCGCTTCTTGTATTTCTCTGATAGGTGCAATAACTCGCTTTCCTTCAATAATGGCTGCGATTTGGCTTGCATCAAGTAAATTACCTTCAATTGCTAGTGAGCCGTGAATTGTGCGTATACGATTGATACGTCTTAATCTCTGGGCTTTTATTTGCTTCTGTTCTGTGCTTAACCGCCCGATATTCTCACTGATTTCAGCAACTAACTGGATCATTTTAGCTGTAATTGAGAAAGGCGGTTGATAGCCTTTTTTAACTGAATTCATTGAATACCTTAATTGGATTAATGGGCGTTATTATTGGTTCTGAAATAGGTTGATATTATCGCCAGTATAGACTGGCGATTATTGTATGAATTGTGTGGTTATTTTTCCGCTTCGCCACCCAGCGCTTCAATGGTGCTTTTAATCAGCGCACTCAATTCGCCGGTCATTAGAATAAAGTCAGCATCAAACCGTTGGGCAAAATCTTCCCGATCAATGTCATCATTTTGTTCACGCAGAGTATCACTGAATTTTATGCGCTTGAAAGCGCCATCATCGGACAGCATAAATTGAACACGCTCTTCCCAATCGAGCGCTAATTTGGTGACACATTTGCCAGCTTCTATATGAGTAGCTATTTCATCAGAAACTAAATCTTGTTTTTTACAACGGATCACGCCACCTTCTTCCAGAATAGTTTTTAATTCAGCTTCATCCATTAACGCAAAACCTGCTGGCAGATCACCGGAACGTACCCATTCTGTCAGGGTTAATTCTATTGGGTTTTTAAATGTCAGGGGAACAACAGGTAAAGAACCCAAGCTTTTTCTCAATAATGCCAAATTATCTTCGGCCCGTTTAGCACTGGCAGCGTCAACAATGATCAGATTATTGGCGAGATCGATCCAAATATAAGTTTGGCTGAATCGGCTAAATGCTCGTGGTAGCAGGGTATGCAATATTTCATCTTTCAGAGAGTCTTTCTCTGTTTTTTTAAGTTTGCGATGCTGTTCTCCTTCCAGTTTTTCAATTTTTGCCTGTAGTGCTTGTTTGATAACAGGTGAAGGCAACATCTTCTCTTCTTTACGGGCGCAAATTAGAATTTGGTTATTTGCGACATGGGTGAAGGCGTCACTGTGTGAACCCATTGGCGGTGCCCAACCTGTTTTCGCCATATCTTGACTGCCACATGGGGTGAATGCTAACGGACTCAATTGTTTTTCCAGTTCATCCGCAGAAAGTGAAATTTCCCGGTTTAAACGGTAAATCATTAAATTTTTGAACCACAACATAAAATTACCCCATATTTTTGCTCAATAAATCGGTGAGCTGACCAACATAAGGTAGCATAATAGCGAATCACAGGGATAAGCCCTAGTATCTTGTGTCAATTATCTTGCTTGGCGGTTTCGTGATTGTATTAAGCGTTAAGACACGCCGTGCTTACTTGTGGAAAGTACGGCGCGGTCAGGTCATCCGTTGAAATAAGAGGATTCACCGGAGTGGTTTAAATTCCCGCTTGAACGCAGTGACGTTTTTCACCTTTTGGCGTGGGAAGGGGATCAAAGGGTTCAATTAAATAGTGGTATATATCACGCTGTGGCAATGTACTGCCGCTAATCCGATTACCTTCATACCAAAGGCATGAAGCCGCCAGCCCTTGACCACCATAGGGAAGATAACCGTGTTCTTCCAGATGTAAGTCAGTATTACTAAGAATACTATCTGGCAGGTGAAGGCGTTCGCTGAGTTGATGATGGATATAGTCACTGGTGCCAAATAAAGATATATACATTGCATTAGCAGAATACAAAGGATCAGAAAAATAATGGATTAAATCTTGATCTTGATAATATCTTTGTAAGAAGAAAACAGGGGCAAAGAATTCTTTATAATTACCTCCTAATGATAATTCTTTCTCGAAAACCGTCGGTTTTATCATGCCATTGATGGGATTAACTTCTCCTCCATAGGTGCAATAGGGTCTATTTGCTTTAAATACTGAGGCAATTTTTATACTGTGATCGATATCGCTATTGGGGCCGACGATATTCTTATAGTCACTATAAGGCCCAATTCTATCTTCAATATTCTTCAAATCAGAGATTAATCGTTGCTTGAATAAATCGTATATATCATTGTGTACTAATATAGCATTTGGACCTGCACAATCTTGCCCTTGATTATAAAGAACGACGCGTTTTGCACTTTCAACGGCCAGATTAATGTCTGCATCTTTTGAAATAATAAGGGGATTATGACCGGCGCCATTAAGAATAAATAAGGTATTTTTTCTAAAATGCTTACGGACTTTGAGTGCGTTCTCTGGCGTTCCCGTAAAGATTACCGCATCCGTTATTTTTACTCGTTGACTTAAAAATAACTCCTTATCTTCATAAGAAATAGATAATGTCGGAGAAAATTCGGATAAATTAATAACCTCCTCAAATTTTTTGTAATGTGTATGCATTGCTGTCGGCGGGCGTATGCATACGTTTTCCGCCATAAGTGAAGGAATAAAACCAAAACATACCGAAGCGTAAATGGGTTGATTAAGAGGGAGGAATGATGTGACACCATAAATTTTCTTTTTGAAATACGCTCTGTTGTTCTCAATATTATTCAAGACGTCTATTGAACGGAGAATTTCATCTTCGGTGACATTTTTACATTGATAGCCAGAGAGTGCTTTAACTAGCGCCTCGCTATTCTTCTGTAAAGCTGAGGAAAGTTCATCACATTTTTTCCTGATTTCGGTGAAGTTAATTTTACTGTATAACTTAGTCATATATATTTGGTCCTCCTCGATGCTATTGTTTATTAATCTCTCTTTTTGAGATCTGTTAATTTCGTTATTAACGATATTTTCCTCATTTTTTTGATATGAAATTTTATATGGGTTGTTAAAATGGGTTAAAATATGCTGCATGCAATTTAAATCTAACCATGTTTTAATTCGTGGGCCTTTGGTATCGCCAAATAACCCTCGATAGAGCAAAGACCATATTTGGGATGGTTTATCATCTGAAAAATGGTCTTCATATGTACTGACTATGCGCTGGAAAAGTTGATCTTTGGTGGATATTTCTCTTGTACTTATTAAGTCGGCAATGGCTGAGAAATACTTTTCTTCTTTAATGTTTTGTAATCCTTGGTTTTTGTGTTTGCATGTCCTGATATAATAATGATAACTGATTTCTAATTCCTGATCTGAAATGGATTCTCCGGGTTTTTTATAGCGATTTAGAAAACTTTCAGCAGCGAGTTTACTCGTCGGTTTTGAAGCGTGTAATATTCTTGCTATCTTCGAAAAAGATAATCGTTTTCTATCTTTTTGCGAAATATTAACTTGATCATTAAGATATGGCGCCAACGCCACATAAAATTTAGACGATCTCTGCGGCTCTTTTGAGAGGTAAGTGCGAATTGCGTCTCGTGTAAGCAGATGGCGAATATCATCCAAAGAGAAACTATTTCCTTTCGACTTCGATATTTTTTTACCTGAATCATCAAGGAAAAGCCCATATTTGTAAAAACGTGGAATTGGCCTGTTTAATGCTCCTGCGATCTGGCGAACAACAGCGGCAGAAGCCAGCAGATCTTCACCATGCATTTCAAAATGAATGTTTCTGGCAAGGAGGCGCATACCCCAGTCTGCTTTCCACTGGAGTTTAGATCTACCGTTCAGTACCGAAATAGTTTGCTCTTGATCTAATATCTCATTTTTATAGAATTCCCGAATTTCTACGCCATATTCATAACCGGGTTTATTAATGACTTCATCACCAGGTATGTAATAGGTTATTTCTCCTGACGCAGGGTTCACGCCAGTGACTATGATATGCTCAAGTACCGCACCGGTTCTTGCAGAAATGGGCATGATCATGCTGTAGGTTCTTTGTCTTAAAGATCCCGTCGACTCCTTGCATATTTGGTTTAGCTCTGAGAAATTTTGCAGGAATAGTTTGATTACGTCATTGTAATCGCCATTTTGATAGGCTAAAGAGTTTCTGATTAGCTGACACTCTATTTCATACTCTGCGGCGAGCTTCATGAGTTGATATTCCGCCATTTCTGAGAATGACGGGAAATTGCCGAAAGGGTCCGGCACTTTGCTTATTGGTTGGCCTAGATAAGGCGTTAATGTTTCAGCATTTGGAATATTCAAAGGCACTTTTCTGAAAGGGTCCAAATCATCTGAAATGAGATAAAAATTAACTGTTCTGCCTGCTTTCTCCAATTCGGTTTTGATGAGATTGGCACGGAGGATTTCACACAGGGTTCCTATGTGTGGCAGCCCTGTTGGTCCAAAACCCGCTTCGATATTGATTGATTCCTTATAGGGGATAGCCTGATTAATTTCGAGGGTTTCCTTGACATACCATTTCATTTGCAGTTACCTCCATCATAATGTTTTGATTATTTTAGGGTTAATGGTGATGAATAAAGACGGTAGAGGTGTTATCAACTTGTCAGGAAATCCTCAGTAATCCTGATGAGAAAAAATGCTTTAAAATGTTAGATTGTTTTATATTTTTTGTTTTGATATCAGCGATTAACCTTAAAACTTCTTTAAAATGAATGAACAGTTAACGCTAGCTCTCGCTAATTAACTATTACTATAAACTTATTCTAAGTTCTTTCGGCTCTACTGGAGTGCTGAAATGATAAAGTTTAATGATGCTCTTTATAATATTAAATAAAATTAATGTAATTGTTGTTTCTGGTCAAGTGGCTAACATAAAATTTTTTACTTTCTCTTCATTGCTGAATTGAGTGAGATGGTGGAGACATTGATAAATGTATCATGTTGAGTAGAAAAGTCATTTATAGGAATTTTTAGTGTAGACAAATTTATCGATGAAATATAACATCAAAAATGGATTTTATTATTTTTTCTTTTATATCAATAATATAATAAATATTTATGATTTACTGTAAAATTAATTTTTCAATTTTGTTGTTTGTTTTTAATATTGTTTTTTTAAATTATAAGTTTAATTAATAGAATGAGTTTTTTATTTTTAATATATCTGTTATATATATTTTATATTTATAAAAAATAATAAAATTAATTTTTTAGATTAATTTTATGTAAAATAAATAATATTATTTTTTTATTGCTTTTAATATATTATTTTATGGTTAAAATGAATTTATATTAAATCTAATTATTAAAACTTTAATCTGTTAAATAATTTTTTCATAAATAAGGTAATTAATAAAACTTAATTAAAAAGATAAATTTACCTGACAATGTGATTATTATCACAAATAGTTGTAATTATTTGTGTGTTTAACGATGTAATTGTGCATTTTCTCACGAAAATAATTTTTGTTTTTATTTATTATATACTTGCAATAGATTGCATAGTGAAAAATTACATCGAAATATTGAAATGTTAAAGAAATAACCTTTTTAACTAAAGATTTTCAGTTATTTAGATGTGAATTAACAATTATTTTACAATTAAATGCCGTAAGAATTTATACAAGTAGACCTAATATGGATAATAATTAATTTCTTGAAAATATTTTCAATTTGTTAGTAATCTTATTTTATACAGTAATGTTGTGAGTGGTATTTATTAGCCTGAATATTTTACCTGACTAAACAGAATAGAGAGATTTCTGTTCAGAAATAAAGCTAATAATTAAATATGAAGCATTATAGATATTTTATTCTGACTTAATTGAAATGGAACCCTGTTAAAGGGGGCTAAAGAGCAGATTTTATCGTGTTAGCGTTAATAAGGAGGGGAAAGATCTTGGCAGAGTGGTATGCGTGAACCACTCTTTACGTGTTAAAAATGAAAACACCTTGACTATAAAAAAACAGATTTATCTTGTTGGTTGAGATAAACGTTTGCCAATTTCTCAGTACAATAGTCTGCGTTTGTTCGTTGGAACGGCATATGATGACGTAAATAGCGACAATCCAGCTTATGAAAATAAAAAACGGACGGTTCTGGAAACGAGGACTCGTCTGTACTTGTAAGTTGACAGTTAAGGGAGAACTGATTTTGGGTTCTCTCAAACTAGCCTAAAAAAGAGGTGTGAAATGGTTAACAATGTGTTGAAAGCCTCCACATTAACCTTATTGGTCGCATGTAATGTCCATGCTGCAACAGTTGATTTGCGGGTAATGGAAACATCTGATGTTCACAGTAACCTGATTGACTTTGATTATTTTAAGAATAAGCCTACGGAACAATTTGGTTTGGTACGCACAGCGAGTTTAATTAAAGCAGCTAAAGCGGAAGCCTCCAACACCGTTCTGGTCGATAACGGTGATTTGATTCAAGGTAGCCCACTAGCGGATTATGTGGCGGCAAAAGGCATTAAAAACGGGGAATCTCATCCAGCACATCAATTGATGAATACAATGGGTTATACCGTAGGTAACTTTGGTAATCACGAGTTTAATTTTGGTTTGGATTATCTGAAAAAAGCCATTGCTGGCGCGAAGTTCCCCTATATCAATGCCAACATCATGGATGCGAAAACCGGTAAGAACTATTTCACCCCCTATATTATTGTTGATACGCCGGTGAAAGACCGGGAGGGTAAAAACCATACCATTAAGATCGGCTATATTGGCTTTGTACCGCCACAGATTGTTATCTGGGATAAGGTCAATCTGGATGGAAAAGTTGTCGTTAACGATATTACTGAAACCGCGAAAAAATTTGTTCCTCAAATGAAAAAAGCGGGGGCAGATTTGATTATTGCTATTCCTCACTCCGGTTTTTCCAAGCAGCCTTATAAGGCAATGGCTGAGAATTCGGTTTATTACCTGAGTGAAATTAAAGCCATTGATGCGATTATGTTTGGTCATTCGCACGGGGTGTTCCCAAGTGAAGAATTTGCAGATATTAAAGGCGTTGATGTTGCCAAAGGTACGGTTAACGGTATTCCGGCCGTTATGCCCGGCCAATGGGGTGATCATTTAGGTGTTGTTGATATGGTTATCGACAACGAGGGTGGGACATGGAAAGTGACGCAGGCGACAGCGGAAGCGCGTCCGATTTATGACAAAGTGAATAAAAAGGCACTGGTTGAGCGAGATAGCGAGTTGGCGCACATGGTCGATCAAGCTCATCAGGGAACCCAGAGTTTTGTGGGTAAATTTATTGGCAAAGCTTCCGCCAATATGTATAGCTATCTGGCTTTGATTCAAAGTGACCCGACAGTGCAAATCGTGAATGATGCACAAGCAGATTACGTTCGGCAATTTATTCAGGGTGATCCTGATTTAGCGGATATTCCTGTTCTGGCTGCCGCAGCGCCATTCAAAGTGGGTGGACGTAAAAATGCGCCGGCAGAGTTTGTTGAAGTTGAAAAAGGTGATTTAACCTTCCGTAATGCAGCAGATTTGTATCTCTATTCCAATACACTGGCTGTTGTAAAGGTCACCGGCGCTGATGTGATTGAATGGCTGGAGTGTTCGGCCGGTATGTATAACCAGATTGATCCAAATTCAACTCAACCACAGTATCTGTTGAACTGGAGCGGCTTCCGTACTTATAACTTCGACATGATCAGTGGTGTGAATTATAAGATTGATCTGACTCAGCCTGCTAAATATGACGTTGATTGCCAGATTATCAATCAAGGGGCGAACCGTATCAAGGAGCTGACTTACCAGGGAAAACCGATCGATCCTCAAGCCAAATTTCTCATTGCTACCAATAATTACCGCGCCTATGGCGGTAAATTTGCGGGCACAGGCGAAGATCACATCGCATTCGCTTCACCGGATGAGAACCGCGCTATTTTGGCGGCTTATATTGTCAAAATGTCTAAACAGAAAGGAATGGTAGCGACCAAAGCCGAGAATAATTGGTCGATTATGCCAATCAAAACTGATAAGCAACTGGATATCCGTTTTGAAACGTCTCCAAGTGAGAAAGCGGCCAAGTTTATCAAAGCATTTTCTCAATACCCGATGAAATATTTGGCAAACGATGATATCGGTTTTGCGGTATATCAAATTGATCTGACTGAAAAAAAATAATTTTAATAGTCGCCTGCTCTGCTTTGGGCAGGTTTTTGTTTGTTTACCATCAACAGGGAAATGATTTCCCGTAAGGAATTAAGATGCGTTTTTTTAATTTATTATCAGCAATATTCGTTTTGCTGGTTGTTGGCTGTGCGAAGCAACCAGAAGTAACAGCAGTGACTGACTCGTTAGAATTTCGAACAACATTGGAAGAGGGGGCATCTTGTATCTTACCGGCTACTCCGCCGAAAGATTATGATTTCGTTGCCAAAAATGACCATTATGGTCAGAATGCAACTGCATCGACAGATTACTTTAAATTGGCTATTAGTTATTCTCCAGCATTTTGTAAGAGCAAAGCAAAAAATATTGAGCGCCTGAAAAGTAATAATAAACTTGATGAGGCGCAGCGTGAATATGAAAAATTTGAATTGCAATGCTTCTCCGAAAACAAATTTAATTGGGTAATTCACGGCTTGTGGGCGCAAACCTGCAACGGTAAATCAATGGCGCAGTGCCGTGATTGGTCTGATGTTCGCAAACATCCACGTCTTTGCAAAGGGGATTTGCCACAACTGGATTATCAGGTGATTGAACCTTATCTGTGCGCTTCTCCCGGAGCAGATCTGTTGCAAGGCGAGTGGGAAAAACATGGTGTTTGCGCGTTTGCAACGCCAGAGCAATTTTTCAGTAAACAGCAGGAATTGTTCGATGAGTTGGTATTTCCGAGTAATCGTCCATCTAATGAACAGTTAATTAAGTTCCTCCAGAAAAATAACCCATCACTGAAGGGAAAAACCGTTCAGATCAATCGTGATGAATTGTACATTTGTTACAGCAAAAATTTCGACGTGATTGATTGTCCAAAGCGTGAGTAGTGATGGTTCTCCTTTCTATAAAGTAAGATCACAGTGATGTGCCTGACCTGCGGTAGTGTGGGTCAGGTTTACCTTCTCTTAATAGTCAATATATCCTTTTCAGAGGATATTTTCTTTCTTATCCTTTATCGGGGATAAATTTGAATTTATCTTCTAGAATGGCAACAGGTTAACGCAATTGCACCTGATAATTTATGCTCTTGCATTGATTCAGATATTGATGCAATATCGCATCAATATCTGAATCAATGAGGTAATCAAATGCGAACTACTGTCACGATTGATGATGAGCTGTATGCACAGGCGCTGGAAATGGCCGATCCTGGCATGGACAAAGCTGATATTTTCCGGGAAGCGGTGAAAACGTTTGTTCGGGTGCAGGCGGCAAAAAGGCTAGCTTCGCTCGGCGGTACATCGCCTGAAATGCAGATGATTCCCCGCCGTCGTGCGGAGCCATCCGCATAATGGCTATTTTGGTTGATACGTCCGTCTGGGTTGACCATTTCAAAAACCGGAATGATGGGTTGATTCAGTTGCTGAGCCGGGATCTGGTTCTGATTCACCCAATGGTATTGTCAGAGATAGCCTGTGGTACCCCTCCGGCTCCAAGACTGCAAACACTTGGTGATCTAGGTCTCTTACCACAGAGCCATCGGGCCAGTATTGCCGAAGTGATGGCGTTTATTGAAAACGAAAAACTGTACGGGCTTGGATGTGGTTTGGTTGATATTACGTTGCTGGCATCAACCCTGATAACACCAGGAGCAAGACTTTGGACATTGGATAAGCGACTTGAGAGATTGGCTAAATGTCTTAATGCGAGTTATCAGCCGATTCATTGATAAAAAACTGTGGGGCATTTATGTGGCAAAGCAGCTAAAGAAGCCACTTTAACGTATATACCCGTCATCCTTCAAGTTGCCTCTTTGTTGGCTGCACTCACTCACCCCCGGTCACATAGTTATCTATGCTCCCGGGGATTCGCTCCCTTGCCGTCGCGATGCATCTTGAAATCCATTGGGTATATATGGCGCTGATATCCCGAAATGAACGGCGTCTGATGTAGAAAACTATCCAGAAAAAAATTGCTTGCGGACTTATAGCAATTCACGTCAAGCTGTTCTCTGTTCTCTGTTCTCTGTTCTCTGTTCTCTGTTCTCTGTTCTCTGTTCTCTGTTCTCTGTTCTCTGTTCTCTGTTCTCTGTTCTCTGCCACCTAAGCAACGAATTGATAAAGGGTTTCAAGATCTGATGTTATAGAATATCATCAAAATCAGATCTGAAATTAACCAATTTAGCCGTAACTAACTTAACCAATTTAAACTTGGATCTATACATGACAAATAGAAATGTTATCTGGTTAGTAAGGCCTGTAGGCTATCAGGCCATTTTGAAACGTTGCCCTGGCTGTGAAGTAAAAAAGGAGTTTTATCCAGCCGGCACTTTTAGGGTTAATGCGCAAAAAAAAGTCTTAGATGTGTGGAGTATCTATAAATGCGAAAAGTGTGATTACACTTGGAATATTGATATTTTTTCCAGGATTCATGTCAACAAATTGGAAAGCAATTTGTATGAACGGTTTTTGCATAATGATCAAGATGAAATACGACGGTATGCGTTTGATTATCGCGTATTGGCAAAGAATAGAGCTGAACTCGGCGCGGCTCCTGATTTTATCATCGAAGGTAAAGAGCTTCATGACATCGCTCAAATTCCAGCGGCAGAGATCACAATACAGCTTGAATATCCCATTCCTATCAGATTGATCTCAATCTTGACCAAAAAGCTTGCATTGTCACGTAGTCGAGTGGCTAAACTCGTTGATCAAGGCACTATTCAGGGGGTAACCGAAACGGAATTAAACAAAAAGTTGAAACGCGATATCACTCTTAGCGTTAACGTTAACGATTTATTGCAAGAGTATGATGGTCATTGTGTCTAGATGACACCGAATTTCCTGGAGATGACATATAAGAATGGATGAATGAAATGAATACGATAAAGAAATGGTGGGTGCTCACTGCTGTTTCAGTCGCGTTATCGCTGGTTGCTATCGATATGACAGTGTTATATACCGCGTTACCGAGTCTGACCCACAGCTTGGGGGCGAATACAACGGAAAAGTTATGGATAGTGAATATCTATCCTCTTATCGTCTCTGGGTTGTTGCTTGGTGCGGGTACCTTGGGGGATCGCATCGGGCATAAACGATTGTTTGTTTACGGTCTCATCATCTTTGGGTTCTCATCCTTGGCGGCGGCCTACTCTTATTCGCCAGAAATGTTGGTTGTTTCTCGAGCGTTATTAGGAATTGGGGCGGCAATCATGATGCCTGCCACACTATCGATTATCGCTTTGACATTCGAAGATGAAGATGAGAAATCATTTGCCATTGGGATCTGGACAGCGGTTGCCTCTGGCGGCGCGGCGATAGGCCCGCTGATTGGCGGCTTATTACTTGAATATTTTTGGTGGGGATCAGTGTTTCTGATCAACGTTCCTTTGGTGATTTTGACACTCATTCTGTCATGGTTGTTTGTCCCAACGGCGAAAACAGATTCGTCTCATCCGTGGGATCTTATTGGCTCCTTGCAGATCATGGTTGTCTTGATCAGCTTCGCCTATGCCATCAAGGAATTTGCCAAACGGCAGCCCTCCTATATCGCAATATTGGTCACTTTCACCCTGACGATAGGTTTTCTGGCGCTGTTCATTCGACGGCAAAAACGCAGTGTGCATCCGTTGATTGATTTTGACCTTTTTAAAAGCCCGGCTTTCTCATCCGCGGTTATCGCCGGGCTGGTGGCTTCCGCCTGTTTGATGGGCCTTAATCTGGTGTTAAGCCAGCGTTTGCAACTGGTATTGTCATTAACGCCTTTGCAATCCGGGCTATATTTTCTGCCATTCTCATTGGGCGCGATTGTTGCAAGCCCGGTGAGTGGTTGGGTTCTTCCTCGTTTGGGCAGTGCGCGATTCCTCATAACCTCGTTATTGATGTATGCCATTGCCATACTGGCGCTCATGGCGAGTTTTTCAACACCTCTGCCTGTGCAGGTAGTTTGCTTTTTTGCGCTCGGTATGTGTCTTGGAGCAACAATGACCGCTGCATCCACGACTATCATGCAGGCTGCACCGCCAAATCGGGCAGGTATGGCGGCGTCCGTTGAAGAAGTTTCCTATGAATTGGGCGGTGGATTGGGCATTGCGATCATGGGTAGCATTATGTCGTTTATCTATAGCTATTTCATTGAAATCCCCGTGGATTCTCCAGCCTACGATATTGCTAAAGATGGTATTGATGGCGCGCTGATTGTGGCAAAAGATATGGCGCCGGATGCCGGGCAGGCTTTGGTCAGCCTCGCTAAGTCAGCGTTCGACGATGCTGTTTTTTCTGTGATGGGCGCTGCGTCCCTGTTTCTCCTGATGATGGCGGCGTTGGTGTGGTTCAATTTCCGCCGTTCCTCATTGAGTGATGCATCTCATGCTGCGGTTCATCATCAGTGAAATAGGTGAGTAGGATTGATTGCACCCATCGTTTCTTAATCAGAAGTTAATGGTTGAATAAGGGAGCCGCATTTTTGCTGGCTCCCTTCCTCATTTAGCTTCATGGATATGACGTCTGAGACATTCTGGTTTCACTTTTTGCAATCAGCCTGTCACCGAGGCTTTTTAACGTACTTAACGGGTATTTTTAGTGTCTAAAATCGTCCGTTTAACATAATGGGTCATGGGTATCTGAATTTATAGATAAGATAATTTTTTTATTTTTAATGTTTTATTTGGGTTATTTTTGTAATATTATGATTTTTTTAAGGAAATTATATGGGGTATAGTGATGGCGAATATTATTTATCTTAAGTTACAAGGAAAGAGATAGGGTTCAATCTCTGGCGGATGTTCTACTATAGAGTCTATAGGTAATAAATATCAAAAAAGTCATGAAGATGAAATATTAGTTAATGAATTATCTTCCAATTTATCAATGCATCAAAATGTGAATTTTCAACCTATATATACGTAAACCTATCGATAAATCTTCTCCTTTATTATCACAAGCGTTAACATCAAATGAAATATTAACATGTGAATTTTTATTTTATCGAACTTCGATGAGTGGTGGGCTTGAATTATATTATAAAGTTAAATTAACCGAGGCATCTTTGGTTAATATAAATTTCTTTTGTCCAAACTCTATAACACATAATGACGAACAACCAGAAGAATCTCTATCCATTAAATTTAAATCTATTACGTGGGAACATGTGACTGCCGGGACTAGCTCCTATAGTATATGGGAAGAGAGGGTGTACTAATGATAATGCCGTCAATGAAACAGTTTGATTATTATGGTGATGAATTAATTAAAATATCCAGATATTCAGCAGCTTATTTGTTGGATGATATTGAACTTAAAAATAACTATTTATGTGAAATTAGTCAGGTGGTTAGATTGATAAGGAGTGATTTTCAAATTGCCCCTTATATAATTATAATCAAGGGCGCCAGGAGTACTGGGCTGACATAAAAAGATGCATAGCCGAAATAAGAATGGAATTGGATGCGGAAAGGTATGGTTATGAACAAGGAAGAAAAAAAGATAGGAAAACATATTTAAAGACTCAAGAATATTCAGGAAATGGATTTCTATTTTATGGTAAAAATGGGTTAAAAGTTATTGGCGGTCTTGTGCAGTTGGGGGCTGGAGTTATAGCTTTTGGCACGAAGGGGGGATGGGTAAGAGGCATGGAATCTAAAGGCATGGGAGTTCTAGCGGTAGCTACAGGGTTTGGCGACGCAGTGGAAGGGGCAAGCAATATCATGTATGAATGGACAGATGGCTATATAAATCCAGGTAATCCAATTAAATTCTTGACAGAAAAGGGGTTTTCTTCTTTTGGTGCTGATGAGGGTTCTGGGGAATTAGCGTATAATACTGTAAACTTTGGCGTTGGTATTTATTTTGGGTTTGCAGCTTTTGCTAAATATAATTCTTCTAAAAGAATTATAAACTTACCTGTGGAAACAAAAAGTGGTCTTGAAAAAGTACCACTTTTACATAGATTGTTCACTGAAAAGGGGGGAGTTAGGTTATTCAAATATATGGAAACTGATTATAACAGAAAAATTTTTACCAGTAGTAAAGCGGTGCTTACTTATAAAACTGGGAATGCGGCAATTAAAGCATACTTGCTGTTAGATAAATATCTTTTTAATGAGAAAGATGAAAATAACTGAAAAGGTAAATTATTTTTGCCTTTAAGTATAAAAGGAAACTAATTTTTTTATCTAATGATATTACTATGGACAGAAGTATTATAGAAGAAAAATATATGAATGCATAAATGCAAAGCATCGCAACTGGATTATTATTAGTTGAGTATATGCTTACGAAATAAAGTAATATGGTTATGGTGTTGAGTGTGAACACTGTTGGTAGATCCCAGCGAAACAAATCACTAAGCCACTCATCATATTTATCTGTTGATTTGATTTGTTGCTCATATGCCTCGTTGGAAAGTTTTATTGCCTGCTCATATGAATCGTTTAAATATTGAACTTCCTGCTCATATGCCTCGTTTAACGATTTAATTTTTTCCTCATGGTGTTCATCGTTTAACGATGTGATTTTTTTTTCTTGTTTATCTCTTAAAGATTTAATTTTTTTCTCATATTTATTTCTTAAAGATTTATTTTCTTTTTCAATCTCATCCCTTACGTATTTCATTTCTTTCTCATAGGCATTTCTTAAAGATTTATTTTCTTTTTGTGATAGTTTATTTAATAGGTAAATGTTGTTATTTTTCATTTTCATAATCTTCTCTCTTTTTTATGGGCGATGGTATTTCCTGTCGCCCATCACCCATGTTAGTTATCAGGCTATTTTTATTTGTATTTTTTCATAAGGAGAACTTTCGTTTAAAAACTTAGTATCTATTCTTTCTATAAACGCATTTTTAAATTTAAATTCATGTGCTATTTTTCCATCAACATATTGAAAAATAGTCAATTCTAAATTTTCGTTTTTATCAATAGCATTAAGTAATAAAGGGGATGAACTATCTAAATTTTTTTCTAAAATTATTGTTTCTATATAACTTAAGTCATCAATACCTTTTGATAACTCAAGGTAGTTAACCTGTATTTTATCTTTATGGGTATCATTGAACAGTTTCTAGACAACAACCCTTGATTTGCCCCTGTAATTTCCATGTAAGTGGTATGCTGCATAACACATCCTCCTTTGTTACTTATTCCTAAGTAAGCCTTTATTTGAAAATAGTCAATAAAAACTGATGCATCGTTAGATATATCATGTATGACATAAATATTAATGTCTAGATTTATTTAAATAATGCTGACCTGGTTACTTTAGAGCTGATGATAGGCTTCCGTGCAGTTTCGGGCACTTCGGATCGCTTTTCTGAGTGCCATATCGTCAATCAGATTGAGGACATGAGTGCTCTTGACGATGGAGTCCCGCTTTATCACAGATCTCCTTGGCCTGCTGTTTACCATCCGAAGTGAGTTTGTAAGCTAGGCGGGCTGGCAGCAAATAACACTAGAGGTGATAGCTTCCACAAGTCAGACCAGAGCGCCTAAAAGAACAAGAGGGCATGACCCGGTATGGCCTGGTTGGACTTTCTGTGTGAACGACTTGAACCGAGCACAACCGTCTGGCATTTAATACGAGAAACGGAAAATATAACGGAGTAAATCTAATATCTCCATGCTGAAAGTATCACGTTGATTTTATATAACTATGGCATTCATAAAAGCCGGAAAGTGAATATATGGTTAAAGCAAAACGTTAACCAGATTACTTATTTAATAGTAATAATGTATTAATTATTTTGGTCCAGCTCAAATATCTGGATTGATTCGTGGAGGTTTCCTTTTTTATTGCTACTTTTAAAATCGTCACTGTATTTTTAGTACCTTAATAAATGACGCAAATTATCATTCCATGCGGGGTAACCGGGTTATCAATTCCCGTTTTTTTACTCTGCATGTTCGCTTTCTCTGGTAGTCAAAAGTAAACGCTGTGTTATTCGACTAGTTTATATGCAGAAGAGTATGGAATCTGCACATTTCGTTTCTGCCCGTAGGGCTTGCAATGGAAAGGTGAATATTATGCGTGTTCAATTAGGGCAATTATATGATTTGCGATATTCGCTGAACGTTGATCAGTTATGTGTCGGTGAAGTATTAATGCCTTTGGAGCGACTGGAATCGGCACACCTTAAGGTAGCGATTGAATATTTATTGAATAAGTATTCTGTTCTGAGAGCTCGGTTTGTCGGTAACGGGATGGAAATGAAGATGGATTTCGTGCCGCCTGACAGTGAATTATTGCATCAGGCTTTTGAAGTCAGAGAGCCAGCCGATAGTCAATGTGATCGCCGACGCTTAATATCAAACTACATTGCTGAGGTTAGGGCCGCCATGAATTTGGCAAATCCGCCGTTATTGCGTTACTGCCTGTTTGATGGCAATTGTGCCCGTGATCAAAGATTGGTATTGATATTCAATCACTTAGTTTGTGACGGTATTTCCAGCCGGATCTTATGGCGAGATCTTTCAAAGGCATACAGAATGTCAGTGAGTGGTCAGCCCCTTGTCCTTGAGAGTGCTACAAATTACGAGCAATTTTGTGCTGAGTTGTATGAACGACATCGGCAAATCGTAAAAGCTGTTATCCCTGATGATGAACAACAAGTTGAACAGCCTACCTTGAATATTCTCGGTGGGCGAAGTGTTGGATCACTACCGATTAGCAGATTGTCTGAGGCCGTCACAGAAATCAGGCAGCTTGATGGCGAAGCTTTAAATAGGATACGCCTTTTGGCTAAACGACATCGCGTCAGTGTTGCGGATTTATTGTTAGCTAGTTGGTTAAAGACGCTGGCGGCTGTTTTTGGGAAGGGCAGCTTGAATATGCTGTTGTGGGTCAGTCCTCATTTTGTAGGATATTGGGAAACCTCGGTGGCTAATCTTGTCGGGTCAGTATCATTTCCAATCACAGTTAAGTTTAATATTGATCCAGAGCCATCGTTGGATAGCACTCTCCAGCACGCGGTACAAGAGTTCAATAGCGCGATGGAAAAAGCGGCGGATTATGCCGCGACTTACTTTGTGCCTAATTCCATCTTTGGATGGCCTGAACTTCCTGCAATTTCTTTTAATTTCGTTGGTGATCAACGACGGTCTCCTAATGTTATTGGCTATGAACTGTCGCCTGAAAAAATACGTATTGGGAAGCCTGATGAAGATGCGCAAGAGATACCATTGAGCATGGATATAGAGATCTATGCCGATATGATGGAAGTCACTATTTCTTCCAGGCCAGATTGTCATCTACAGATTTTACCACCTCGTTTAATGGATCTTTGGTTAGAAATGATTGGAGAACTTGGAATTGAGCAGCCATTTTTCTCTGGTTATTAATAGCATATCTCACCGTTTTTTCGCCTTTTATGGGCATAAAATTTGACGCATAGGGGACGAAAGCCTGATGCGTCTTGATAATGTGCAGCTTAAACGGGCTACACGTGTGATGTTTTGTTTCGTAGTTTGGAGAAGAGTGGCATGCAACTATTCAATCTGGATTGGGTGAAACGTAATATCGTATTGCCCGAAGCTCCGTTATTAACTCAATGTACTGTCATTAGCAGAAACACCGATTTTACTCACCGGGTGAAGGAATTGATTGAGGCGAAAGGAATAGATGTCGTTGATATTGATCTTGGCGCAGATCCCGCCTCCCAAATTGACTCAATAGGGGACACGGACACCCTGATCTATTTAGCTAGCCCCGAAGAATTCTTGAACGCTGCGGATATTGTGGCTAATGAATTACGTGAGTTCGAAAGTTTACGCCTTATCGCTAATAAAGTTGCTGAACGCCATCACGATGTAAAACCGCGGCTTTGGGTTCTTACTCAAGGTGTGCAGGCGTCTGGCGAGCAATTTAATACGGTAGGTTTGTCTGGTAGTAGTTTATGGGGATTAGGCCGGGTCATTGCGAAAGAGTATCCCTCTGTTGACGTTGGCTTGATTGATTTGCCGGTTAAACAGGTTGGGAACGAAGAGATAACATCGGTTCTTGCCATCATGGCGAATCAGCATCAACAGAGAGAGTTTCTCATTCATGATCAATGTATTTGGCAGCGTCAGGTTGAACCGTTAGCGGTTAGCCAAGAAAAGACGGAGATAAAACAGAATGCAAACTATCTCGTCATCGGCGGGTTTGGCGATACCGGGCGTATGCTGGCTGAGAGCCTGTTTGCGGCTGGAGCAAGGCACGTCACGTTGATGGGGAACTTCGCTCCGCCAGCTAATTTAATTACTGAGTCTGAACAGCGAAAAGCACAGGGTTGCAATCTCCGTTTGTTCCAAGGTGATGTAGCCGATATTGAGGACGTCAAAGCGGTGTTGCGGCGTATCGATAGAACGGGGCATCCTTTACGGGGGATCTATCATTTGGCAAGCGTTGTTGAAGGTGCTCTGCTTACCACGTTAAACAGCCGTTCGGTTGAAAAAGTTTTCCGCCAGAAAATAGCGGGAAGCTGGAACCTACATCTGGCGACTCAAGAGTTAAGTCTGGATAGATTCATGACATTTTCTTCACTGTCAGAGATTATTGGCGTTGTAGGCCAGGGGGCATGTACTGCCGCGAACGCATTCGTGGATGCCTTGATGAGATATCGGGTCTCGACTGGGTTATCAGGAACGGCGATCGCATGGGAGCTTGGGAATGATATAAAAAGTGTCATAGATACCGTCATCAGAGCGGATATTGCTCATTATGCCGGGTTGATTGCTGGAAACTTTAGTCAGATTGCGCTGGAGCGGCTGATTTACCAGCAAGAACCGGTGAATGATATAGAGCCTGCTTTCGGTTCTACGCAAAGTGATGATGCTATGGTCACGCCTGAGAAACTTTCCCATGAAGAGCAACGTCAAGCGATGACTGAAATAGTGATAGAAGAGCTGAAAAAATTGGTTGCAGGAGGAAACGTTACTGCTGACACGAAGTTGAGCGAGATTGATATGGACTCCATGTCAGCGGTGACGATTGCTCAGCGGTTGCGTGGGATCATTGGGAAATTAGTCCCCATGTCCGTCTTTTTTGATGACTGTAGCATTTCTGAGCTGGTTGAAAAGTTGAAACGCTACTTCTGACGAACCGTTGACTGATGAAGTAACACCAAGCACAAACTTTGCCCTCTTCGTAACGAGGCTGGTTTAGCCAGAGGGTGGGGATATTGTTTAAGTATTGATGGAGCTTGACACGTTATGTATAAAGATTGCCCACAGACTGGTGATGAAGAATTGCTGTCCATGCAGCAAAAAGCTTTATGGTTCATTGACAATTATACCCCTGGCTATTCCAAATATAATATTTCTATGGCATTCCGTATTCACGGATCGTTTCAAATCGATGCTTTTCGCTATGCGGTCAACCGGCTTGTTTCCAAGAATGCCACCCTGAGAAGCACTTTCGTTAATGTAAATGGCGAGCCAAGGTTGGTCATTAACGAACACTTGCCGCCGACATTGGAGGTTTTCGACGCAACGAACTTGAGTCAGGAGGCGCTTGAAGATGCAGTTCAGAACTTTCATTCCATCCCGTTTCAGTTAGAAAAAGCGTCGTGTCTGCGTTTTGGTATCTACGTCGTCAGTGCGGAAGAGTACGTTTTACATATGTGTGTTCACCATATTGTGTCGGATTTTACTTCAATGGGGCTGATGTGGGATCAGCTTGAACACTATTATCTGGCTGAACTTGGTGAAGATGACGATTCTTGGTTGCCGCCCGCCGAGGATTTCAAGGATTATGCCGTCAAAGAGCAAGAGTATTACCAAAGTGAAGCGGCGGAAGAATCGAAAGCTTATTGGAGTGAATGCTTAAAGCAGCCGCCAGCCGTGTTGCAATGGGATAGTTTTTGGCGCAAAGGCCCTAATGACAAGTCATCCATCCTGTTTAGCATTGGTGAAGAGACAACCCAAAAAATCAAGCGGCTTGCATCAAAAATAGGTGGGTCGGTCTTTACGGTCATGTTAGCCGCATGGAGCGCTTACATTGCCAGAGAGACAAAATCTGCTGATATCGTTATGGGGGTGCCGGTATCGATGCGTCACTCGGTTCATCAGCATATTGTCGGCTGTTTGTTTAATACATTGCCCATACGTTTATCCGTCGAGCAGACATTTCACCACTTCCTGTTGGCGGCGAAGGAGCGATTGTTATCCGCCCTTGATAATCGAAATTTTTGTCTCAGCCAAATAGTCGAACACTTGGCTGTGGAACGATATGATGATCGTAACCCATTGTTTCAGGTTGCGGTGAATATGTTAGGGCAGGTGGGACAATCGCGTTGGATGATGCTGGAGATGGCTGACGATTCTGTTCAGGCATCATGGGCGGGACGGACTATTTCCCCATTCAGGGTTTGTCAGCAGGAAGGCTTGCTTGATATTGAACTGTTGTTTTTGGATGCCGGTTCCCACTTAAGATGTGAGTTTAAAGCGGATAAACATTTTTTCTCACATTTAGGTCTGCGGATATTTGCAGAGCGCTTCGAGCAAGTGCTTGAGATGCTGATAGCAGATCCTGATGAAGAGATGAATACTGTGTTGGAGCCAGAATCGGAGGATTACAATCTGCCATCAGGCCCGATTAATGCTGGCGTTCTTCCAGAAGTATCAGACCAAACCCTCGTTTCACTTTTTGATCAACGGGTGACGCAACAAGCAGAGTCGGTAGCGATTCGTTATGGCGCCGATACATTAACTTATTCGGATTTGCAGCGTTGGTCGCTGGAGGTCGCGGTTCAGCTTAGACAAAATGGGGTTGTGCCCGGCGATCGCGTCGGGATTGCATTGTTGCCTTCATCGGAAGCGGTGGCGGCGATGCTTGCTATTATGCGTGCGGGCGCGGGATACGTACCGTTAGATCCCAGGTTGCCGCAGAACCGTCTGGCGCAGATTGTCGAACAATCAGAGATGAAGGTTATCATTGTTAACGCTGATGTTGACCCGGATAACGGGTGTACAGCTAAACTGATGACCATTGCAGCTACTGAATCTTCCCTTGCGGCAGGGCGTGTTGATCTCAGTTCATTTGATCATTCGATATTTGATCACGGTACGCCTTCTTCGATCGCATACAGCGTCTTCACTTCGGGTTCCACCGGAATTCCCAAAGGCATTGATGTTGAACACAACAGTGTTGTTTCCTGTTTTAACGCAATGGACGAATATTTGGCTCCCGCGCCAGGCGAGGTGTGGACGTGGTTCCATGCAGCCAGTTTTGACTTATCGGTGTGGGAGATTTGGGGCGCTCTGTGTTCCGGTGGGATTTTAGTCATTGTGCCCGATGATATACGCAATCAACCTGACAAGTTGCTGGATCTGATCGCGGCAGAGCAGGTAACGATTATCACCCAAACGCCATCCAGTTTGAAAAGCCTGTTATCTGAGTTTCAGGCTCGGCCAAGGGCTTATGCGATAAAGCATTGGGTAATTTGTGGTGAAGCGCTACTCAGTGCCACGATTCGGCCCTATTTGAATGGGCGTTGGACATTGTGGAATATGTATGGCCCGGCGGAGGCAACAATTTACACCACCGTGGAGAAAGTAACGGCAGAGCTGACTGACTACAAGGTGATCCCCATTGGCAAACCGTTAAACTTCGCAACGGTCTATCTTTTAAATCCTGCGGGGAAAACTCCCCCGATAGGTGAGGTTGGTGAAATTTACATTGGCGGTCGTGGCGTTGCCCGTGGTTATGTTGGTTTTGAACAGTTAACTGATCAACGTTTCATTGCCGATCCCTATATTCATCATGGACGTATCTATAAAACCGGTGATTTAGCCTATTGGGATGGGGAACGAATTCATTTTTGCGGCCGCGTGGATGATCAGGTAAAAGTTTCGGGTTATCGAATTGAGATTGCTGAGATTGAGGATTGCCTCAATCGCCATCACGCTATTGCGGACGCTGCCGTTATTATTGAATCTCACGAAGGGCTCGATCGTTTAGTCGCAATATTCGTCCCTGTCAGTAAGGATAACCTTCCCGAAGAGTCCGCTATTCGTGAGCATCTCAAGGCTTATCTCCCCATTTACATGTTGCCTGGCAGGATTATGTTGGCTGATGAATTGCCGCGTAATGCTCACAACAAAATCGACAGAAAAGTATTAAGTGGCTTGATTAAAGCGGGACAATTGATCGATATCAGTTCGTTGAGACCGGCGCCTGTGTTACCTGCTGATTCGATTTTCGCCGAAATTTCGAGAATTTGGTGTGAAGTGTTGGGAAGATCAACCATCGGACTGGATGACGCATTTTTTAATATTGGCGGCACTTCATTGGCACTGACGAAAATCCATGCACAACTTGTTCAATTACCGGGATGTGGCGCTTTGGCGCTTGCAGATTTATTCCGTTTTCCAACCATTCGAAAGTTAGCTAATTATTTTTTAAGCCCTCTGCAATCGGTGACACCGGTAGAAATCGCGGATAAATCGACCCAAACACGACGTCAGAAAACGTTGAATGCAAGAAAAGCGTTGAAGGAAAAGCAAACTCACTCGCTGAAAGGGGAACAAGATGTCTGATAATGCGATTGCCATC
This sequence comes from Photorhabdus namnaonensis, assembly GCF_001684335.1. Taxonomy (GTDB): domain Bacteria; phylum Pseudomonadota; class Gammaproteobacteria; order Enterobacterales; family Enterobacteriaceae; genus Photorhabdus; species Photorhabdus namnaonensis. Next base: position 25,015 of record NZ_LOIC01000010.1, read on the forward strand.
ATTGGCGTAACCTGTCGGTTACCGGTGGCGAATAGCTTAAATGCGCTATGGGAGAATCTTGTCGCTGGCCGAATACTTGCCAAAAGATATAGCCAGGAAGAGCTGATTCGCCGTGGGGTGGCACGGCATATATTCACGGCAAAAAATTATGTTCCTGTCGATTCATGTTTACCGGATATTGATCTGTTCGACCCAGATTTCTTTTCAATCAGCCAGCGAGAAGCTGAATTGCTCGATCCTCAACACCGAATGCTGCTTGAATGCGCATGGGAACTGGCCGAAGCGACGGGTTATGGTAATCCTTTCCGACGCCCGCGTATCGGGGTTTTTACCGGGAGTTCGATGAATACCTATTTGCCTAATGTCATTAAGTCTGAGTGTGATCTGGTTTCAATAATGGGGACCGAGCTTATGCTGACTAATGATAAGGATTATCTCCCGGCACGAATTTCATACAAACTCGGTTTTAACGGGCCGAGTGTGGCTGTCTCGACCGGCTGTTCGACATCACTGACCGCGGTACATATGGCGATACAAAGTCTCTTACTTGGTGAGTGCGAGATTGCTTTCGCCGGTGGTGTTTCTGTATATGCCTATTCTCGACCAGGTTATTTTTACCAGAACGATATGATCTTCTCGGAAGATGGCTATTGTAGACCGTTCGATGAGAAGGCATCGGGGACTTTCTTTGGTGATGGGGCGGGGCTGGTGGCGCTACGGCCATTGGATGAAGCTATTAGCAATGGGGATACCATCCATGCGGTGATCCTCGGTTCAGCGGCGAATAATGATGGTTCATCGCGGGCGGGTTTTGCGGCGCCGGGGGTGGATGGGCAACGAAAACTCATTTTGGATGCTCAGGCGCTGGCGGGTGTTGGGCCGGATGAATTAGGGATGATCGAGGCGCATGGTACCGCGACGCAGCTTGGGGATTCGGTGGAATATGCCGCGCTTTGTCAAGCTTTCCGCCAGAATACGGAGCGTGAGAGATTTTGTGCGTTGGGATCGATCAAGGCTAATGTGGGCCATTTAGCCGCCGCCGCGGGGGTTGCCGGATTAACTAAGACGATAATGGCGCTCAAGACCGGCACCATTGCCCCACATCCGACTTTCAACAAGGCCAGCTCTGCTATGAATCTTGAGCAAAGTCCCTTCATTATCAACACGATTCCCATCAACTGGCCGGTGAAAGGACCACGACGGGCAGGGGTGAGTTCTTTTGGCGCCGGTGGCAGCAATGTCCACATGATTTTGGAACAAGCGCCGGTACGAAGGGCAGGCCAAAATAACGTTGGCTGGCGAGCTGTTCCGTTAGGGGGACGCAGTGCCGATGCCTTGAACACATTGAGCGCCAATTTGGCAAAAATGTTGGAGGCTGAACCCGATACGCATATTGATGAAGTGGTTTTTACTTATGCGGAAGGTCGTGCCGCTCAGCCATACCGGGCCTGTTTGTATGCCAAAGATGTAAAAATGTTGATTGATGATATCAAAAATGCCGATTTCACCGTCACAGCACAAATCTCTGAACCGCAACGCTTGGTGGTTGCGCTTGGCCCTGTTATTCGATCCGCTTTATCAGAGCAGATACCTGGCTATTGGCAAGAAGTGGATAGATTGCTGGCTGAACTGCCGACAGATGTTTCCCATAACATCGGTAAAATCGATATCACTGAAATGACAGTAAATGATGGCGAGAAGGGAAAAATTGCCAATCTTGTGGCGATAATTGCGGCGATCAATTGTTGGCGGAAGATGATTTCGACACCAATATTCATCATATCCGATAGTCGTTACGACCTTGCGGTTGCTTGCTCGTTAGACATGCTGACACTGCCTGAAATCGTTGATAAGTTGCTAGAAAACGCGACATCACATTTCGTTGAACGTGTCGTTGAGCGTGGTATCGCTTTACCCGGAAGTTTTTGGTCTAAACATCACGGTATGATTGATGGCAATAATGTGAAGGCCATCTTAATTAATGGAGCCTCTCCGAGCTTACAGCAACAGAATGGAGTCATATCAGCAAATGACGTGATATTAGCATTGGACCATTCGCCTGATAGTTTCTCTGAAATCGTGGCAAACCCTGAAAATATTATTCGTTTGGATACGGCCCATGAAAAGTACGACTCGGCTTTAGTCAAACTGGTCGGCAAGCTTTGGCAACGTGGTGTGGTGATAGATTGGTCTATATTGAGAGGCGGGGAGGTTGTTCAACGTATTCCACTACCGGTTCAACCTTTACAACGTCGGCGCTGCTGGTACACAGATTCAACATTAACTGAGTACAAACCAGAGCCTGATGGTCAACCTATAGCAAGTTCTGAAACTGCCGACGAGTCAATCGGCGTTTATGTTGAACGCTGGAAACGAACACAGCGCCTGTCGCCGGTATCATCATCGGCGACTAAGCATAACTGGCTGATTTTCTACGATAACAGCGGTAAAGAAGTTTGTCCGATCGCCGATGTGTTGCGTGAAAGGGGGCAAAACGTATTTGAAGTGCATGAAGATCGTGCCACTTCTTGCGATGAAACTGCGTTCGATGAAACAGCATGTATCGTCAACGTTGACGATCCCGTCAGTGTTCAGCGTTTGATGCTAAGGTTGCAGGAGCAACAAGCGCATACGCCCGATCATATCCTCTTCATTTTGGGCGATATCCAGTCAACGTATGACCTGCCGGTAGAGAAAGATCGATTCCCCTTTACGCTATTTAATTGGGTAAAAGCGTTTTCCCAACTGGGAAATAAAACCATGTCGTTAACATTGATCGGACCCGGTTTTGTTGACGTGATGGGCAGCGAACCACGGAGTGTTGAGCGGACTACGGCGCTAGCATCCATTCCGGCGATCAACCAGGAATTGCCCGGCATGATCGTAAAAGTTATCGACACACCCGCCAAAGAACTTAGCTCTCTGAATGATGCTCAACATATCGTGGCTGAACTTTTCACTGCTCACGATCAGAATGTGGTTGCTCTGCGTCAGGGTTGGCGTTGGGAACGCTATTTTGACGTTGTAAACCCGGCAGTTAGCGAAAATCTTTCATCTGGCATGATCTGTTTAGTGACCGGAGGATTAGGAACGGTTGGTTTTGGTATTGCACAATATCTGGTCACTAAGTTTAACACGAAACTTATCCTGCTCGGCCAGACACCCAGAGATCTTACTCAATCTGATACGTTGCAGAGCCAACGGATAGCGCAATTGCGCAATATGGGGGCGGACTTTGCCGTGATTACCGCCGATGTGACAGATAAAGCCGGTGTGCTGGCGGAGCTTTCCCGTGTGGAATCCAGACTGGGGGCTGCGAATTGCTTTGTCCATGCCGCCGGGCTTTCTGGTCAGGCAACGATCCAGTGGCTACAAAATTCTGACCATCATGATTGGGAAAAGTTGATGCAGCCAAAGTTAAAAGGGGCGGCTGTTTTGCATGAAATATTTGCCGATCGTCCTCTGAAGTTTGGTTGTTTTGTCTCATCTCTGTCAGTGTTAGCTGGTGGTCTGGGGCTTGCGCCTTATGCCGCGGCGAACGAAGCGGGTGCCGCATTTGCTGCAATCCACCATTGGGATAAACCCTATTTCTCCATTGATTGGGATGGATGGGAAGGCTGGGATGAGTCAAATAGCTTCAAATACAGCGTAAATCGCACTCGCCCGTTACATCATGCCGATGTCGTTAATGCATTGGATATTATTTTCTCCACATGCCATGCAGAGCCGCGTTTTGCCGTCTCCACCGTACCTTTGAATGAGCGGTTGCATGATGTTGTGGAAAATTCATTGCCGGCGGATACGGCGCAGCCTGCAATGGCATCTCCCTCGGTATCAAATAAATCCATTATCGATGAGATGGCAGCCATTTGGAGTGATGTACTGCGCTGCCCTGTTGATCATGAATCGAACTTTTTCGATTTAGGGGGAGATTCACTGGTCGGGGCTGAGTTGGTGAGACTAGTTAAGGCTCATTTTAATGTTGCGGTATCTATGGTTGATCTTTTCGAATCGAGCACCGTGGCGTCTCTTACGATGCAAGTCGAGAAAAAACGCAATCAAGGTGGTGTGCTCTAGCGCGGATCGGCAAGACTAACGTGTTCGGGAAAGGGAATTAGCATGAAATCAAAAACACAAATGCATTATTCAACAGATATTGCAGTTACCAGCATAGCTGGACGTTTTCCTAATGCGGATTCGAGTCAAGATCTTTGGCAGGCGATCTTAGGGAAACGAGAACTGATTTCGAGTTATACCAATGAAGAACTTCATCATCGGGGCGTTAATACTGATGAACGCGAATTGCATTACGTTCCGCGTGGTGGGTACCTCCAAGATCCAGAGGCATTTGATTACAGCTATTTTCAAATAATGCCGAGAGAAGTTTCTAAAATGGACCCTCAACAACGGATTTGTCTGGAAGTTTGCCATGAGGCGCTTGAACTTAGCGGTTATTCCAGCGGGACAGACGCAGGGATCTGCTCAGTGTTTGTCGGCTCTCGCCGGAGTACTTGGCAGACCGCACCGACGCTGAACCATTCTCCTGCTGACGCCATGCTGCTATTTGGCGGAAGCTCTGTCGATGCTTTGGCGACGCGTGTGGCGTATAAGCTCAACTGCTTAGGGCCTGCTGTCAGTGTAGGCACTTTTTGTTCAGGTTCGCTGGTTGCTGTGCACATGGCTTGCAACAGCTTGTTGCTAGGTGAAAGTGACATGGCGCTGGCAGGTGGTGTTTGTGTCAGATATCCCGCTCATGTTGGCTATATTTACCATGCAGGGGGAATATTGTCCCCGACGGGACGAGTTCGCGCATTCGACGAGAAAGCTGACGGTACGATTTTCTCCGATGCCGCCGCATTCGTAGTATTGCGCCGTCTGGAGGATGCTCTGCTTAATGGCGAGCCGATTTTAGCGGTTATCAAGGGATCGGCCATCAACAACGATGGGGCGGTCAAAGCGGGTTATAGCGCTCCGGGTGTTTCAGGTCAGGAGCAGGTGATCCGTCGTGCGCTTGCCGCGGCTGATGTTCAAGCTGATCAGATTGGTTTGATTGAAGCGCATGGTACCGGCACCCCCGTTGGTGACGGGATTGAATTACGGGCGCTAGGACGGGTATTTGACGGCGTATCGGCCAGATCCTGTGCTTTAGGCTCGATTAAATCCAATCTTGGTCATGCTGATTGTGCATCAGGTATCGCCGGGCTGATAAAAGCCATCTATGCTGTCAACTTAGGCATTATTCCGCCATCAATGAATTGTGAATCTCCTTGTGCTGAACTGCGAGACCCTGAATCCCCGTTTTATGTGCCTACTGAATCCAGAGATTGGAATAACGATAAGGCGGCGAGAATTGCCGGTGTTAGCTCATTTGGGATCGGCGGCACAAATGTTCATGTTGTTGTTGCCGAGCCACCGGCGACAAAGCTTGATACACCCTCCTCGGCGGCGGCACATCTGATTCCGCTGAGTGCACGTACCGAGACAGCGTTAGCGCAAAAAATTTTGGATTTAGTGAAATATTTTGAACAGTATCCAGCCGTGAATATTGCTGATGTGGCATTTACCTTGCAGCGTGGCCGACGACATTTACCCATACGCAAGGCGATTGTCGCACGTGATATTCATGAGCTGATATCGGGTTTGCTAGATAAATCCGTGGTGGTAGCCCCTCAATTGAGTGAATTGCAAGAGATGTATATTTCGCCTGCCTCTGTCTGGCAGGCCGGAGGAAGTATCAATTGGGATATTTTTTACCAGAACGAATATCGTAAACGGCTCCCGCTGCCAACTTATCCATTTGAAAGAACAGCAATCTGAGCTGTAAAACCGGTAGAGATCGTCTTCATTTTGAGGAAAGTGAGGTTGATATGAGTAATATTGAAATTATTCAGAGAGAAATAGTCTCTATTTTTGCAGAAACATTTGGTTTACCGGAAGAAGAGATAAAACTAGAAATACCGTTAGTTGAATTGGGGGCGGAATCACTCCTGTTATTTGAAGCATTGGAGCCTATTCATAAACGATTTGGTATAAAACTTTCAGTACGGCAATTTTTCGCAGAATTACAAACGGTTCGTCAACTCAGTGAATATATTTTGCTGGCGGATAAAAACAATATTATGGTGGATAAAAACAGGGTTGCAGAAGATAACCATGCGGTAATTCAGCCCCAACCTGTCTTGGCTGATCAAGAAAAAAGAGTTGATCAATCCGATACGCCAAATATTTCACTGGCTAACAAAGAACGCTTTTTTCAATGGATGTCGAGAAGTGCGCTACCGATTGAATCTGAGGAGAGAAAAAAATATCTGGCTTCATTTATCTCTAAATATAACGAGCGAACGATTAAATCAAAAACGCATTCGGTAGCGGTACGTAAAAATATTGCAGATAGCCGTTCTGGAATTGGCTTTAAACCCTCCATAAAAGAGCTGCTTTACCCGATTGTCTGCACTAAGTTTGCCGGGCCTATCGTCCAGGATATTGATGGCAATGATTACATTGATATGACGATGGGGTTTGGCGCGCATCTGTTTGGTCATAGCCCACCCTTTGTAGTTAAAGAGCTTACTCAGCAAATAGACAACGGTTTTGGTTTGGGAACCCGGCATGAGATAGGCTTAGAAGTGGCAGAACTGATCAAAGAGATTACTGGCATGGATCGCGTCGCTTTTGTCAATAGTGGAACGGAAGCGGTAATGAATGCGGTTCGGGCAGCACGGGCGTTGACTCGTCGTAATCATATTGTCCTTTTTTCTAGCAGTTACCACGGGCATTGGGATGCGGTACTGGCGAGAGCCAGTGAATATGATGAAGTTAATACGACAAAACCTGTTTCAGTAGGCATACCTGAAAATATGGTTGCGGATGTTTCGGTGTTTGAGTTTGGCTCCAATGAAGCCATTGAGTTTCTCAAAACGAATAGCACCGATATCGCCGCAGTGCTGGTAGAGCCGGTGCCGACTCGTGACCCAGGATTGAGTAATCCAGATTACTTGCGGCGTTTGCGTCTGGCGACCAGAGAGTTAGATATTCTGCTGATATTTGACGAAATTGTGACAGGTTTTAGAACCCATCCAGCGGGTATCCAGGGGTTATTCGGCATTGAGGCGGATATTGTGACCTATGGCAAAACGATAGGTGGTGGAATGCCATTGGGCGTCATTACCGGTAGGAAGAACATGCTTGATTCGATTGACGGCGGAAACTGGAATTTCAACGATGATAGCTTCCCTGCCGCGGAGCCGACATTCTTTGGCGGGACCTATTTTCAACATCCGCTTTGCATGGCTGCCGCGAAAGCCACTTTGCTGGAGATCAAAAGGAGAGGGGAATCTCTTACCAAAGCATTGACTCGACGTACTGAATGGTTTGTTTCGCGTTTGAACCAACTGTTCTTAAATCGTCGGGTTCCTATCGAAGCAAGATCGTTTTCCTCATTTTTTAGATTAATTCATCGCGACAATATGGATTTACTTTACTACAACCTGTTAATGAGAGGAGTTTATATTTGGGAATGGCGTTGCTGGTTTATCTCTGATGCACATGATGATGCTCATCTGGAAAAAGTTTATTTGGCATTTGTGAATAGCTTGGATGAACTTGAGGAAAACAACCTGCTTCCTCGATATAACTAAATCAAACAAGCAATAACTTATTGAATTATTAAGCATCCTATCCTCTGGCTGTGCTGAATTCGGTGCTTTGAAACGACGGCTCATAGTCTGTTGGGTAAATAAAATTAAGGAGAGCGTTATGCCGTTGGCAAACAAAAGCGTTTTCATTGGTGGGCCGATTCAATCCGCAATTTACGATGGTGGTTTTCATGAAGAGTTGAGAATGACCATCCAACTGGCGGTTAAGACGGTAGAGACACTGAATGGCAAGGTATTTTCGGCACATTTAACTGAGAAATTTGGCATTGATACCCCAAATTATACGCCGGAGATGGTATCGAAACGGGATTTCCAATGGATGCAGCAGTGTGATTTTTTCATGCCCATTCTTCCGGTTCATCAGGATGATGAATTATTGCGCACCGACGGTACGCATATTGAACTTGGTTGGGCTTCGGCCCTGAAACGGCCCGTCTTATTGATCACCAAACTACCGATAGTGCGTGGCGGTAGTCATTTATTAAAAGGATTGGAGCATATTTGCAATTTGTCGAAATTGGACATTCACGATTTTCGTCATAATCCGCGGCAAATTGGTGAGATTTTCAGGAATTTTGCAGTTTAGTCGCTATTGAGCGCCTTTTGGAGATATACCGCCTTTCTATTGAATTGAAAGGCGGGTTAATAACAAGTTTGCTTGAATGGGTAATTTGTGGAGTTACGATGGAAAATCAAGTTATTGAACCGATTTATGATGTTTTAGGAATGAAGATAAAGAACCCAATTATTGTTGGGTCGGGCCTGCTTTCTGATCAAGCTAAAAACATTCGCCAATTCATCGCTCACGGCGCAGGGGCGGTCGTGACAAAAACGATTTACCCGCGCTCAGAAAAATTGCATACAGAAAAGACCTACTTGTTCAGTACGGGGATGTTGAACAATACGACATATTCCAAGAAAACCGTTGAATATTGGTTAACGCTGCTTCGTGAATTTAAGGAAGAACAACTTCCGGTGATAGTTTCTATCCATGCTGAATCACCTACGGCGTTAGGTGAATTGGCTGTTCGAATCTCGGAAGTGACCGATGCCCCTTTGGAGTTGGGTATTTCATGCTTGCATGCGGACGACTTCACAGAAGATACACCGGAACGTGTATTCAACTACACCAAAGCGGTGAAGGAGCGAACGGATACCCCTTTTGCGGTCAAACTCTCGCTTAGCGATAATTTGTATGGGCGTGTTCAGGCTGCGGTAGAAGGGGGCGCTGATGCGATAACTTTGAGCGATACCATTTCGGGAATTGCATTCGACACCGCGAATGGAGAAGCGCTGCTTAATGGGGTTTGCGGATACTCTGGACCGGGGATCAAACCGATGGTGCTTGCCGCTATTTATAACTTGCGTAAGCGAGGGGTGACGATTCCGATACTTGGGTCTGGAGGCGTACAGGATGGTAATGATGTTCATGAATACCTAATGGCAGGGGCGAATACGGTACAGGTTTATACTGCGCTTCATCGGCATATGTATAAAACATTGCAGCGTATTGTTCATGAATATACGCAAGCCATAACGTCAGAAAAAGTATGAGAAAAAGGGATAACATCATGAATAATAATAAAATTAGAGAATTTGCGGAACTGACCAGTGAGCAGGTTTTAACCGCGGTTGAAGGTAAAACGTTGATATGGCCGATTGGCGGGATTGAGCAGCATGGGCCTCATCTGCCATTGAATGTGGATTCAGTGATCCCAGAAGCTTTTGCTCGCGTGTTAGCGGAAGATATTAATGGCTTCACCTTGCCGGTACAGCCGGTGTCTGCCAGATCATTGCCACAGAGTGGTGGAGGACTTGAATTTCCTGGCACGATTTATCTGGATGGATCAACATTTACCGCTTATATCAACCGAACAATTAAAAGTTTGTGTTCATTACCCTTTAAACAACTGGTGATCATTAATGGTCATTTTGAAAATGAAGGATTTATTTTCGAAGCGGTAGACGCATTACGGGCGGAAGGGCATTTTAACGATCGTTCCGTTATCGTATTTAGCTGGTGGAGTTTGGTCTCTGATGATTGGACACGTGAACATTTAGTTGATTTTCCCGGTTGGCACGCTGAACATGCGGGGTTAACAGAAACGAGTTTAATGTTGCATTTACGTCCCGATTTAGTGAGAGCGGAGCGACCTGACCACGATAAACCGCCACGTGCCGGGATCTATCAAGTACCGATTAAAAAAGAATTTTCAACGAGAGGCGTTCTTTCTAAAACATCCGGTTCAAGTGCGGAGATAGGAGAACTCATTTTCGAGCATGTCAGGCAGCAAATACTGGAACTGGTTACTGCGGATTAATCAGTCTTAATATCGCTGCGTCTTTTCTATTTTGCCCTGGCTACCGGGGAAAAGTTTATTGCTTTTATATTATCAGGTGCGCCTTAAAACCTTGTCTTTCAGGGGAAGGTTATAAGGCGCAGTTTTCTGTCTATCAGTATGGTTTTAACATCGGGAAAAAAGTGGCAAGCGTATTATGAAAAAATAGGTAAAAACTTTTATCATCAAAGATAAAAAGAAGTGGTTAATGTTCTTTTTCAGCGGATAAAAAATTCGATGCTATATTGGCATTGGAAGAGAAAACATCATGAAAAACAGGTTTTAAGTTTATTTTACATGGTTTTAAGAAGTTTACTGAAAATCAGAGATAATCGTTAAAGAAAGCGGATAAGATTTTAGATTAACCAGATTAACAGCATTAAAAATGATTAAAGAAATATGCTTTGATTTTAATGCCATTAACACACCATTTATTCTCTATGTTTTTAAAGTATAGAAAAGAAACATAGAGTTATTAAAGTAAAAGTGAAAAAACCTAAGTGTCAGTTTAATGGAAAGTATCAATTTAATGAAAATGGCATCGTTAAATACAAGGTGGAAAATAGAATTATTTACAGGCTATAGGTTCGGTTTGTCATCTTTTTAACATGGCTCAGCTTATCTTTTTACTTGCATTTTCACTTCCGGACAATTGAAACTGCTTTTTACCGATAATTAGTTAGCTAAGGATTGAAAAAATAGGTGCTTCATTAATGCCAGATTTTAAAAAAATACAGAGTGGCTAAAAACAGCCGCTTCTCTGTCATATTTAATACATTTATCGGCGATACTATCCTCCGATTATTTTACGTTTGCCTAATCTGATGCAACTATTCAAAAGTGATAATGCGGATTGATTAAAGCTATAAAAATGACGTAATGAAAAATAGGTAAACGGTTAATTTAGTAGGATTAAAAATCTGAAAAAATATAAATGGATATCCTTATGTCATCAGGCCATTTACTGGCTGATTTATCAAAAAATAAAGGGTTGGGTTTATTAAAACCACTCAAGATTGCCGGTAAAACAGAATCAGTATTAATGCGCGTTGGTAAATAATGGATAAAAAAGAATGAATGATTAAACAGATAAATGATTATTATGATCAGTAAAGATAGAAAGCGGGTATGATTAAACTTAACATAAATCAGACGTCGAAAGTGGTAAAAATACCATTTAAAATTTTATACCGCTTAAAAGCCGATGTTAAAATAATGTGTTTTAATAACAGTTTAAACTCTGCCAATCATAAAGCCATCAATGAAAAAACTTGAATATGTTAATGCTTATATAATCAGAAAAAATAAATAACAATATGAATAAATTAATCAGATAATCTGTTTTCTTAAAGGGGCTGGATTTAATAACGTTTTCAATTGGAAAATAAACTTGTTTATAAAATAATTAAATAATTTATTATGGTAAATAGGTATAAAAACCCCAAAAAAAATGATTTAAGGGAATACGAGTATGTTTACTTTCGGATTAACGATGTTGCACTTATTATGTGAATCTACCAATAACGTTCATTGAGTAGTTGTTGTAAATATAATGTTTCCTCGTTTTTTCTTTGCTGGTATTTGATTCTTTAGGCTCTTATATTAATGCATTCGGTAAAGACTTGCCTGAGAAAATATGGGAAGATGTGTTTCGTAATTTGGTTGCGAGTTTTCCAGAGATATTATAGCTTTTACAATAAGTGGCGATGACTAATAGATAAATAGAGAAACAGATTGTGGCAAAGAAAGAAAAACGGCCTCACCATGATGTATTATTCAAATATTTTTTAACGCAGCCTGAAACGGCTAGGGAGTTCTTATCCTTTTATCTGCCCGAAGAGGTCCAGTCGTTGTGTGATTTAGCCACATTGAAACTGGAACCCGGCAGTTTTGTGGACCTGCATTTACGTCAACTGCACAGTGATGTGCTGTACTCGGTTGAAACGGCTCGGGGACAAGGCTATATCTATTGCCTGATTGAACATCAGTCCACCCCTGACCCATTGATGGCCTGGCGGCTGATGTATTATGCCATGTCAGCTATGTCGGCTCACCTGAAAAAAGGCCATACTGAACTCCCTTTGGTCGCGCCTCTGCTGTTTTATCATGGTGAGGTTCGACCGTATCCTTACTCAAACCGGTGGCTGGATTGTTTTACGTTCCCCGAACAGGCTGCCCGCTTATACCGCCAGGCGTTTCCGTTGGTGGACGTCAGTGTGCTCAGCGATGAAGAGATCCTGACGCATAAAGGGGTTGCCCTGATGGAGCTGGTGCAAAAACACATCCGCTGCCGGGACATGCTGGAATGGGTCCCCCAATTGGTGGAACTCCTGAATGGAGGGTATAATACAACTGAGCAGCGCAATGTGGTGTTACGCTATATTTTACTGAATGGACATACGCCGGATCTCTCCCAATTTGTCCATCAACTGATTGAACAATCTCCGGAGCATGAAACGATGTTGATGACTATTGCAGAACAGCTTGAACAAAAAGGGCGCGAACAAGGTATTGAGCAAGGTATTGAGCTAGGCCGAGAGGCAGGTCGAGAGGAAGGCCGAGAGGAAGGTCGAGAGGAAGGTAAACTGGAAACGGCTCGTGCCTTATTACGGCATGGCGTGAGTTTAGATATTATTGTCACCAGTACCGGCCTGAGCCGGGATAAAATTGAAGCGTTGAAGCATTAAATTAATCTTCTCTTCCACAGCAAAATGCCGATGTTCAAGATCGGCGTTTTTGTTCTTATTCAGGATGATGGCTATACGAGGGACTTTTATGTTTGCCCGGCGAAGCTGAAACCGGTCAGACTGAAGCAACAATCTCCGGAGCATAAAACAATGTTGATGACTATTGCAGAACAGCTTGAACAAAAAGGACGCGAACAAGGTATTGAGCAAGGTATTGAGCTAGGCCGAGAGGAAGGTCGAAAGGAAGGTAAACTGGAAACGGCTCGTGCCTTATTACGGCATGGCGTGAGTTTAGATATTATTGTCACCAGTACCGGCCTGAGTCGGGATAAAATTGAAGCGTTGAAGCATTAAATTAATCTTCTCTTCCACAGCAAAATGCCGATGTTCAAGATCGGCGTTTTTGTTCTTATTCAGGATGATGGCTATACGAGGGACTTTTACGTTTGCCCAGCGAAGCTGAAACCGGTCAGACTGAAGCAACTTTATAGAGGACGAAATGACACCCTAATAACATGGGGGGAGCGATTAGGTGAGTTGTTTGTGGAAACAAATACTCGTTCTGTTGTAGTAGTTATTATTCCTATTGCATATTCCTTATTACCTGTGAAATTAATCTATAAGTCGTTTATGTTTATGAAAAGATATAAGAAACTTATATCTTAATATTTTATTCATTATATGAACCCAAGGGAAATTAGTTAGCTAAGGATTGAAAAAATAGGTGCTTCATTAATACCAGGTTTTAAAATAATACAGATTGGCTAAAAACAGCCGACTCTCTTTCATATTTAATACATTTATCTGCGATACTATCCTCCGATTATTTTATTTTACGTTTACCTAATATGATGCAACTATTTAAAAGTGATAATGCGGAGCAATTAAAGCTTTTATATAACTAACAAGAGGATATTCAGATGCTTTTTCGTTGTTATTTTACGAGAAAATCTATAAAAAATTGGTTGATAGATTAGTTTAATAGGGTTTAAGTTATAATAGTTGAGTTAATTATCTGAAAAAACATAAAGGGATATCCTTATATCATCAGGCTATTTACTGACTGATTTATTCATAAAACAAAGAGTGGGGATTATTAAAACCACTCAAGATTGTCGGTAAAACAGGGTTAGTATTAATGCGTATTGGGAAATAATGGATAAAAAAGAATGAATGTCCAAACAGATAAGTGATTATTATGATCAGTAAAAATAGATAGTGGGTATGATTAAACTTAACAGAAAGCAGACGTCGAAAGTGGTAAAAATACCATTTAGTATTTTATACCGATTAAAATCCGATGTTAAAACAATGAGTTTTAATAACAGTTTAAAACCTGCCAATCATAAAACCATCAGTGAAAGAAATTTGACTCTGTTAATACTTATGTAATCAGATAAAATAAATAACAATATGAATAGGTTAATCTGGCAAGCTGTTTTCTTAAAGGGACTGGCTTTAATAACGTTTTCAACCGGGAAATAAACTTGTTCATAAAATATTAAATAATTGCTCATCGAAAATTGGTATAAAGATCCAAAAAAAATGATTTAACAGAATACGAATTTGGTTATTTACAATATTATATTGGCATTTATTATGCAAAATCGTGATACTTCAATTTAAGCCATGCCTCTTTTTATTCCTTTAATGTAATCTCATGCTAAAATCAATTCGTATTGTTATTTTTATAAACTATTTTTGTTCTCGGTTTACACTTAAATATCTGTTTAACCATTATCACCTTTCTGGATGACTAATCTACCAGACCTTTTACCATCGATGGTGAAAATAAGGTGTTATTGGAGAAAATCAATCAATAGACAATACGTTACCTGAAATATTATATGATGAAAAAAACTTTTTTTTAAAAAAAGGGTTGTCAATAGATTGTGAATTATTAACCTGTTAAACCTGTTAAACCTGTTAAACCTGTTAAACCTGTTAAACCTGTTAAACCTGTTAAACCTGTTAAACCTGTTAAACCTGT
>NZ_LOIC01000011.1 GCF_001684335.1 Photorhabdus namnaonensis
GGCCTCCCACCTATCCTACACATCAAGGCTCCATGTTCAGTGTCAAGCTATAGTAAAGGTTCACGGGGTCTTTCCGTCTTGCCGCGGGGACACTGCATCTTCACAGCGAGTTCAATTTCACTGAGTCTCGGGTGGAGACAGCCTGGCCATCATTACGCCATTCGTGCAGGTCGGAACTTACCCGACAAGGAATTTCGCTACCTTAGGACCGTTATAGTTACGGCCGCCGTTTACTGGGGCTTCGATCAAGAGCCTCGCCTTGCGGCTAACCCCATCAATTAACCTTCCAGCACCGGGCAGGCGTCACACCGTATACGTCCACTTACGTGTTGGCACAGTGCTGTGTTTTTAATAAACAGTTGCAGCCAGCTGGTCTCTGCGACTGGCTTCGGCTCCGGGCGCAAAGCCCCTCACCTACCGCCAGCGTGCCTTCTCCCGAAGTTACGGCACCATTTTGCCTAGTTCCTTCACCCGAGTTCTCTCAAGCGCCTGAGTATTCTCTACCTGACCACCTGTGTCGGTTTGGGGTACGATTCAATATGACCTGACGCTTAGAGGCTTTTCCTGGAAGCCGGGCATCAGCCACTTCACTGCCGTAGCAGCTCGTCATCACGCCTCAGTGTTACAGAAGAGCGGATTTGCCTGCTCCTCCCACCTACACGCTTAAACCGGGACAACCGTCGCCCGGATGGCCTAGCCTTCTCCGTCCCCCCTTCGCAGTCACATTCAGTACAGGAATATTAACCTGTTTCCCATCAGCTACGCCTTTCGGCCTCGCCTTAGGGGTCGACTCACCCTGCCCCGATTAACGTTGGACAGGAACCCTTGGTCTTCCGGCGAGCGGGTTTTTCACCCGCTTTATCGTTACTTATGTCAGCATTCGCACTTCTGATACCTCCAGCGGGCCTCACAGCGCCGCCTTCAACGGCTTACAGAACGCTCCCCTACCCAATAACACCTAAATGTCATTGCCGCAGCTTCGGTGCATGGTTTAGCCCCGTTACATCTTCCGCGCAGGCCGACTCGACCAGTGAGCTATTACGCTTTCTTTCAATGATGGCTGCTTCTAAGCCAACATCCTGGCTGTCTGGGCCTTCCCACATCGTTTCCCACTTAACCATGACTTCGGGACCTTAGCTGGCGGTCTGGGTTGTTTCCCTCTTCACGACGGACGTTAGCACCCGCCGTGTGTCTCCCGTGATACCATTCTTCGGTATTCGCAGTTTGCATCGGGTTGGTAAGCCGGGATGGCCCCCTAGCCGAAACAGTGCTCTACCCCCGAAGATGAATTCACGAGGCGCTACCTAAATAGCTTTCGGGGAGAACCAGCTATCTCCCGGTTTGATTGGCCTTTCACCCCCAGCCACAGGTCATCCGCTAATTTTTCAACATTAGTCGGTTCGGTCCTCCAGTTAGTGTTACCCAACCTTCAACCTGCCCATGGCTAGCTCACCGGGTTTCGGGTCTATACCCTGCAACTCATTCGCCC
>NZ_LOIC01000012.1 GCF_001684335.1 Photorhabdus namnaonensis
GTTCATGATGATGGCCTCTTAAAAAAATAAATCACACGCTGTCAATATATCGCTAACAGGGTGAGGGCGACCATCTCATTAGTGTGGGAAGATTTCGACGCTATTGATCTGTTTTTCCTTGAATTTGCTGATAATCCCCAAGCATCCGGTGTTACTCTTTATGCCAATGGTCGTAATCAGGTGGCGGTAACACTGACTTTTCGCGCCAGAGCCAAATGTGGTGGTTATCTTCCATTGACGGCAAATGATGTCCTGTCGGTTGCTTGGTTGCATCATACTGGTAATGGTGATCGGCTTTATTCCGCTGAGCAGAAAAATACACCTTGGCGTGCTCAATTTATTGCTGATGTTTTTACTCAACCTGTATCTTGGTTAGTGAGTCAAATATCATCCTCTGATGCTAAATTGAGTTGCGATAATCTTGTGAGGGTGACTTGGTATGTTTCCTGTTCTCCTTGGAATACCCTTGCAGCTACTTCATTGAGCGTTGGTGTGACGATTGCTGGTAAACGTTATATTACCGATGACTATCGTGTTCCTGATCGACATTCTCATTTGCTTGTCGATGTGTTACCGCAGAAGAAATATGTATCCAATGTTGATGATGACAACAGTGATGTTACTTTGAAACGGTATGATACTGCGACGATTAAAACGACAGATACAAATAATAATTCCGTTTCTATCGACCAGGATAACTATTATTTGGCGTTTAGTGATAGTAGTCTATATATCAATAAGGTCGATATTAATTCTGAATGCTGGCAAGGGGATTTAAATGCTACTTTGGATTCGCCGGCAAAACCTTTTTACACTGGGCAGGGATCTTACCCTAGAAGCGGTTTTATTTGGCCATTAGGAACACAAAAGTCGGTTTATTGTACGTTGTATACATCACCGGGTGAATACGCTTCTTCTTTTACAGATCTTAATTCGTTCCAGGCTACAGTTAATGAGTACCCCGGGCAATTGTGTCTTACTCGATTGGCATGGCAAGATAGTCCCGAGAGTGCAAATGATGCCTATTATTATGCTTATGTGACTTATTATGACCAAAACGGTAATTCAGGGAATGTTATTTTAGAGCCTAATAGTAGTGATGAGGGCAATACTATTGGCATTCTCAATTGGCAGGAAGTTTTTGGTAGTTTCAAGGAATTAAAGATTGAGGCGCTAGGAAGTGAGGGAATTGCTGAAAGTTCAGCAACAATCTATGCTAATGGGCTCAACCAGGTGGGTCTGCGTTTGAGAGTTGAGGCAATGGATACGAAAGGAGTTGCTATTCCTCTGCAAACCAGTGATATCAGTGGCTTGACATATCTCTGTGATTATGGCGATCGTTCTAAATTAACTTTGGATGGAGATGCTTCATCGACCAGTTCTGAGTGGGCTTATGCAGGCGTGCCAAACGACTTTTTCAATCCTGTTTACCCTGTGGGTGAAAGCTATGTAGTTAGCGCTCAATCACAGGATACGGTGTCAGAAGCGACAATTGTTTATTATCTCTATAGTCAGCAAAACGGGCAGAATAACTCCAAAGATATTGCTATGGGGATTACGGTGAATGATGTGGAGTACACTACGGCGGAAAATGATCCTAATTATGGCACTCCCTCCTATGTGGTAATAAAAACTCTAGTAACGCTAAATTATATTTATTCCGGCAATGGGCAGTCAGGAGGAGAGGATAATAACAGCGACTTTACTTTTACTCGAGAAGACACGGCTAAGCCGAAATCAACTACTAATAGTAATTATACGGCCGATCAAGATAACTATTATGTTCGACTGAGATCGGCGAGTATATTTAAAATTGTTTTCTCTGATCCCGGTGTTGTAGAGACACAACCATATACATCGGGTTCTTATTACTATAGACCCTATTATATAAACTCTTGGGATGAAGGGTTTATGAATGGTTATATTTGGGCACAGGGAGAGGATCGTATAGTAATAGCGGTTGATTGTGATGCCTATGGCAATGCTACATCTAGTGGATACAATCATTACGCTGGAAACCATTATAATATAGAGGTATGCCAAGATGGTACTACAAGCCTTTGCTTGACTCGAATGGCATATAATTATGTAAGCCCTGGTTATGACACTTATCACTATCAGGCTCGGATCTATGAGTTCTATGTTTCGTTATATGATCAATATGGTAATGTCGGTTATGTCAATTTCCCATGGCCGGGTGGTGATGCTAATACTATCGTTATAGCCAATGGGAAATCTTAATAAATAAAATCATCTCTGAGTTAATTTATGACCTGCTCGTCTATATATGCTTTTTCATAAAATACATATTAGAGGCGGGCAATTCTTATAAGCAAACTTAACTCTTGCATTGCATGGTGGACTCATTAATCAAATCTGTCGTGAGTCATTATGTGGAGCGGATATTCTCTATTAATTACTGCTGAGATTAAATTATGCCTTCATTCAGTTATTTCACTCAGTCCGGTAACTTTATCAGTGCTACTCAAGGAAGTGTTGATCCTCGTACCGGCCTTTTCTCCCTTTCCATGCCTATTGCCAATCTTATTGGCAATAATAATCTAGGTCCTAGTCTGACGCTAGCATTAAGCTATGCCCCACTAACGCAGGATAATCCCCAAGGTATCGGTACTGGTTGTACATTGGGATTGTCTTACTACGATTACAGTAATCGTCAGTTGTACCTTGATACTGGGGAACAATATAAGATTATTGAAATGTCTGATAATACTGTCATGGTTGATCAGAAGCGTTTGAATAACTTTAATTTCGTTAAAATCAGTAGTAACGAATACCAGATCCTGTACAAATCTGGTGGAATTCAGGTACTGACCGGATTTGATGGTATGGATTTTCTACCCACTCGGATTTATACCCCATCCGGTCGTGTTCTTATGTTGTCTTGGGCTGTCTCTGGCTCCCAAAAACGCTTACTATCCGTTTCAGATGAGAACGACTTGCTCTGTCAGGTGAGCTACGATGACAATGATGGAACCGCCTCGTTTAATATCTGGCCGGGTACCACGGAAATGTATAACGTGATATTTACTTGGAGCGGTAACGGAGATTACTTGTCGACTATCACCAATACCGCAGTATTTCCAGAATTAGAATGGACTTTGGCTTATGAGGATGTAGATGAATTTCATTTGCTCACTGCTATCACTGCTCCTACTGGGTATCGGCAAGTAGTCACGTACGATAAAGATGCTATCGTTTTTCCGCTAGCGGCAACAGCATATAATCCATTATTAACCACCCTTCCAGCTGTGACACAGTATGTTCAGACGCCGGGTTTTGGTCAGCCACAAATAACCACGACGTATGACTATCAATTGTACCAAGGACATAATTATCTAGGCGCGGCAGACAGTTCTATTACCAGTTGGGATCCTAATAAGGATGCCTTACTGAACACGAATTATTATGACGGCGATAGTGGCTATCTATATGGTTCTATTGAAACCGTGGTAGATGCTAACAATAATAACCAGGTGATTTTGACCACTAAACGTACTTACAACAGCCTGCACCTAATGACTCAACAGGTAGTAGAGCAAGGATCATGCACTTATCAGACGGATACTGAGTATGATCTCACTGTCGGCGTGAATGTTGATGGTCAGCCTGCTCAGTATCAATGCCCTATCACCCAAACGGTGACTTATACCGATACTAGTCTCCCTAGTCACGCACAAAAACGGTCAGAAATCACAACATGCAGTTATGACGATGAAGGTAATCCCCTGACCCAGATTACACCGGATGGTACGCAAACCGATTACAGCTATTATCCTGCATCGGGTGATGATAATTGCCCGGCTGAACCCAATGGCTTCACCCGTTTTGTTCAGACACAGACAGTTATTCCTCCAGACACATCTGGCTTCGATGCACCAACTCAAATTACCAACTATACCTACAGCAAAGCCGCCACGCCGCCCGGAGGGCCAACTGACTATGTTGTCCTGCAAAATACGGTAACTAATGTCAGCAATAAAACAACGCTGTCGGCACAAACGACGACTTATAATACGGATGCCAGTGATACAGAACTTGGACGTATTACTAGAATAGAATCAACTATCTATCAGGATGAAATACCAAGCTATACCAGCACTGCGGATTTTATTTACAGCGTGGATGGCGAGAGCTTGGTACAAAATACTACCTATACTGGCTATGATTATCTCAGTTTTTCTGTCCAGCGTTGCCAGTCACGCTACAGCGGACGTGTTAGTTCCACCACTGATAGGCAGGGTAGTCAAACCACCTACAGTTATGACAATTTAGGCCGTTTAGTAAAACGGGTGCTAAATCCCAATACCGAGTATGAAAATACTTATACCACCACCTATGAATTGTCGACAGATATCACTACCACCCGAACCGATAGTAGCGGGAATAGCCAAGTGCTCTATTTTGATGGCATGGGACGGATACTGAAAAAGACACGTAACGATCAAAGTGCTCTCTCCTCATCTGGTCAAAGTAACACGGAGCAATATACCTATCTGACTCGGACTTACGATGAATTGGGCCGTTTAGCAACCAGCATTACTCAGGATGTGGACACGACTTCCTCGCCTCAGACTCAAAACAGTTCAGCTACACCATCATTACTGGCTACGCTATCGTATAACAACTGGGGTAAAAATTACCTGACGCAATACAGTGATAAACGTACTGAATATGCCAATTATGATCCGGTAAGTCTCCAAATAATGGCGCAATTACAGACATCTTCTTCACCGGATTCAAGACCCACATCTACATTGGGAAAACAGGTCATTACCCTGAACGTCCAGCAGTTACCAATACAAATCGAACATATTGATGCTTATGGTCACTCTCAGGGATACATTATTAATGATTATGATGGGTTAAAACGTTTGCGTCAGCACACTGATGAGTTGGGGAATATCACTTCCTATACCTATGATGACTGGGGACGTGTGGCCACTCAGACTCTGCCGGATGGTAGCGTAGTAACGAAAAGTTATGCTCCTTTCTCTGGAAAATCCTTAGTAACAAGTATCAGTGTAACGGATGGTGATGGCAATCAAACAGATATGGGAACGCAGACTTTTGACAGTTTGCAGCGCCTGACACAAAGTACAAGTGGAGGACGAACCTATAGCTACAGTTATACCGGTAGTACACCTGTACCCGATTCGATAATGACACCGGCAGGGGACATAATTACTTATCAATATATTCCTCAATTGGGAAATGCGTTAAGCAACGTTAGTGGGTATGGACTAACTCAGACTCGTGGGTACGATAATTTGACCGGTTTAATCACCAGTGCGACGGACTCAGGGCTAGGTAATATGGGGCGTACTATGACCTATGTTCCTGCCGGGTATTTAGCAACGGAAGATTTTTCCCCAGAAAACGGCACAATTCGCAGTACCGGATATACCTATTCCTTGATGGGGAATCCACTCAGTTACACCGATGTAACCGGAGTGGTACAAACTTGCCAGTATGATGCTTATGGGCGTCCTGCACAGTTAAATGCTCCTTCGGTAACAGTTACGCTGGATTACGATGATTACGGCCGTCTGATCTCCCAAGTGGCGAAGGATGGTAATGGGGAAACGTCAGTAACAACAGCGCTGACTTATGATGATTTTAGCCGGGAGATCAAACGTGTTATCTCCTCTGGCACATCGGAGGAATTGCTGACGATTGCTCAGAGCTACCAACAAAACGGACAACTTGCTAGCCGGGAAACTAGCCAAGGGAGTACGATACTGCGGCGGGAAGAATATACCTATGATAGCCGTAACCGGCTTATTGATTATCAATGTTCTGGGGACCAGTTGCCACAGGACAGTTACGGAAAATCCATTCAGCGCCAGCAGTTCACCTACGACTCTCTGAGTAATATTACTCAATGTATTACAACGTTCAGTGATGGCTCCGGGCTGGCAACCGACACAGCACTTTTCTATTACACCAACCAAGATGATCCAACCCAGTTGATAGAAGTAACGCATAGTCATCCTGATTATCCAGCTAATATTGTGCTGAGTTATGACAATAACGGATGTATGACGCAGGATGAAGCAGGACGAACACTGAGTTATGACATTTTGGGGAGATTGAATTCGGTATCTGGAGCGGGAGCTACCGGTGGTCAATATGGTTATGACGGTTTGAACACTCTGGTTACCCAGGCGGTAACTGATGATGATCATCGGGAGTTGTATTACCGGGCGGGAAATTTGGTGAATGAGTTAAAAGTGGATGCTAGTCAGCAGAGTCGGTTTGTGAAAATTGGCAACCGTTGTGTGGGTGTTGACGAAGATAGTCTGTCATAAGCGAGTAATCCAAATAATACAAACAAAACGAGCTATGAGATGAATGGTTCGTTTTGCATAACAGAACTTAGGAGAAATGCGATGACTTTTTATCATACCGGCGTTGATATGATGGATAGCGTATTACTGTCTCTGGAATCCAACAACGGGCAGCAACAGAACGTATGTTACTCCCCTTACGGGGCAATTGCTCAAGCCCCTAATAATGATTTGCCGGGGTTTAATGGCGAACGTCGAGACCCCATCAGTGGTACGACTCATCTGGGGAATGGATATCGGTCGTACAATCCAACATTGATGCGTTTTAACAGCCCGGACAGTTTCAGCCCGTTCGGTTCAGGGGGGATTAACCCATATGCTTATTGCGATGGAGATCCGATTAATAACAGCGATCCATCGGGGCATATGAGTACTAAAGCTGCGGTTGGAATCGGTGTGGGGGTATTTGGTCTGATTTTAGGCATATTTACTTTCGGTGCTTCTATTGCAGCCGCCGCAGCCGCAGAGACTGTTACCGTATCAATGGGGGCTGCAATAGTAAGTTCTGGCTTGGGTATTGCGGCCTCCGCAACTAGTATTGCCTCGGACGCTCTTGAAGATACAGACCCTCATGCTTCAGAGATTTTAGGTTGGGTGTCATTGGGGCTGGGTATTACCAGTGCGGTGGCGAGTGTGACGGGTTCTGTATCAAAGACTGCCAGTTCTGCGGGTGGTGATGTGAGAGGCCCTGCTTTTAGTAAGCAGGGGGCCTCTCCAACAGTACCTCAAGATCTTCAAAATGTGGTTGACCCTCATGTCAGTATTCGTTCAAAGAGATCAATTAACAGACGAAATCATAGTGGAAGTAGTTGGCACTCTATATCATTTGCAGGAAAAGAAATTTATGGTTCGGATACGCCAATAGGCGCTTCGGACTTAGATCATCCAATAAGGATGATTGAGACTGATCCTAATTATAATGGTAAGCCAATTTTAATCTTAACAGCTTCTCATGGTGATGAGCTTGGCTTTAATTGGGATGCAAATATAAATGGACGTAGAAGGACAGATTTGCATGAAATATCATTTTTTAATGAAGACAGAGATGATAGAAAAGGTAGTTATAATGCCAGTAAACAAATGCATATTAAAGATATTAGAAATTCTACATATCAGGATATGAAAGAATTTATTAATTCTCCCGATTATAATCTTATTTTAGGCTATTGTTTTGGTCGCAATGATCAAGCTTTACGTTTTTACACAGGTGCAGGTCCTGTAACAAGTTACACTTATATCTAATGCAAGAAAAAACGCAGGATTAGGAGGAAAGGAATGACTTAATAATCCTGCATCACCAAAAATGCTTTTTTGCAGAAACAATAAAGTTTGTGAAAATATATAAAAATGACAATGACTGCATTTGACATCATTTTAATCTGTATCTGATGGAATAATATAAATAAGCTCACACTAGGTTTATGTAATAAAAGATCATTACATTATTATTGTGCGCAATATCACGAAAAGGTATCTCCTCCTAACTCCTCCTCCCTCTTAGTATCAAAACTAGGAGGATGCTGACTCATCTGAGACATTATTTAATATTTCATTCCTATTTTATTAACAATAATATCGGCGACGATTTATTTCTATTAAAAAGGTCTGATTATGGTAGCTCACTTCTGGAAAAGGGCTTACCTGGCCCTATTAAGCAGTACATTCGTTTTACTACTGGCAAGCTGTGATAACAATAGTTCTTTACCCGAATCCCTGGAGGAGCCGATGGCGCATATCCCTAATAAAGTACCCAGTGAAGCTGCTGTTGCCGGCAATTTTCAGGCAGTAGTCCACTTGGTGGACATTGCTAAATTAAGTCAAAGTCCAACAACGAACCGTGACTACAGTACCAACACCCTCTACTTATGGAACGATAAAAATTGTGATGCTTTGGCTTCCCCTTCATCAAGCTGGAACGACACCAGCGCAACGCCCGCTGGCAGCGATAGTTATGGGCCTTACTGGGTAATACCGTTAACCAAGAACGAGGGTTGTATCAATTTTATCGTGCGTGATGGTAGCAACAATAAATTGATCGACAGTGACCTAAAAATCTCTTTCTCTGATTTCAAGAACCGTACCGTCTCTGTGATACCCGGTAGTCATCAAATCTATAGCAGCCGTGCGGCAGCCTTTAATTCTGTGTTTGGTGTTTCTCAGGCTTCGGCACATTGGGTCGACAACCGGACTTTGTTGTGGTCGGGTGGAGCGGATAAACCCCATGTCCGCTTATATTACAACCGGAATGGCAAAGTAGAAGCTAATGATGAAGGAAATTTCATCGATAGCTATCTGACACTGACGCCGACCACCTTGAGCCAGAAAACGGCTGATAGATTTCCGCACTTGAGGAAATTAACTGCATTCCGTTTGCCTGCGGATACGGATGTTGATGCGTTACTTACCGGTGATTTGGTGGCGTTAGCGACCAACAAAGAGGGCTTGCTGTTATCGGCTACTCAAATACAAACGGCTGGTGTTTTGGACGATCATTTCGCCAATGCTGCTGACACACTGGAATATGGTGCGCTAATCAACGATACCGGTGTTACCTTCCGCTTGTGGGCGCCTACCGCTCAACATGTTGGGTTGGTTATCTACGATGCAGATAAACAGGTCATCGCCAATCATGCCATGAACCGTGATCCTGCTAGTGGTTCATGGTCATGGCAAGGTGATAAGGATTTGATTGGTGCTTACTACCGCTATGCTTTAACGGTATACCATCCATATTCCCGTAATGTAGAGCACTACGAGGTTACCGATCCCTATTCCCACAGTCTGTCCACCAATTCGGAATACAGTCAAGTCGTCAACTTGGATGACGAAGCGCTAAAACCACAAGACTGGGATAGCGTTCTTATGCCGCATTCGCAAAATACACCGGCGGATATTGCGCGTATGACCATCTATGAGGCTCATGTCCGTGATCTCTCCGTTGCAGATGAAACAGTACCGGAAACTTGGCGCGGTAAGTATTTGGCTCTCACCGCTGACAACAGCGATATGTTCAAACACCTTAAGGCATTGAGTCAGGCAGGGGTGACTCATATGGAGCTATTGCCGGTATTCGATGTGGCTTCCATTAATGAATTTAGCAACCAAGTAGCCGATCTCTACCATCCATTCAGTCGTTTGTACCAAGTCAACCCAAAGGTGAGGAGCAGCCGTTTCGCTGATTATTGCAATATTTCACAGACTGTGGGTGAAGTATTGCAGGAGTTACAGCGCGGTGACAGTGCCAATAACCCGCAGGTACAAGAACTGAATGCAATGATTGCAGAAACCGACTCCTACAACTGGGGTTATGATCCGTTTCATTACTCGGTACCGGAAGGTTCTTATGCTACTGATGCGGAAGGTTCGGTACGTATAAAAGAGTTTCGCGCCATGATTCAGGCTATTAAGCAGCAGTTGGGAATGAATGTAGTTATGGATGTAGCGTACAACCACACCAATGCTGCTGGCCCCACAGATAGGTCTTCCGTGTTGGATAAGATAGTTCCTTGGTATTATCATCGCCTGAATGAAATCAGTGGTAATGTTGAGTCCAACACTTGTTGTCACGATACAGCGCCAGAACACCGTATGTTTGCTAAGCTCATTGAAGACTCGTTAGTGACTTGGGTTAAGGACTATAAAATCGACGCATTCCGATTTGACTTAATGGGCTACCATCCGAAGGCGCAGATTTTATCGGCGCTGGCAAAAGTACGCGCGATTAACCCATCGGTCTATTTTTTTGGTGAAGGTTGGAACTCAGGGCAGGAAGACCGCTTCGAAATCGCTTCACAGATTAATCTTAAGGGTTCTGGGGTGGGTACTTTCTCTGATCGGCTACGAGATGCGGTACAGGGGGGAGGGCCGTTTGATTCCGCTGATAGCATTCGCGTTAATCAGGGGGTAGGCAACGGCGCTGGAACGTTACTTAACGAAATGGCGTGGTTCGATGCTAATGAGACGCGTCATCTGGCGGATTTGGTACGTCTTGGTATGGCGGGCAACCTGGCTGATTTTGTGATGATCGATAAAGATGGAGCGGTGAAAACGGGTAGAGACATTAACTACAAAGGCGCTATAGCCGGTTATGCCGCTGATCCGATTGAGGTGATCAATTATGTCTCTAAGCATGATAACCAAACGTTGTGGGACATTATCAGCTACAAAGCCGCGCGTGAGGCGAATTTGGCGACACGAGTTCGTATGCAGGCAATATCTCTCGCCACGACATTCCTTGGACAAGGATTGGCCTTTGCTCAACATGGATCGGAGCTATTACGTTCAAAATCTTTTACCCGGGATTCCTATAATTCCGGTGATTGGTTTAATCGTGTTAGCTACACCTACCAGGATAATAACTATGATGTAGGTATGCCGGATCAGCGTGTTGATGGCGAAAATTACGGATTGATTGAAAAAGTGAAAAATATGGTAGGTAAACCGGGCCGGACTGAATTGTTGCAAATGACGGCTTTTTATCAGGAACTGCTACGCCTGCGTCAATTTTCACCACTGATGACGCTCGGTGATGGCGCATCGGTTAAACAACGTGTTGATTTTCGTAACGTTGGGCCGCATCAGCAGCTTGGATTGCTGGTGATGACCATAGACGACGGTAATAGCACTGGTGATGACCGTGATTCGCGATTTGACGGCTTGGTGGTGATGATTAATGCGGCTCCACATTCTGCCACAGTAAGAGATCTTAACGTCAGAGGGTTGAAGTTGAATGATATTCAGAGGGAACTGGGCCACATATCTTTGGCGGTAGGTACCAGAATAGCGAAAGACGGCACGGTCACGCTGCCGGCTTGGTCAGTAGCGGTGCTGGTTTTGCCACAGGGTGGTGTTCGTGGTACTGGTTTGCCTGTTCGCAGGAAGTAACACGCAGGAATTTTCCATTGTTTGCATCGGGGCGGTTTGTCCAGACCGCCCATTTTTACCTCGAAGAGTACTCCCGCTGCTTCCTGGAAACTGTTAAGAGCTGATAATTCTCCTTTCATTTTGGCGTTTCTGGGAGAGTTGTTTTCCGAGGAGAGTGAAGTCCCTTTTAGTCGTGCCCGAGTGTCACTTGATGCAGAACTGGTACGTTGTCGTGAACTAGGTCTTTGGGAAACTGAAACGGGAGCGGGTACGTATCTTAATAAATGGATTCGGGAAGGCTGGTTGCGTGAGATGGACGACATGTTAACCAAAACGGATGCCAGTGAAGTTGCACTCCGTTTTAGTCAGGGGCTTGATGAACGCAGTACAGGAACCACTGCGTCTCATCTTCGAATTGTTCAAGAAGCTGTCAGAGAATTTGCGGTGGCTATTAGTCCGAATGTCGATGAACGTGTCACGCTTTTGGAATATAGAAAAGCTGAAATCCAGAGAGAGATTGATGCTCTGAGAGCTGGCGTGGTGCTTGAACTGACTGAGCTTGAGCAGCGGGAGAGAATTCGTGAGATCTACCAGTTAGCCTCTGTTTTAACGGGTGATTTTCGTCGTGTTGAAGATGAAATTCGTCAACTGGATCAGGAAATTCGTATTCAAATTATTGAGGGAGACTCCACCCGAGGGGATGTTCTTCTCTCTGTTTTAGAAAAAGAAGCGCTATTGGCTAAAACGGATGCGGGTAGTGCGTTTGAAAGTTTCTTTGATTTGTTATGCGATCAAAATAGAACAATGGAACTGCGGGATCAACTTCGAAGTATTTTAAATCGTCCTGCGGCAGAACATTTGACTACTCAGCAACGACAGTTCTTAAATCAGCTCATGAGGGAACTGAGCCGCGAGAGTGACAGAGTTTTTCAAAACGGAAGAGAGTTTGCGTGCTTATATAGAGAGTGGCGCTGCGCAAGAAAATCGTGCTGTTGATAGATTGCTTGGTCAATTGGAACGACTCGCCGTTGAATTGAGGAACTCAGGTTATGACTTGCAAACGGCGACAACTCTGTCACTGCCCGTTGGCGCGGCAAGTATTAGCAAAATCCGCCGTAAACCCTCGCCCAATGCGGGCGGTGATATAAGGCGAA
Organism: Photorhabdus namnaonensis; assembly: GCF_001684335.1. Classification (GTDB taxonomy): domain Bacteria; phylum Pseudomonadota; class Gammaproteobacteria; order Enterobacterales; family Enterobacteriaceae; genus Photorhabdus; species Photorhabdus namnaonensis. Next base: position 12,386 of record NZ_LOIC01000012.1, read on the forward strand.
AAGCCCGCAGGGCTTTCAGGTTATTAACCATC
>NZ_LOIC01000013.1 GCF_001684335.1 Photorhabdus namnaonensis
CCCATGCCGAACTCAGCAGTGAAACGCCGTAGCGCCGATGGTAGTGTGGGGTCTCCCCATGTGAGAGTAGGACACTGCCAGGCTTTAAAAACAGTGGAAACCCTCAGCGCAGGCTGGGGGTTTTTGCGTTTGTGCGATATACGACAGTCGTTTTGGCTCCATGAACGTTATAATGCCTGTCGAAATTTGCTTTTGTTAATTATCCCTTTATCTCCAGTACCTTAGCCATCTGCGGTTGGCAGTTTTGTATTTAGCGGTATATCGTTGTTCCCCTCTGATCAGAATTTGCCTTGGGCAAAGC
>NZ_LOIC01000014.1 GCF_001684335.1 Photorhabdus namnaonensis
GCATCCTTGCCTATAGTGACGCCGGATAGATTTAAGCAAGCCCAAAATTCATCAAAATGAGTGTTGCAAAAACGAGGGTGACCATAGAGATTTTTGACGTTCATAAGTAACATTCTCCGAATGAGTATGGCTATAATATGCAACCAAGAAAATACGCTCCGAAACTACATGTCATATTAGATATTACGATAGGAGTTATATGGGATATCATTAATATCCCTAAAATATTAAATCAATCATGATTTATAGCCGTAATGTAATAGCGTTTTATAAGCAACATCACTACGGTACATTCAGTTAATATCTAGATTTACATTTCGTCAAATAAAATAGAAAAAATATTTTTTATTTCAAAGTTAAATAATTAAAATCGATCTAATCCATATTTGATTTTATCTAATTAACATTTGGCTTAGCATAAATTTAAATATTATTAAACAACTTTAAAGACAGAATATAAACTATAGAAAAGTTTATATTCTAACGTCATAGAATAATAATAAAAACACATATCCATAGAGCTAACTAAATTTAAATAATATATTCATGATCAGTGAAAATTACCATCAATTAAATTCACCTCTAGAAATATAGGTAACTTCGCCAAACAACTATCTCTGAATTAGGTAAAAAAAGGTTCACATATGAAATAATGAATATATATTAAAAATTCTCAGTGATGAAACGGAGAGAAAGGTAATCACCTTGATAACTAATATTCATAATAAACTGGATAAAAGAAAATCATTATTATAGGCTAGAGTAATTATGAACAAATAGTATCTAATTGAGATAATATTCAATTAGATACTATTATTATAAAATAAACAATAGAATTAAAGTAAAAAAATCTCTTATCATTAATTAGAGATAATATTTACCTTCAATAAATTATCCGCAGCAGGGATACGATCATGAAAGATATTAAACCTAATTTCCACATTCCTAAAATCAATACAAAGAATATTGTCATCATGAGTAGAAATAGAGATTTAATTCATTATCTTTACCCCTGCACATTTTATAAATCGTTATGATTAAGATAAATCTGACGAAATTTTTTGAATTGCATCAAGAGCACACTGTTGGTCTAAAGAACCACTCGGTGCGCCACCAATACCAATTGCGCCAATCACTTCATTACCAGATTTAACCGGAACACCTCCACCAAGTAATAAGAAGCCTGGAATATCCCCTAAATATTGAGCGCCAAGATTTGATTGCGCCGTTTTCATGACGTCCTCTGACGTTCTCTGGGTAGATAACGCGGTATAAGCTTTCATTTTACTCGCCTCAACAGTATGCAACCCGGCTTTATCCATACGCTGAACCGCTTTCAAAACCCCACTTTTATCAATAACAGAAACCGCCACGTTATAATTATTCGATTGACAAGACTGAATTGCCTCAGAAGCTAATTTATTTGCTATCTCAAGGGTAATATTACGTTCAGTAATTAGTGATGAAGCAAAAGCCGTTTGAGCGAATAAACCTGCTGCCAGTACAGTATAGAAAAGAGAATGTTTCATAGGTAAACCTCATTAAGTTTAAGTTGATGAATTATCCTGTTCTAACTTAATGAGGTTTATCGGCTATAGCTATTCGGCCAATTACTTATTCGACTCAGTAGAAATACTTAGTCATAAGATAATGACTTAAATAATTCATACTCTTTGACTAACTGCGGTAAAGAGTGTATATCCAATTTATGAAATATATTAGCACGATGAACCTCAATAGTACGTGGTGATAACGATAACTGTTGAGCAATTTGTTTACTGGTTTTACCTTCTAAAATAATTTTCATCACTTCCCTTTCACGTTCAGACAACTGGCTGAATTTCGTTTTTAATTGTTCATATATCTGACGTTGCTTAAATACTTTCTGATGAAATAATAATGCACTTGAAACTGTTTCAATTAATAAATCTGCATCAATAGGTTTGGTTAAAAACTCGAAAGCGCCGTTCTTAAAAGCACGACGACAAATATCAATATTTCCGTGTCCGGTCATGATAATGACCGGTAATGTACTATTGAGTTTCAATAGATCTGCCTGCAATGCCAATCCAGGTTTTCCCGGCATACGAATATCCAATAAAATACATCCCTGAAGCGCTGTAATATTCTTGCTACCAATTTCATCAAGAAATTCTTGCGCACCAGGAAATGAATTTACCTGCCAATTCATTGTTTCTAATAACATAGATAATGAATCACGGATCGCTTCGTCATCATCAATAAGATAAATCACTGCCGCCATTATTTCTCCTCACCTTTATTAGTTGGTAGCCAAATAATAAAACGCGCTCCTCCCGTTTCACAATTTTCAGCATTGATATCACCACCAAGTTTATGAATTAATGTTTCCGTTAACGTCATTCCCAATCCCATACCTTGTTGGCGTGTTGTGAAGAATGGAATAAACACGTTCTTTAAAGCTTCATCACTTAATCCAGGGCCACCATCTGTTATGGTGACTCTTATCATTTCATTAATATAAGTGATATCGATGCAGATCCAATTTTGATATTCTGACTGACCTTGCTCTTGCTGTGCTTGAATGGCATTGCTGATTAAATTATGGAATATTTGCTCAATCCATAACGGCTCGGCAGATATCATCAGCAGCTCATCACAAATATGCTTTATTATTTTTATCTTACCGGCCTTAATTTCATTTTCGAGCAATATCTCAACTCGACCTAATATCGCTTGAATATTTACAGGTTGAAAAATAATACTACCGGCCGTCAGTTTTTGACGATATTGCGTCAATAAATTTGCGATGCGTTGAGTCTGCAAAATTGATGAATCCAATATCGGCATCACTTTATCATATTGCTGTTTTTTCATTAACCGCAATGCGGTTTGGTTATAACTCATAATCGCTGTCAAAGGCTGATTTAATTCATGAACAACACCCGTCGCCACTTCATCCATTGTATTTAAGCGGGTAAATTCAAAGAAACGTGCTCGTAAATCAGAAATTTTCCTCAATCTTTTGTTCTTCTGAATTAAAAAGATAAAACAGATAATCACTGCCCATAAAAAACTCAGGCAAGCAATATAACCCCACGGAAGTTTAGACCATTGTTGGTCGTTACCCACTTTAAGCACAAAAGGCTGAAAACGATTGGTTAACTTTTTCTCCCAGTTCCAAAAATAGTGCTCTTTCTCCAGCCCATAGGTAATCAATGGGCGACTATTCCAATCCAGTTGTACCATCCGAAATTGTGATAATAATGATAGATCTTTCATCAGAATATTGAGATCTATCAATAACCGGATACTATCACGTTTACTATTAAGCCAATATCTTCCTTCTCCCTCTTCACTGATTATAGGGAAGATTAATACATTCATTGGCATCTCTTGCAATCCGACAATTTGCGGAAAGTTTTCCTGTAGCTGATCTAATTCGATATTAGTATCCGTTAGCGATACAATAGCGTCATGTTGTGCCAACTTTTCACTCAGCTCGCGATAAAGAATATTAAATGAAACTGTTTGTTGTTGATAATTCTGATTTAGTGAATGATTAATCATTCCCCAAACAGTCAAACCTGTTAACATAATCCACGCCAAAAAATGCCACATATAATTACCTGAAAAGATATCTTTCATGACGTTAAAACACAGTCAGAATATATAAAGGAAACAGCTTATTAGAGTAAATAAATTCAGAATGGGTAAATTTTAGAGAAAATTTGGCGTTGAGCCGCACATTAAAATTCATTACAGCATAATTATTTCATCAATACATTTTGTAAAATAAATAGCTGGCTACGGTAAATTAAATTCCAACGCTATATTAGTTTTATTCAACTTTTCTAAGCACTTTTCAGTCCTGAATAAAATAATTTTAACAAATAAACCTTGGATAAGGGTTTACGGTAACTTCTGTTAAGACTCTTAATAAAATGTCAAATTTACTGAATAATTTAGGATGATCACTTAACAAATCGACTCTGTGAAATCGTTTGCTTTCCCTTAAAAATCACACTGAGCTCTATATAAATAGCAATATTTATCAAATGGTTATAACAAATTCTCACCATTATTCTATCTTTGACCAGAAAAAACGCTTTACAATCGATAGTGATAATTATTATCATTCGTATCGCTTTCAGATGAACCGTCTTCAGGGTACAGATGAAAGCACGACATTGCTCACATTGCTTCCAGTGTTTACTTTAGCCAGCCGGGTGCTGGCTTTTTTTTATTAATTATTCCAATCGCCAGTTATTCAAAATATTTAAAAATTTAGGTCAGATTTTTAAGCTTTAATGCTATCTCTTCTCAACTAGACTGTAAAAACTATTGAGGAGATTTGAATATGATCCATTTACGCAAAGCATCAGATCGCGGCCATGCCGATCATGGCTGGTTAACTAGCTGGCATACTTTTTCATTTGCCAACTACTATGACGCCAATTTTATGAGTTTCTCAGCGTTGAGAGTGATTAATGAAGATTCCATCCAAGCAGGTCAAGGTTTTGGCGCCCATCCGCATAAAGATATGGAAATACTGACCTACGTTCTTTCCGGCACCGTTGAACACCAGGATAGTATAGGAAATAAAGAACGGGTACCTGCCGGTGAATTCCAAATTATGAGCGCAGGTACCGGTATTCGTCATTCAGAATACAACCCGGACAGAGATCGCCAATTGCATCTATATCAGATCTGGATTAGCCCAAATAAAACAGGCTTAACACCACGTTATGAACAGCGCCGTTTTGATGATGTACAAGGCCGCCAATTGGTGCTCTCGCCTGATGCCCGGGATGGTTCACTGAAAGTATTTCAGGATATGACTTTATGGCGTTGGGTACTTAAGGATCACGAAACCGCCGAATATGTTGCAGAAAAAGGTCGTTATATTTGGATACAAGTCATTCGTGGCGAAGTGACGGTTAATGGCGTCAAAGCCACCACCAGCGATGGTCTGGCTATCCGGGATGAAATCAATCTTCAACTTAACAGCAGCAACGATAGTGAAATATTGTTGTTTGACCTTTCTCCGGCATAAATATCAAATAAGCCTCACCCTAACGGATGAGGCTAAAAAATTCACAATTACAGTTTAGGACCCGCTTTCACTAAAGCTTCCCCCGCCGGGGTATCGGTATATTTATCAAAATTGTCGACAAAACGATGAGCCAAATCTTTCGCCTTCTCTTCCCATTGAGATTTGTCTGTATAAGTCTCACGTGGATCAAGAATATCGGTATCAACACCCGGCAACGCTGTCGGAACCGCCAGATCGAAAATAGGTAATGTAATGGTATCAGCTTCCTCAATATCACCATTTAGGATGGCATCAATGATTCCACGGGTATCCTTAATCGAGATCCGTTTGCCCGTACCATTCCAGCCCGTATTCACCAGATAAGCCTTAGCACCTGCTGCCTGCATACGTTTTACCAATACTTCCGCGTATTGGGTTGGATGCAAAGTCAGGAATGCGGCACCAAAACATGCAGAGAATGTGGGTGTCGGTTCAGTCACACCACGTTCGGTACCTGCCAATTTTGCCGTAAAACCAGATAGGAAGTGATATTGAGTCTGTTCAGGTGTCAAGCGAGATACTGGAGGCAACACACCAAATGCGTCCGCAGTCAGGAAAATGACCTTAGTTGCATGGCCCGCTTTGGAAACCGGCTTAACAATGTTTTCAATATGGTGGATAGGATAAGAAACACGAGTGTTTTCCGTTTTTGAACCATCATTGAAATCAACCGTGCCATCTGTCAGTACAGTAACATTTTCCAGCAACGCATCACGTTTAATCGCATGATAGATATCGGGTTCCGCCTCTTTGGACAGATTGATGGTTTTCGCGTAACAACCCCCTTCAAAGTTGAACACACCATCATCATCCCAACCGTGTTCATCATCACCAATCAGCTTACGTTTTGGATCAGTAGAAAGCGTGGTTTTACCTGTACCGGACAAGCCAAAGAAAACGGCAACGTCCCCTTTTTCACCCACGTTGGCAGAACAGTGCATCGAAGCAACACCTTTCAGTGGCAACAGGTAGTTCATCATAGAGAACATCCCTTTCTTCATTTCACCACCGTACCAAGTACCGCCAATAAGCTGCATACGCTCTTTCAGGTTAAACGCAACAAAGTTTTCAGAGTTCAAACCCTGCTCTTGCCATTGCGGGTTGGTGCATTTTGCACCGTTCATCACAATAAAATCTGGTTTGAACTCAGCCAACTCTTCATCTGACGGGCGGATAAACATGTTTTTAACAAAGTGGGCCTGCCACGCAACTTCTGTAATAAAGCGGACTTTCAATCGTGTATCTGCATTAGCACCACAGAAAGCATCAACTACAAACAAACGTTTGCCTGAAAGCTGTTTAGTTACCAAGCCTTTCAGATGTGTCCACGTTTCCTGCTGTAATGGCTTGTTATCATTTTTACCTTTTCCCTGGTCAGCCCACCATACGGTGTCACAGGTAACATCATCACGAACAATATACTTATCTTTGGGTGAACGACCCGTGAAGATCCCCGTATCGACAGCCACAGCCCCCAGGTTGGTCAGAGTGCCACTCTCGCAGCCTTTGAGTGAAGGTTTAGTTTCTTCTGAAAATAACAGCTCATAGCTTGGATTATAAATAATTTCGTTAACATCATGAATTCCGTAGCCCGCGAGTTCCTGCGGGGTAATGCCTTTAACACTCATGTCATTGCTCCTGGTGGGTAGTCACGCTTTTTCTGTGAGCAATAATAAATAGTTATGATTAATTAACCGCGATAGTTATCAAAAAATTGAAAACCCACTATTTTTTTAAGTTTGATCTCGGGCCAAAAGCACGAAAACAGTTGTGACTGCTCCCCGCCGTAAAAACGGCGAGGCTTCCCACTTCTCAGGCCGCCACCGTCTTTATGACGGATTTACGCTGGCCTCCG
>NZ_LOIC01000015.1 GCF_001684335.1 Photorhabdus namnaonensis
CCCATGCCGAACTCAGCAGTGAAACGCCGTAGCGCCGATGGTAGTGTGGGGTCTCCCCATGTGAGAGTAGGACACTGCCAGGCTTTAATTTAGGATGATGTTGCCATCAAAGGCAGCATGAAGCACGAATAGCAGTGAGTAGGATGAATCTGTTGCAGACGGATTTAATCGTCGCGAGGGGCGGCGGTCCGAAGGGCGAACGGCAGGCAAGCTGTTCGTAAACTGCCAAAGTTGATATTTAAGTTTTATATTGTAGCAAGCGATATAGATGACAGAGAATTCGGTGGTGCGGTAGTTCAGTTGGTTAGAATACCGGCCTGTCACGCCGGGGGTCGCGGGTTCGAGCCCCGTCCGCACCGCCACCTTAATTTAGGGGCGTAGTTCAATTGGTAGAGCACCGGTCTCCAAAACCGGGTGTTGGGAGTTCGAGTCTCTCCGCCCCTGCCAGTTATAAGCTCAGGGCAACTAAGATAGTTCATAATATTGGTTACCCATATATGCTGTTTAGATAAGATTATTGATAAGGCGCTGGCTTTTGGTCAGCGCCTTTTTCTATGAAGCTTTGTTAGAAAAACGGATTTGCCATTACACTAAAAATCCCTTTGTGCGAACTTTTTCCCCAGAAATGATCCCACTTGGAGAATTTATTTCCAAATATCGTCTGGTTCGTAAAGCCAATGTTGCCATCGATTTGAATTCATCATAGATGCTGTTAAACACTTTCAGTTGAATAGTCTTTCCTTAATATTATTCGATCTTGTAGCAATAAAACCTTTCTTTCTGATTATCTACTATCGAAGTGAATTCTTATAAGTAACCTTTTAGACTTTCGGGCAATCTCCATACCAGTAAGATTTTGATTACCAAGCTTTTTTCTTAAGAAAGGCTCGAATTGAAGGAAAGGATACCTAAAACGATAAAGCAGGAACACTGTGTCTGATTCAAGTCATAATTTCAAACTATACGTAAGGATTATTTGGTAAATAAGGAGCTATATGTGGGAAGATAAAAAAGTAATCCCACTTTATGCTCTATCTAAAACTTCTTTCTCCCTTACTATTTTCATTCCTGTTTCCGTATAGTATTGTTATTCATAAGTTTTTCAGAACACATACTTATTGATTGAATGATTTCTATGAAAGCCTCTTAACCTCTTGCAGAAGTATGCATGATAGGTATTTTTAACAGCTGTTGAATGAATGCTTGCTGATCATTTTTTTGTAGCCATATGGCATATAATGGGCGTTCAATTAGTTCAGTGCTTGGATAAGAAACCAGTTCTGGATGTTCATTTTGCCAGTGTATTGGTAAGAAGGCGGCTCCTCTTACGCTATTGAGCAGTTGGCGGGCTATATGTGCTGAGGTGGTTGTGATGATGGGTAGCTGCTCACTTTTTAAAATCCGTTGTTCCTGATGATGGAAATCAGCACCCCATTCTAGTTTGATGTAATTTTTAATTTGGCATTTCAGATTTTCTTCTGTTGTTAATAACTTCAAGCAAATATTCCCTAATAATAGGCTTTGGAACTCATCCATTTTAGGCGGTTCGGTAGTGATTAACAGATCTAATTCACGTGAATGAAGTTGTTTAACAAGGGATTGTCGTGTAGAAACCCGAGATTCCAATCTTAATTCCTGGTGTTTTTGATAGAAATCTTGCAACCAGGGAGTTAAATATGCTTCCCATAGTGATGCGGTGGCACCAATTGTTAATTCAGTATGTTGAGAAGCGTGCATTATCTCCTTTTTAGCCAACTGCCAAGTACTCATCAGTGATTCAGCATAGGGAACAAGGCGCTCTCCTGCCGCTGTAAGACGGATGTTATTGCGGTGGCGTGTGAAAAGATGGGTACCTAATTGATTTTCTAGCTGGCGTATGCGAAAGCTAACTGCTGACTGCGTCAGGTACAATGATTCGGCTGCTCTCCCAAAGTGACGAGTTTTACTGACTTCCAAGAAGGTTTTCAGTAATTCAGTGTCCACATATATCTCCAATAATATTTATCGTTAAGATTTAAATTTTTTGTTTTACAGAACGCCAGGCCTATCTAATACTCCGCGCCATAATTGGCATGATAGTAACAGTACTAGAATTAGGAGTGTGTCAGATGGCCGAAAGCTTCATCACGACTAATCGTTTTTTTGATAACAAAAATTACCCTCGTGGGTTCTCCCGTCATGGGGATTTCACCATTAAAGAGGCGCAATTGCTAGAGCGCCACGGTTATGCGTTCAATGAGTTAGATCTTGGTAAACGCGAGCCTCAAACAGAAATAGAAGAGCTGTTTGTTGCTGTTTGCCGAGGTGAACGGCAGCCTGTGACAATGGAAGAAAAAGTATGGACCAAATATCTTGCAAGAATTAGTCGTCCAAAACGTTTTCATACTCTTTCAGGCGGTAAGCCTCAGATCGATGCTTCCGATGACTATACCGACACTGATGATTAATATCATCACAAATTGTGAATATAGGGGCTTCGCCCCTTTTTCATTTCTAACCCGATTGTTTTTGTAATTGTATTAATAGCCTGTCCATACTGCGGTAGCTTAAGGCTTCCATGATATGTGGTTTTTCTATCTCTTTTTTTTCTTCTAAGTCGGCAAGTGTCCGGGATGTTCTCAGAATTCGGTGCCATGCTCGGATTGAAAGTCCTAGTTTTATTAGCGTTTGTTCTAGAAATACAGCATCGCTAGGTTTGAGTTTACAAAATGCTTCTGTCTCTTTACTATTCAGATGGGCATTAATCTTTCCACAACGTTTTAATTGTATTTCTCGCGCTGCCAGCACTCTTAATTTTACATCTTTACTGCTTTCGCTTGATCTAAGAGGGCTACTCAATGTTCCAATGGGTAATAGAGAAACTTCAATTGAGAGATCAAAACGATCCAAAAAAGGTCCAGAAAGTTTTGCCAGGTATCGAAGTATTTGCTGAGGATTACTTCGATTGTGAATTCCCTGATGGTAGCCTGTCGGGCTAGGATTCATTGCTGCGATCAACTGGACTTGAGCAGGAAAACAAACTTTTGCTCTGGCCCGGGAGATAATTATTTCCCCTGATTCCAGTGGTTCTCTGAGAGCATCAAGGACTCTGCGTTCAAATTCAGGTAGTTCATCTAGAAATAGCACCCCATTGTGAGCAAGTGAAATTTCACCAGGTTTTGGCAGCCCGCCACCGCCAACTAGTGCTGCCATTGAAGAGCTGTGATGAGGCGCTCTGAATGGGCGTGTATGCCATTGTTCTGGTGGAAGGTAGGTATCCACTAGGCTATTGATAGCGGCTACCTCAAGGGCTTCTTTGTTTGTTAATGGCGGTAATAAACTACATAGACGGCTTGCCAACATTGTTTTTCCTGTCCCTGGTGGGCCAAGTAGTAAAAGATTATGTCCGCCTGCTGCTGTAATTTCCAGTGCGCGTTTTGCTTGTTCCTGGCCAATAATATCCTGAAGATCTGGCTGTGATGGCTCTGTTAAGGGGCTATGTTGGATTGTTGTTGTCAGTAGTTGTTTTTCTCCCTGAAGGAAGTGGCAGATATGCAAAAGGTGTTCTGCCATTAACGTCTCATTCTGAGATAAGATTGCCAGCTCTATTGCGTTTTCTGTTGGTAGAATAAGTTGCCTTCCTGCTTCTCCTGCGCTGAGCGCGGCTGAAATTGCGCCGTTAACTTTTCGTAGACCACCGGATAGAGCGAGTTCACCAAGAAACTCATAATAATTTAGTGTATTGGTAGGTATTTGTTCTGAAGCGGCCAGAATAGCGATAGCGATCGGCAAATCATAACGACCACCTTCCTTGGGAAGATCTGCGGGAGCAAGATTGATGGTGATTCTTTTAGACGGATAGGTAAACCCACTGTTGATCAACGCACTTCTGACACGATCTCTTGCTTCTTTTACGGCTGTTTCAGGCAAACCAACCAAAGTTAATCCAGGTAAGCCATTACTAATATGCGCTTCAACAGTAACAATTGGGGCATGAATACCTATAGTCGCTCTGGTATAAATAACAGCGAGGGCCATCCTATTCTCCTTCGTAAGAAAGGGCATATGATGGACTGAAATTGGATAATAAATAGTTTTCTATTATTTTTTTGCGAAGCGGCTCTAATAAATATTTTGTGAAGCAACGCTAAAGACTTTTTTGAAATCATTATTAAGTAATTTTTATTTTATTTGATTGATTTTTATGGTTTTATTGTTTTTAGCTTAGATTGTAAAATTGATTATTTTTATATTCATATTATGAGGTTTTATTTAAGTCGTGTTTTTAGATTGGTTTTATTGAAATAGTTTATTTGAAATTAAAATTTATATATTTTTCACAGTGAATAAATTTAGCGTGTTATATCATTCTGCTTTATTTTTAATGAGGAGTTTTTATCACCAGAGTGATTAATAATAAGATCTTTAATTTTGGTTATAGTTGAATGATTTGTTTTTTATGTTACCGCTTTGTGTGTTGTTTTGTTTATGTCTAATCAGTTGGTTTTTATCACTTAAATTGGATTATTTAATAGATAAATAATCTAAATTACAAGTATTTACTTGAAAATAAACAGTATTTTTTCATATCGAATAATAAAACAAAATAAGTGTTGTCAAGCTATGAAGAACGTGATAACTCTTAAATATAGATTAAACAAACGAATTAAACGACCAAGATTATGAACACATTTGTCCTAGTGATTAGCCTAATTATTGTCAGCGTGGTGGTGATTATTATCCCACCGTGCGGGGCAGCACTTGGACGAAGAAAGGCTTAGAAAAACAGCCAGATCTCTCGAAGACCCCCGCACCGAAAGGCGCGGGGGTTTTTTTTCGACAAGCAAAATTAGATAGAGACGGAAACATACAACAGAACAAAATCTTGTCTCACAGGGTAAACACAGGGGATATGAAAAATGAACGGGGCGCAGTGGGTTGTAAAAGCATTACGAACGCAGGGGATTGATAAGGTTTTCGGCTACCCTGGTGGTGCGATCATGCCGGTTTATGATGCTTTGTACGATGGTGGTGTGGAGCATTTGCTTTGTCGGCATGAGCAGGGTGCGGTTATGGCTGCAATCGGTTATGCGAGAGCCAGTGGTAAGCCGGGAGTTTGTATCGCTACATCGGGACCGGGAGCAACAAACTTAATCACTGGATTAGCCGATGCGTTGTTAGATTCTGTTCCTGTTGTTGCTATCACTGGTCAGGTTGGTTCTGAATTGATTGGAACTGATGCCTTTCAAGAAGTCGATGTTTTAGGTCTCTCCCTTGCTTGTACCAAACACAGTTTCTTAGTGGATTCACTGGAAAATTTACCTCAAATTATGGCGGAAGCCTTTTCTATCGCCACTAGTGGTCGACCTGGCCCAGTTTTGATTGATATTCCTAAAGATATTCAGCTGAAAGAGGGGAATTTGGTACCACATTTGGTACCCGTTGAACAAAAGGAGCCCTGCTCGGAAAGTGAATTAGAGCAAGCCCGGAGGATGATTGCGGCTGCGACAAAGCCAGTATTATATGTTGGTGGTGGAGTAGGGATGTCTCAAGCAGTTTCTGTTCTGCGAGATTTTGTTGTGGAAACAGGTATGCCGGTTGTTTCTACGTTGAAAGGTTTGGGAGCTGCTGATTCAGAACATCCATGTTATCTGGGCATGCTTGGGATGCATGGTTCGAAAGCGGCCAATCTTGCCGTTCAGTCATGTGATTTATTGATTGCTGTGGGTGCTCGTTTTGACGATCGTGTGACTGGCAAACTTAATACTTTTGCTCCGCATGCAAAAGTGATTCATCTGGATATCGATCCGGCAGAGTTAGGTAAATTACGTCAGGCTCATGTGTCGTTACTGGGGGATGTGAAGGCATTATTGCCTCGTTTGCAACAACCATTGTCAATTATGCCCTGGCAACAGGAAGTGAAATCTCTGAAAGCTGAATATCCTTGGTGTTATGACCATCAGGGGGAGAGTATCTATGCGCCTTGGTTATTGAAGCAGGTTTCAGATCGTAAAGCATGTAATACGGTTATTACTACCGATGTTGGACAGCATCAAATGTGGACAGCTCAGCATATGACTTTTGATGGGCCTGAAAATTTTATTACATCTAGTGGGTTGGGCTCGATGGGATTTGGTATCCCTGCTGCGATTGGCGCTCAGATTGCTCGACCGGAAGATATGGTGATCTGTGTATCTGGTGATGGTTCTTTCATGATGAATGTTCAGGAATTGGGGACAATTAAACGCAAACAATTACCAGTAAAAATTTTATTGTTGGATAACCAGCGGTTGGGAATGGTGCGGCAATGGCAGGAGCTGTTTTTTGATAAGCGATATAGCGAAACGACATTAACAGATAACCCTGATTTTGTCACATTAGCGAAAGCCTTTGATATTCCGGGGCAACATATCACGGATAAATCACAGATTGATGAAGCGCTGAATGCATTATTTGCCAGTAAGGGTCCCTATTTATTACAGGTATCTATTGAGGAATTAGAGAACGTTTGGCCGTTGGTCCCTCCCGGTGCAAGCAATGAAACTATGTTGGAGAAATCATTATGATGCAGCATCAACTTGCAATCCATGCTCGTTTCCGTCCTGAAATATTAGAGCGTATCTTACGGGTAACGCGTCATCGTGGATTTCAGATCTGTTCCATGAATATGGATCAAACAATGGATGGCGATAATGTTAATATCGAATTAATTGTTGCCAGCCAAAAACCGGTTAATTTGTTGTCTTCACAACTGGCTAAATTAGTGGATGTCGCTGGCGTCAAGATCCTGCAACAAAAATCACAACTCATACGTGCGTAACGTAGAAATAAAGGAATAAGAGAATGACGAAGCAATCCGATTACATTTGGTTCAATGGTGAGATGGTTCCTTGGGCAGATGCTAAAGTTCACGTCATGTCCCATGCTTTACATTACGGCACCTCTGTTTTTGAGGGAATTCGCTGCTATGACTCTCATAAAGGGCCCGTGGTTTTCCGTCATCGTGAGCATATGCAGCGTTTACATGATTCTGCAAAGATTTATCGCATGCCGTTGAGCCAGAGTGTTGATGAATTAATGGAAGCATGTCGGGCAACTCTGCGTAAAAATAATTTAGTCAGTGCTTATATACGTCCACTAGTCTTTATCGGTGATGTTGGCATGGGAGTTAATCCACCGTCTGGCTATAAAACGGATGTTATTATCGCTGCTTTTCCTTGGGGGGCTTACCTAGGAGAAGAAGCTCTGGATCAAGGGATTGATGCGATGGTTTCTTCATGGAATCGTGCGGCGCCAAATACAATACCAACCGCGGCCAAAGCAGGTGGTAACTACCTGTCTTCACTTTTGGTAGGTAGTGAAGCCCGTCGTCGTGGATATCAAGAAGGTATTGCACTGGATGTTTATGGTTATATCTCTGAAGGTGCGGGTGAAAATCTGTTTGAAGTAAAAGATGGCATATTGTTCACTCCACCATTTACTTCATCTGCATTACCAGGAATTACCCGTGATGCCATTATCAAATTAGCCAAAGATTTGGGGCTGGAAGTGCGTGAGCAGGTATTGTCGCGCGAATCTCTGTACCTGGCTGATGAAGTTTTTATGTCAGGTACAGCGGCTGAAATCACACCTGTTCGCAGTGTTGATGATATTCAGGTTGGTATCGGTAAGTGCGGGCCTGTTACTAAGAAAATTCAACAAGCTTTCTTTGGTTTGTTTGATGGCGCGACAGACGATAAATGGGGCTGGTTAGATCCGGTCAATCCTTAATAGAACTATACCTTTAATAGAACTATAAATAATTTAACGGGCGGTTCGTTCCCCGCCTGTTTTGATGACACGGGAGTGAAGATAATGCCTAAGTACCGTTCTGCCACTACGACTCATGGTCGCAATATGGCTGGAGCTCGCGCTTTATGGCGCGCGACAGGGATGACCGATGCAGATTTTGGTAAACCGATTATTGCAGTAGTTAACTCATTTACTCAGTTTGTTCCCGGGCATGTTCATTTGCGGGACTTAGGTAAACTGGTTGCTGAACAGATTGAAGCATCAGGCGGTGTTGCAAAAGAGTTCAATACCATAGCGGTGGATGACGGTATCGCAATGGGGCATGGTGGTATGCTCTATTCTCTGCCGTCACGTGAATTAATTGCTGATTCTGTCGAATATATGGTGAATGCGCATTGTGCGGATGCGATGGTGTGTATTTCCAATTGTGACAAAATTACCCCAGGTATGCTGATGGCGGCATTGCGTCTGAACATTCCGGTGATTTTTGTTTCCGGTGGTCCTATGGAGGCGGGTAAAACTAAATTGTCAGATCAGATTATCAAGTTGGATCTGATCGATGCCATGATCCAAGGTGCGAACCCGAATGTCAGTGATGAGGATAGCAGTCAGATTGAACGCTCAGCGTGCCCAACCTGTGGTTCCTGCTCAGGCATGTTTACCGCTAACTCTATGAATTGTTTGACAGAAGCGTTGGGTTTGTCTCAACCGGGGAACGGTTCATTACTGGCTACTCATGCAGATCGCAAAGTGTTGTTTCTGAATGCAGGCAAGCGCATTGTTGAGCTGACTAAGCGCTATTATGAACAAAATGATGATAGTGCTCTACCACGTTGTATTGCAACGAAAGCCGCATTTGAAAATGCGATGATGTTGGATATTGCAATGGGTGGCTCAACTAATACTGTGCTTCACTTACTGGCTGCGGCGCAGGAAGGGGAAGTGGATTTCACTATGGCGGATATTGATCGTTTGTCTCGTCAGATCCCTCATCTATGTAAGGTTGCACCAAGTACACAAAAATACCATATGGAAGATGTTCATCGTGCTGGTGGTGTGATGGGTATTTTAGGCGAGCTGGATAGAGCGGGCCTGTTGAATCGTCAGGTTAAAAATGTTTTGGGTCTGGATTTGTTACAAACGCTTAATCAGTACGATGTGATGCAAACGGCGGATGAGTCAGTAAAGGAGATGTATTCGGCAGGTCCTGCGGGTATCCGTACTACTCAGGCATTTTCACAAGATTGTCGTTGGCCTTCGTTGGATACCGACCGTGTAGAAGGGTGTATTCGCGACATTGAACATGCCTATAGTCGGGATGGTGGTCTTGCTGTTCTATTTGGTAATTTGGCTATAGATGGTTGTATTGTAAAAACCGCGGGGGTTGATAAGGACAGTCTGACGTTCCGTGGGCCAGCCAAAGTTTACGAAAGTCAGGAAGATGCGGTTGATGCGATTCTGGGTGGAAAAGTTGTTGCGGGTGATGTGGTGGTCATTCGTTATGAAGGGCCAAAAGGTGGGCCCGGCATGCAGGAAATGTTGTATCCGACGACTTATCTAAAATCTATGGGGTTAGGTAAAAGCTGTGCATTGATTACAGATGGGCGTTTTTCTGGTGGTACCTCGGGTTTGTCGATCGGCCATGTTTCTCCAGAAGCGGCTAATGGAGGGCTAATCGGTTTGGTTCAAGATGGCGATATTATTGATATTGATATTCCATTGCGGAAAATGCGACTTAATGTAGATGAAAAGGTACTTGCTACCCGTCAAGAGGCTGAATTTGCCCGTGGTGATAACGCGTGGACGCCGAAAGCTCGTGAACGTCAGGTCTCGTTTGCCCTGAGAGCCTATGCTTCATTGGCGACTAGTGCGGATAAAGGCGCTGTCCGTGATAAATCTAAGTTAGGGGGATAATCGTATGGCTGCATTTCTTCCCTTAACTTCCGCACCAAATGGTGCAGAGTATTTGAAAGCGGCATTAAGCGCGCCGGTTTATGAAGTTGCTCAGGTGACTCCTTTGCAGGAAATGGAGAAAATTTCTGCCCGTTTGGGAAATACCATATTGGTAAAACGGGAAGATCGGCAACCTGTTCACAGCTTTAAGCTCCGCGGCGCGTATGCCATGATTGCGGGTTTGACCGAGGAACAAAAAAACCGGGGAGTGATTACCGCGTCAGCCGGTAACCATGCTCAGGGGGTGGCGCTTTCCGCCAATCGTTTGGGGATTAAGTCTCTGATTGTTATGCCGGTTACTACCGCGGATATTAAAGTTGATGCAGTCCGTCGTTTCGGTGGTAAGGCTCTATTGTATGGTGCTAATTTTGATGAGGCTAAAGCTAAAGCAATAGAAATGGCACAACAGGAGGGCTATACCTTTATTCCTCCGTTTGATCATCCCGCTGTAATCGCAGGTCAGGCAACACTGGCGATGGAACTTTTGCAACAGGATGTGCGCTTGGATCGCATCTTTGTACCTGTTGGTGGTGGTGGTTTGATTGCAGGAGTGGCAGTGTTGATTAAGCAACTGATGCCAGAAATTAAAATCATTGGGGTGGAGGCGGAAGATTCAGCTTGCTTGAAAGCAGCAATGGAAGCTGGACATCCGGTAGATTTACCGCGAGTTGGCTTATTTGCTGAAGGTGTTGCTGTTAAGCGTATTGGTGATGAAACATTTCGTTTGTGTCAGCAATATGTCGATGCGGTTATCACAGTAGACAGTGATGCTATTTGTGCAGCGGTAAAAGATCTGTTTGAAGATGTACGTGCGATTGCTGAGCCATCCGGCGCATTGGCGCTAGCTGGATTGAAAAAGTATGTTCAGCAGTATCAGCTTAAAGGTGAACGATTGGCGCATATTCTTTCTGGCGCTAATGTGAGTTTTCACGGGTTACGTTATGTCTCTGAGCGTTGTGAATTGGGCGAGCAGCGGGAAGCATTGCTGGCAGTGACTATTCCTGAACATAAAGGGAGTTTCCTGAGTTTTTGCCAGAAGTTGGGCGATCGTGTGGTAACCGAATTTAATTATCGTTATACGGATGCTGACCCTGATTGGGCTTGTCTTTTCGTTGGTGTTCGCTTGAGTCGTGGTGAGATGGAGCGACGGGAAATTATCGCGGAATTGCGTACCGCAGGGTATCAGGTTGCTGATCTTTCAGATGATGAAATGGCGAAATTACATGTTCGCTATATGATCGGCGGTCGCCCATCTAAGCCATTGAAAGAGCGCTTGTTTAGTTTTGAATTTCCTGAATCGCCGGGGGCTTTGCTCAAGTTCCTACAAACTTTGGGAACTTACTGGAATATTACATTATTCCATTATCGCAATTATGGTACAGATTATGGCCGGGTGTTAGCCGCATTTGAATTGTCAGGCACGGAAGTGCGTTTTAGGCGTCACCTTGATGCATTAGGTTATGCGTATCACGATGAGACGGATACCCCCGCGTTTAAATTCTTTTTAATGTGCCAGGCGTCTGAAACAACAGGAGGTTGAACAGTGTCTTGGTAATGAAAAAACATGTTCTGTGGAATGACAAAATAGCGCCTGAAAGGTGCTATTTTGACAAGATTTAATATTCACCAAGGTCTCACTGGAAAGGGCTCTATAATAAGTTCTTTGAGCATTGTGCTATTTCTTTTCTCCAACCGTGGGTTTGGCCAACCAAATAAGAAGCAACAAGATTAGGAAAACAAAGCCAAATAGCCAATAAATTTCGTTAGCGGCAATAATCAATCCTTGATTGGTGACTTCACGCGCCAGAGAACTGCTAGCTTGGGCCTGTGACATCCCTAATTGTTCCATTTTATTGTAGGCTTGTTGGGCAATAGGATTATGGGGAGTGATCGATTCAGTTAACTGAACGTGGTGGACAGCTTCACGGCGGGACCACATAGTAGTGGTAATTGAAGTACCTACGGATGTTGCCAGAGTGCGTAAGAAGTTGAACAAGCTACCCGCAGAGGCAACTTTAGCGGGTTCGATATCGGATAATATAATGGCCGCTAATGGCATGATTAAACAGGCAATAGCAAAGCCTTGGATAAATTGCGGCCAGGCAGCAGTAGAAAAATCCATTGATAGTTCGAAGGTATAAGCCCGCCAAAAAAAACAGAGTGCAAAAACGATAAAGCTGAATATGACTAAATAACGCATATCGATTTTTGAACTAAAACGGCCAATGATTGGAGCAAGTATTATCGGCACTATTCCTAATGGAGCCATTACCAACCCTGCCCAAGTGGCAGTATAGCCAAAGACCATTTGTAATAGTTGAGGTTGTAGAACCAGCGTGCCGATATGGAGTAAGAAGGCCAAACTAATACATAAAGTACCGATAGTAAAATTACGGGATTTAAATAGCGATAAATCAATGATCGGATCATCATCGGTCAGTTCCCAAATGATCAGGAAAGTAATGGCAATAACCGCAATAATCGCTAATACAATAATCTCTGTCGAGTTGAACCAATCAAGTTCCTTTCCTCTATCAAGCAATAACTGAAAACAACCGACGCCGATAACCAATAAAATCAGTCCTATGCCATCAATGGGGCTGATCTTTGTTTCAGTTTCCCGATTTTTTAATAGCATCCAGGTGATAGCGATGACGGCACAGCCGACCGGGACATTGATGAGGAAAATCCATCCCCAATGATAGTTGTCACTGATCCAACCACCAAGAATGGGACCACAAACCGGAGCGACAACGATAGTCATTGACCACATTGCCAGAGCCATATTGCGTTTTAGCGGAGGATAGTTGTTGAGTAGCAAACTTTGCGAAAGGGGCATAATCGGCCCGGCTGAGATACCTTGTAGAACGCGGGAAATGATCAACATTTCCAGGCTATTGGCAATACCACATAACCAGGAAGTGATCACAAACAAGATCATTGAAACTAAAAAAACCCGGACTTCCCCAAACCGTTTTGCCAACCAGCCAGTTAATGGGATGGAGATCGCGTTAGCAACGGCGAATGAAGTAATTACCCAAGTACCTTGTGATACTGATGAGCCTAAATCTCCAGCTATCGTTGATATTGCAACGTTGGCGATGGTCAGATCTAATATTTGTAAAAAGGCGGCTAATGCTAAAGCCAGAGTTAGCCAGCCAAGTTTGGCTCCTGATAATGGCTCTTTTAGCATGTTAACCTCACTTGTTTTGACTGGTATTAACTTGGATGATTTCGTTAATTAGCCGATCAATTTCTCCGGTGTTGTAAGACAAGATGTTGGTTTCATAAACAATGCCGTTGCGAGGCGTGTCGGCAAGCACCAGACCATCCCGATTTCGGGTATCAACCGTGGCGTGCATGGATAAACCGATGCGTAAAGGATGATCAATAAGCTGCTGTGCTTCCAATTCAACACGAACAGGCAAACGTTGAACCACTTTGATCCAGTTGCCGGTGGCGTTTTGTGCCGGTAGTAAAGAAAATGCGCTGCCAGTACCCATATCAAGACCTACAATTCGGCCCTTATAAGTGATATCACTACCATAGAAATCACTCACCAGTGTTACAGGTTGACCGATACGGACATTGGCGAGTTGAACTTCTTTGAAGTTAGCTTCGACCCAAAGTTGGTCAGCGGGTACGATAACCATCAGTGGAGCACCATTTTTTATTTGTGAGCCGACTTGAACACTGCGGCGTGAAACGTAGCCTGTTACCGGCGCTACAATTTGAGTGCGCTGTAAGGTTAACCATGCATCGCGGAGCTGGGAGGCAGCCAGTTTAATGGTTGGTTGTTGATCTAATGGGGTGTCTATAACTAATGCTTTATTGGCATGATATTGTTGTCGGGCCACATTTAGCTCGGATTTTGCCATTTGCACACTGTTGCGGGAATGGATCAGATTTTCTTTGGCGATAGCACCTGTCAGTCCCAGATGTTCACGTCGTTTTAAATCATCTTGAGCCTGTTGTAATGCTGTTTGTTTGAGCTCAATATTAGCGAGTAGTTTTTCATTATCGATAATGGTTTGGTGAGTTTGCCTGACGTTATTAGCTAATGTATTTTTCGCTCGCTCAAAAGCATGTTCCGCATCAATGGCGTCCAAACGTAGCAAAATATCACCTTGCTGAACGAAGTCGGTATTATCGGCATAGATAGCGGTTACGCTACCGGTGATCTGGGCCATCACTTGTACCTGATTACCAACAACGTATGCATCATCAGTCACTTGATAATGACGTAGTGAAATAAGCCAATAGGCGAAGTAACCCAACCCGGCAAAAACAAATAAGAGAGTTGCGAGGATCAGTGCTAATTTACGCTTTGACTTTTTCTCATTAAGCGGAGGTGATTGTATTTCTCCTGCCATATGTCCTCTCCCATCACAGTGATTAAAAGTAAATTCGTCTTAAATAATGTGCTTATATTTGATTAAACACCTTGGAGTCGACTACAAGGTCAAGCTCTTCTCATTTCATAAAATGAAAATTGCTCATATTTAGCACTTAACGCCAAAAGCATGATTTAATATTAAAATTGTTTATTATCGTTATTAACATTTATCAGATAGGCTGGATTGTTTATCTGGCAATGATTAACGGTATTTTGTGTCAGTACCCAGAACATTTATCTGGGTACAAATAATCACAGAATAGGGATACGAAACCGTTGATGTTAATTACTTAACTGACTCAGGCCGTCATTCCTCCATCGATAACGAACGTTTGTCCGGTGATGTAGCGTCCCCCAGGGCTGAGCAGGAAATTGATTGTCAGAGCAATATCTTCCACTGAACCTAAACGGCCCAATGGGATATTAGACAATAGTTTTTTCCTATGTGATGCAGGGATATGATCCAGCATTTCAGTATCAATCAAACCTGGCGCAACGGTATTGACTCGAACATTAAATCGGCCAACTTCAACTGCTAATGAGCGGGTAATACCTATCATAGCGGCTTTGGTTGCAGCGTAATTAACTTGCCCTGAGTTAGCTTTAAACGCAGTGACTGAGCTCATGTGGATAATGCAGCCTTCTCCCGCAGTAATCATTTCAGGGAGAAAAGCGTGATTGACTAAATAAACAGAAGAAAGATTGGTAGAAATCACATTGTGCCACTCTTCTTCTTTCATATTTATCAGCAATGCATCTTGTGTAATTCCGGCGTTATTGATGATGGCATAAGGAGCACCATATCGTGAGATAAGCTCTGCTGATAATGTTGTGACTTCTTTCGCGTTTGAGACATCACATTGATAGCCCTCACAGCGATAACCTTGTTGCTTAATTTCCTGACAAAGTATTTGAGCTTCATTTATGCTTGATTTATAGGTAAAAACCACGTGATAGTTTTGAGCTGCCAGCATTTTGACTATGCCTTTGCCGATACCACGTGATCCTCCTGAAATAAAAACCCAAGGGGTGCTGATACTCATTAAATTATTCCTTTGAATTTTTGCCATCCGTCTGCCAATACCGCATTCATCAAATCTTAGTTGGCAATCTGCTTTCTTTTTGTTGTTCCCATCAGGCTCATCTCAACAACTAAAGAGATTTCTCCATTCAGCCAGATCGGGATTTCCAACGTACCGTATAACGAGCCATCAACGTCGAATGTATCTTTTGGTAGGATCGTATATTCGATATCCGGCATTTCATCTGGGATTTGGCGATTGAGAAGCGCGGGAGAAAAACTCACGGTGTGCATGACATGCAAGACAATAAGGTCTTTGAGACATGCTTCATCATGTTCTTGTTTGCCAAAATAGGTTTTAAATTCTGTTGCTAGTGCGGTTTTGGCACTTTGCTGCATGAAAAGATAAAACATCAGAGCATCGAGAAAGATCCAGAACTCATTGATTTCCGGGAAGGTATGTTTGAATTCGATGGATTTTTTTATCGTCTCTTGTATGGGAACTTGGCAACGTGGTTTTTCAGGAAATCTAGCTTTTTGTGAAAAATCAAAACAGCTATAGTGACCAACTAAAGGTTTTAGGTTAGTTATTTCATCTTGCAGATTAAAGGTCGTTTTCCCATTTCGGTCAATGTGCTTAGTTTTAACACAATAGCAGGCATCCAAAGGGACGGGATTGCGTAAATTAACGTGCCACTGTCTGCCCATTTCCCTATTTGGTTGTGACAGATAATCGTATCCGCTTTTGAGCGGGATCATTGCCAGCATGCCGTGTACTGCAATACCACCCAACCCAACTTCTCTTGCGATTTTTTCATCAAAATGGATAGGATTGTAGTCGCCGGAGAATTTAGCCCATTGACTGAGATCTTCTTTGCTGAATTGAACGTTCATCTGTCGGCTTTCCTAAAAATAAGCGCACAGTTTGTACCACCGAAGCCGTAGTTAACATTTAAAGCCGTGTCAATAACTTGGTGAGTCCGATGGATATTGGGGACATAATCCAGATCGCATAGCGGATCAGGATTATTTAGGTGCATAGTTGCGGGGATCGTTGCTGTCTCTATCGCTTTAATACAAAAAATAGATTCAATTGCTCCAGCTCCGGCAATAAGATGGCCTGTATAGGATTTTGTACTGGAAATAGGAATACGATAAGCGTGTTCGCCCAGGCTCATTTTTAGAACATCGGTTTCGTTAATGTCGTTGAGTGGGGTTGATGTCCCATGAGCATTAATATAGTGAATATCTGAGGTAGAGAGTTTGGCTTGTTCCAGCGCCATCTGAATCGCCATGACCCGTCCTTTGCAATCAGGTGCCGGGGCGGTCATATCTGACGCATCAGAGTAATTACCATAGCCAATCACTTCCGCCAATATTTTGGCGCCTCTGGCAACAGCGCTGTCATAGTCTTCAAGACATAATATTGCTGCCCCTTCCGACATAACGAAACCACTACGATCTTGGCTGAATGGACAACAGGCTTTTTCGACAGATTCCTGTTCTTTACTCAATGCTCCAAGAATATCGATACTCCAGACGATGAATGGATCTCGGATGCTTTCACCGCCACCTGCCAGCATCATTTTAGCTCGTCCGCTGCGGATAAGTTCAAATGCATCGCCTATCGCCATACTGCCGGTTGCACAAGCTGCAACTGGGGTATTTTGGTATCCCCGTAAATTCCAGTTCATTGAAATCGCCGCTGTCCCTACGCTGTGCATAGACATGATATTGGTCATAGGTGAGGCAATGCCTTGATCAGCATAGGAATGGCTGTTTTCAACGGTTGCATCTTCTCCACCCCAGCCAGTGCCAAAAATGACGCCGCGTTCAAAAGGGGAATAATTTTCGTCAAGAGCGGCTTTATCGTTACCAAATGCCATCTTGATCGCTTCATCCGCCGCAATTAGCCCAAGTTTGCTAAATTTGGGCAGGTTCTTTAATAACTTTTTGGAAAACCGCGATACATCAGGAGAGAAAGGGATATTGCCGAAAAATTTTGCTACAACAGAAGCGTCTGGGTGTTCTTCCTTTTTGTAGCCTACACGATAATTTAGGATTGCATCCCAAATTTCTTGGGTATTTTGCCCAAGGGAACAGATAGAACCATAGCCTGTGACGGCAACGCGACGATAGCCCGTTTGAATATTCATGAAACATTATCTCCAAAATTCATTTCTTGGTGACATGCTTTATTTTCTAATACAACCAAATAATAGGATTGGTAGATAAAAGCATCATAAAAATGAATGTTAGCTGTGTTGTGATGTTGTCATAGACAGCTATACCCGTCGTCTTTCAAGTTGCCTCTTTGTTGGCTGCGCTCACTCCCCCCGGTCACATAGTTATCTATGCTCCCGGGGATTCGCTCCCTTGCCGTCGCGATGCATCTTGAAATCCATTGGGTATAATATCCCAGTGTATTAGTGATGATTATTTTGCTAATTCACTGACATAATTGACGAAATCACCGATTGTCGTCGTGTTGTCTCGCTGGAACTTATCGAAATTCAGTTGAATGCCCATTTCTCTTTTTAAAGCAACCTGAATAGAAACGAAATCCAGACTCACTAAATGAATATCATCAAGTAGAGTGTCAAGAGTAATATCTTCTGGCTCGATATCAGTTAATTCAGTAATTTGAGATTGAAGTAATTCAAATAGTTTCATATTAATGTCCCCTAAAAATTTAAATAATGTTGGCGGCGCTTAGGTGCAGGAATATAGGTACCAATGGTACCAATTAATAAACGCATTATTCCTGCCACACCGTCTTTTAACTGTCGTTTTGCTATTATTCCTGGGTGATTAAAGATTTCCCTGAAATTTTAAGTAAGTTATACGTTTCTTGTTTGATGGCGTTAGCCAATATCTCAATATCATCTTGACTTGTGGTATATCCGAAGCTGATGCGTACTGCGCTATCAATACGATCATCGGGTAATCCCATAGCAACCAGAACGTGAGAACGTTGGGTTGATTTGTTATTGCTACAGGCTGATCCTAGAGATAAAGAGATGCCGTGACGTAAATCTAGCCTGCTGGCTAATGATTCAGCACGAATACCCGGGAAACTTAAATTGAGTGTCCAAGGTGCCTGAAACTCTGGATTGGTATTGCCATTAATCAGGTAGTTAACACGATGCTGTTCTAACAGAGAGAGTAAGGCTTCTCTGAGCGTTTTGTAAGTATTGAAACGTTCTTGCAATCCGTTCAGTGATTCTTTAGCTGCCGCCGTGAGTCCTGCGAGGCCCAAGGTATTCTCGGTGCCGCTACGTACTCCTTGTTCCTGCCCTCCGCCATGCAGCAAGGGATTTAATTGAATCCCCGGTGCATGGTAGAGCCCGCCAATACCTTTCGGACCGTTAAACTTATGGCCGGAGAAAGATACGGTCGTTACGCCAGAAAGTGTGTCACAGCTAAAAGGAAGCTTACCAATAGCCTGTACTGCATCGATATGCAGATAAACACCGGCCTCTTTTGCTAAAGAGGCGACAGCTTCATAGGGCTGGATCACGCCGGTTTCGTTGTTAATCGCCATCAATGTGATCAGGCGAGTTTGTGGCCGTAGGTTTTCCCGGATACTTTGTGCACTTATTCGCCCTTGATTATCGGGATTGATAAACGTTAGCTGAAGCCCGCGTTGCTGATACCAGAGCAATGGCGCCAGAACAGACGGATGCTCAATGGAAGAGCTAATAACATGATGGGCAGACAGATCCGAACCGGGAAGCGTTGCTAACAAGCTGGATAAGGCTTGGTTATTACTTTCAGTTC
The DNA here is from genome assembly GCF_001684335.1 of Photorhabdus namnaonensis. Lineage (GTDB taxonomy): Bacteria > Pseudomonadota > Gammaproteobacteria > Enterobacterales > Enterobacteriaceae > Photorhabdus > Photorhabdus namnaonensis. The sequence goes on from NZ_LOIC01000015.1 coordinate 18,921, forward strand.
CTCCTGATGTAAACAGGATCTGCTCTGGGATTGTGCCCATTAATGAAGCCATCGATCTTCTAGCGTCAGTGAGCAACTTTTTAGCCATGCCGCTTAAGCTGTAGTGGCTGGACGGATTAGCAAAAATAGACATTGCATCTTTAATCGCCAACTGCGCTTTAACACTTAGCGGTGTTGTGGCGTTGTAGTCGAAGTATAGACTTGTCATATTTTTCCCTTTAGCTGCTCAAATAGCTTATGCAGCATATCAAGGCAGTGTTGCTGTGCCGGTTCTAACTCGCCTAATAACGCATCAATACCCTCAGGCGATAATGCGTTCAATTCTTCGAGAGTCTTACCTTTAGCGTGGCGACAAAATTGGTTAGACATTGCCAGGGAGGCGGTACATCCCCATGCACGAAAACAGGCATTATCTACTCTCCCTTGGTTATCCAGTGTCAGATCGATATCAACCTTGTCACCGCATACAGGGTTACCTAATGCCAGTTTAATGGTGGGGGTGGATAACGTTCCCTGGCAGTCAGGATTGCAAAAGTTGTCAATAATGATGTTGTTAAACATAATTCACCTTGCTATTTAACAGCGGGTGTAGCTGAGGTACCTTCATCGTCTGACATTTTTCTCTCAAGGTTGACTGCGCAGCAACCAAACTCTTTAGCGGCAGCTGTACGCATAACAAACTGAATTCGCTGAGAATTACGCCAGGATTTGTTAGGATCGGTACGCAAGTAGACCAAATCTTCTGTCAGTAACATGCCGGGAGTGGAAACAGAAAGAGGATCTAAGATCACTAATTGCCCAGTTTCACCATCAGGTAACTCACGTGTTAAATCATTAGGATCACGAACGGAGAAATGAATATAAGGAGGAACATGCTTATGGTTATATTCATCTTCGATGGCAAGAACGTTTGCTTCAACCAGACCATACATATCACGTGTCCGGGAAGCTGGAATGCCCATCCATTCTTCAATATCCGCATTCAATTCGCTACGGGAAATCATATCCCCGGTAAAACGTTTCCAGCCGCCCATAGTAATTACCATGCTATCGCGATCTAAAGTGAGCTTGGTATTATTCTCTTTTAGGAACGTGATAAAACGATGGATCATGAATGGAGGGCCAATTAAATGTCGGGTAAATTTGCCTTTCCACTGGATTAATTGATTCAGGGAATCTTCTGGAGAAAAGCGGTCCTGATTAATCATATAGCGTCGAGTATCTAACAGACCTGTCAGGAAATTAAAGATTTTAACCAGCGCCATTTCTGGAATATCTTCTGTTGACGGGCATAAACATAGGCCAGCGCCGCCGGATACTTTGAACATACTGCGATAATTAGAATAGACAGCTAATACTGTATGATCCATCGTATCGTGGCAACGACGATAAACACTAGGAATTCCGCTTGTGCCCGTTGAGCGCATTTCATGTTCGATTTCAGATAATGGCTTGCTTAATAAACGGTGACTTTCGGCTGATTTATAAGTTGCAACGGGTATCAATGGGATGCGAACTAAATCATTATAATTTTGGATCTCTTCTGGCTTAATACCTTGTTTTTCACAAATATCTCTATAGTAAGGGTTATTATGATAATGGAAATGAAAAGCGTCCTTAAGCAAACAGGTTTTTAATTCTTGTTGTTCTTCTTTAGACAGCTTATAGAGGAGGTCAACATCGGCCATTAACCACTTCAGCGGATTTCCGCCACGAGATTTTATACCGTTATATATATTTTTGATATTTTCCATTTTTTTATCTCCGGTAGGGTAAAGAGTAGATAAATTAATCTTTGTTTATTCTAAGTTATAGTAATAAAGCATAAGTTACTTAGGCAAAAAGGATAGTCATTAATAATTTATTTTTATTGAATAAATTGGCTATATTATTGCTCTGATTATTATATGGATTTGTCAATATTGTTAAAATTATGCTAAAAATAGCTGGTTTATTCAAAATATTCACTTTAGTACGAATATGACCAGTTAATTCAAGTAAATTTTTTAATTGTCTTTTATATTTTTGTGAAGTTCGTTGTTTTTTGATCTATTGAGTGTTCTTTTTGCAAGTTTTTCATTGTCCTAAGATTTCGATAATGATAAAAACAAAATATAGATTAATACCAAATTAAAAAATGAGTACGTATGATGAAAATGGATTGCTTAATTGTGGGTGCCGGTCAAGCCGGACTAAGTTTAGCGGCTATTCTTGCGGCTAAAAATATTAATGTCTGCATATTAGAGCGAGAAGCGCGTATTGGTGATGTGTGGCGCAGGCGTCCTGATAATATGCTGTTATTCACTTCACGTGGTATGACTCAGCTTCATGGCTTACCATTTCCTGGAATTAAAGAGGGTTATCCAGATAAAAATGAAGTTGCTGATTATCTTGAACGTTATGCTTCACATCATAACCTTGCTATACATACTCAAACTGAAGTGGTTGAAGTGAAGCATGATAAAAATGGCTATCGTGTTAAAACAAAAGATGGAAAAGTATTTCACGCGCCTTGTTTGGTTAATGCGACAGGAGCTAATCAATTAGTTGATATTCCAACGCTTGCTGAACAACTTTCTACTGATATACAGCAAATCGGAGCAGACCAATATCGGGAGCCAAAACAAATTAAAGCAGGCAGCCGAGTCGCTGTTGTTGGTGATGGTGCGAGTGGCCGTCAGATTGCTAAAGATTTGTCTGCAACGACGAAGGTGACGTTATTTTGCGGTTCTTCCCGTCCTCTCTTACCTAATAGAATACTGGGCAAAGATATTTTTTGGTGGTTAAGTAAAAGTGGCTTGTTATTTGCCAATTATTACAGTTTGGTCGGGAAAATTATGCGGCGGCGTAATCCTATCCCTTGTGGCGATCTGAAAAACCATCGATTAGCAGCTTTGGATATAAAAATAGCGAATAGGTTAGTTGATGTAAAAGATAATAAATTATGTGATTTTTCTGGCAATCAATATGAGGTAGATACGGTTATTTGGTGTTTGGGGTATAAGGATAATACGGAATGGTTGACGCTTCCCGGTGCTGTGGATGCTAATGGATTCGTTTGTAAAAATGGCCATGCGGAAGGCGGGAAAACCCCTTATCCTGGATTATTTATCATTGGGCGGAAATGGTTGAGTAGCCGTGGTTCTGAACTGATGTTAGGGGCTTATAAAGACACCTGTCGGGTTGCTAAATGGGTGGAAAATTATCTGAAAGAGCATGTACCATTAAAATGAATGATTAATACAGAATAGTGATATTTCACTCTGTATGTTTTATTGGGCGTGGATTAACGATTTATTAGGTAGTATTGTTATGGTGTTGTTCTGAATTCTGTATCATTACTAAGTGTGCATAATATAAATGTGCTATTAGGAATAAAATGATACAGAATCTCTAACATACTGGCTTTGATAATAACGGTTATAAATAAAAATTATTTATTTTAGGTAATGTATCAAAAATATTATTTATTCATAACACAGATATTTTGCTTGGTAAAATTTAGACCTGCTAATGTTGATGATAAATTGAAATATTTTTGTTGTGTTTGTTGCATTTTGTTCTTACTGGCATGTTTTAATTCAGAAGGTCTTAATCCATATAGTGTCATGCAGGTACGGCTGAAATGTGCGCCATCGGAAAATCCGCTATTACAAGCTAGTAAAGTCAGTGAATCTGATGAGTGTATCTCATCAATAGCATGATGCAGACGCTTCCATAGTAGATAACTACGGAAATTAGTTCCCATTTTTTCTCTAAATAGATGCAAGAATCGACTCTCGGATAAATAGAGCTGATTTGATATTTCACGAGAAGATATACATTTAACCGGTAATTCAGTAATAAGAGAGGCCGCTTTCATGATTCGTTTATCCTGATAACAATGGCAATCTTCTATTTTACCTAAAAGGTTGTTTAAGATGAAAATATCTGGAGAGGTTTCTGATTGTAAACAATTAATAAAATAATTTGCTATTAAACTGGATGATTCTTGATTTAAATATATGATATCTGAACCTCTCATTTGATGTAGTAATAAATGACATAGTGGGTTGGCTAGGTCTATCAGTAAATTAAAACAGAGTTGCCCTTCCGAGTGTAATTTATGTTTAATATTAGAGGAAATAATGAATCCATGTACTTGTCTCGATTCATTTTCGGTATCAATCCTCATGAGTGAATTATGTGGTGATACGCTCAATTGGATACAAGGATGATGGTGCCATTCTGTTTGCATATTATAAGAGAAAACCAGATCTTGTAGATGGAATTTATAGAATTTAATAAAATACGGTGATTTGTCTATTTTGTGTAACATGATGGTGTCCTTTATTAAATTATTGTGTGTATTTGAATTAATTATTCAATATAATTATTATAAATCCTGGGTGTTATTTTTTAATTAAATTATATTAACTAGTTAAATAATTATTATTAGTTACTATGTCATCAAAAAATTATTAAATGGTTATTATAAGGTTGCCTCCTCTGGTATCTAGGAAAAAATAATTTCACTATTGGAAAGTATCGTTATGATATGGTGTAAAGAATTATTCCCCACCCTATTTTTCGTGGGTGGAATATTCAATTTTTACTAGCCAATCTTAACGATATCTGAATTATTCAACGTTAAATAGCTATTATCTACTTGATATAATTAACAGTATTTTCTTTCGTAACATAATTAATGACCAAAAATTTAATGCGGAGCCAATATTTTTATATGATTATTTTAATTGGTTATAACTTATATTAAACATATTATCATGAGAACAATATGGTTATATTTTTATGTTCTTTGTGAATTAGGCCACATAAACTATAGGTATATTGGCATAATACCGAAAATAAGTTGCATCAGGCTTGTAATAAATAAAAAGACCTGTTAAGGCAGTTTGTTATAACAATCCCCAAAACGCTTTAATTAAGGGTTCATTAAGCCGTTTTTTCTGTACACACATACCCAACTCAAACGGCTCTACTAGAGAAATATTGTCCAATGAAGATATGCGATTACGTACCGGTTCAGGACTGTTTTCTACAACGATATTGGGAATTAATGCCACTCCACAACCCAATGCAACCATAGAAACAATGGCTTCATGACCGGATACGGTAGCGTAAATCAACGGATTGTTAATTTTATGGTGGCGGAACCAGTGCTCAATGCGCTTACGTGAAGGGCCGTGTTCCGGCAAAATGAAGGGAATGTTATTCCAGTCAAGGTACTCTTGTATGACGAGTGCGCGTACAGCGCAGGGAAGGGAAGGTGCAATCATTACCAATGGGATTTCACCGATTTTGGTGAAGCTAACATTATCTGGTAGTTTTTCCGGCTTACCGGCGATACCTAAATCAGCATCATTAGATTGTATCTTATTGACAGCATCTGCGGCATCACCTGTGGTGAGTTTGATTTCAACCATAGGATGTTCAGCACGAAAACGGTCTAGGATCTGTGGTAAGTGACTGTAGGCCGCCGTGACTGAGCAAAACAGACGTAACTCGCCACTTAGAGATGGGCTTTGCTGATTCAATGAGTGTTTTAGTTGCTGGTATTGTAGCAGGGTCTGTTGGGCGAATTGTCTAAATTGCTCGCCGGCAAAGGTCAATTTTACGGTGCGATTATCCCGTAAAAATAGTGGATGACCCAGAATATCTTCCATACGTTGAATCTGGCGAGATAATGTGGATGGACTGACATGCATTGTTTTTGCTGTTCGGCCAAAATGACAGCTTTCAGCTAGATGTAGAAACAGTCTGAGATCGCGTATATCCATAGCTTATTCCCCTTTTCCTGTCCAATAATCTGTATTGCATAAAGTGCAATGTAGTATTGTTAATATATCAATTTAAGCAATGGCTTTCATGTCATATATTAAAAATATATAAACACCTCACAGGGTGAGGAAATCTAAAAAAACAGCCCCAGCACTTCATTGCTGAGCACAACATGATAACGGAGTCACTAATGGCTAATTATTTTAATACGCTGAATTTGCGTCAGCAGTTGGCGCAGTTAGGTAAATGTCGTTTTATGGCGCGGGAAGAGTTTGTTGATGAGGCAGGATATTTAAAAGGCAAAAAAGTAGTTATCGTCGGTTGCGGAGCGCAAGGGCTGAATCAGGGCCTGAATATGCGTGACTCCGGTCTGGATATCGCTTATGCCCTGCGTAAAGAGGCCATTGAAGAAAAACGTGCTTCATGGCGTAAAGCGACGGAAAGTGGTTTTCAAGTCGGCACTTATGAGGAGTTGATACCGCAGGCTGATTTGGTCATTAACCTGACGCCAGATAAGCAACACTCTTCTGTTGTTCGCGCAGTTCAACCGTTGATGAAAGAAGGTGCCGCACTGGGTTATTCCCACGGTTTAAACATTGTTGAAGTCGGTGAACAAATCCGTAAAGACATCACTGTGGTGATGGTTGCGCCTAAGTGTCCTGGTACTGAAGTGCGTGAAGAATACAAGCGGGGTTTTGGTGTGCCTACTTTGATCGCGGTTCACCCGGAAAATGATCCGAAAGGTGAAGGTATGGCAATCGCTAAGGCATGGGCTGCGGCAACGGGAGCGCATCGCGCCGGTGTTCTGGAATCTTCTTTCGTGGCAGAAGTGAAATCTGACCTGATGGGTGAGCAAACTATTCTGTGCGGTATGTTACAGGCTGGTTCACTGCTGTGTTATGACAAACTGGTGGCAGATGGCGCTGAACCGGGTTATGCAGGAAAATTGATCCAGTTTGGCTGGGAAACCATCACAGAAGCACTGAAACAAGGCGGCATCACCCTGATGATGGACCGTCTGTCTAATCCGGCAAAACTGCGAGCGTATGCGTTGTCTGAACAGTTAAAAGAAATGATGACGCCGCTGTTCCAGAAACATATGGATGATATTGTTTCTGGTGAATTTTCTTCCGGTATGATGGCTGACTGGGCCAATGATGATAAAAAACTGTTAGGTTGGCGTGAGGAGACGGGTAACACTCCGTTTGAGAATTCACCTGAATATGATGGCAAAATCAGTGAACAGGAATACTTTGATCACGGCGTTTTAATGGTTGCTATGGTGAAAGCTGGGGTTGAACTGGCATTCGAAGTTATGGTTGATACCGGTATTATTGCTGAATCTGCCTATTATGAATCTCTGCATGAATTACCGTTGATTGCGAATACTATCTCTCGTAAGCGCCTGTACGAAATGAATGTCGTTATTTCTGATACAGCGGAATATGGTAACTATTTGTTCTCTCATGTTGCGGTCCCACTGCTGAAAGAGAAGTTTATGGGTTCGTTACAGGCGGGGGATTTAGGTAAGTCTGTTGCGGATAACGGTATTGATAACGCCCAGTTACGCGAGGTAAACGAAGCTATCCGTAACCACCCCATCGAAGTCGTTGGCCGCGTATTACGTGGTTACATGACAGATATGAAACGTATTGCTGTTGGTGGTTGATTAAAGATAAGGGGGGAGAAATTCTCCCTCTTTGCATTTAATATTTATCAACCAGTAGAGTCCTTTTCCTTCATAAAGAAAACCGCGTTTCCTTTCTCCTCTTTCTGCTACAATTGTATCCCCCTGAGATACTGTCCTGATATAACTTATGAAACATCATGCGATTAAATCCTAGACAACAACAAGCTGTCGAATTTGTTACTGGTCCTTGTCTGGTCCTGGCGGGAGCAGGTTCCGGCAAAACTAGGGTGATCACCAATAAAATTGCTCATCTTATCCGTACTTGTGGCTATCAGCCTCGTCATATCGCCGCTGTGACGTTTACTAATAAAGCTGCGAGGGAAATGAAAGAGCGTGTAGCACAAACTCTGGGGCGTAAAGAGGCTAAGGGGTTGATGATTTCTACTTTCCACACATTGGGATTGGAAATCATTAAGCGTGAGTACAAAGCGTTAGGAATGAAAAGCAATTTCTCGTTGTTTGATGATCAGGACCAGATGGCTTTGTTGAAAGATTTAACAGCCGATTTACTGGAGGAAGATAAAGATCTATTACAAAAATTGATCTCTGTCATTTCAAACTGGAAAAATGATCTGCTTTCTCCACAGCAAGTTTTGGCATTGGCCCGTTCTGCTCAGGAGCATCAGTTTGCTGAATGTTATCGTCGTTATGATTTACATCTGACGAGCTGTAATGTATTGGATTTTGACGATCTGATTACCAAACCGACTTTGCTGATGCAGCATGATGAAGAAGTTAGGGAGCGTTGGCAAAACCGTATTCGTTATCTGTTGGTCGATGAATATCAGGACACCAATACTAGTCAATATCAACTGGTGAAATTGTTGGTGGGACAAAGGGCCCGTTTTACGGTGGTGGGTGATGATGACCAGTCGATCTATTCATGGCGCGGCGCAAGACCACAAAATTTGGTGCTCCTGAAAGAGGATTTCCCAAAGCTTAATGTGATTAAACTGGAACAGAATTATCGTTCCTCTGGTTGTATTCTGAAAGCGGCTAATATTTTAATCGCTAATAACCCGCATGTGTTTGAAAAACGGCTTTTTTCTGAACTGGGGTATGGTAATCCGTTAAAAGTGATTACCGCTAATAATGAAGAGCATGAAGCGGAAAGGGTTATTGGGGAGCTGATGGCGCATCACTTTATCAATAAGACCGAATATAAAGATTACGCCATTCTCTACCGAGGAAATCATCAATCCCGCGTGTTTGAAAAGATGTTGATGCAAAACCGCATTCCTTATCGGATTTCTGGAGGCACTTCTTTCTTTGCCCGTCCTGAAATTAAGGACTTGCTAGCTTATCTGCGGGTGCTGACTAATCCTGAGGATGACAGCGCATTCCTAAGAATTGTCAATACACCAAGACGTGAAATTGGTGCGGTTACCATTCAAAAACTGGGTGAATGGGCGAATCAGCGCGATAAAAGTCTCTATCAGGCTAGTTTTGATCTTGGTTTGGCACAAAGTCTAACCGGCCGCGGTTTGGCGGCACTACAGCGTTTTACTCACTGGATGGATGAGATAACTCGCCAGGTTGAACGAGATCCTTTGCTAGCTGTACGTGATCTACTACACGGTATGGATTATGAAAGTTGGCTGTACGAAACATCACCGAGTCCAAAAGCGGCTGAGATGCGGATGAAAAATATTAATCAGTTGTTCACTTGGATGAGTGAAATGCTGAAAGGTGATGAACTGAACGAACCAATGACTTTATCTCAGGTGGTCGCGCGTTTTACATTACGAGATATGTTGGAGCGAGACGAGGATAGTGAGGAGTTTGATCAGGTGCAATTGATGACTCTACATGCTTCCAAAGGGTTGGAGTTTCCCTATGTATTTCTGGTTGGCATGGAAGAAGGGCTACTGCCTCATCAGAGCAGTATTGATGAAGAAAATATTGATGAAGAGCGACGACTGGCTTATGTCGGGATCACCCGTGCTCAACGGGAGTTATTCTTTACTTTATGTAAAGAGCGTCGTCAATATGGCGAGTTAATCCGCCCAGAACCAAGTCGTTTTTTGTACGAGTTGCCACAGGATGACTTACATTGGCCGCAAGATAAAAAGATAGTGACTGCCGAAGAAAGAATGCAAAAAGGGCAATCGCGTATCGCGGATATCAAATCGCGTTTAGGGCTTGGGCAGAAAAATAAGTCGTAAATATATTGAAGACTCCCTGTATCACAGAGATACAGGGAAAACGATTTTATTCAGGTTCGAGTATCCGGCTCGCCTAAAACAATCGGCCATTGAGCATGGCTTTGCCACTGAATTTCATGCTGTAAAGACTCTGCCCTCAGAGGGTGTTGCATTAGCCAGCCATGAGGTAACGTTATTGTTAACGCTTCACCACTCACTTTTAAACGTAGCGCAGGGAGAGTGTCATCTCGACGGCGGTTGGCGAAGATGATAGCTAACCGCAACAGACGACATAAACGTTGAGCTTGTATCAGAGGTAAGGCGTTTTGTTGATTGAAGGAAAACAAATCAATGGGGCCGCTTTGGTTCTTTAGTAATGCGGCTAAGAGTTTTTTCTGTGCGGGCGTATAGCCGGGGAGAGTGAGATAATTGATAAGATAGGCTGCATGTGATGGAGCTTGGTGGAAATCAATGCTTAGGCCAATTTCATGTATCAGACAGGCACTTTGTAATAATTCATGACATCGGCTATCCAGCTCCCAAGGTTTGGCAATTTGTGGTAGGAAGTGTTCAGCCAATTGTTTGACTCGTTGAGATTGTTCAACGTCTAACTGAAAACGGCGTTGTATATTACGTAGTGTTCTAGTACGAATATCTGGCTCTATTGGTAAATCCAGCATGCCATAAACAAGACCTTCCCGTAAGGCGCCGCCCGCAAGGATCATACTTTCAATATTTAATGCCTGGAAAATCGCTATCAGGATAGCCAGCCCACTTGGGAAAACCAAAGCCCGTTCCAGCGTCAACCCTTCTATTTCCAGTTCTTCCAGCTTACCGCATTCAATCGCTTTATGTTTGAGCTCTTGAAGTTTTGGCAAAGTGATCAGCTCATCCATACCCTGAGCAATCATGATTTCTTGCAGAGCCTGAACGGTGCCGGAAGCGCCTACACAAATCTGCCAGCCTTGTTCGGTAAGCTTTGGCGCAATGGGTTTCAACGTTTCATGTGCGGCAGCTTCGGCTTTGGCGAAATTTTCTTCCGTCAGGCTGCGGTCATTAAAGTAGCTTTCAAGCCAGGTGACACAGCCCATACTTAGGCTGGATAACTGAGTGGCTTTTGCCCCATTCCCTGTAACCAACTCTGTACTTGCACCGCCAATATCGACAACCAGACGTTTTTCAGGGCCGCCAGTTGTATGGGCAACGCCTTGATAAATAAGCCGAGCTTCATCTTCGCCACTGATTACTTTAACCGGACAATCAAGGATTTCTGCTGCTTTTTTCACAAATTCGTCTGAATTCTCAGCAATGCGTAAAGTTGCCGTAGCAACAACACGGATTTGTGATGGTGGTATATCCTGTAAGCGTTCAGAAAAAACCCTGAGACATTGCCAGCCTCTCTCCATCGCCTGTTGAGATAAACGGTTATTTTTATCTAATCCGGCGGCCAGCCTGACTTTACGTTTGATTCGTGCCAGTATCTGCATACTGCCGGATACTTCGCGCACGACCAGCATATGAAAACTGTTTGAACCTAGGTCGATAGCCGCATAGAGCGAAGAAGAACTCAGCATCATTATTCAGCCTGAACGTTTACGGTTATTACGTGGTGTATTATTACGATGCGACAAATTGTTACGGCGCTGATGGTTTCCTGAACGCGAACGGTAGCGGCGTTTAGGAGCCGGTAAGTCTTGCAGCAAGGCTTGGCTGTTATATTTGCTGACCGGGATAGGGTGCTGAATATAACTTTCAATCGCTGGCAGGTTTAGAGCGTATTCTTCACAGGCCAGACTGATCGAGTGGCCGCTTTCACCGGCACGACCAGTACGGCCAATACGGTGGACATAATCCTCGCAGTCATCGGGTAAGTCATAATTAAAAACATGAGTGACTGAAGGAATGTGCAACCCACGGGCTGCGACATCAGTGGCAACCAGAACATCAATATTGCCGTTGCTGAATTCTTCTAGAATGCGTAACCGTTTTTTTTGTGCTACATCACCGGTTAGTAACCCAACTCGATGTCCGTCAGCGGCCAGATGCGACCAGATATCTTCACAACGATGTTTTGTATTGGCGAAAATGATGCAGCGATCAGGCCACTCTTCTTCCAATAACGTTTGAAGCAGGCGCATCTTTTCTTCATTAGAAGGATAAAACAGCTCTTCGCGGATACGGTGTCCCGTTTTCTGTAGCGGTTCCACCTCGACATACTCTGCATGATTCATTTGCTCAAATGCCAATTCTCGGACTCGGTAAGAGAGTGTGGCAGAAAACAGTAGGTTCATACGTTCGTTTGCTGGTGGCATCCGGCGGAATAACCAACGGATATCTTTGATAAAACCGAGATCGTACATGCGATCAGCTTCATCAAGAATCACAACTTGAACCGCATTCAGATTAATGTGCCCCTGTTTGGTATAGTCGATCAGACGTCCGGTAGTGCCGATAACAATGTCAACACCAGATTCCAGTACTTTTAGCTGCTTGTCGTAACCATCACCGCCGTAGGCAAGACCCATCTTTAAACCCGTTACCTGTGCCAGATCTTCTGCATCAGAGTAAATCTGTACGGCGAGTTCGCGGGTAGGAGCCATAATCAGCGCTCTTGGCTGATTGGTTTGATGCTCCTCCGCTGTGGGATGAGTCAGTAAATAATGAAAAGCAGACGCTAAAAATGCTAGCGTCTTCCCCGTACCGGTTTGCGCTTGCCCCGCGACATCACGGCCTTCAATAGTGAAAGGCAATGTCAATGCTTGTATCGGTGTACAATTAGAAAAACCCTTATTATCAAGAGCTTCTATAACCTTGGGGTGCAAGGCGAAGTCGGAAAACTTCTTTTCTGTCAAGTGTGTTTTACTCATAGTGTGGTAGAATATCAGTTAACCATTGTCTTACGAAAGTGTATCCACTGAAATAAAGGCAACCTTATATCAGTAATGTTACACTAGCATGGTAAAAAATTATTCTTTGGAGTAAAAAATGAGCGAAAAAATTATTCATTTGAGTGACGCTAGCTTTGATACTGATGTTCTTAACGCAGAAGGTCCAGTTCTTGTCGATTTTTGGGCTGCCTGGTGTGGGCCATGTAAAATGATTGCACCTATCTTGGATGAAATTGCCCCAGAATATTCAGGCAAACTGACTATTGCTAAATTGAACATTGATGACAACCCGGCAACGGCTCCTAAGTATGGTATCCGTGGTATTCCTACATTGTTGCTGTTCAAAGATGGTCAGGTTGCTGCTACTAAAGTGGGAGCACTGTCAAAGACTCAATTGAAAGAATTTTTGGATGCTAATCTCTGATTGAAGTGAGCTCACATTAATACCGGGCGTTTAGCGTATATTATTATTTATTTCATTGACCGCTAGACGTCCGTAAAGAAGCGTGATAAGTTAGCGCCACTGCTTGTATCACATACATCATGTTAGAAGTATGTTGCATACTGAATAATCTGTAGTGTCTGATAAGTCTGTTATCTCTGGATAGTCTAAAATATCCAATGGGTTATACGGGAATAATCTGGCGTATAGCTCGTTACGTTGAGATAGTTTTTATCGAAATCAGTAATGTTTCAGCATTATCTCAACAGCGTTTTTGACAGCCTGTCAGTCTTATTTGAGTTCAATCTTAGTACTTCAAATTATTACCTTTGTTATATGAATAACGTATTAAAGGTCTGATTTGTTTTTTGTACAAAATAAACAGGCACCGATCGATGACGCTGCCATACTATTCACGTTCATAGTTCGAGATATACCCCGAGTTTAAGAACCCACCATTATGAATCTTACCGAATTAAAGAATACGCCGGTATCTGAATTGATTACACTCGGCGAAAATATGGGGCTGGAAAATCTAGCCCGTATGCGTAAACAAGATATTATCTTCTCTATCCTTAAGCAGCATGCGAAAAGCGGAGAAGATATCTTCGGTGATGGCGTGCTGGAGATATTGCAGGATGGATTTGGATTCCTCCGTTCAGCAGACAGTTCCTACCTTGCCGGCCCCGATGATATCTACGTTTCTCCTAGCCAAATCCGTCGTTTTAACCTCCGTACCGGTGACACAATTTCAGGTAAAATCCGTCCACCTAAAGAAGGTGAACGCTATTTTGCTCTGTTGAAGGTTAACGAAGTTAATTTTGACAAACCAGAAAATGCCCGCAGTAAAATTCTTTTTGAAAACTTAACCCCGCTGCATGCTAATAGCCGCTTGCGTATGGAGCGTGGTAATGGTTCCACTGAGGACTTGACTGCTCGTGTTCTGGATCTGGCGGCACCGATTGGCCGTGGACAACGTGGTCTGATCGTCGCGCCACCCAAAGCGGGTAAGACGATGTTGCTGCAAAATATTGCCGCTAACATTGCTCACAATCATCCAGATTGTGTATTGATGGTACTTCTGATTGATGAACGTCCAGAAGAAGTTACTGAAATGCAACGTCTGGTAAAAGGTGAGGTTATTGCTTCTACTTTTGATGAGCCAGCTTCTCGTCACGTTCAGGTGGCAGAGATGGTTATTGAGAAAGCAAAACGTCTGGTTGAACACAAAAAAGACGTGATTATCCTGCTTGACTCTATTACTCGCTTAGCACGTGCTTATAACACTGTTGTCCCTGCATCTGGTAAGGTATTGACTGGTGGTGTGGATGCTAACGCGTTACATCGCCCGAAACGTTTCTTCGGTGCTGCACGTAATGTGGAAGAGGGCGGAAGCTTGACCATTATTGCGACTGCGTTGGTGGATACAGGCTCCAAGATGGATGAAGTAATTTACGAAGAATTCAAAGGTACAGGTAACATGGAACTGCATCTCTCCCGTAAAATTGCTGAAAAACGCGTCTTCCCAGCTATCGATTACAACCGTTCTGGTACACGTAAAGAAGAGCTACTCACCACCTCTGAAGAGCTACAGAAAATGTGGATTCTGCGCAAAATTATTCATCCGATGGGAGAAATTGATGCGATGGAATTCCTTATCAACAAACTGGCTATGAGCAAAACGAATGACGATTTTTTTGACATGATGAAACGTTCATAGTTTTTAACTCAGTTCATGATCATTTTAATCAACGCCACAATTTCGTGGCGTTTTTTGTATTCACCATACTGTTATAGCACTATATGTGGCATGTATTTTGCAAGCGATATATGCCTGCCATATATTTGAAATAAGTATTAAAAGAATGATGTTAAGAGTATAAGGGCCATTAATTTTTCCATAATTAAAAGCAGTGTTTTCGCAAGCTGGGGTACTCGTGAGGGTAGATCTTGGCTGGAAAATCATGTGTTTTCGGTTGATCGATGACCAGGGTGTGTTTACTTTTTACAGAGAGTTATCATCGTGAATATTCTCATCATGAATATTGAAATTTTTTATGTTTTTCTGTTTTCTTTTGCGTTTTTGTTTATGGCACGCAAAATAGCAAAGAGAGTTGGTCTTGTTGATAAGCCCAATTATCGTAAGTGTCATCAAGGGTTAGTGCCTCTGGTTGGAGGAATATCGATATTTGTTGGGATTTGTTTTGCTTTTGTTATCACAAAAGAATTTATTCCTCACAAGTGGTTATATTTGATTTGTGCTGGTGTGTTGGTATTTATCGGCGCATTGGATGACCGTTTTGATATCAGCGTTAAGATCCGGGCAACCATCCAAGCTCTGGTTGGTATTGCGATGATGTATTTTGCTGGCCTGAAATTAGATAGTCTTGGTTATGCTTTTGGTCCTTGGGATATGACACTTGGACCGTTTAGTTATGTTGTGACACTATTTGCTGTCTGGGCTGCCATCAATGCATTCAATATGGTTGATGGGATAGATGGATTATTAGGCGGATTATCCTGTGTCTCCTTCGGTGCTTTGGGGATCTTACTGTATCAAAGTGGTAATACGGCGTTAGCATTATGGTGTTTTGCATTTATTGCTGCCATTCTCCCTTATATTGTGCTTAATCTTGGTTTATTAAGCCAGCGCTTCAAAGTGTTTATGGGGGATGCGGGTAGTACATTGATTGGTTTTACCATTATCTGGTTGCTCATTGAATCTACTCAGGGAAATGAGCATCCTGTTAATCCAGTTACTGCGTTGTGGGTTGTTGCCATTCCATTAATGGATATGGTTGCTATTATGTACCGTCGGTTACGGAAAGGGATGAGCCCATTTTCGCCTGACAGGCAACATATTCACCATTTAGTTATGCGATCTGGGTTCTCATCACGTCAGGCTTTTATTTTAATCACTGTTGCCGCCGCTTTATTAGCCGCTATCGGAATTACCGGAGAATGGCTGGAATTTGTGCCCGAGTGGGTAATGTTGGCACTGTTCTTGCTTGCATTTGTGTTGTATGGCTATTGCCTCAAGCGTGTATGGAGGGTAGCTCGTTTCATTAAACGGCAAAAGCGTCGTATGCGCCGTTCTGCTAACCATTAAACATCTATTATCAGCAGAGGTTCTGTGCAGTGATAAAATCAGAAACGAAATTTATTCAGGATGAACAAGCTCTGGAGCATGAGCTGGATATCAGAGCCTTGTGCGGTGCGCTATGGCGTGGAAAGATATGGATTGTTGTACTGGCAATAATTTTCGCAACCGCGGCGCTAGGAGCATCTTATCTGATGCAGCAAAAATGGAGTGCTACAGCAATTACTGATCTGCCTACGATTAGTCAGTTGGAAAGTTATTATTCTCAGCAGCAGTTTTTGCGCAATCTGGATACTCACATTAACATTTCACCGGAAACTCAGTTACCGTCTATTTCAGAAGAAGCCTATAAAGAATTCATCACCCAAATTGCAGCATATGATACTCGCCGTGAATTCTGGTTGAAATCTGATTATTACAAGCAACATCAGGAGGGCGATGCCAAAGCTGATGCAGCCTTATTAGATGAATTAGTCAATGATATTCAGTTTATTCCTCATGATGATAAAAAAGTGCTGAATGACAGCATTAAACTGACTGCTGAGTCTTCTAGACAAGCAAATCAGCTCCTGCGCCAGTACATTGCTTTTGCCAATAGTCGTGCCAGCGCTCATTTAAATGATGAGGTAAAAGGTGCATGGACTACCCGTGCTCACTCGATGGATGCATTGGTTAAGCGCCAGGAAATGGTCGCTAAAGCGGTTTATAACCGCGAAATGAATGTATTGCAGCAGTCCTTGAAAATTGCGGAGAAACAAGGTATTCGGCGCAATCAAACGGATACGCCGGTGGATCAGTTGCCCGATTCAAAAATGTTTATGTTAGGGGCGCCGTTGTTACAGGCTCAACTTGAGACTTTGGAAGCAATAGGGCCTAAGTATGATGTGGACTATGACCAGAATATTGCAATGTTAGCAGCATTGAATGTTGACCCGACATTACAGGATCAATTCCAGGCTTACCGCTATTTGAGAACACCAGAGGAGCCGGTTACCAGAGACAGCCCCCGCAGAATATTTTTGATGATCATGTGGGGGGCAGTCGGCGCTTTAGTGGGTGCTGGCGTGGCATTAGTGAGATGTTCGCGTAAATAATCAGATAATTATTAGGAATAACTGCTTCTGAGGGATATCTTCTGCAACTCCAGCAGCAGGAGTAAATAGTATTAAGAGTATTGTTTGCAGGAAAATCTGTAATTTACTGACTATAAGAGAGTCACTGTGAAAGTGTTGACTGTGTTTGGTACTCGGCCGGAGGCTATCAAGATGGCTCCGCTAGTACACGCATTGGCAAGGGATGAAGCCTTCGAAGCGAAAGTATGTGTCACTGCCCAACATCGGGAAATGTTGGATCAGGTGTTACACCTTTTTGAGATCACTCCCGATTTTGATCTCAATATTATGAAATCAGGGCAAGATCTAACGGATATTACCTGTCGTATTTTGGCAGGATTAAAGCCTGTTCTTGCAGAATTTAAGCCTGATGTTGTATTGGTTCACGGAGATACGACAACAACGATGGCAACCAGTTTGGCTGCGTTTTACCAACGTATCCCTGTTGGTCACATTGAAGCTGGATTAAGAACGGGTGATCTTTATTCCCCTTGGCCGGAAGAGGCGAACCGTAAGATTGCTGGGCATCTGGCAATGTATCATTTTGCTCCGACGGAAAACTCTCGTAAGAATTTACAGAAAGAATCAATCACAGATAATCGAGTTTTTGTTACCGGAAATACCGTGATTGATGCGTTGCTGTGGGTACGTGATCGAATAATGAATGATGAGGCAATGCGAAGTAAACTAGCGGAACATTACCCATTTATTGATACTAATAAAAAAATGATCCTCGTGACGGGGCATCGTCGTGAAAGTTTTGGTGGTGGATTTGAGCGAATTTGTGAAGCTTTGGCACAGATAGCCCGCGCTCATCCAGATGTGCAAGTTGTCTATCCGGTCCATTTAAACCCAAATGTCAGTGAGCCGGTAAAGCGCATTTTGCATAATATTGATAATGTTATTCTCATCAAACCCCAGGATTATTTGCCATTTGTTTATCTAATGAACCATGCCTATATGATCCTGACCGATTCCGGTGGTATTCAAGAAGAAGCGCCTTCTTTAGGAAAACCGGTGTTAGTAATGCGTAACACGACTGAACGGCCAGAGGCGGTTGATGCTGGAACGGTACGTCTGGTAGGGACAGAAACAAAAACTATCGTGGAAGAGGTGACTCGATTGTTGACAGACGATGCTGCCTATCAGCAAATGAGCCGCGCTCATAATCCTTACGGGGATGGCGATGCCTGTCAACGTATTCTCGACGTTTTGAAAAAAATCAGGTGACACTATGAGCTTTGAAACTATTTCTGTTATTGGTCTTGGTTATATTGGTTTGCCAACGGCGGCAGCGTTTGCATCCCGCAATAAGAAAGTCATTGGCGTAGATGTGAATCAGCATGCAGTAGAAACCATCAACCGTGGTGCAATTCATATTGTAGAACCGGATCTAGACAAAGTGGTGAAAGTTGCCGTAGAAGGCGGTTACCTGAAAGCCGTGATTGCTCCGTTACCAGCAGATGCTTTTCTGATAGCTGTTCCGACGCCTTTTAAAGGCGATCATGAGCCGGATATGACGTACGTCTGTTCCGCCGCTGAATCTGTGGCGCCGGTGCTGAAAAAAGGCGATCTGGTTATTCTGGAATCTACCTCACCGGTAGGCGCGACGGAGCAGATGGCGGAATGGTTGGCAGCGGCGCGTCCTGATTTAACTTTCCCACAGCAGGTTGGAGAGGAGTCCGATGTTGATATCGCTTACTGTCCTGAACGTGTATTGCCAGGGCAAGTTATGGTTGAATTAATTAAGAATGACCGCGTTGTCGGCGGTATGACGTCAAAATCTTCGGCCAGAGCTAGTGAGCTGTATAAAATTTTCCTTGAAGGTGAATGTGTTGTCACTCATTCAAGAACGGCAGAAATGTGTAAGCTGACAGAAAACAGTTTTCGAGATGTAAACATTGCATTCGCCAACGAACTTTCCCTGATTTGTGCTGATCAAGGGATCAACGTGTGGGAACTGATCAGTTTGGCAAATCGCCACCCGCGTGTAAATATTCTCCAACCAGGCCCTGGCGTGGGTGGTCATTGTATTGCTGTTGATCCGTGGTTCATTGTTTCTCAAAACCCGAAACAATCACGTCTTATTCATACCGCACGTATGGTTAATGATGACAAACCATTGTGGGTTGTGGATCAAGTAAAAGCGGCTGTTGCGGATTGTTTAGCTGAGAGTGGAAAACGCGCAAGCGAAGTGAAAATTGCCTGTTTTGGTTTGGCATTTAAACCAAATATTGACGATTTGCGTGAGAGCCCAGCGGCATATATCACCGGTATGATTGCGCAATGGCATGCAGGTGAAACGCTGGCTGTAGAACCTCATGTTCATGAATTACCCGCTTCTTTGAAGGAAATAACTCGATTAGTTAATCTGGAAAAGGCGCTGGAAGAAGCAGATATCCTGTTGATGCTGGTGGATCATAGTCAGTTTAAAGCTGTAAACAGTCATGAAATTAAACAGAAGTGGATTGTGGATACAAAAGGAGTCTGGCGTTGAGACGTATTCTAATCACAGGTGGTGCAGGTTTTATTGGTTCCGCGGTTGTGCGGCATATCATTGATAATACAGAAGACAGCGTGGTTGTGGTTGATAGTCTGACTTACGCCGGTAATCTGGCGTCTCTTGCCCCAGTTGCAGATAGCTCTCGTTACGCGTTTGAACAGGTTGATATTTGTCAACGTGGAGCGCTGGATCGAGTTTTTGAGCAATATCAGCCGGATTGTGTGATGCATCTGGCGGCAGAAAGCCATGTGGATCGCTCTATTGATGGCCCGGCGGCATTTATCGAAACCAACATTGTGGGTACTTACACTTTGTTGGAAGCTGCGCGTGCTTTCTGGCAGAAACTCAGTGAAGAGAAACAGGCTGTTTTCCGCTTTCACCACATTTCAACAGATGAAGTGTATGGTGATTTACATGATGAAGAGGGCTTTTTTACCGAAACAACACCTTATGCGCCAAGCAGCCCATATTCGGCGTCCAAAGCGTCCAGCGATCATCTGGTAAGAGCATGGCACCGGACTTATGGTTTACCGGTCATTATCACCAATTGTTCTAATAACTATGGTCCTTACCATTTCCCGGAAAAATTGATCCCACTGATGATCTTAAATGCATTAGCAGGAAAATCTTTACCGGTATATGGTGAAGGGGAACAAATTCGCGATTGGTTGTATGTGGAAGACCATGCCAGAGCACTCTATTTGGTTGTGACAGACGCTGAACCGGGCAAAACCTACAATATTGGTGGTCATAATGAACGTAAAAATATTGATGTGGTTTGTGCGATTTGTGAACTTCTGGAAGAATTTTGTCCTGAGAAACCCGCGGGCATTGCGTATTATCGAGACTTGATTACTTATGTTGCGGATCGCCCTGGCCATGATATGCGTTATGCCATTGATGCGGAGAAAGTTGAGCGTGAGCTAGGCTGGAGACCACAAGAGACATTTGAATCAGGTATTCGTAAAACAGTTCAATGGTATTTGGAAAATGAAAACTGGTGGCGTAAAGTTCAAGACGGCTCTTATGCCGGTGAACGCCTTGGATTAGGTAAAAACTGAATGACGATGGGGGCAGTAAATATGAAAGGGATCATTCTGGCAGGTGGATCAGGAACCCGGTTGCATCCGATAACACAGGGTGTTTCCAAACAATTACTGCCAATTTATGATAAACCAATGATTTACTATCCTTTGTCAGTACTCATGTTGGCAGGGATACGTGATATTCTGATTATCTCTACACCAGAAGATTTACCTTCTTTCCGCCGACTGTTAGGTGATGGCGACAGATTTGGTATTCACTTAAGCTATAAAGAACAGCCATCACCGGATGGTTTAGCTCAGGCATTTTTGATTGGTGAGGAGTTCATCAACGGCGGGCCTTGCTGCTTGGTATTGGGAGACAATATCTACTTTGGACAAGGGTTCAGCCCAAAATTGAGGAAGGTTGTGTCTCGTGGAAAAGGGGCGACTGTTTTTGGTTATCAAGTGATGGATCCTGAGCGATTTGGGGTGGTGGAATTTGATGACGCGTTCCGCGTTCTTTCTATTGAGGAAAAACCAGAAAAGCCAAAATCCAACTGGGCGGTAACCGGCCTCTATTTCTACGATAATCAAGTGGTGGATTTTGCCAAGCGGGTCAAGCCTTCTGCCAGAGGTGAACTAGAGATTACCAGTATTAACCAGATGTATTTGGAGCGTGGCGAACTAAACATTGAGTTGTTAGGGCGTGGTTTTGCCTGGTTGGATACTGGCACTCATGACAGCCTGATTGAGGCCAGCACTTTTGTACAGACTGTTGAGAAACGTCAGGGTTTTAAGATTGCCTGCCTTGAAGAGATTGCTTGGCGTAATGGTTGGCTGGATGATGTACAGTTAAGAGAAACAGTAAAATCCTTGTCAAAAACTGGCTATGGTCAATATCTGCTGGATCTGCTTCATGTCCGTGCGCGCCAATATTGAACTATTAGAGTGGGATAGCCACTATTTTGGCTTGTCCACCGCTCGCCTTGATTTCACACCTGATGCCGGTCTGCTAACCTCATCTCAGTTAGATCAGTATGCTTTAGTGCAAGCTAAAGTACCTGCGCAGCGATTGGATATTATTGATGGCTTATCCGCGTTGGGCTTTTCGCTAGTGGAAGGGGAAGTAGACTTTTCCTTAATGATTGGCATAGAAAATGCTAAAGACAATTCTGAAAGTAATCTACTTTCGGCTGAGCGGCGGGATATCCCGATGTTGAAAGAGGTGGCTTCCAACGTATTTCCTTTAAGTCGTTTTCGAACCCCGTGGTATCAACCACAGGATAGTGGTCGTTTTTACGCGACTTGGGTTGAAAAAGCGGTATTGGGGACATTTGATCATCAATGTTTGCTAGTAAATGGAGATAACGGGCAACCCGCAGGATTTGTTACTTTACGGGATATTGGGGCAGGAGAGGCTCGTATGGGTTTGTTGGCCGTATTCCCAGAAAATATTGGTTGTGGTATTGGTTCAAAATTGATGTTGGCGGCGCAGCAGTGGTGTCAACGCCACCAAATACGGCAGTTAAGGATTGCGACACAAACCAGCAACATTGCTGCTTTGCGCCTTTATACACGCAGTGGTGCGTTTGTGGAAAGCACCGCGTATTGGTTATACAGGGGATGAAATGATTCCATTTAACAAACCACCAGTAGTTGGCACTGAATTAGATTACATGAAGCAAGCAATGGAGAGCGGTAAGCTTTGCGGGGATGGTGGTTTCACCAAACGTTGTGAAGAGTGGATGGAACAACATTTCAATTGTCCGAAAGTTCTATTAACACCATCTTGTACCGCTGCACTGGAAATGGCGGCTATTTTGCTGAATATCCAACCCGGTGATGAAGTTATTATGCCGAGTTTCACTTTCGTTTCCAGTTCTAACGCGTTTGTACTGCGTGGGGCGACCATTGTATTTGTGGATATCCGCCCGGATACCATGAATATTGATGAAACCAAAATCGAAGCAGCAATTACAGCTAGAACACGCGTGATTGTTCCAGTGCATTACGCCGGTGTGGCCTGTGAAATGGATACCATTATGGCTCTGGCAGAGAAATATAACCTGTTTGTCGTGGAAGATGCTGCGCAGGGGGTAATGTCTACTTATAAAGGGCGTGCACTGGGAACTATTGGACATATTGGTTGCTACAGTTTCCACGAAACCAAAAACTACTCTTCTGGTGGTGAAGGTGGTGCAGCGCTTCTCAATGATCAATCACTGATTTCCCGTGCGGAAATTGTTCGCGAAAAAGGGACTAATCGTAGTCAGTTTTTCCGTGGTCAAGTTGATAAATATACTTGGCGCGATATTGGTTCGAGTTATCTGATGTCGGAGCTTCAGGCTGCTTATTTGTGGGCGCAATTGGAAGAGGCTGAAAAAATCAATGAGCGTCGCCTTGCCTTGTGGAATACCTATTATCAAGCATTAAAACCGCTGGCTGATGCTGATCTCCTGACATTGGCCGTCATACCGGAAGGGTTGGAGCATAATGCTCATATGTTCTATATCAAGCTGAAAGATGTTGAAGAACGCTCAGCATTCAATAGCTATATGAAGGACGCGGGTGTACTAACGGTATTCCATTATGTTTCTCTGCACACCAGCCCCGGCGGTGAAAAATTTGGCCGTTTTCACGGGGAAGACCGTTTTACTACTTGTGAAAGTGATCGTCTAGTGCGTTTGCCGATGTTTTACAACATAACAGACGCTGAACAGCAGATAGTCATCAAACATATTCGGGAATACTTCGCCTGATATGTCGTTAGCTAAAGCATCAATATGGACTGCGGGCTCCACACTGATAAAAATCGGTGTGGGGCTTTTAATCGTTAAATTACTGGCGGTTGCTTTTGGCCCCAGTGGAGTTGGGCAGGCGGGTAATTTCCGTCAGCTTATCACTGTGCTTGGGGTGTTGGCTGGCGCCGGTATTTTTAACGGTGTGACTAAATATGTTGCTGAGTATCAGCAGCAGCCGGAAAGATTGCGTGCGGTACTGGGAACCTCTTCTGCCATTATCCTTGGGTTTTCCACGCTGTTGGCAGTGATTTTTTTGCTGTTTAGCGGGTATATCAGTGTTGGGTTATTTGGTCATCAAGATTATGAGCCCGTTGTGCAGGCACTCGCCTTTATTCAAATGGGGATTGCTTTTGCCAACTATTTCTTGGCTATTTTGAAAGGATACCGAGATGCTCAGAGGAATGCGCTGGCAATTATTTTAGGTAGCGTGATTGGCGTGATGGCCTATTATCTCTGTTTTGTTCTTGGTGGGTATAAAGGTGCCTTGGCGGGTTTGGCTTTAGTGCCTGCATTAATTATATTTCCTGCGGGATTGATGGTTTGGCGTCTCAAAGCGGTATCGATTTCAAGTTTTAAACCCATGTGGGATAAGGTACTGGCTGGTCAGCTTGGCAAGTTTACCCTTATGGCCCTGCTGACTTCTATTACTTTACCGGTTGCCTACATTATGATGCGAAATCTGCTGGCAGCGCGTTATAGTTGGCACGATGTGGGTATCTGGCAAGGTGTAAGCAGTATTTCCGATGCTTACCTGCAATTTATCACAGCATCTTTTACTGTTTATTTGTTGCCAACGCTTTCACGATTGCAGGGTAAGAGCGAAATATCAAATGAGATAATTAAGGCGCTGAAATTTGTTTTGCCTGCGGTGGCGGTTGCAAGTTTTACTGTATGGCTGTTGCGTGATTTTGCCATTTGGTTACTGTTTTCTGACAAATTTACTGCTATGCGTGATCTCTTTGCCTGGCAGTTGGTGGGTGATGTTCTGAAAGTGGGCGCTTATGTTTTTGGCTATTTGGTGATTGCCAAGGCTGCATTGCGTTTTTATGTGTTGACAGAAGTTAGCCAGTTTTTACTGCTTACTGGTTTTGCCCACTGGCTCATTCCTGTAAATGGAGCGTTAGGTGCGGCACAGGCTTATATGGCAACTTACATTATTTATTTCACCCTTTGTTGTGGTGCATTTCTTATTTATCGTAGGCGAGCATGACAACCCTAATTCACGTTTTGGGATCTGATATTCCACATCACAATCGAACAGTATTGCGCTTTTTTAATGACGTCTTAGCACAAGAAATTGGTTTTTTAGCCAAACCGAAGTTTATGGTAGTGACTGGGAATCGCGCGTTATTGGATGATTGTTCGTCATTGGAGATGGAATTCTTCGACAGTAAAAAATCTTTGGCGCAGGCTGTTATTGCTCAAGCGCGTTCAGATAGAGGTTGTCGGTTTTTTTTTCACGGCCAATTTAATGTGAGCTTGTGGTTGGCGCTGTTGTCAGGAAAAATCAAACGTAATCAGTTTTGGTGGCATGCCTGGGGCGCTGATCTGTATGAAGACTCCCGTCAGTTAAAATTCCGTCTATTTTATTTCTTGCGTCGTCTGGCGCAGCGTCGGGTAGGGCATGTGTTTGCGGTTCGTGGAGATCTCTATTTTTATTCTCAACATCATCCGAACGTACCGACATCATTGCTCTATTTTCCAACCAGAATGGAACCTGCTTTGACAATGGCAGAAAGAACACCTGTTGAAGATGGCAAAATGACCATTTTGTTGGGGAATTCCGGTGATCGATCGAACCGCCATATTACGGCATTGAAAACTATTCATAAGCAGTTTGGCGATAAGGTGCGAATCATTATCCCAATGGGTTATCCTGAAAACAATCAGGTTTATATCAATCAGGTTGAACAGGCTGCTTTATCGCTGTTCCGGCCAGAAAATTTGAACATTATTAAGCAAAATATGGTGTTTGATGATTATCTGGCATTACTGCGTTGTTGTGATTTAGGGTATTTCATGTTTAATCGCCAGCAGGGGATTGGAACAATTTGTCTGTTGATACAATTTGGTGTGCCGTTTGTACTTAGTCGTCAGAATCTTTTTTGGCGGGATTTGACAGAACAGCAAGTGCCGGTATTTTTTTCTGGTGATCCTTTAGATAACCAACTGATTGCGGAAGCACAACGGCAGATGCTCTCTCTGGACAGAAACGCGATAGCTTTCTTTAGCCCGAATTTTATTGATGGTTGGCGGCAGGCGCTAGCGAAAGCGGCGGGAGAGCAGCAATGACTTTAACGCAGTTTAGCGGATTATTTGTTGTTTACTTGATATCACTGGTTTTCATCCTGACGCTGACTTATCAGGAATTCCGGCGTGTACGTTTTAATTTTAATATATTCTTCTCATTGCTTTATTTGCTGACATTCTATTTTGGTTTCCCACTGACGTGTTTGTTGGTTTTCCAATTTGATGTTGAAGTGGTGCCTGTAGACGCCTTACTACACGCTCTACTGGCTGCGACCTGTTTTTATGGTATTTATTACGTCAGTTATAAAACACGGTTAAGAAAGTCGTCTATGCGGCCTAAAGCACCGGTATTTACCATGAACCGGGTAGAGACTAACTTTACATGGTTACTACTGGCATCAGTTGCGGTGGTGACAGTGGGGCTGTTCTTTATGCAAAACGGTTTTCTACTGTTTAAATTACAGTCATACAGTCAAATTTTTTCCAGTCAGGTTTCCGGTGTTGCCCTAAAACGGTTCTTTTACTTCTTTATTCCTGCCATGTTAGTGGTCTATTTCTTGAAGCCGACACAGTTACGCTGGTTGTTTTTTCTGATGAGCACAGTTGCTTTTGGGATACTGACTTATGTCATTGTTGGCGGAACACGGGCTAATATTATCATTGCGTTCGCGTTGTTTCTGTTTATTGGCATTGTGCGTGGTTGGATAACCTTGTGGATGTTGGTAACGGCGGGCGCAATAGGGATTGTTGGCATGTTTTGGTTGGCGCTCAAACGTTATAGTTTGGATGTCAGTGGTGCAGAAGCGTTTTATACTTTCCTCTACCTGACAAGGGATACTTTCTCACCGTGGGAAAATTTTGCGTTACTGCTGAATAACTACGACAAAATTGATTTTCAGGGGTTGGCGCCTATTATCCGTGATTTCTATGTCTTTATTCCAAGTTGGCTTTGGCCGGGACGCCCTGATGCTGTATTGAATTCTGCGAATTATTTTACTTGGGAAGTACTGGATAATCACTCTGGTCTGGCAATCTCCCCGACTCTGATAGGCTCTCTGGTTGTGATGGGGGGCGTGCTGTTTATTCCGGTTGGTGCGATTGTTGTTGGATTGATAATTAAGTGGTTTGACTGGATTTATGAATTAGGAAAACAGGAGACTAATCGTTATAAGGCCGCTATCTTGCAGGCATTCTGCTTTGGCGCGATCTTCAACATGATTGTATTAGCTCGTGAAGGCGTGGATTCATTTGTTTCTCGTGTAGTGTTTTTCTGTATTATTTTTGGCTTATGTCTAGTAACTGCTAAGTTATTGTACTGGTTATTTGAGAGTGCAGGGCTGATTAAAAAGTATCTGACTAGCAACTTGGTTGTATCACAAAAACGTCCGCTACAATGTAAGGAAAGAAAATGGAGCTAAACAATATTCCTAAATACAGTATTCGTGGTCTGAATATTTGGGGTTTCCGTGGTATGGCACACTTTCTTGACCATATTTTTCAACGCGGACAGGTAAAAACGGGTACTCTGGTTGCGATTAATGCGGAAAAAGTTCTGACGGCAGAGGAAGATCAAGCTTTAAGTACACTGCTGAGTGACGCAGAATATCTGTATGCTGATGGTATCAGTATTGTACGTGCTATTCGCCGTAAATACCCTGATGCTGAAGTTTCTCGTGTGGCGGGCGCTGATTTATGGGAAGCCATCATGGAGCGTGCCGGCAAAGAAGGCACACCTATTTTTCTGGTTGGGGGTAAACCAGAGATATTGGAACAGACGGAAAGTAAACTGCGAGCTCAGTGGAACGTCAATATTGTTGGCAGCCAGAACGGTTATTTCACGCCAGAAGAACGTCATGCTGTTTTTGAACGGATTCATGCCAGCGGTGCGGCGATTGTGACAGTTGCAATGGGATCGCCTAAACAGGAAGTTTTTATGCGTGACTGTCGAGAAATTCATTCAGATGCGTTGTATATGGGAATTGGCGGTACTTATGACGTCTTTACCGGCCATGTAAAACGTGCGCCAAAAGCATGGCAGAATTTGGGTCTTGAATGGCTTTATCGTCTGTTATCACAACCAAGCCGTATTCGTCGCCAGTTCAAGTTACTGAAATTTCTTGGATATTATTGCAGTGGTCGTCTGTAAATCCGTTTCTTGCCTGTCGTGTAAATTTTCGTCAGGCGATACTTTCTTCGGTCAATACGATGAGTTTATTCCACAATATTTATCTAACAGTTTGATCCTGCCGGATTTTCACTATTTGTAGTTAATTATTGGATAATTTTTTATTCCACTCAGTGAAAAAACATGTTTTGATCCCTGACCTTTTTATGGCTGATTAACATCAGTCTTGTACGTTTTTATTAATTGCACATTACAACATATAACAATGGACAGGGAATTTATGGCAGATCAACAACATAGCTTGCAACGGGGTTTAGAAGCCCGTCATATAGAGCTGATCGCATTAGGCGGCACAATTGGTGTCGGTCTGTTTATGGGCTCGGCCAGTACACTGAAATGGGCTGGTCCTTCCGTTTTGCTGGCTTACATTATTGCCGGAATTTTTGTTTTTTTCATTATGCGATCGATGGGAGAAATGCTGTTTCTTGAACCTGTCACAGGTTCTTTCGCCTCTTTTGGGCATAAATATCTCAGCCCATATTGGGGATGCCTCACCGCTTGGGGCTATTGGTTTATGTGGGTGGCGGTAGGAATATCAGAAATAACGGCTATCGGGGTTTATGCTGAGTTTTGGTTCCCTGAACTTCCTCAGTGGGTATCAGCATTGATTGCGGTGGCACTGGTCGCTTTGGCTAACCTCGCGGCGGTACGTCTTTATGGTGAGCTGGAATTTTGGTTTGCGATGATTAAGGTGACCACAATTATTG
Organism: Photorhabdus namnaonensis; assembly: GCF_001684335.1. Classification (GTDB taxonomy): domain Bacteria; phylum Pseudomonadota; class Gammaproteobacteria; order Enterobacterales; family Enterobacteriaceae; genus Photorhabdus; species Photorhabdus namnaonensis. The sequence continues at coordinate 47,549 of NZ_LOIC01000015.1, forward strand.
TCATGATTCTGATTGGCTTGGGATTGATATTTTTCGGTATTGGTAATCAATGGCAGCCTATTGGGTTGGATAATCTGACTGTGTATGGCGGTTTCTTTGCGGGTAATTGGCAAGGGTTCTTGTTTGCGCTCTGTATTGTGGTTGCATCTTATCAGGGTGTGGAGTTGGTTGGTATCACTGCGGGGGAAGCGAAGAACCCTCAGGTGACATTGAAAAAAGCGATTAACAATATTCTCTGGCGTATCCTGATTTTCTACGTGGGCGCGATCTTTATTGTAGTGACATTATTTCCGTGGACAGAAGTGGGTTCACAGGGCAGCCCGTTCGTAATGACATTTACCAAAGTAGGGATCACCTCAGCGGCAGCTGTGATTAACTTTGTTGTATTGACCGCTGCGCTTTCCGGCTGTAATAGCGGTATGTACAGTGGTGGACGGATGCTCTATGCGTTGGCGCAAAACCGTCAGCTGCCTTCATCATTGACTAAATTGTCAAAGAATGGGGTGCCGGTAATTTGTATTGCTATCACTATCTTATGTTTGATTGTGGGCTCTAGTTTGAATTACTTAATCCCAAATCCGCAGGCAGTTTTTGTTTATGTGTACAGTGCTAGTGTACTGCCAGGAATGGTTCCGTGGTTTGTTATTCTGGTGAGCCAGTTGCGTTTTCGTCAGCACCATCAGCAAGCACTGAAGCGACATGGTTTTAAATCTATCCTGTTCCCCTATGTCAATTATCTGACATTAGCATTTTTATGTTGTGTGTTGATCGGTATGGCAATTAACCCGGATACCCGTTTCTCATTGCTGGTAGGTGGGGGATTTTTGTTGATGGTGTCGCTGATTTATTGGTTGGTGACGCTTTTTAACGGTAAAAAACTTAAAGCGTGATCGGCTGATTTACTGTCATGGTGGTAGTGAGTAGGGAAATTAAGGGATGGCTTTATCTACGAAATGAACAAGGTGTAATCAAACGCATCATTTCTTTAAAAAAGCACTGGACAGTAAATCATTAAATCCGTACTATCCCCATCCGCAACGGCGTTAAGCGCCCGTAGCTCAGCTGGATAGAGCGCTGCCCTCCGGAGGCAGAGGTCTCAGGTTCGAATCCTGTCGGGCGCGCCATTATTTGCGTGCAAGAGCTGCGGTGATGTATTACGCTGTTGGGTAGTTAAGTGTTTAGCAGTAAATAGTTGTTATGGTGGCTATAGCTCAGTTGGTAGAGCCCTGGATTGTGATTCCAGTTGTCGTGGGTTCGAGTCCCATTAGCCACCCCATCTTTTTTATGACACGCGAGGGTGGCGGAATTGGTAGACGCGCTAGCTTCAGGTGTTAGTGTCCTTACGGACGTGGGGGTTCAAGTCCCCCCTTTCGCACCATAAAAAAGAGAAAAGAAGAAATAGAAAATACAGAAAATTTCGGCGAGTAGCGCAGCTTGGTAGCGCAACTGGTTTGGGACCAGTGGGTCGGAGGTTCGAATCCTCTCTCGCCGACCAAATTCTAAAAGAACCCTGCAATGCAGGGTTTTTTGCATTTTATCCCTTTTTGCCCTCTCTCCGACTTTTTGTTTCCCTTCCTAATCCATGCACCTTCAAGTTGTGCTCTGTTGATGCAAATTTAGTGGATTATTTTTTTGAAAATAACTATTTGTTTTGTATGTAAATTTCTTATTTTTTGTATTTTGACGACAATTGATATATTAGCTGTCTCAAATAAGAGACTTATAACCAATTGAATTATAATGAAAATAATAAATACCTTGTGTTTTGTCTCAAATAAGAGACAGTGCATAAAATGGATTTTGTGATGATTCGATTTGTTGTTGTAATAAATAGAGAAATAGCTGATGAAGCGAGGCAGCTTTCATTTGAATAAAAGTTGGCACGCTAAATGCATTACTATAAACGTAGATGCTCATCCTATTTCTTATGATTGCGTATGCTTCATAAACCCAGGGATGATGCAGAGCCGATTATCGGTGCCTATTGTCCATGTCACAGATGAGTAAGATATAACCCTCTTTTCATCGCCGACCGGACTCAACGTTGAGTGAGGCACTATCCGTCTGTAGACCTGATTGTATTTGTACACCTATCTTTGTTTTTAAGGTAGGTGTTTTTTTTATTTCTAAAAGATATATCTGGTAGGTTTATATACTGTTTAGGTATTACTATCTAATATAAACAGAACTGAAAATATGATGGTTAGTTTTTTGCTATAAAATTAATTCAGTTACTTCGTTCCTAAACTTATCTTAAGGGGAATATTGATGTCAAAAATGATTGGATGCTTTGGTTGTGGTCGAATGTTGCATGAGTCTGCACAATCATGCCCACATTGTGGCGCGATGATAAAGGCTTATTCTTCCGGTAGTAATAGCCGTATTGTTGCTGCATTGTTGGCGTTTTTCCTTGGTTCCTTTGGCGCTCATAAATTTTATCTGGGCAAAATCGGTATGGGGATTTTATATCTGTTATTTTGCTGGACATTTATTCCTACACTGATCTCATTTATTGAATTTATTATTTATCTTTGTACTTCCGATGAAGATTTTGCCAAAAAATATGGTTAGAAAAATGCCCCGTGTGGGGCATTTTTAATCAGTGACATGAAAAACTTGTAAAGGAATGGCGATGGATAGATTAAAGGCTACTGTATTAGCTGACACTATTGCTATTAACGAGATCGCTCTTAACTACATTACTCTCACGCTTCAAAGTGAGTACTAATCCCTCGCGACGAACTTGTGCCGCCTCTTCTGGTTTACGCAGTTTATCCAATGCATCTGCTAACCAAGCATAATCATGTGCATCAGGACGTTGGGCTAATGCGGTTTTAAAATCTTTTACTGCTTTTTCCCATTCTCCGTGGCGTAAAGCAATTTGCCCAAGCGTACTGTTTAGCAGGGGAGTTGAACCATGTTGCTTTAGCTGATGATCCAACGCGTTTTGTATCGGTTTTGGATCTTCGCTTTTTAAGCGTGGAATCAATAAGAGTAAACGTTCGTCGTATTGACGTTTTAAACTTTCCAAAATGATCTTTTGTGCAGTTTCATGGTCATCACATTCAATTAAATGTTCAGATATTGCAACTTGTAAAGCCACATCGTGACGAATTTTTCGGCTTTGATCATGCCACCAACGTTTTAAGCCTTCGCTGCCTTGTTCTGCCATGTACTGATTCATCAGGCCGATATAGGCTTGCTGGCGCAATTTGTGAATTTGTAACTCATCATGTAGATGGATTTTTTCCATTACCGGTAGTATATCAATCAGTGACTGGTAAGCTCCTGATTTCATATAAGCCTGTTCAGCCAGGCGTAAGACTTCTGGATGGCGCGAAGCCTGATTTAATAGCTTGTCTACACCATGACGGGCTGCATGAATTTCACCTTGCGCAAGTTGAATGCGTACACGAGTAATGTCCACCGGTAACTGATTATTGTCTGCGACTTCTGCCGCACGTTGCAGATATTGATTGGTACGGAATTCATCCCCGCGTTGTTGAGCGGCTTCAGCCGCCAGTAAATAGTTGACCACAGGTTGTTCTGCATGATCAGCGTTACGGGTCAGTAATTGCTCAACTTGTTTGAAATCGCCTTCTGCCAGTTTGATCAGCGCTTCTTTTGTTTGGGCATGGGCACGGCTGCGTTTGCGTCCAAGGAACCAGCCACGGGTACGTGAGCCTGTGCGTATAACTCTGCGGTAGCACCAACCAAGGAGACAGAGTGCCAGTTGTAAAAGAGCAAATATAATGAACAGGCCGGTAACACTGGTTTCAATGTTGTAATTGTCAGTTTGAATCAGAACGTATCCCTGATGGCCGGCAACGATTGGGCCAAGCACAATACCAACAATGAGTACCACGAACAGTAATAGAACTTTCAGCATAACTTAACCCCCCTGGTTGGTTTCAGAAGATTGGGAAAGTAAGCTGCGAACCCGAGTTTGCATCAATTTTTCCAGTAAAGGCTGGCTTGAAAGTTGGTCTGGCGCAGTGATGGAAATCGGTTGTTGGCTTAATGAATCAATTTCTTCCAGGAATGCTTTGGTATTGGGATCGTTGATATCAAAATAAGCTCTAACCCAAGTTGAAACCGTTTCTAATGACTGTTTAAAAACTTCACCTTGATGACGCGGTATTGCTTGGGCGGCAATTAACAGACGAGCTCGGATATTCTCTCGTAGATAGATATCTTGATTTGGCGCCAGTAATGGCTCTGCTGTGGTATCCCGGCGACGGATGGTAATGAAATTATCCATGAAACTCTTCCAGCTTTTGCTCAGATTCTGGCGCCATTCAGATAATGTACCGGTTAATTCATCATTATCTTCGTCCATTGGCGAACCATCGGTTGTATTGTCAGCCAGACGCAGGTTATCTATCTGGTTAGAAAGCTGATTAACTCGCAGGATAATGCCGTCAAAATCAATCTGACTAATGGCGGATAATGTACTGATGTCTTGCGTAATTGCTCGACGGATTTCAATCAAGCTTGGATCATTCATTTCAGCGAGACTGGCATCTGCATTTTTCAACAGAGCAGCGGCGGTGACTATATCTTGGTCATTCCATAATTTTCGGCCTGCCATTTTGACTAGAAAATCGGCTTGTGCCAGTAGCCAGCTTTTTACATCAGAGCTGGATAACGCAGAGATTTTGGCCTGTAACTCTTGCAGGCTATTACCCAGTTGATTATTTTGTGCGGCGAAATGGCTTAAAGTCTGTGATTGTTCTTTAAACAGCGCTTCAATATGCTGTTTATCCTGTGATTGCTGTTGTTTCAGTGATTCCAGTTGTTGGCGTAGCTCGTGGTTCTCTGTGCTCAGTAAATGGCTTTGCTGCTGTCCGTAATAATAAAGACCGCCGCCGATTGCCAGCATGATTGCAATAGCGATAAGGTTTTTTAGCGTGCCAGAACGTTTTTGCTTTTGAGGCTCGGTTTCGGGCTGTTGCGAGTTTTCAACCGTAGTTTTTGTTTGTTCAACTGTCTCGGAGGACTGTTTTTGCTCCGTCATAGTGGGCATCCCATGTCAGTTTATTCTAGTGCCTGAATTAAGGCGTTGTTATCTGCACTTTTTGCAACTTTAACATCCTGCCAGCCCAAGTTCCGGGCGGTATGTGCAAGACGCTCGCTTACCACAATCAGGCGGCAATGCAATAACCACCTGTTTCGATCACTTTCGGGTATTAAGTTATATAACAGTTGCAGTATTTCGCCACTGGTTACAACTAAAGTTTGTACTCCATACTTTTGCCAGTGGGCACTGAATTCTGCTGCCGGGTAGTCTACTGGCTGGCGGAAATAACATTCACAATAATTAACTGTGGCGCCTCTTTCTGTCAGCGTCCGGGCAATAAGTTCACGTCCGCCATTTCCTCTGAGCAGCAAAGCTTGTTTATTTTCAACCTGATGTAGTGATGGTAGTTTTAGCAGGATTTCGCTGGTCTCACCCTCTGATGACCAGATAACATTCATACCCGTTAGTTGATGAAAAGCCAGAGCGGTTGATCTGCCAATAGCATAATAAATCAGCTTGTCGGGCCATGACAGATTAATTTTATTTAACTGTGAGTTTGCGTAATAAACTGCATTTTTTGACAACAGAAATACCATATCACAGGTATTTAGATGGTTAAGCTTCTCAGCGAGCTGCGGCAGCTCTGAACCTGGGTGAATATTGATTAAAGGTGCGCTGAAAGCTGTTTTTCCCGCAGCCTGTAACTTTCTGACTAGTTCCTCTCCGGCAGGAGCAGGACGAGTCACCAGAATGCTCATGTGGGGGGATTTCCTCGATAAATTTCGGTTAGAATTTCCCGAGCGCCCCGTTCTAATAACTCTTCTGCCAATTCAATTCCTGCCTGGCAAGCGTCTTTTGGTAAAGCTGTTCTCTCACCGCGAATCATCATGCTACCATCGGGAGCGCCAACTAATGCCCGTAACCAGATTTTCCCATCCTGCCAAATGGCATAGCTACCTATTGGTACTTGGCAGCCCCCTTCTAGCCGGGTATTCATTGCACGTTCGGCAAGAACACAGATTTCTGTATCATAGTGGTTTAATGGCGCTAACAGAGTTTGTGTTTGTTGGTCGTCAAGGCGGCATTCAATTCCTACCGCTCCTTGACCAACGGCAGGTAATGATTGTTCTGCCGTCAATGGTATACGGATACGTTCATGCAGTTTTAACCTTTTCAATCCTGCGACGGCGAGGATGATTGCGTCATAGTGACCATTATCCAACTTGTTCAGGCGGGTTCCAACATTGCCCCGAAGGTCACGGATAATCAGATCAGGACGTAATTCACGGAGTTGACACTGACGGCGTAAACTTGATGTGCCAACAGTGCTGCCTGTTGGCAATTCATCAAGAGAAGGATATTTGACAGAGACGAAAGCGTCATGAGGATCATCACGTTCACAAATAGTGACCAGACCTAATCCTTCTGGAAAAGAGACCGGGACATCTTTCATTGAATGGACAGCGATATCGGCTCGGCCTTCAAGCAGAGCTAATTCTAACTCTTTGACAAACAGCCCTTTTCCTCCGATTTTTGCCAGAGGCGTGTCCAGAATGACATCGCCCTTGGTTACCATCGGGACCAATTGAACTTCCAGATCTGGGTGACATTGTTGTAGTTTTTGCTGAACATACAGCGCCTGCCACATGGCTAGAGGGCTTTGCCGGGTTGCGATACGGATGGTTTTAGTTGACATAGATGTTGGTATTTCTCGGGCTTTTCAGCCGTCATATAAATGAAAAACATAGCACTCGTTTTAACACTTCAGCACTTTTTTTTCCAGCTAGGGGGCTAAGAAGAAGGTATGCTGGTTATGTTAAAGTATAAAATAAATTTTAATTTTTAAATTATTTTTATGGCAATGGAAATAGGTTGATTTAATTATGAATTAACTTTTTCAGTAAACTATTTCTGTAATTAAGGAATCCTGAATGAAAAGAATCATTAATTAAAATATAGCCAACGGAGTCATTTTCATCGGATTGATGATAACAAGGTATTATACGTATTAGTTTAAAAAAATGGGTGGAGAAAAATTCTTTCGTATAAGAAAGTATAAACAGTATGGGTTTTTCGATTATTTCCATATATAACAATGTATTATTTGATTTTTAGTACGATAGGACATCGCAACTCAATTGCTTTACTGACTTTACGGTTTATCGACAAGGTGTTAAATTGATCACGTTTCCGGTAATAAATTGGTAAAAATCATTCTAAATAATTCCATCAAGCTATAACAGCCGGAAACGGGGGATTTATCTGGGCACTGGAACTCAATCGGGCGAGACGTCTTGTACCTTTATATCGAAACACTGAAGCAGAGACTGGATGCGATAAACCAACTCAGGTTAGAACGCGCCTCCACCGCCATGAGTGCGGAATTTAAGCAGGTATACAGTTTACTGCCAGTATTATTGCATTATCATCATCCGATGATGCCAGGTTACATTAACGGTAATGTTCCCTGCGGCGTATGTTTTTTCGTGCATGATGAAACACAAAAATCTTATCTTAATGATTTAGAAAGTAAATTAGAACACTTCATAGAACAGCCTGCCAATGGCGAACTGCCTATTACCGGTATTTACTCAATGGGCAGTACCTCATCAATTGGGCAGAGCGGTTGCTCTGATTTAGATATCTGGGTATGTCATCAGTCATGGCTGGATAATGATGAGCGCCTTTTGCTGCAACGTAAGTGCACGCTTATTGAACAATGGGCGGCAGCGCTTGGTATTGAAGTTAACTTTTTTCTTATTGATGAAAACCGTTTTCGCCATAATACGAGTGGTAGTCTCGGCGGTGAGGATTGCGGTTCTACTCAGCATATTCTATTACTGGATGAATTTTACCGCACCGCTGTACGTATGGCGGGTAAACGTTTGTTATGGGAAATGGTGCCCGTAGAAGAAGAACGTCATTATGATGAATATGTTTTATCCCTTTATGCGCAAGGTGTTTTGACGCCAAATGAGTGGCTTGATCTTGGTGGATTGGGTGAGTTATCCGCTGAAGAGTATTTTGGCGCTAGCTTATGGCAACTCTACAAAAGTATCGATTCCCCTTATAAAGCCGTATTAAAAAGCTTATTACTGGAGGCCTATTCTTGGGAATATCCCAATGGTAAGTTACTGGCAATGGATATGAAACAGCGCTTGCATGCTGGTGAAATAGTCTCCTTTGGCCTTGATGCATACAGCATGATGCTTGAGCGTGTTACCCGTTATCTGACGGAAATTAATGATACGACCCGTTTAGATCTAATACGTCGATGTTTTTATTTAAAAGTCTGTGAAAAGCTCTCTCTTAATCAGGATGATAAAGGTTGCATTGGCTGGCGACGCCAGGTTCTGACTCAACTGGTCTATGAATGGAAGTGGGAACCAGAGCGGTTGAAAATTTTGGATAACCGCAACTCATGGAAAATTGAACAAGTTCGTGATGCGCATAATGAACTGCTTGATACCATGATGCAGAGTTACCGTAATCTTATCCGTTTTGCCCGCCGTAATAATCTGAGTGTTAGTGCCAGTCCACAGGATATTGGTGTGCTGACGCGTAAACTTTATGCTGCATTTGAAGCATTGCCAGGAAAAGTAACGCTGGTTAATCCGCAAATTTCGCCAGACCTGTCAGAGACAAATTTAACATTTATCTATGTTCCTCAAGGACGTGCAAACCGCAGCGGTTGGTATCTTTACAATCAGGCGCCGACGATTGGATCGATTATTGGTCATCAACCTCTGGAATATAATCGTTATCTCAATAAACTGGTATCGTGGACCTATTTTAATGGTTTGTTAACAGAGAAATCGTGTATCCATATTCATCATGGCGACACCCAATGTGATGAACTGAAACTGCATGAATTGATTAACGATATTTCCGCTCATTTCCCTATCCGTTTGCCAGCGCCGACACCGAAAGCACTTTATAGTCCGTGTGAAATTCGCCATTTGGCAATTATTGTCAATTTGGAGAAAGATCCAACGGCTGAATTCTCTAATCAGGTTGTACATTTTGATTTCCGTAAGCTTGATGTATTCAGCTTTGGTGAATCGCAACAATGTTTAGTGGAAAGTATTGACTTACTTTACCGTAATTCATGGAATGAAGTGCGGACCTTACACTTTAGTGGTGAACAATCTGTGCTGGAAGCGTTGAAGACCATATTGGGCAAGATGCATCAAGATGCCGCGCCGCCAGCGGCGGTTGAAGTGTTCTGTTACAGCGAACATTTACGAGGGCTTATCCGAACTCGTATCCAGCAACTGGTATCTGAATGTATTGAGTTACGTTTATCCAGCAATCGTCAGGACCCTGGTCGTTTTAAAGCGTTACGTATTGCCGGCCAGACTTGGGGGTTGTTCTTTGAGCGTCTAAATGTATCTGTACAGAAATTGGAAAATGCCGTGGAATTCTATGGAGCGATTTCTAATAACAAATTGCATGGGTTGCCGGTGAAAATTAATACCAAAGAGACACATTTGCCCGCGGTAGTTGATGGTTTTGCCAGCGAGGGCATTATTCAATTTTTCTTCGAAAATACGCAAGATAGTAAAAGTTTTAATATCTATATTCTGGATGAAACCAACCGGGTAGAAATCTATTCTCATTGTGAGGGAAGTAAGGAAGAGTTGGTTCGTGACGTCAGCCGGTTTTATTCTTCATCTCATGATCGGTTTACCTACGGATCAAGTTTTATCAACTTTAACTTGCCGCAGTTTTATCAGATTGTCCAAATGGAAGGGCAGATTCAGGTTATTCCATTTAGTGGCTCATCTTTTTCACATTTATGTGTAACGCATGATGGTGAGAATGGTAAAGAAGAGCGGTCAGAATTTTATCGTTCTGTGTCTCATTACTGATTTACCCCGCGGCGCGGGGTAGGTTCAATTACGAAAAACTGAACTGTTCGCCACTTTGCTCGGTGATGGCGTGTGCTAGCATGGTTAAAAAATTGTCGCCGCTGCGGTCACAAATCCACTGACCTTGTTTGTAGTCAAAATGATAACCCCCGCTTTTGGTTGCCAGCCAGATTTGATGAAACGGTTCCTGACGATTGATAATAATTTTGCTGTCATTATCAAAGCTGAGGGTCATGACACCGCCATTGGTTTCACAGTCGATATCAGCATTGCCATCGTAATTATCCAACTGCCCTTCGATATAAAACATTAGTTGGTCAGCTAACTGGTGAAATTCACTGTCGTTCATCTTCATTTCCTATTTGCTTTTCGAGGTCTAACTGCGATTATAGAGAATATTGACGTATGAATTACAGGCATTAATGCAATGAAGAAAAAATTACGCGGATTTCTGGCTATCATAACCTTATTGATACTTTCCGGCTGTGGACTAAAAGGCCCTCTCTATTTTCCTCCAGAACAACCATCAACCGAGAAGGCGACAACTGCGTCTCAGATTCCCGCGAATACTGAGCAGCAAGGGCAGAAAGTGGATAGCACCTCTCAGAAATAAGCGAGATAAGCCGATAGTCAATGACTACGGCTTACGTGGAGCATGATATGCAGTTCTCCAAAATGCATGGTCTGGGTAATGACTTTATGGTCGTTGATGCTGTGACCCAAAATGTTTATTTCTCACCAGAGCTAATCTGCCGTTTGGCAGATAGACATACTGGTGTGGGCTTCGATCAGTTGTTAATTGTTGAAGCGCCTTATGATCCAGATATGGATTTTCACTATCGTATTTTTAATGCTGACGGTAGCGAAGTTGCACAGTGTGGCAATGGAGCGCGTTGTTTTGCCCGTTTTGTCCGTCTTAAAGGCTTAATTAATAAGCGTGATATTAAAGTCAGCACGCAATCGGGACGGATGGTGTTGAGCATCACCAATGATGAGCAGGTTTGCGTTAATATGGGGGAACCTGAATTTGAGCCGCATCATGTGCCATTTCGGGCGTTAAGGGCAGAAAAAACCTATATTTTACGGGTAGTAGAGAGAACGGTTCTTTGTGGTGTTGTCTCTATGGGGAATCCTCATTGTGTGATTCAAGTGCCGGACGTGGAAACGGCCGAAGTAGAAATTTTGGGGCCAGCGTTGGAAAGCCACGAAAGATTTCCTGAACGGGCGAATATTGGTTTTATGCAAATTTTAAACCGTGGTCATATCCGCTTGCGGGTTTATGAACGTGGCGTTGGGGAAACCCAAGCTTGTGGCAGTGGTGCTTGCGCAGCGGTAGCAGTAGGCATTCAGCAGCAACTGCTCGACAATCATGTTCGGGTAGATTTGCCGGGAGGTTCACTGTTTATCTGTTGGGACGGGCCGGGAAAACCGCTCTATATGACGGGGCCGGCGACGCATGTTTATGATGGCGCAATTCATTTGTAATCGATTCTGTTTTGAGCTGCGGAGCATCGAAGATGGAGAAAAAAGAAGAGCAGTTGAACATCAATGACATACTTGATGATCAGACTGTCGTGGATTATTTGCTGGAAAACCCCAATTTCTTTATCCGTAATGCATGTGTCGTTGAACAGATGCGGGTTCCTCACCCGGTACGAGAAACGGTTTCTTTGGTTGAATGGTATATGAACCGCCAGAGAGCGCGGATTGCTTATCTGGAAGAAGATATAACTCGGCTCATGGAACAGGCTAGAGTGAATGAACAACTGTTTGAGCAGTTGCTTAAGTTACTGATTGATTTGGTTGCGGCAGAGAGTTTGCAAGACATGCTTAGTCGGTTAAGTGCATGGGCTAAGAATATGGGGTTAAATAGTGCCAGCATCCGTCTTTTCAATGACAAATGGCATATTGGCGCACCACTTGACGCACCTAATTTAGCGCTTTCTCGCAATGCTTTTGAACCAATCCGTATTCAGCGTTTTGGTAATAAAAACCACTATCTCGGTATGCTAAATGGGCCGGAAATTTTATTGTTGTTGCCGCAAGTTCGGCAGGTAGGTTCGGTTGCTGTCTCTCTACTGGGAACGAGGGGCGAACTGGGTATGGTAATATTTAACAGCCGGAACCATCAACATTATCAAGAAGGTATGGGAACTGACATGCTTGAGCATCTGGCTAAGTTATTGCCGGATATACTATCTCGTTGGATTAAACGCATATGATGCAGGAAACTGACCGGTTACTGGAGCCGATTGAGGCATTTTTGCGCTACCTCAGGGTAGAGCGTCGGTTAAGTCCAGTGACTATCATCAATTACCGTCGCCAGCTTGCCACATTGGCTGAGATGATTTTAGAAATGGGTGTCAGCCAATGGAAAGATCTTGATCCCGCGAAGGTGAGAATGTTGGTAACGCGTAGTCGTCGGGCTGGTTTACAGTCAGCGAGCTTGGCATTGCGTTTATCTTCCTTGCGCAGCTTCCTTGATTGGCAGGTGATTCAAGGTGAAATTTCCGTTAACCCGAGTAAAACTGTTAGCACGCCGGGAACTAAGCGTCATTTGCCGAAAAATATCGATGTGGATGAAGTGAACCAACTGCTGAATATCGATTTTAATGATCCATTATCGGTGCGTGACCGGACGATGTTGGAAGTGATGTATGGTGCTGGGTTACGTTTGTCGGAGTTGGTGGGCCTTGATTGCCGGCATTTGGATCTTGGAAGTGGAGAAGTATGGGTTTCAGGTAAAGGCAGTAAAGAGCGGAAGGTGCCTTTGGGACGTACCGCGATTGAATGGCTTAATCGTTGGTTGGTGATGCGGGAGCTCTTCGAGCCGGAGGATAATGCTGTTTTTGTCTCAAAGAGTGGGCGGCGGATATCAACCCGTAATGTACAAAAACGATTTGCGCAGTGGGGAATACGCCAGGGAATGAGCAGCCATATTCATCCTCATAAATTGCGCCACTCTTTTGCCACTCATATTCTGGAATCCAGCGGTGATTTACGCGCAGTTCAGGAATTGCTGGGCCATGCAAGCTTATCCTCCACACAAATCTATACTCATTTGGATTTCCAGCATTTGACAAAAGTGTATGATGTAGCCCATCCCAGAGCCAAACGGGGGAAATCGTAATGCGTTTTTACCGGCCTCTTGCGCCAGTGTTAGCGATGACATTTGATCTGGATGATACGCTGTATGATAATCATCCAGTCATGGATAAGACAGAAGAGGAAGTACTGAATTTTGTACGGCAGTATGATCCTAGGTTCAGTCACCTTAATTATCAGGATCTATATGCTTTCCGTGAATTAACATTGGAGCAATACCCTGAAATTTATCATGACATGACTTTATGGCGTTGGCATTGTTCAAGGTTGATGTTTTGTCATTACGGTTTTAGTGGTGAAGACGCTGATCGAGGGGCCGATGATGTCATGGCGCATTTCACACTCTGGCGTAATCGGATTGATATTCCTGAATCAACACATAAAACTATGGCGGCACTTGCTGAACAGATGCCACTAGTCGCCATTACTAATGGTAATGCGGAACCTGCCGCCTGTGGTCTGGCCCCTTATTTTAAATTTGTGCTGAAAGCTGGCCCTGACGGGCGCTCAAAACCTTGCAGCGATATGTACCGTTTGGCTGCGGATCGCCTGGATTTACAGCTTGGTCAAATCTTACATGTCGGTGATGATTTGAATACTGATGTGGCAGGGGCACTGCGTAGTGGTATGCAGGCTTGTTGGATAAATACTAAGAACAAAAAGCTATTGCAGACAACGGAAAGCCGCCTGCTGCCTCACATTGAGATTTACAATTTGGCTTCTTTGACAGCATTGATATAATCAAGAAATTATTCTGTATAAAAACACAGCAACCTCGGGTCGCTGTCTAATCAATTGATGGTAACTATGGACGTCTCCTATCTGCTCGAAAGTCTGAATGACAAACAACGGGAAGCTGTAGCTGCTCCGCGGACCAATATGTTGGTATTAGCTGGCGCGGGGAGTGGTAAAACCCGAGTTCTGGTACACCGAATTGCTTGGTTGTTGTCGGTGGAGAAGGCTTCGCCATTTTCCATTATGGCCGTGACCTTCACCAATAAAGCGGCTGCGGAGATGCGCCATCGGATTGAAAACTTGATCGGCACCAGTCAAGGCGGCATGTGGATTGGTACATTCCACGGTTTGGCTCATCGTTTGTTACGAGCACATCATCTGGATGCCAATTTGCCACAGGATTTTCAGATTCTTGACAGCGAAGATCAACATCGTCTGCTTAAACGCATTATCAAAGCGATGAATTTGGATGATAAACAATGGCCTGCTCGTCAAGGCATGTGGTACATCAATGGTAAAAAAGATGAAGGATTGCGGCCACAACATATTGAAAGTTATGGCAATCCTGTTGAGGCGACATGGCAGAAAATTTATCAAGCTTACCAAGAAGCTTGTGATCGGGCCGGGTTAGTGGATTTTGCCGAGCTTTTACTGCGAGCGCATGAGTTGTGGCTGAATAAACCTCAGATCCTGCAACATTACCGGGGCCGCTTTACTAATATTCTGGTGGATGAGTTTCAGGACACTAACAGTATTCAATATGCTTGGATTCATCTGTTGGCAGGGGAAACAGGCAAAGTGATGATTGTCGGGGATGATGATCAATCTATTTATGGTTGGCGTGGGGCGCAAGTTGAGAATATTCAGCGTTTCCTGAAAGATTTTTCTGGTGCGGAAACTATCCGTTTGGAGCAAAATTACCGTTCCACTAGTAATATTCTGAAAGTTGCCAATACATTGATTGCCAATAACAGTGATCGCTTGGGTAAAAATCTGTGGACTGATGGCGTAGAGGGTGAACCCATCTCCCTTTATTGTGCATTCAATGAACTGGATGAATCCCGCTATGTGGTTAGCCGGATTAAAAACTGGCTTGAAAATGGGGGCGCTCTGAAAAATTGCGCCATACTTTACCGCAGCAACGCTCAATCTCGTGTATTGGAAGAGGCGCTGTTACAGGCATCAATGCCGTACCGTATTTATGGTGGTCAACGATTCTTTGAACGTCAGGAAATTAAAGATGCACTGGCTTACTTGCGTCTGATCGCCAATCGTCATGACGACGCGGCGTTTGAACGTGTAGTGAATACGCCTACCCGTGGCATTGGTGACAGAACATTAGATATTGTGCGTCAGGCGGCGCGGGAGCGGCAGCAAACCTTGTGGGACTGTTGCCAGATATTGCTGCAAGAGAAAGTGCTGGCCGGGCGAGCCGCTGCTTCCTTGCAACGTTTTATTGAACTGATTGACGCGTTATCAACAGAAACTGAAGAGATGCCATTGCATGTTCAGACTGACAGGATTATCCGTGATTCTGGCCTGCGAGCGATGTATCAGCAGGAGAAAGGTGAAAAAGCGCAGGCGCGTATTGAAAACCTTGAAGAACTTGTCACCGCGACTCGTCAGTTTAGCTATCAGGAAGAGGATGAAGATTTGACGCCATTGCAGGCGTTTCTTTCCCATGCCGCGCTGGAATCGGGAGAAGGTCAGGCTGATGCCTATCAGGATTCAGTGCAACTAATGACATTGCATTCGGCTAAGGGACTGGAGTTCCCACAAGTATTTATTGTTGGCATGGAAGAAGGCATGTTTCCAAGCCAGATGTCGATTGAAGAAGGTGGACGTCTGGAAGAGGAGCGTCGCTTGGCTTATGTGGGTCTGACACGAGCAATGGAAAAGCTGACTATCACTTATGCTGAAAGTCGCCGTTTATATGGTAAAGAGGTTTATCATCGGCCATCTCGTTTTATTGGGGAACTGCCGTCAGAATGTATTGAAGAAGTTCGGTTACGGGCGACAGTATCTCGTCCAGTTAGCCATAGTCGGTTGGGCACGCCTATCAGTGCCAATGATAGCGGTTATGCCCTTGGACAACGTGTTCGTCACCCTAAATTTGGTGAAGGAACCATTGTCAATATGGAGGGGAGTGGTGAACATAGCCGATTGCAAATCGCGTTTCAAGGGGAAGGGATTAAGTGGCTGGTTGCTGCTTATGCCAGACTTGAAATAGTCTAGAAATAATATCCAGGTTGAATGTTGACAGGCTTTTTCTTCTAAGCGTAACATTCGCGCCTTACGATCACGTAGGGAGTAAAGGAGACTTATGATACATGCTGAGCGCATTTAAGTTAGAGAATAATCGCCTGCTCCGTCTTGAATTTGAAGAGGGAGAAAAGTTATCTGATTCCTTATGGGTAGATTTGGTTGAACCGGCAGAGCAAGATAGGCTGCAAGTTCAAAATGAATTAGGCCAAATTCTGGCAACCCGACCGGAACTGGATGACATTGAGGCGTCGGCGCGTTTTTTTGAAGATGAAGACGGGATACACGTTCACTCATTTTTTTACTTTGAAGACGCGGAAGACCATGCTGGCAACGCAACAGTTGCATTTACTATTCGTGATGGTCGTCTCTATACATTGCGAGAGCGGGAGCTCCCTGCGTTCCGATTGTATCGTATGCGTGCTCGTAATCAGACATTGGTTGATGGCAATGCTTATGAAGTGCTGATGGATCTGTTTGAAACCAAGATCGAACAGTTGGCTGATGTTATCGAAAATATTTACAGCGTGCTGGAATCCCTGAGCCGGGTCATTATGGAAGGGAAACAGGGTGATGAGTTTGATATTGCCTTGTCCAGTCTTGCTGAACAGGAAGATATCGGCTGGAAAGTTCGCTTGTGTCTTATGGATACTCAGCGTGCGCTTAATTTCTTGGTAAGACGAGCACGTTTGCCGGGTGATCAACTGGAGCAGGCCCGTGAAATATTGCGGGATATTGAATCGCTATTGCCACATAATGAATCCCTGTTTCAGAAAGTTAATTTCTTGATGCAGGCGGCAATGGGTTTTATCAATATTGAACAGAGCCGGATTATCAAAATCTTCTCGGTTGTCTCTGTGGTATTCCTGCCGCCAACGCTGGTGGCTTCAAGTTATGGTATGAACTTTGAATTTATGCCGGAGTTACATTGGACATTTGGTTATCCGGGCGCAATTGGTTTAATGATTGCTGCCGGTCTTGCACCGTATCTCTATTTTAAGCGGAAGAACTGGCTTTAATAAATAAATTTTCAAAATAATAGATCACTGGAAGGGAACTCAGTCCGATTTTTGCGATCTGATCAATTGCCAAAAATCCCAAACCTC
>NZ_LOIC01000016.1 GCF_001684335.1 Photorhabdus namnaonensis
CACGGAGGCCAGCGTAAATCCGTCATAAAGACGGTGGCGGCCTGAGAAGTGGGAAGCCTCGCCGTTTTTACGGCGGGGAGCAGTCACATACGCTCTGGTTCACTTGGACAAAATTGTCGTTTTCAATTGGAGGGTGATAGATACTGCTCAATCTTGCCTTTTGTCGATTCTATTATCTCGATTGATCGTAAATTAATCATGTTTGATGCCGGTTTTATCAGATATAATACAGCCAGTCAATCAGTTATAACGATCTCTGTTCTATATCGATGGTTTTACTGCTTGAGTTTCAGCACTGGCTTTGTTAATCAATTTGGAGATTTTGCTAATGTCATCTTTCTGTTACGGCAGCATTACTCGTGCTGGGAATAACAGTGACAGCGGTTTTAGGTGGGGTGATTTTCTTGTCTGAATAGACAATATAAAGTGTGATCGAGATCGGTTATTTAATCTTGCTAATGGGGAATCTGATATATTAAATTCCACAAAATGGTTATAGGGTTGGAGATGTTATCTCCTTACTCCAACCCAAGTTCTTTTAACTTCCGTGTAATAGTATTGCGTCCCCAACCTAGCAATCGCGCAGCATCTTGTTTGTGGCCTTTGGTATGCTTAAGTGCACAATCAAGTAAGGTACGCTCCAATAACGGTAATGCTTCAGATAGCAGATCCTGCTGACCATTTTTCAAGGCGCTTGTCGCCCACTGGGCAAGTAGCTGCGACCAGTTTTCCGGTATTGTATTTGTAGGTGTCGTATTTGCGGGTGCGGTTACTGTATTTGCAGGTATTGTATTTACAGATGTTGTCGCGCTGGTTTCAATATGATGGGATTCAAATAATTCAGGCGGCAAATCTTGTACCAATACTTCCTGACTTGCTGCCATGACTGTCAGCCAACGACAGATGTTTTCCAACTGGCGAACATTGCCCGGCCAGGGTAAACGCATTAAGGCCATTTCTGCGTCAGGATGGAGAATCTTTGTTTCTACGCCTAGTTCTTTGGCCGTCTGTTGTAGGAAATGGCGAGTCAGGCGAGGGATATCCTCCACTCTGTCGCGTAAGGGCGGTAATTGCATACGAATAACATTGAGGCGGTGGTAGAGATCTTCACGGAATTTGCCTTTCTCTACCAAGCGCTCTAGATCCTGATGGGTTGCCGCGATAATCCGTACATCCACTTTCACAGGAGCATAGCCGCCAATTCGGTAGAACTGGCCTTCCGCCAATACCCGTAACAGACGGGTTTGAATATCCAGAGGCATATCACCAATTTCATCAAGAAACAGTGAGCCATGATTGGCTTGTTCAAACCGGCCATGACGTACCTGATTAGCGCCGGTGAAAGCCCCTTTCTCATGGCCAAACAGCTCTGATTCAATCAAATCTTTAGGAATGGCGGCCATGTTAAGGGCAATAAATGGTTTATTGGCCCGTGGGCTGTGACGATGCAGCGCATGGGCCACCAGCTCTTTCCCAGTACCAGATTCGCCATTAATCAAGACGCTGATAGAGGAACGGGAGAGGCGGCCGATAATGCGGTAAACGTCCTGCATGGCAGGCGCTTCGCCTATCATGTCTGAAACCGAGGTGATGATCTGTGGACTTTTAGTTGATTGGTTCTGATCGCGAGAGTGGCTAAGCGCTCGTTCCAGTAAGGCGACGGCTTCGTCAATATCAAAGGGTTTTGGTAAATAATCAAAAGCCCCTTGCTGATAAGCACTGACCGCGGCATCCAGATCAGAATGGGCGGTCATGATGATGACTGGCAGCAACGGATTGCTCTGTTTGATATTATTTAGCAGGTTTAGTCCATTCATCCCCGGCATACGGATATCCGAAATCAGTACATCAGGTGTGTTTTGGGCCAGTGCGGCCAGTGCGCTATCAGCGTCTGCGAAACTGGTACATTCCATCCCCGCGTTACTTAACGCCCGCTCCAGTACCCAACGGATTGAACTGTCATCATCGACGATCCAGATTTTTCCCTGTTGCATCGTTATCCTCTATTTCTTAATGGGTAAGTAGATAGAAAATTCTGTGTGCCCCGGCCAACTGGTAAATTCTATTTTGCCGGAATGTTGGTCTATTAAATTGCGAGCAATGGATAGACCAAGGCCGGTTCCACCTTCGTGAGCACTGACCATTGGGTAAAACAAGGTGTCCTGAATTTGTGGCGGGATACCTGGCCCGTTATCTTCCACATCAATTCTGGCAGCCAGACGATAGCGCTTACCATGCAAGGTAATTTGAAAAGCGGTACGAGTGCGCAGGGTAATCATCCCGCCCTGTTTTCCTAGCGCTTGCAAGGCGTTACGGGTGATATTCAGTAGCACCTGTTCAATTTGATCAGGGTAGTGGGCCAGTTCTGGCAAACTGGGATCGTAATCTTTTACCAGTGTGACGTTATCCGGCATTTCTAGCGAGACTAACTGAGAAACCCGTTCAGCGACATAATGAATGCTTTGCTTAATTCGTTCACCCGGGTGCTGTGGGCCAAGTAATCTGTCTACCAGATGGCGCAATCGGTCGGCTTGTTCAATAATCACTTGGGTGTATTCCTGCAACGCAGGATCAGGCAGTGCTTTTGCAAGTAATTGCGCGGCTCCCCTCAATCCACCAAGGGGGTTTTTGATTTCGTGCGCCAGCCCCCGAACCAATTCCCGTGCGGCTATCTGCTGAGCTTGTTGTACCTGCTCTTGGCTTAACCGGCGTTGACTATCCATAGGCGCCAGTTCCAGCAAGATGAACTGCTCAGAAATCGGTTGGGCACTGAGCGACATAATATGAAAGCGGTTATCAACCACTAACGTGACTTCGTTATCAGTAAAACTCTGGCCGCTGACCAGACTAGAACGCATCAATTCTGTATCCAGCGAAAAATAACTAAACAGTACTGGAAGAGGTGTACCGAATAGTTTACGGGCACTCTGAGCGAGTAATTGTAGTGCCGCATGATTGGCATAACGGATGACGAGATCCGTATCCAGTACCAATACACTGTTAATGAGTGAATTTAATATTTGCCCGCTGTCGGGCAGATTTTCCGTTTTCATCCACACTCCTGCACCTTTTTGGTGCACTTTATCATGTTCGAGCGTAAAACCCAGTCAAAGCCTGAAATTTAGATAGCAGGAAAAAGGCCCATCCGAAGATGGGCTAAAGGTTTCACGGCAACAAAAAATGATCAGCGGAAACGGCGCTGCTAATTACACACTGTAATAGAGTTCAAATTCCAGTGGATGCGGTGTCAGACGGACACGTTCTATTTCACTGTTTTTCAAGTCAATATAAGCATCAATGGCGTCATCGGTGAATACACCGCCACGGGTCAAGAATTCACGATCGGCATCCAATGCCGCCAATGCGTCCTCTAGAGAAGAAGCGACAGTAGGGATCTCTTTGGCTTCTTCCGGTGGCAGGTCATACAGGTTTTTGTCCATCGCATCGCCCGGATGGATTTTGTTGATGATGCCGTCAAGGCCAGCCATCAACTGAGCGGCGAACGCCAGATAAGGGTTAGCCGCTGGATCAGGGAAACGTATTTCAATACGGCGAGCTTTAGTGCTGGCAACAACGGGAATACGGATAGATGCCGAACGGTTACGGGCGGAGTAGGCCAGCATCACCGGGGCTTCATAGCCCGGAACCAGACGTTTATAAGAGTTGGTTGTCGGGTTGGTAAATGCGTTCAGTGCCCGAGCATGTTTGATAATACCGCCAATGTAGAACAACGCTAGTTCGGACAAACCACCGTATTTGTCACCGGCAAACAAGTTAGTGCCGTTTTTGGACAGAGACATATGGCAGTGCATACCAGAGCCATTATCGCCAACTAGGGGTTTTGGCATAAAGGTGGCGGTCTTGCCGAAATTGTGCGCGACATTATGTACGACGTATTTGTAAATCTGGGTTTCGTCAGCTTTTTTGGTCATGGTGTTAAAACGGGTCGCGATTTCATTTTGACCTGCTGTTCCCACTTCATGATGGTGAGCTTCCACAACCAACCCCATCTCTTCCATTGTCAGACACATCGCTGAACGTAAATCCTGAGAAGAATCAACGGGAGGCAGTGGAGCGTAACCGCCTTTTACCGCAGGCCGATGGCCTTTATTGCCGCCTTCGTATTGCGTCCCGGAGTTCCATGCGGCTTCGATATCATCGATGTGATAGTAAGAATGGGACATGGCACTGCCGAAGCGCACGTCATCAAATAGGAAAAACTCAGGTTCTGGCCCGCACAGGACAGTATCTGCAATTCCGCTTGAACGCAGGAAGTTTTCAGCACGTTTGGAGATGGAACGGGGATCGCGGTCGTAGCCTTGCATGGTGCCTGGCTCCAGAATGTCACAACGTAAAACGAGCGTGGCATCGTCAAAAAAGGGATCAAGCATGGCGGTGCTGGTATCTGGCATTAGCACCATGTCAGATTCGTTAATCCCTTTCCAACCGCTAATTGAAGAGCCGTCAAACATTTTGCCATCTTCAAAGAAGTCTGAGTTAACCTGATGGGCAGGGATGGTCATATGTTGTTCTTTGCCTTTGGTATCAGTGAAACGCAAATCAATAAACTTCACCTGATGCTCTTCAATCATGGTTAAAACATGCTCAACGGACATACTTGGTTTCTCCTGGTTCGTGTTGGTCTTGATAAAATTGTCGTGATTAAGACTAAAGAAAACACAATCACATTGTTTTACCTTAACAAGGCTATATTACATATTTGTAAACTTGTAGTTGTGAAAGTCAAATTAGTTGTGCGAGTCAATTCAATCATGAAAAGCATTTGCGAAAAGCATGCCAACTTTTTAATACCTTGCAATATACTGTATCGTGGGTATACCGATGATGGGATACTTGGATATTTGGGAAAATTGCACTATGTTGGTGCAATTATATGACTAAGACGCACAATATTAGTGCATTTATATCAAGAATGCGTCTGTTTATAGGCGTGAAAGGGATCACAATTTCATTGTTATCAAGTTGTTAAGCATAGATTATTGTGATCCTGTTTAGTCCTTCGACCAATGTGTGTACAATAGCGCGCCATTTCTATAAATGCCTGAGGCAAAGTTTGTGATCGAAAAATTGCGTAATATCGCCATTATCGCGCACGTTGACCACGGTAAAACGACCCTGGTTGACAAGCTGCTGCAACAATCCGGTACTTTCGGTGACCGTGCGACAGCGACAGAGCGTGTGATGGATTCCAATGATTTGGAGAAAGAGCGTGGAATTACTATCCTCGCAAAAAATACCGCCATTAAATGGAATGACTACCGTATTAATATCGTAGACACTCCGGGACATGCCGATTTCGGCGGTGAAGTAGAACGTGTTATGTCTATGGTCGACAGCGTATTATTGCTGGTCGACGCTATGGACGGGCCCATGCCTCAGACCCGTTTTGTGACACAGAAAGCGTTCGCTCATGGTTTGAAACCGATTGTGGTCATTAACAAAGTTGACCGTCCTGGCGCACGCCCTGATTGGGTTGTGGATCAGGTGTTTGACCTGTTTGTTAACCTGGGCGCCACTGATGAACAACTGGACTTCCCCATTATCTATGCGTCGGCGTTGATGGGAATTGCCGGTACTGATCATGAAGATATGGCGGAAGATATGACGCCGTTGTATCAGGCGATTGTCGATCATGTAGAGCCGCCGAAAGTTGACCTGAATGGCGCATTCCAGATGCAGATTTCCCAGCTTGACTATAATAACTATGTTGGTGTTATCGGCATTGGTCGTATCAAGCGCGGTACGGTTAAGCCAAACCAGAACGTCACGATTATCGATGGCGAAGGTAAAACCCGGAACGGTAAAATCGGTAAGGTACTGGGCCACTTAGGGCTGGAGCGTATTGAGAGTGAGCAAGCGGAAGCGGGCGACATCGTTGCGATTACCGGCTTGGGCGAGCTGAATATTTCCGATACGCTGTGTGATACGAATGCTGTTGAAGCACTGCCGCCGCTGGCGGTTGATGAGCCGACGGTGAGCATGTATTTCTGTGTTAACACCTCCCCTTTCTGTGGACGTGAAGGTAAATATGTCACCTCACGCCAAATCCTTGAGCGTTTGAAGAAAGAGTTGGTTCACAATGTCGCCCTGCGTGTTGAAGAGACAGAAGATCCGGATGCGTTCCGTGTTTCTGGCCGTGGTGAATTGCACTTATCTGTTCTGATTGAGAACATGCGCCGTGAAGGTTTTGAGCTGGCGGTATCCCGTCCGAAAGTTATCTTCCGTGAAATCGATGGGCGCAAGCAAGAACCCTTCGAGCAGGTGACGCTGGATATTGAAGAGCAGCATCAGGGAGATGTGATGCAGGCGTTGGGTGAGCGTAAAGCGGATCTGCGCGATATGCTGCCAGACGGTAAAGGCCGTGTGCGCCTTGATTATGTTATTCCAAGCCGTGGGCTGATTGGCTTCCGTACTGAGTTTCTGACGATGACCTCCGGTACCGGTCTGCTGTATGCGACATTCAGCCACTATGATGATATTCGTGCGGGTGAAATCGGTCGTCGTCAGAACGGCGTGATGATTTCCAATGGTCAAGGTAAAGCGGTTGCTTATGCACTTTACAGCTTACAGGATCGCGGTAAGTTGTTCCTTGGTCATGGTGCGGAAGTGTATGAAGGCCAGGTGATCGGCATTCATTCTCGTTCTAATGACCTGACAGTTAACTGTCTGACAGGTAAGAAACTGACTAACGTCCGTGCGTCTGGTACTGACGAAGCGACAACCTTGTCTCCACATATTAAGAAAACCTTGGAGCAGGCTCTGGAGTTTATTGATGATGACGAGCTGGTGGAAGTGACCCCGGTGTCTATTCGCCTGCGTAAACGCCATCTGACGGAAAATGAACGCCGTCGTGCGTATCGCAGTAAAGAAGCATAATTCTTTTCTGCAATACCTATGCTTAGGGCGCCAATGGCGCCCTGAGTTTTTTGGGATTTGTCTGTTCAAATTGAACAAATCGAAGATTATTTACCGAGTAATTGATAGAACGTTGGGTTGTCATCACACTGTCCGCCGCCACACTCCAAAATGGTGGAGATTAAATTTGCGGTAATTAATATGACAAATAATCCGATAATAATCTGACCGATAGCAGACGTTTTTTGCTTTTCTTCGGTTGTTTTCTCCAGGCTTTTCAATATCAGCATGACTGATATACCGATAATAGCGATAACTGAGCAGATAAGGGCCCAAGTATAGAAATGTATACCAAAAAGGGCGGAACCATAACCGAGATCACCGGGTGTGATATGTAAAAACACTTGTCGGATCGCAATGATGCCAGTCGCGATACAGCCGATAAGCGACAAGGCATAATGCGCGCTTTTGATACCAAAACGCAGATTAAATAGGAAACCAAACCCTATCATGATCATACCTGCTCGCTGTAGCAGACATAATGGACAAGGGAGTTCTGAAAGGACCAATTGATAATAGAAGGCAAGGGTTAGAACAGCACTGATAGCAAATAACCCGATGAGGTTAAATATCATGCCGTAGCTGATCTGTTGTTTTGTTGTTAATACCTGATTCATCAGATTGTCTCCCGTTAAAAAGATAGATTTAACGAATCAGTTGCATGATGGATAAACCAAGCTACAGTCGTCACCAAAAGAAGACCCCACAGAGTATAACTGGTTTTATACTTTCCATAGAGGGTGGTGATAACCGCAAATAATGCGAGTAAAAAAGGTAAAAACATATACATTGTTGATTCTCCTGTTTTTTAAAAACATTCAAGACTTTTCCCTATAGTTTAGGGTAGGGAATTCATCGAACTCAGTTTAGGATCGTTTACTTCGATACAAGCGATCAATTATCCAAAGGCAAGTTGTCCATTAAAAAAACGCTTTGGCGCCATTAATGGGAGTCACTCTCTTTGGTATCGCATTTGAAAACGTACAAACCTACATTTATTAAAGCATGGTATTCGAATGGTGTATAATTTATACCCACTATTCGTAGTGTGCTGCTAATAACAATTGTAGTCAATCTTATTTATGTCCGCCACTATTCAGAAGGAGCCGAGTGATTATCATTTGGCGAGAGTTTCAATGAGTTGTTTTTTATTTAATAGTTAAGCGGGAAACGATTAGAAACGGCGAACCGTGTCTTCGCCTGGAAACCTGCTAATTTAACGACTATTATTATCAATATTCATGTGGTGTTTCGTCTGATATTTGAGGGAGGAATAAATGTTTCTTATCACGATAAAGGAGATCGGCAATTAAAACCCCTCAACTTTTTATCGTGAGGGGCTGTTGTGATATTTAATATCTTCTTGGGTTTTTACTCATTTAATGCTTCGGCTTTTATATTATCGGAAGCTGATTGAGAGCGGACTTTCACAAAGAAAGCAATGGTGACAATCGCCATTGCCGCCAGACCGATAACAACGGAGATATTCCAGTTTAGCGCAAAACCTTCTGGCGCAAATGCCAGATAAGTGAAGCATACAGCGGTCATAAACATGGCAGGCAAGGTGGTGATCCAATGGAATTTATCGCGGCGCAGCAACCATGCGGAGGCCGCCCATAACATGACCATCGCGGTAGTCTGGTTCGCCCAACCAAAGTAACGCCAGATAATATTGAAGTCAGTTTTGGTAATCAGATAACCGACAATAAACATTGGCACACTTAATAACAGGCGCTTAGCCATTTGTTGCTGAGGAATATTCAAGAATTCAGCAATAATAAGCCGGGCGGAACGGAACGCGGTATCGCCAGAAGTAATGGGTAAAATCACCACGCCGAGGATTGCCAGAATACCGCCGACAGTACCTAACAGAGAAGTTGACACTTCGTGAACGACCAGAGAAGCCGTACCCTGATCAATCACAGCCTGTAACGCGTTAGTATCTTCATAGAAACTCAGTCCCAATGTACACCAGATCAGCGCGATAATACCTTCGCCAATCATTGCGCCGTAGAAAACGAAGCGACCATTTTTTTCATTTTGCATACAGCGCGCCATCAGCGGAGACTGAGTAGCGTGGAAACCTGAAATAGCGCCACAAGCAATGGTGACGAACAGCAATGGCCAAATAGGCAGATCTTTCGGGTTAAAGTTAGTGGTGAAATCCAATCCTTGAGAATAGAAAGGCTTGTCGCTCATCGCTAAACCGACCATCAGCGCGACAGACATAAACAGCAGCAACGCACCAAACAGTGGGTAAAGGCGGCCGATAATTTTATCAATAGGAACCAGCGTCGCGAGAATATAGTAAGCAAAGATAATACCGACCCAGATAGCAATGTTATCCCAACCCATTGCCTCTTTCAGTAAGTTATTCAGTAAGCCGGCCGGACTCAAAACAAAGACGACTCCGACTAGCATTAGCAAAATAACAGCGAATATATTCATGAAATGCTTCATGGTTTTGCCCAATTCGTTACCAACGATAACGGGCACGGATGCACCGCGGGCGCGCACACTGAGCATACCGGAGAAGTAATCGTGTACTGCGCCGGCAAAGATACAGCCGAATACAATCCACAGCATAGCAAGCGGGCCATAGAGGGCGCCGAGAATCGGGCCGAAAATAGGACCAACGCCGGCGATATTCAGTAACTGAATTAACCAAACTTTTGGGGTGGACATAGCCACATAATCAACACCATCAGCCATAGAAAGAGCGGGGGTTTTTCTTTCTGGCCGAATAGTGAATATCTTTTCGACAATCTTGCCGTATATGAAATATCCAGCCAGAAGAAGGCCAATACAGAGGAGGAACCACAACATAAATATAACACCTTACTCGACTTTTTTAATCTGGGTGCTACTTTATCGTTTCGTAAGAAAAATACCGTGAAGTGATTCGCTTTTTACTTGTCCGTACTGTTTTCTAATGGAAAATACGATTAAAGTAAAAAGTTATTAATTAACCGGGGGGTAATTATGTTATATATCTTCGATATGGGTAATGTGATTATTGAGATTGATTTTAAAAGAGTTTTAGCGGTATGGAGTAATTTGAGCGGGACACCTCTTGCGACGTTGACTAAAAGTTTCTCTATAGGAGAAACGTTTGAAAAACATGAGCGTGGTCAAATTACTGATCTGGAATTCGCTGATACTTTATGTCAGGAAATGAATATTTCACTCAGTTTTGAGCAGTTTGCCGCCGGATGGCATGCTATCTTTATTGATATTCGGCCTGAAGTCATTCAGATAATGAAGAAATTACGTGAGGCGGGACACCGGGTTGTGGTGTTATCCAACACCAACCGTTTGCACCTGGATTACTGGCCGCATAATTATCCTGAGATTGCGGCATCCGTTGATTACCTCTATTTGTCGCAGGATTTGGCAATGCGTAAGCCTGAACCTGATATTTTCAAATATGTGCTTGAGACAGAAGGTTTTTCACCGGATCAGGCCGTGTTTTTTGACGATGTGCTGGAAAATGTGGAAGCAGCCAGGGCGTTAGGAATCAATAGCGTTCATGTGGTTGATAGGCAGGCTGTGCCGGATTATTTCGAAGCAAACGGCTTTTTGAACAAAATGAAGGATTGAACGGATAATAAAAGAATAGTGTGCTGATACTACTATTTGAGTAAAGGAAAAATATGATCGCGTTAATCCAGCGGGTAACACAGGCAAATGTTGTTGTTAAGAACGAAATAGTTGGGGAAATTGGTCACGGCCTGCTGGTGTTGCTAGGCGTTGAGAGAGGAGATGATCAACAGAAGGCAAAACGGTTGTGTGAGAAGGTGATAGGGTATCGGATATTCAGTGATGAACAGGACAAAATGAACTTGAACATCCAACAAATTGGAGGCAGTTTGCTGGTTGTCTCCCAGTTTACATTGGCTGCCGATACTCAAAAGGGCATGCGACCCAGTTTTTCTGGTGGCGCCGCCCCAGATAAGGCCGATGAATTATATCGCTATTTTGTTGAACAATGCCGCCAAAGTGGTGTAAAAACAGAAATCGGGCGGTTTGCTGCCGATATGAAAGTCAGCCTGACAAACGATGGGCCAGTCACTTTCTGGTTGCAGGTCTAGCAACCAAAAATAGCCAGTAGAACGCAACCATCCCCGATTAAACATCATGAGCAAAAGAAAGGGGCAGTTTCTATGTATCATCTGCGAGTACCTGAAACAGAACAAGAACTGGAAGCATATTATCGATTTCGTTGGGAAATGTTGCGTAAGCCATTGCATCAGCCTGTCGGCTCGGAGAAAGATGGTTATGACACGATGGCCCATCACCAGATGGTTGTGGATGAAAAAGGTAACCCGGTGGCGGTAGGGCGTTTATATATCAATGCGGATAGTGAAGGGGCAATCCGTTTTCTGGCAGTGCATCCCAACGTGCAAGGCAGAGGGTTGGGAAAATTGATCGCAATGGCGCTGGAATCTGTTGCCCGTCAGGAAGGTGTTAAACGGGTCGTGTGCAGTGCTCGTGAACATGCGGTGGAGTTTTTCAGTAAATTGGGGTTTGAAAACCGAGGGCCAATTACTAGCCCGCAAACAACGCCGGTTCGCCATTTTCTGATGATAAAGCCGGTCGCGACGCTGGATGATATTCTTCACCGGCCGGATTGGTGCAACGAATTGCAACAGGCTTGGTACAAACATATTCCCCTCAGTGAAAAAATGGGGGTACGAATTTCTCAATATACCGGTCAGAGCTTTATTACCACTATGCCGGAAGCTGGGAATCAAAATCCTCACCAAACTATCTTTGCCGGCAGTTTGTTTTCTCTGGCAACCCTGACCGGTTGGGGATTGATCTGGTTGTTGTTACAGGAACGTCAACTCGGTGGTGATATTATTTTGGCTGATGCCGATATCCGTTACAAGAAGCCGGTTGTCGGCAGGCCAAAATCTGTCGCGGATCTTAAAAATATGAGCGGCGATTTGGCTCGTCTGGCACAAGGCAGTAAAGCGAGAGTGAAGTTGGATGTGATTGTCAGCGGTGATCAGGGAATCGGTGCGGTATTTACTGGCACTTATATGGTATTGCCGAATGCTTATACGGCTATTGCTTAGGTTTCTCAGTGGCATGAGATATGCCACTGGTCATATTTCTTATATCATCAGTAGAAATAGTAAAAGTCGCTTTTGTAAAATTAAGCTTCATTGAGTACACGCAGCATAAAGTCATCAAGTTCACTGCGGAAATTGGCTATATTGTTCCATTGATATTGCGCATGTTCGGGAGAAAGTTTAACTTCACCTGTGCATATAACATTAAAATTTATCTGGAGGCATCGAGTCTCCTTAATAGAATATTCCACCGCGCTGAGAAAACCAATAACATCGTCAAGCAACAGTCCGGTCTCCTCTTCTATTTCACGAGATAGTGCTTGTAATAGATTTTCTCCTTTTTCTACACCACCGGAAGGAATTTCCCAGAGGTTTGGCGGGGATTCATCAGGCGCTCGTTGTAAGAATAGAATATGGTTATTTTGATCTCTGATGATGCCGCCGATAACAATACGGTCATAATTTTGCAGCTTGTCTTCAATAGATTCAGGCAGTATACACGTCATTTTTTGTACCATAAAATTGAATCGGGCACATATGTACCCGAATATTCGTTACTATAGCTTAACAACCGGACAGGTTTCACAGTTTGGTGTGGATATTTGCCCCTTATCAATGAGTTGAGTTTCACTGCCCGATTGTTTATCCGTGGCAGTTAATGAACCATCGATAGTACTTTTAATATCATCAGCGGCAAGATCCCCCTGTATTAACAGCGTGAAATTGCCTTTACCCTGTACTTTCAACGGTACCCACCGCCATTGGGGTAAAATCGCTAAATCTGCGTCTATTCCTCGGAAATCTAACGTGAATGGCTTCTGTACCTGTTGATCCACTGTGCCTTTCACTTTCAACAATCCATCATCAACAGAAGCGTCTAATTGGTCGAGGATCAGTTTATTTCCCTCTGTATGTAATTTAAGGTAAGGGCGACGTAATTCAACTTTGTTAAATGTCGCGCTGGTGGCATTTAGATTTGAAGAACCACGCCAGATCCCCCATTTTCCTTCTTTCAGTAACTCCATGTCATAGATATAGCCGCTGAGAGCGGTAAGCTGGAATGGAAAATTGGGGTTAATATCAATCAACAAGCTGTTGTTAATCGTCAGCTCGTTAATGGAAAATTCGGATATCCATTCAGGCAATGATTCTTTCAGCAACTGATGCCAGTTTTGCGGCAAGGTATAAGTTAAACCAGCGACTGTTGCATTGGCGATGTTGAATTGCTTTGTTTGGTGATTCCATTGCCCTTTGACGTGGAATAATCCCTTTTCCCAACGGGAAGTGAGATTGGAAATAGTGAGTTCATTGCCTGCGAGAAGAAGGTGACCAATAACATCGGTGAAATGAAGATCATTTAGCGTCGTATCCATAACGTTGAAATCAATGATGCCCTCTTTTGCTTGCCAGCGCCCGTTAATCAAACCGACATTTTTGACTGAGGCATCCAGATAGTTAGCAGACCAATTTTTACCTTCCAACTTAGCATTCGTCAGGCTGAGATCTTTGATGCTGACTGTGGGTAATTTATTCGCTTTTAGCAATAACTCTTCAAGTGTCATTGGCGTTTGCCAACGAATATTGCTGATAAGTAAATTGTCCCACTGCCAGCTACCATCAGGCTGACGTTGCCCATTACCCGATATCGAACCTTGTGACAATGTTGCGCCAAATGAACGAATAGTCAGGGTACTCTGCGGGTTATCTCCTCGCATAATGACTTTTTCAAGAGAAATATCATTGAAATTCAGTTTATCAGCGCTGAATTGAAATTCCCCATTCCCTGCCAGCTTATTTGATTGTGGGTTCCAGGGGGTGATACCGCCGGTGATGTTTTGTCCTTGAATTTGCCCGTCTGCATTTTCTGACTGAATAGTCATCTGATTAAGTTGCAGAATATTGGCGCTAAAAGGGATGGATTGTGGCTGGCCTTTGATGGTTAATTGGCCTTGTTGCAATAACAGACGCTGAAAATGGCGAGGGGAAGTGAGTTGCCGCCAGTTGAAGTCGAATGCGACAACTTGAGCCGCTAAAATGAAAGTCTGTTGCTGGTTGCTAATAACAATATTGGAAAATGCCAAAGTGCCCGGTTGTGACCAGTTATGTTCGATATTGCCGATTTGAACCTCATAACGGCTGTGATGACTTAGCCATTGACTAAGCTGATGCGCTCCCCAGTTTGTCTGCATCACGACATAAACAGCGATTACGGCCGGGATTAGCAGTAATAACAGAGTAACCAGCGATTTTCTTAACCATCTCATCATCAGACTCCAATTTAACCGGTTTATAGCTTCCTTTTATGCCGTAATTTTGGCGTTCACTCAAGAGATGGCGAATAAAAGTTATGAGCGAGGAGAAATTATTATTTGTAACATTTGTATAAATTAACAATAGAAATACCGATAAGTCACTATACTGGTTGTTATTTCTAATAATTTCAAGGTATAAATGAGGGGAATAATAAATTATTTTTTATCGTTTTATTCTATTAAAATAAACTTAAGAGATTAATCCTTGTTTAATTGTGTTTTTATTTTTCATGCTAAGTTTTTATTATTAGTAACTTAGAGTGTTTGTATGAATTTGTTAATAATTATATTGTGTGATTAATATAGTAATTAAATCTATATTTTCTTGCATGACAATATAGCCAATGACATCTGAATGAATTAATGTATTAATGGATGGCTATAAATGGAATAATGATGTTTTTTCGTCATTCCTTTCTATTCCTTTCTCAATTTGATTGATGCTTGAAATAACACTGCATAGTTTATTTTCACCCATCTTCCGGCAAATAAGTAATGTAAGGAATTTTCTATGTCAGAAAACATGAAACAAAAATCGTCGAATGAAGGTAGTATCCGCACAACCCGCCCACTTACAGGAAAGGAATTTCTGGATGGGCTAAACGATGGTCGGGAAGTCTGGGCTTATGGTGAACGCATTCAGAATGTCGCCAACCATCCTGCTTTCCAAAATCCAGCCCGTGCTATTGCGAAACTTTACGATGCTTTGCACGATCCTGCTCATCGTGATGTACTGACTACGGCTACAGATACGGGGAGTGTTGGGGTGACACATCCCTTTTTCCGTATACCGCACTCGCAGCAGGATTTAATTGCTGATCGTGACGCTATCGCCGCGTGGGCCCGCATGAGTTATGGTTGGCTGGGTAGAAGCCCTGATTATAAGGCTTCGTTTCTTACCTCACTTGGCGTAAGGCCGGATATTTATGGTGATTTTGCGGATAATGCGAAAAACTGGTATATCCGCTCACAGGAAAATGTGTATTACTGGAATCACTCGATTATTAATCCGCCAATAGATCGTCATTTATCACCTGATGAAATTGGTGATATTTGTGTTCATGTTGAAAAAGAGTGTGATGATGGATTAATTGTCAGCGGCGCTAAAGTTGTCGCCACGGGATCAGCGATGTGTCATTACAACTTTATTGGTCACTACGGTTTACCAATAAAGAAACGGGAATTTGCGTTGGTCTTTACTGTGCCGATGAATTCGCCAGGAGTGAAATTAATTTGTCGCCCTTCTTATTCAATGGCGGCTGATAAAATGGGCAGTCCTTTTGATTATCCGCTCTCGTCCCGATTTGATGAGAACGATACGATAATGATTCTGGATAAAGTGAAGGTTCCTTGGGAAAACGTATTTATCTATGGCGATATAGATAAAGTTTCGTTATTTTTTGCTGAATCGGGTTTTTTTCATCGGGCTATGTTGCATGGTGTAACCCGATTGGCGGTTAAACTTGATTTTATTTCTGGATTGCTCCTTAAGGGTGTTGAAGCTACAGGTACGAAGGATTTTCGTGGCGTGCAAACACGGGTTGGTGAAGTATTGTCATGGCGTAATCTGTTTTGGGCGCTCGGTGATGCGATGATTAAATCTCCTGAGCCTTGGGGTGAAGATGCCCTATTGCCTCGGTACGAGTATGGGATAGCTTATCGTTGGTTTATGACTCAGGGTTACCCGAAGGTAAAAGAAATTATTGAACAGGATCTGGGTAGTGCCTTGATTTATATTAACTCCCATGCTCGCGATTTTTCCAACCCGGAACTGTCTCCTTATCTTGATAAATACATGCGTGGTTCCAATGGTTACAGCGCGGTTGAGCGAGTTAAGCTCATGAAACTGATTTGGGATTCTATTGGTACGGAATTCGCTAACAGGCATGAATTATACGAGCTCAATTATGCCGGCAACCATGAAATTACCAGACTCGATGTATTATGGGCTTCTCAAGCTTCGGGCTTAGTGGATAAATTGAAAGGGTTTGCTGAGCAGTGTATGAGTGAATACGATCTTGATGGTTGGGTTGGTAACGACTTTATTTGGCCTTCCAACCACTAGGAGATAAACCATCATCACGCGCGGTGATGAAATATATACCCTATGGATTTCAAGATGGATCGCGACGGCAAGGGAGCGAATCCCCGGGAGCATAGGTGGCTATGTGACCGGGATGAGTGAGCGCAGCCAGCAAAGAGGCAACTTGAAAGATAACGGGTATACGTGCGTGATGAGTTGATTATGTGTAATTCAATAAATCCTGTCACTTATCATGATTCGCTCTGGTCACATTTTTATATGTTTTAACTTGTGTTTGTTGCAGATTTTTTTTCTAATCCAGCGTTGCCTGCTTTTGGCGTTCTCTAAAGGATGAGTATAACGTCGTAATAACTTACATAATTTTAACAATATAGCTGGGGTACATAGATGTATCATCTTGATGTTTATGGCACGCTCGTGGCGTCCGCATTAGTACTATTACTTGGGCGCAAACTTGTACAATCGGTCCCATTTCTTGAAAAATACACCATTCCTGAACCTGTCGCGGGTGGCCTGTTAGTTGCTCTGGCTCTTTTAGTCGTTCAACAGACAACAGGCTGGGAAATCAACTTTGATTTGTCTCTTAAAGACCCTTTGATGTTAACTTTCTTCGCCACTATCGGCTTGAATGCCAACCTTTCCAGCCTGAAAGCGGGTGGTAGGGTTCTGTTCACGTTTGTCTTCGTCGTTGTTGGCTTGCTGCTGGTTCAGAACACGGTGGGTATCGCTCTGGCTGAACTGTTAGGTTTGGACCCATTAATGGGCTTACTAGCGGGTTCTGTTACGCTGTCTGGCGGTCACGGTACAGGCGCCGCTTGGGGTAAGCTGTTTAGTGAGCGTTATGGTTTTGAAAATGCGACAGAAGTGGCAATGGCTTGTGCGACGTTCGGTTTAGTTCTGGGTGGTTTGATTGGCGGCCCGGTCGCTCGTTTCCTGGTGAGAAATACAAAAACTCCGGGGCTAAGGGCCGATGATACCGAAGTGCCGACGGCATTTGAAAAACCTTATACCGGGCGGATGATCACCGCGTTGGTGATGTTGGAAACGATCGCGCTGATTGCTATCTGTTTGATGGCCGGTAATTTTGTGGCTGAGCTTTTGCAAGGTACATGGTTTGAATTACCGACATTCGTCTGTGTGTTATTTATCGGGGTTATCCTGAGTAACAGCCTGTCGGTGTTAGGTTTTTACCGAGTCTTTGACCGAGCGGTTTCTGTTTTGGGTAACGTGAGTCTTTCCCTATTTCTGGCAATGGCGTTAATGAGCCTGAAATTGTGGCAGATGGCATCGCTGGCATTACCGATGCTGATCATTCTCACTATCCAGGCCATCGTCATGGCGCTGTATGCGATTTTTGTCACCTATCGGGTGATGGGTAAAAACTATGATGCAGCGGTTCTGGCGGCGGGTCACTGTGGTTTCGGTTTAGGAGCGACACCTACCGCCATTGCGAACATGCAGGCGATTACCGATCGTTTTGGACCATCTCATGTGGCGTTTCTGGTGGTGCCGATGGTCGGGGCATTCTTTATCGATATCGTTAACGCGATTGTGATTAAACTCTATCTGCTACTGCCGGTATTCCCTGCTGTGTAGGGATAAATTAGCAAGATACTGCGCCAGCTATGTAGTTGGTGCAGTATTGTCTTTGTGTTCTTTGATCATTATTTATTTTTAGCGTCAAAACGACAATACAACGCAATATATTCGCAACTAGGCGGCCACCAAGGGCCGCGCGTGTTCCAATTTGTCAGCCAAAACTTCATTATGCTGAGCCAGCCACATGTCATTGATGAACTGGAGGTTAAGCCAAAACTCCGGTGTGGTTCCCAAAACCTTTGCCAGCAAAAAGGCCGTTTCCGCAGTCACTCCACGCCGACCACCGCACAGCTCATTGACGGTCTTCCGGCCTACGCCCATAGCTTTTGCCAGTTCGCCCTGGGTGATCCCCAAGGGTTCCAGAAATTCTTCTTTGAGCATAGCGCCCACACTGGTAGGTTGATGAGCGGGAATTTTTAGTGCTGCAATCATAGTTTCACCTCTTACCTGTGTGTACGGGGGCCAGATTTTACTGTGTTTTACTTATAATTTAACGCATTCAAATTATAGTAGGAAGGATGAACAACGATGAAGCTTTTCAACACGTTGGGATTTTGTTGGGATAGATCTTCGGTTCCTCTTATTGTTCCGATTCATTCTATTGAGCGGGTATGCTTTCGTTTTCACCGGATGCTACCGGAGTTTGTTTGGGATGCCAGCGTGCTTGAAGGCAATCCTTTTACTTTCCCAGAAGTGAAGACATTATTGGATGGTGTCACTGTCGGTGGTAGAAAAGTTTCTGATCAGGAGCAAGTACTGAATCTCGCGGAAAGTTCCAAACGCCTGTTATCTCTGGTGAAGAATAATCAATTTGAGTTGACCAAGGCTACGTTTACTGAACTTCATAGTATAGTTGCTCGCAATGAAGCCTTGGAGTGGGGAACATTTCGCGGGGAAGGCCGAGAGATAAACTACACTCCAGATGTCGGATTAGGTGAATATGGTCGGCATATTCCGTTACCTACCGTATCAGGCGCGTCAGAATTGAACCGCGTTTTTCAAGAGGTATTGCTTCACTAGATGAGTGTCAGCCTTTTGAAAAGGGAATCGCATTCTTTCTTTTTGGTGCGTTACAGAAATTCTTTTTTGACGGTAACAAACGGACTTCCCGTTTCATGATGAACGGTATTTTGATGTCAAACGGTATAGACGCCATCAGCGTGCCTGCGGCGAAAGTACATGAGTTCAACGAAAAGATGGTCCGCTTCTACCGGAGCAAAGATGCCACTGAGATGATGGCGTTCCTTGTGGATTGTCACTCGGATGTGGAGCAAATTCGAGCGGCGAATACACGAAATTAGCGATCACTGCACTTGGACTGTTTGGGATTCGTCCCGATATGTTTTCAATCATGCATTATCATCATGTATGAGTTCAGGTAATCAACGGCTAAAGCCAACTTTCTCAGGGCTGTTATAAACAGCCCTTCTGTTAGCGTGGAGCACAACAATTCCCGCCGTGGTTCCTTTTCCCTCAAAGCGTGTTTTAAAAGACTTAATTCTTAAGATCCTATATATGATAAGAATAATAGTTTCCACAAAACGCATCATAGGTGTTTTATATTTATTTTACTTCCTCATATTTATCCAAAAATCAACCAGCATTAAAAAATTATATCTAATTCATCGCTAACGTATTAATATAAATAACGTTTCATAATTTTGCTGCACGTGGTCTTACTAACCAATTGTTATATATGGAACTATGAGTGATGTGATATTTTGGAATTTTATTTATAACAAAAGAAAAACTTTCAGTAATTATTAAATTCATACTAGATAATCTACCTCTTCGATAAATAAATTGGCCTTTAGCTAAGGATAACAACATGAAAGATAACGCTTTATATGACCCTATTGCACATCTTTACGAGAGCTTTTCAGATGCTGCCGCCCATATCGAAGTAGAAATCAGAACTGTCTTCAATTTGGCAGGAGATATACACGGGAAATCAGTGTTGGATTTAGCCTGTGGATATGGTCTCTTTAGTCGAGAATACAAGAATCGTGGCGCGTCAAAAGTCATTGGAGTCGATATATCAGAGAACATGATAGCGATTGCGAAAAGCAAATCACAACAATACGGTGACGATATCGAATTTCACGTAAGAAATGTCTGCAAGATGGAGTCATTTGGCAAATTTGACATAGTTAATGCAGCTTGGTTATTTTGCCATGCAGAATCTCTTGAAGACCTTGAAACTATGTTCCGTGTTATTGCCGCTCATCTCAAGCCTTCTGGTAAACTAATTGCGTATACCGCTGAACCTGATTGTCAATTAGAAAAAGTGGATTATGAAAAATTTTGTATAAAAATTTTGAGTGAAGAGCCGGTGAAAGACACAATTCTCGTGAGAGCTGAATTTCTTACCACACCACCTAGCCCTTTCACTATGTATCATTGGAGTCGTGAACAGTATCAAGCGGCGATCCAAAAGGCAGGGTTCAAACAATTTAAATGGCAAAAACCCATGCTGTTAGAAAGCGATATTGAGGCTCATCCCCCAGGTTTTTGGGATGATTATCAACGAAATTGCCTTGATACCGCTCTTGTTTGTCAGTTTTAACAAAATAATCCCCGAGATCTGTTGTCTTTCCTATACAAATCCCCCGATGAAGATCGAGGGATTTTTTTGAATTTCCCTCGTTCTGCAAAACAACTCTTCCTGACCTCCAGCCGGGATTCAGGTTTCTGAGGAAAACGGCGCTCGGATAACTCAGTACGCCAAAATAAAGATCGTCACTGCGATCACGACCGGGGGATGGGTGACGATCAAGAATTTCCGTCATAGTCACACGTAACGAAGTTGAATAAGCTTCTGCGACATTCGCCCCTATCGGCGCATAGAATAGAGTTTTATTGCACGAATATGCTCTCTGGCTTTCTTCGTAAACCGGACACTTATCCTTAAGCCTTACCCTCAAGTTCATCAACCGTCAACGGCGCAAATACATCATCAATACTGTGCAATTCGCCACGATCAGCTTGTGCAATAGATTCAGCCAGAACGGCTTTTAAATTCTGTAACTTACCATGCTTAGTGACTGCTCCCCGCCGTAAAAACGGCGAGGCTTCCCACTTCTCAGGCCGCCACCGTCTTTATGACGGATTTACGCTGGCCTCCGTGG
>NZ_LOIC01000017.1 GCF_001684335.1 Photorhabdus namnaonensis
CTGTCATCAATGGTAGTATTTGTAAATCCCGTAAACATATTTCAATATCATTGGCTTTATTGATATGCTCCTGGTTTTCAATATCAAAGATATCTTTTGTCGTAATAATCAATGAACCTTTTTTGTCATTTTTATCAGAAATAGATATTATTTCTTCTGCCATTGGGACTAAAGTCGGATCTATTTCAATTGGTAAGTGGAGCATCCAACCGGCATAAGCCCTATCTGGAAAAACTTGTTTTTGTTTTAACGAGTAACCTCTTATATCTACTAAAATAAATGGAGATTTACAATTAGATATTAAATTTTTAAT
The DNA here is from genome assembly GCF_001684335.1 of Photorhabdus namnaonensis. GTDB lineage: Bacteria > Pseudomonadota > Gammaproteobacteria > Enterobacterales > Enterobacteriaceae > Photorhabdus > Photorhabdus namnaonensis. Next base: position 314 of record NZ_LOIC01000017.1, read on the forward strand.
GAATAATATGAATTTCTCAAAGCTAACATCTTCTTTTTTAAGACTAATGTTGATTGATATATTGGTTTTCCCTAACCGGATAGTATTATTATAAATTTCATCTTCGCTTGTATATAAAATACTATTATTGTCTTCATCATTTCCATCTGATAAAGATTTAACAATAAGTTTAGACTTTTCATCAAAAGTTGCTTCAAAATGTTTTAATGCGTACTCAGTAGGTCCATTTTCATCAAATGTTCGGTACAACAATCTCTCTTCTAAAGAATTCTCAGGTAAATGCCAACAACTTTGCTTATTTGATAATTTATTTACTTGTTGCACTACCGGATATAAATCATTCAATGCCACTTTAGGTGTTATGCTCTCGTTTAGATCGTGAAATAGTTCTATTCTTGGGTATATTGTTGTCATATCTTTACCTTTTTACGTAAAATTAATATAATCAAACAACTATCAAATCACAGTGTTAAATAATTTAATGTTATTAAATTTAGTAAATGCTCTAGAGAAATACGCATAAATTAGGTCGTTTAATCGGATTACGGCTTTGTTTGTCATATTTATAACTCTGTCATCAATGGTAGTATTTGTAAATCCCGTAAACATATTTCAATATCATTGGCTTTATTGATATGCTCCT
>NZ_LOIC01000018.1:0-51084 GCF_001684335.1 Photorhabdus namnaonensis
GGTTTGGGATTTTTGGCAATTGATCAGATCGCAAAAATCGGACTGAGTTCCCTTCCAGTGATCTATTATTTTGAAAATTTATTTATAACATTGTAATGAATCAGTAAAAGTCTTATTAAGCGTTGCCAAATCACCATTATCCAAAACATCCTTTCCGCATTGCGTGGACATAAAATTAGCCACAACAGAAGCTATTGTTGATGACTGTCGTAATGCCTTATTTAACACATGAGTGGTTACATCATTTGGTGGAAACCCAGTTTTCAAACTTTGCTCTTCTTCATATCTTTCTTGACTGACTACATTAGCATCATTACTAATAGAAAATGCTTTAAAATCATTCTTGTTACTCATTCATCCTCCCGATAGAAAATAAAACATATTGTTATTACATATTTATTCGCACGGCAATTCACAAATATAAATCTAGCATAACCATATAAACAATCAATAAATTGGCTATAACATCCATACTATTAAAAACAAAGATTATTCACGAAATAAATCATTATCATACCGGTGATAAAAATAATATGACTATTCAACATCATATGTATTCAGTTATGAAATGACATTAATATGCTATCGAAATGAATAATTTAAGAAAACAACCAAGCATATTATTACTAATAATATACCATGTGGATTTCAATAGGTTAGATTTAACAGATAAAATCACCTGCATTATATGCAAACAAACAGTTATCATAATCCCTCCATCTCCAGATAAATATTTCGACATGGAAATTATTAAAGATAGTTAGTAGAAAATAAGACATTAATAACTTAGGTACATTTTCTATTGAAAAATATTGACTGCTTATTACTACCAACTACATGTAAATAGTTAATATCCTAAGTTATAAATCATTCCATTACTCCTTTCCTGAACTAAATTATAAATAAACGGACACTATCTTTACAAAAACTCAAAGCATGGTCTATAAATACATAACCTAATTTGAGGAAAATATATGAGCCCCAAAAATAACTTTAAGTATTTTTCTACTGGCAATAATGCCAATGTAGTAAATCAAGAAAAATACGAAAAAATCCTGAGTTTTTATGCTGGGTTTTTACCAAATAATATCCCTAATCACTTATTAAATAAAGCATTACGTCAATCGCCAATAATAATCTCTGTTGTGGCTAATTTCATCGCGACACAATCTGGTGATAATGTTCTCGATGATGGTGATATCGTTAAACTCAACACTCAATTAAATAAAGAATCAGAACAAAAAATCACAACTAAAATTTCCAATTACGTATTGAAAAAATTACAAAATTTAGCGGAAGTTTATCTTAGTGGAGGATTACCCGATATAAGGAAATCAAAGCCACATAACCTAGCGTTTAACCACATAATGAGGGCAGCATAATGAGTACGTTGTTACTTGAAGAAGTCCCAGTAGGAATACCCCTTCCCTGGCCGACTGACATACCACCAATCGGGTGGGTGAAATGCAATGGGGCGATCTTTGATCAAATTTTATATCCAAAATTAGCGCAAGCTTATCCTACGGGTAGATTACCTGATTTACGTGGTGAGTTTATCCGGGGCTGGGATGATGGGCGTGGGGTGGATCTTGGCCGATATCTATTATCCTGGCAACTGGCGGATATTGCTCCACATAGTCACAGGGTTGTTCGGATGTGGTCCCACTCAAATGGTGGAACCGATGGGGTGGGTGCGGCAGGCCGTATTCTCAATAGTGTCTACCAAAACGTTAACTACGGTATTGATCCGCGCGGACTAGGTATCGCTATCGGTATGGGATCTGGTGGTTACGGTTATATGGATAATGTGATTGCCGCTTCAACGGGAATAGAAACACGTCCACGAAATGTGGCATTTAATTACATTGTGAGGATTGCATGATGAATAAAGCTGTACTGGATAAAAATAATATTGCCATCAGTGCCGGAAGTATCGTTGTGTTTAATTACGATGCGATTACGCTGGAATATTTAAACAGTTCTGATGAGTACCTTCCCGTTGGTATCGGCCTTCCGGCCAACTCCTGCACAGACGCGCCACCTGAAACCCAAGAGGGATATATCGCCTGCCGTTCATCTGATTTAACCGGCTGGCAAATTGTGCCAGATTATCGCGGAAAAATAGCTTACGATACCCAAACTAGGGAACAGAAGGAAATCATTAAACCAGATGAATTACCAGAAACACTAACATTCAAACAACCAAGCACCGATTTTGATAAGTGGAATGGTGAAAAATGGATAACGGACATTAAAGCCCAAAAAGACAGTCAAATTAAACAAGCAGAGCAACAACGTGTCGTTCTTCGCCAACAAGCTGATGAAGCCATAACTTTATTACAATATGCTATTGAGACTGAGATGGCCTCAGACGCGGAGAAAGCATTATTACTTGCCTGGAAGAAGTATGTGGTATTACTGAGCCGTATTGATATTTCAATGATTTCAGATATTGAATGGCCACAAATACCAGAATAATATAATTATCAAGACCGGGCATTATTCTATCCCCGATATTTTTTCAGTGATAATAATGACTATTTTGACCGACCGATTTTCGATATCTTTGAAGTCTCAATCCGGTCAAGTACGATTCACGATTAGAATTTAGGGCTGCATAGCAGCCCTTTTTTCATTTTATTTTTCAGGAGATAACTCATCTATATTTATGGAACAAACATAAAAAAACATAATAACCTAACCAATAGATAAAATATCAATATTTTCGTAGCTGCTATTTTTACACCCTATGTTTTAATAAAACTTATGAAAACCATTAGAAAAATTGCCGAAAGAAATAAGACAAAATAATTTTCAGACATGAAACATAAACATCTTGAATATGCTTTCGATTACAAGATGTTAAACAATTTATTGTCATCAGTCATACATAAATAATCAATCGATTAAGTTATAATATAATCTTACCATCCTCTTTTTGGAGTAAACTATAATTGAAATCAATCTCAACAAATTACCTATATTATAACTAAACATGTCAATTATAACAGAGCATTACTTTATTTAAGGAAAGTGTACATGAGCCCAAAGAACGATTTTAAATCTTTTTCTATTAATAATAATGCCAACGTAGTGAGTCAACAAGAATATGAAAAAAGTCAGAATTTACAAACCGGGTTTCCCCCAGAAGATATTACTACTCATGTGTTAAATAAAGCATTACGTCAATCATCAACAATAGCCTCAGCCGTGGCTGATTTTATCGCGACACAATCTGGCGATGATGTTCTGGATGATGGAGATATTGTTAAACTGATCACACAATTAAATAGAGCGTTAGAACGAAAGATTATCACTAAAATTTCCAACTCCGCATTGGAAAAAGCACAAAACGGCGCGGATATTCCTGATAAAAATGCGTTTGTGAAAAACTTAGGTTTAAATGAAGCTGCAAAACGGGAAATAGGAATTGGAGTTAATCAAGTTCCAGATATGTCGTTTTTCAACGCAAACCTAAATTCTACCGGCTGGCAAAAATTACCTTCGGGTTTAATTGAAATGTGGGGGTTTGTATTAGTTCACGGCTATGGTTCTATGGAGGCCGGATATTTAAATAAATTCCCAATACCATTTCCGAACGCATGTTTAAATATTGTGTTAGCTAACGGTGGTTATAACCCTCAAGACTCTGGAATATGTTCAGTACATGTAGTCGATCGGAGTCAGTTCCGATGTTATAGAAGCCCTACTAACCATCCTACGCCTGTTGGCGCTTATTTTAGGGCGATAGGATTTTAATTTATAAAGATCATGCCATGTTCACTTAATTAACATGTCAAAAAATCATGAACAATAAAAACCATGTATTCAACGCATTAAATAAGGAATCACTTTTACAATAATTCAATATGTTACTTATGAAGTTTATCACTTAATTTAAGGAGTATACTATGAGTCCTAAAAATGATTTTAAGGCTTTCTCTATTAGTCATAACGCCAATGTAGCGAGCCAAGAAGAATATGAAGAGAGTAAAAATTTGAAGACTGGGTTTGAACCCGATGGTATTACCACCCATATATTAAATAAGGCATTACGTCAATCATCCACGATATCCTCTGTAGTCGCTAATTTCATCGCGACACAATCTGGCAATGATGTTCTGGATGACGGAAATATAGAGAAACTCAACGCTCAATTAAATAATGCGCTGGAACAGAAAATGGCACCAAAGGTTCCTGATGCCTCATTAACTCAGAAAGGTATTGTTCAGCTTACCGATGTGGTTGGTAATAGTAATTCACTCGCGGCAACTCAGAAGCTTGTTTCTGATGTAAATGATAATGCTAACAATAGATTAGCCAAAGACCAAAATGGGGCGGATATTCCCAATAAAAATGAGTTTGTGAAAAATCTCGATTTGTTGGAAACCGTCAATCTGGCGAAAGATGCTGTGCCGAATAGCAGGAAAATTAATGGTAAGGCGCTGACTGGCGATATCAATTTAGCGGCTGGCGATGTGGGAGCATTTAGGCTCGGATTAACAGGAAAAAATTCTGTTGATAATCAGGTCCCGTGGAACGCAGATTCAGGGTCATATGACTTACTGAATTCGAAATTTAGTGATCATGTTGTGCACTTCTATAATGGAGTTGGGAATTGTCCGGCTTTTCAGTTGAAAGTCCATTACAAAAACGGGGGGATTGCTTATCGCTCGGCGCGCGATAATTATGGATTTGAAGAGGATTGGACTAATATTTATACAACAAAAAACAAACCTACCGTAAATGAACTTGGTTTATCAGACACCGTAGCATTGGCAAGAAACGCGGTTCCTAATAGCAGGAGAATTAACGGCAAAGCGCTAACTGAAGACATCAATGTGGTAGCCGGAGATGTGGGGGCGTTTTCACGTGCGGAAGTTGACGAGCGATATCAAAAGAAAGGCCCTAATCAGTGGTGGCGGAAAATAGGAGCTGGCGGAGACAAAGGAAGTAGCATATCACTGAGTCAGGATATACGAGGCAGATGTATATATTTACGTACTGTTAGCCAAGGTATATTTTTATCTTTACAAATGCCTCCGATCGACAATATTTTGGTTGGTACAGGGTATGGTTCAAAAGGATGGCTCGTTGTGCATTCGTCAGATGCAGGGCTGAGGTTATCTATAGTAAACCAAGAGGATTGTCCTGATATTACAGAAATTTATATTGCTGATTAAAATTATGGGCTGCATAGCAGCCCTTTTCCCATTTTATTTTTTAGCAAAAAATTTATCCCTCTATTTGATAGAAATATTTATCTATATTTATCGAACAAACAAAAAAAATATAATAATTCAATCAACAGACAAAACAATACTATTTTCGTAACCACTATTCTGACACCATCTATTTTAATAAAACTTGTTAAAACCGTTTGAAAATTGACAAAATAGACAAAATAGACAAAATAGACAAAATAGACAAGATAAAATAATTTACAAATGTAAAATAAAAAACTTTGAATATGCTTTCTATTACAAGACGTTAAACGATTTATTACCGTCAGCCACATACAAACAATCAATCGATTGATTAATAATGTAATCTTATTATCCTATTTTTGGCGTAGACTATAATTGAAATCAATCTCGATAAATTACCTGTACTATAACTCAATATGTTAATTATAAAAGAATATTATTTACTTAAGGAATATATGTATGAGTCCTAAGAATGATTTTAAAGCGTTTTCTACTAGCAATAATGCTAATGTAGCCAGTCAAGAAATATACGAAAAAAGTCCGAATTTACAAACTGGATTTCCTCCAGAAAATATTACCTCTCATATATTAAATAAAACATTACGCCAGTCGTCCACAATAGCCTCTGTTGTCGCTGATTTTATTGCGACAGAATCTGGCAGTGATGTCTTAGATGATGGTAATATAGCCAAACTCACTACACAATTAAATAAAGCGTTAGAAAAAAAAATTACAACAAAAATTCCCGACGCCTCATTAACACAGAAAGGTATTATTCAGCTTACAAATGTGGTTGGCAATAGCAATACACTGGCTGCAACTCAGAAGCTGGTTTCCGATGTAAATGATAACGCCAATAAAAGACTAGAAAAAACGCAAAACGGCGCGGATATTCCAAATAAAAATGCGTTTGTGAAAAACTTAGGTTTAAATGAAGCGGCAAAACGGGAAGTGGGAACCGGAGTTAATCAAATTCCAGATATGTCATTTTTCACCTCAAACTTGGTTCAGAATGGTTGGCAAAAATTACCCTCAGGTTTAATTGAAATGTGGGGAATAGCAATAGTTTCTCTCGGTGGAAATCCTAATGGCGGATATATTAATAACTTTCCAATACCATTCCCAAATAAATGTTTTAGCATCACGTTAACTCACAATGATTGGGACCCCGGATCAGCAGGAATATTCGGGGCATCCGTATTAAATCAAAGTCAGTTCAAATGTTATAGAAGTTCTACCCCTTATGCACTTGATGTTTATACCTATTTTAGGGCAATAGGATATTAATTAAAAAAATTAATTTACCATCATGCTTAACCGGGTTGATACTTCAAACGCATCGGAAATTGACTGGCCAATTAAGCCATTATCGTAATTAATAAAAAGACCGGGATTCAGTCAGAACCCGGTCTTAATCATTTTATTGACTCTGGTATTTTGTCGTTATTCAACATAAAATATTAAACCAATTCAGTTATACCACATAACTCCCCTAGACCATAAATGTAATTAATAAACATCATTTTCAAACATTAAATGCAAATAGTTTAGAACCATTTTAGATTACAAAAAATTAACATGTTCATTACCAACAATTATATAAAAATAGTTAACCCTATAAGTTATAAGAATATTCCATTATTCTTTTTTCTAATTAAACTATAGCTGGTGTGAATAGGGAAAAATTATTTTTATAAAAATTCACTATATTGCTTATAAAATGCAGTACTTAATTGGAGAAAAATATATGAGTCAAAAGAATGATTTTAAGGCTTTTTCTATTAGTGAAAATGCAAATATAATGACCCAAGAAACATATGAAAAAGAACAAAAATTACAAACTGGGTTTCCAGCCGGGGATATTACCGCTGAACTATTAAATAAGGCATTACGTCAGTCGTCAACCATATCCACTGCCGTCGCTAATTTTATCGCAACACAATCTGGCGAGGATGTTCTGGACAATGGGGATATAGACAAACTCACCGCCCAATTCAAGAAAGCCTTAGAACAAAAAAATACAACCGAAATTCGCGATGCCTCATTAACAGAAAAAGGAATTATTCAGCTCACAGACCAAATAGGCAACAGTAATACACTCGCTTCAACTCAGAAACTTGTTTCTGATGTAAATGATAATGCTAATAATCGATTGGCAAAAGACCAAAACGGCGCAGACATTCCTGATAAAGCTGCATTTATAAAGAACCTTGGTTTATCAGATTCAACAAATATAACGATAGGGAATGGTGAAAATCAAGTGCCTAATATGTCGTTTTTCACCTCTAGCCTGAATCAGGTCGGATGGCAAAAATTACCTTCGGGCTTAATTGAAATGTGGGGAATAGCATCAGTTAAAGGCAATGCTTATGCCGAACCTGGTGCTTTAAATAACTTTCCAATCCCATTCCCGAATAAATGTCTCAACGTCACGTTAACTCACGTTGGTAACGCCCCGCAGCATGCGGGCACATTTTCAATAATGATGGTCAATAATGCCCAATTCCAATGTTTTAGCAGCATTCCAAATTTACAAATTCCTGTAGCAGCATTTTATAGAGCAGTAGGATATTAATATGAATGATAAAAATTATGTATTTAGCGCATTAAATAAGGCATTTTATCCGCTATTATTACAACAGAATTATATTGAAGCTGGCTCATGGCCAAATGACCCTTTACCTGTAACCGATGACATATTCAATGAGTTTGCAGGGGTCCCGCCTATAGGAAAAATACTTTCCTCTGGCGAAGATAGTCTTCCTTGTTGGGAAGATATTCCACCACCAACGAAAGAGGAGTTGATAGCTATAGCGGAAAGCCAAAAAGCGCAATTTATATCTCTTACAAATGAAAAAATAACCCCACTTTCTGACGCAGTAGAACTTGATATAGCAACAGACGAAGAGATGCTATTACTCAAAGAATGGAAAAAATACCGAATTATGCTTAACCGAGTTGACACTTCAAACGCACCAGAAATTGACTGGCCAACTCCGCCATTGTCATAATTAACAAAAAGACCGGGATTTAAACAGAACCCGGTCTTAATTATTTTATTATTGCTAATACTACAGCCATAAATATTCTGTTATAATTCGAACTATTCTCCCCCAAGACTTATTAATCCATGAAATATTGATGACCTTGCACATTATTGAAATTCCTTTATATAGCTAACCGGGTAATAAAGCTCATACATAAAGATTTTCTAAGATAAAAAATCCTATATGTTGTGGTTTAGTGTTGCTAGACTTGGTTTTTCAATGTAATTTATGCTGTATAGAAATATAAGAAGTGTGTAATAGCAAGGAATAAAAACCATCAATAACACACTGATTAAAAACAAAAATAAGTTAATTTATTGAAATGTCGTTATTAATCAAAAAAAGCTGTATTAATTGTGATATGTGTGAACCCGAATGTCCCAATCAAGCAATATCAATGGGAGATGAAATCTATGAAATCGACTCTGACCGTTGCACTGAATGCATCGGTCATTATGATGCGCCAACCTGCCAATCAGTCTGTCCGATAACTAATACCATTATCACCGATCCAGACCGACAAGAGACAGAAGAGCAATTGTGGGATAAATTTGTATTACTGCATCATGCAGATAAAATCTAAAATCAGCGCTCAAGAATAACGGTCGCACAAGCATAACGGCGCTCATCAGCTAATGTCACATGCAAAGAGGTCGCCCCTAATTGTTGAGCCAACGCTGCGGCCGCACCATAGAGCCGCAAAATCGGTTTTCCCAGCGCATCATTGACCACTTCAAACTGGTTAAATGCCAGCCCATTACGGATACCCGTTCCTAATGCCTTTGCTGCGGCTTCTTTTACCGCAAAGCGTTTAGCCAAAAAACGAACCGGCTTTTCATGTTGCTGATATTGTTCCCATTCTAATTCACTGAGAATGCGTTTTGCCAAGCGCTCGCCTGAGCGCTCGACAACCCCTTCAATACGGGCAATTTCAACAATATCTGTCCCTAACCCAATAATAGCCATTAACGGCGAGCTTTCCGCATTTGGGTTTTCATATCTGCCACCGCAGCGGTCAAACCACTGAATACCGCACGTCCAATAATGGCATGACCAATATTCAACTCATAAATTTCTGGCAGAGCGGCAATACGTTGCACATTATGATACGTCAGCCCATGACCCGCATTAACCGTTAGACCTTTGCTCGCTGCATAAGTCGCCGCTTCTTTAATACGATGAAACTCTTTTTCCTGTTCTACTTCATTTTCTGCATCGGCATAAGCACCTGTATGAATTTCAATGAAAGGTGCGCCAACTTCACTAGCCGCATCAATTTGTCGATGTTCCGCATCAATAAATAACGAGACAAGAATACCCGCATCAGATAGACGCTTAACCGCCGCAGCAACCTTATCTTTCTGACCAATAACATCTAAGCCCCCTTCTGTTGTCACTTCCTGCCGCTTTTCAGGCACCAAACAGCAAAATTCAGGTTTAATACGACAGGCAATATCCACCATTTCATCTGTCACGGCCATTTCAAGGTTCATCCGAGTCTGGATGGTTTTCTTCAACAATTCTACATCCCGATCGGTAATATGACGGCGATCTTCACGCAAATGAATGGTAATACCATCGGCTCCCGCTTGTTCCGCAACAAAAGCCGCTTGAACCGGATCAGGATAATTGGTACCGCGGGCATTGCGCACGGTCGCAATATGATCGATATTAACGCCTAATAATACTTCAGCCATATTTATCTCCTGTAGTCATATTAGAATATGACAAGTTTACACTTTCCATCTTGAAGAGAAACAAATTCATTAATTTTCTTTCTTTTCTGGCTTCTGATGTACAAACTGCCGAAATAATTCACGACTTTTTAAAGGCTTGCCACCTAGATAAGGTTTTAATGCCATACGCGTGAAACGCTTTGCCGCCTTTAATGTCGCAGAATCAGGGAATTCACGGGTTGCCAGTGATTTTAATTCGCGCCCGGTAAAACTGTAATGATCAACAACCAAACTGGCGATAAATCCTTTTTCTTCTCTATAACGGTAGGTCATCGTGTCGGCGACAGGTTCACCACTTCCCGCACAATGCAGATAATCAACGCCATAACCAAGATTTGCCAGCAACGCAAGTTCAAACCGACGTAATGCCTGTTCCGGTGTGTATTCACTGGCGGCAAGAACCTGCAAACATTGGAGATAATCAAAGAATAAAGCGGGATACGCCGTTCCTTGTTCAAGCACCCTTGACAACAATTCATTGATATATAAACCGCTGTACAGCACACTGCCGGTAAGAGGAAGGGCCAGAGAGATAGGGTCCGCATCACGCAGCGTTTTAATCGCCCCCCGCCCACTCCAACGAACCAGCAATGGGGTAAATGGCTGTAAACAGCCTTTCAAATTGGAACGACGGCTACGCGCACCTTTTGCCAACACGCTAATCCGCCCTTCATTCTCAGTGAACAGATCCAGTAATAAACTGGTTTCACTGTAAGGACGCCCATGAAGAACAAAAACACGTTGCCAACCGTCCACAGGAAGATGCCTTATTTCAAATCATCAACGTAACCCAAGCTACGTAACGCTCGCTCATCATCAGCCCAACCCGCTTTAACTTTAACCCACAGTTCTAAGTGGATTTTTACCTCAAACAGCCTTTCCATATCCTGACGGGCCTCAATACCAATGGTCTTGATTTTACTGCCTTTATTACCAATAACCATTTTCTTCTGGCCTTCACGCTCAACCAGAATTAAGCCGTGGATATTGTAACCACCGCGCTCATTCGCCACGAACTGCTCAATTTCAACCGTGACAGAATATGGCAATTCATCACCAAGAAAACGCATAAGCTTTTCTCGGATGATTTCAGAAGCCATAAACCGCTGAGAACGGTCAGTAATATAATCTTCCGGGAAATGGTGAGTCGCTTTCGGTATATATCCGCGCACAATTTTGGCAATCGTATCAACATTCATGCCTTTTTCAGCGCTCATGGGGACAACATCAAGAAAACTCATCTGTTTACTGAGAAAACCAATATGTGGCAACAAGCTGGTCTTATCGGTCACGTTATCCACTTTATTGATAGCCAGTAAAACCGGACACCGCAGATTACGCAGTTTGTTGAGTACCATCTCGTCATCCGGGGTCCAATGAGTCCCTTCGACAACAAAAATAACCAACTCCACATCACCGATAGAACTGCTGGCCGCCCGGTTCATCAGTCGGTTAATCGCCCGTTTTTCTTCAATATGTAATCCAGGCGTATCCACATAAATCGTCTGATAAGCCCCTTCAGTATGGATACCCATAATACGGTGACGGGTGGTCTGAGGTTTACGAGAAGTAATAGATACTTTTTGACCTAAAAGCTGATTTAGCAACGTGGATTTTCCCACATTAGGCCGTCCAACTATTGCAACAAATCCGCAATAGGTTTCTTGTTCGCTCATTCAAGCTCCAATTGTTTTAATGCTTGCTCAGCCGCCGCCTGTTCCGCTTTGCGACGGCTAGAGCCTGTTCCTTTAACCGGCAGTTCGATACCACTCACTTGACAGTGAATAGTAAATTCTTGGTCGTGAGCTTCACCACGAACCATAACAACCAGATATGATGGCAGAGGCAGATGATGCCCCTGCAAATATTCCTGTAAACGGGTTTTCGGATCTTTCTGTTTGTCGCCAGGACTGATTTCATTCAAGCGGGTTTCGTACCATCTCAGGATAATTCTTTCAATAGTCTGAATATCGCTATCAAGAAAAATCGCACCAATCAATGCTTCGACGGTATCAGCCAGTATTGATTCACGACGGTAGCCGCCGCTTTTCAGTTCCCCCGGCCCTAAACGAAGGCATTCACCTAATTCAAATTCCCTTGCTAATTCAGCCAGTGTATTACCACGCACCAATGTAGCGCGCATGCGGCTCATATCCCCCTCATCAACCCGAGGAAAACGATGATATAACGCATTGGCAATAACAAAACTCAGGATTGAGTCACCAAGGAATTCCAGCCTCTCATTATGTTTACTGCTGGCACTACGGTGAGTTAACGCTTGTATCAGCAGATCATGCTGATCAAAAGTGTACCCCAGCTTACGCTGCAATCTGTTAATTACGATGGGATTCATGTGCTACCAATATCGGTCAGAATTCGTCAAATAAAAACGCACACGCAACAGACCTGTTACAGAAACCCCTGACAAAACTGTTGCGTTTGCACTGGCCCCTTATAGGAGCCAGTCATTAAGTTTGAAAGGACATTCTACACTGTGAGTAAAATTAATGCTTCGCTAATATAAAAATATTAATTAATTCCACCAATACGGCTGAAGCGAACTCCGGTAGGCCATTCCCCTTCCTGTTTTTCAAAACTCATCCAGATGGCGGAAGCGCGACCAACTAGATTCTTCTCAGGGACAAAACCCCATACACGGCTATCAGCGCTATTATCACGGTTATCACCCATCATAAAATAGTGGCCTTCGGGCACAATCCACATTCCCTCCGGCAAGCCAGGCTGACGGAAATTAGGTACCGATAGTACACCTGGAATCTCCAAAATATGGTGGGTTGCCGCGTTCAGATTTTCAATCCGTTCACCCTGCCGCATACTGTAAGGCGGCAATGTTTCTTCAACGGGAATTTGAAAAACACCTATCTTTTTCAGACTTTCACCCTTGGAATCGACGCCATACTGCTGCATTGTCCACTCACTTGGGAATAGTGAACCGTAAGAAACCGGTAATTCTTCCTGACAATTCCCTGTGTTGCTGCAATTAGAAAAAATACGCAGCTCTTTCTTTGCCGGATCATAAATAATTTTATCGCCCGGTAAACCAATCACCCGTTTGATGTAGTCAAAACTGGGGTCCAACGGGTATTTAAATACGGCGACATCACCACGCTTTGGTTCGCCGGTCTTAATCAATGTTGTTTGAGTGATAGGATCTTTCAATCCGTATGAATATTTTTCCACCAGAATGAAATCACCAATCAATAAAGTCGGCATCATGGAACCCGATGGAATCTGAAAAGGCTCATAAACAAAAGAGCGCAGAATCAGAACCACCGCTAACACAGGAAAAATAGATGAACAAGTATCCACCCATGTTGGCTTGTTAATAGTCTCAGCCAGATGCTCCTGATCCATTGTACCTTCAGTCAACTCTTGCAATCTGGCAAGTTTTTTCTTGCGCGCTGGTGCCCATTTGAAACGATCAATACACCAAATAATGCCGGTGACTAACGTTGCCAACGTTAGGATCAGGGCAAAAGTGTTAGCCATTTAGACTCCTTACAAGCTTATTAATTGTCTTTACCAACATGAAGAATGGCTAAGAAAGCTTCCTGTGGTAACTCAACGTTACCCACTTGTTTCATACGTTTCTTACCCTCTTTCTGTTTCTGCAATAGCTTTTTCTTACGGCTGACGTCACCACCATAACACTTCGCCAAGACGTTTTTACGCAATTGCTTCACTGTTGAGCGAGCAATAATATGATTACCAATCGCAGCCTGAATTGCGATATCGAACTGCTGACGAGGAATAAGTTCTTTCATCTTCTCCACCAGCTCCCGGCCACGGTACTGCGCATTGCCACGGTGAGTAATCAACGCCAATGCATCAACTCGTTCACCGTTAATCAATACATCCACACGAACCATATCAGATGACTGGAAACGAGTGAAATTATAATCCAGTGAAGCATAACCGCGAGAGGTAGATTTCAATCGATCGAAGAAGTCCAAAACCACTTCTGCCATCGGTATTTCGTAAGTCAGTGCAACCTGTTTACCGTGGTAAACCATGTTGGTTTGCATCCCGCGTTTCTCAACACATAAGGTAATAACGTTCCCCAAGTACTCCTGAGGCAACAGCATATGGCACTCAGCAATGGGCTCACGCAACTCTTCAATATTATTCAGCGGTGGTAGCTTAGAGGGACTATCCACATAGACAATATCGCGGCTAGTTGTCTCCACTTCATAAACAACCGTTGGCGCCGTGGTAATAAGGTCGAGATCATATTCACGTTCCAGACGTTCTTGAATAATCTCCATATGCAACAGACCAAGGAAACCGCAGCGGAAACCAAAACCCAGTGCAGAAGAACTTTCTGGCTCATAAAATAGTGAAGCGTCATTCAGACTCAATTTACCTAATGCATCACGGAACGCTTCATAGTCATCAGAACTAACAGGGAACAGCCCTGCATAAACCTGCGGCTTCACTTTTTTAAAACCCGGAAGTGGTTTTTCCGCAGGTTGACGGGCCAATGTCAAGGTATCCCCAACGGGCGCGCCAAGAATGTCTTTAATTGCACAAACCAACCAACCCACTTCGCCACAATCTAATACATCGCGATCAACACGCTTAGGGGTGGAAATGCCAAGGCGTTCGGCGTTATACACCTGACCGGTACTCATCACCTTGATTTTATCACCCTTACGTAAAGTGCCGTTTTTAATCCGCACCAGGGAGACAACACCAAGGTAATTATCAAACCATGAATCAATGATAAGAGCCTGTAATGGCGCGTCAGGATCACCTTCCGGCGCGGGAATCTCTTTAACCAAGCGCTCAATGACGTCTTGTACACCGACACCCGTTTTGGCTGAACAACGCACTGCATCAGTAGCATCAATTCCGACGATATCTTCGATCTCTTCCGCTACACGCTCAGGCTCTGCCGCCGGCAAATCGATTTTGTTCAGCACAGGAACAACTTCTAGATCCATATCCAACGCGGTATAACAGTTAGCCAACGTCTGGGCTTCCACTCCCTGTCCCGCATCAACCACCAGCAATGCCCCTTCGCAGGCAGCTAATGAGCGGGAAACTTCATATGAGAAATCAACGTGCCCCGGCGTATCGATAAAGTTTAATTGATAAAATTGCCCATCATTCGCCTTGTAATCCAAGGTAACACTTTGGGCCTTAATGGTGATACCACGCTCACGCTCAAGATCCATTGAATCCAGCACTTGTTCTGCCATCTCACGATCTGTTAAGCCACCGCAAATTTGAATAATACGGTCAGATAACGTCGACTTACCGTGGTCAATGTGAGCAATAATGGAGAAATTTCGTATTTGCTTCATTATAAATATTTTTCTGCCTTGATATTTCTGAATCATTCGCCTAATGGACACACAGAGGGACATAAAGCGACAGTTATTAGGTCGGCCACCGGCCTGAAAGGCTGTATTCTACATGCCAAATCTACGAAAACCTAGTCATGCCTGCGGCTTTAAGATGTGAATTGTTAAATGTCTTAGATGATGAAAATAGATTTATTCCCGCTGCTGAATGTGAATGGCATCAGGAGGCAAGCCGATTTGTAAAACGACAGGTTGATATTCCTGGCGATTATCCCAGTAAGCAGCGATTCTGCGGGCAAAGAAGAATCCTAACGCGCCGCCTAAAACACCGCCACAAAACACCCACAATTGATTGGTCACCCATAACTGAAAAAGCGCACCACCAAGGAATAACCCAATAAGCGGAGTCAGATAAACCAGCAACGCCGAACGCAGCAAGCTCCCTTCAGGGATACCAACTTCCACTTTTTGCCCCGGTTGCAATGGCTGTGAAATCTCCAGTTCAAGCTGATGTATGCCATCAGACCCTAATTTATTGAGTAAATAAGAACCACACGTCGCTCTCACCTGACAACTGCCACAGCCAGAAGAGGAACCATAACGTAATAATGCCCGCCCCTGTTGCCAGTGAATCACTGTCGCCCACTCTTTGACCATCAGTCAGCTCCTATAAATGCGACGCCAGCGGCGATACGCTTGGCGGTTGCCAATGGTAGTTCACCAATAATTGTCACCTCATTTGCTCCACGTATCACACTATAAATCGTTCGAGGCCCGCCACGGAGAGGATACTCCAACTTACCGGTTTTATTAGCGTTAGTCACATTCACAGAAAAGCTGAATAAGCCATCGCTAAACATAATGGATTCAAGTGAGCCACTATTTGACAATTTACGACGATTACGTGAAACCTCAACGAAACCAGCCGGCAATTTACCCACTTTCCAATTAAATACGACCTTCTCTGACGGTGGAATGACCAGCATTGGCGGCATATTTAAGCGAGTAATCACACTCATTGCATCATTGATGCCCCCACCAATGGTAGAAGAAACCACCCTAAATTGTTCAAGCGCCTCACTATCACGATCAAGTAAATCAATACGTAATGGTAAATGAGTCTCTTCGTCGATTAGTAAAATATAATTATAACGCACTTCATCTTTTGAGGTGATACGTACAACCCTACAGGGCCTATCACCGATATGGGTACGACCAGCATCAATAAAATTGTAGTATTTTTTCAACTGATTGAAGTCAGCAAAAATGACGGCTGGTAAATAATCAATAATATGATTACCGCTAAGACTGAAAGCATCCAATCCGGGTTCAAAATAACTGATCTCATTACCACGCTGGACAATCTCCCGACGAGAACCATCCATCTGCATAATCTGAGCAATTGGAATACCACCGATAACAGCGTGGCGATAACGAACTGAGACGATAGCCTGTTGGTTGAGATTTATAAAAGCAAGCTCGTAAGTCAGAGACTGAGTAGCATTACCCATCTCCTGCAACAAAACCTCAGCGCCGCTAAGCTGCGCCGAGGCTTGTAAAGGAGCAAACAGACAGCCCGCTAGCAAACAGACGGAAAACCAAATACGTTTCATTACTGCTATTGTGTTCCCAAAGATTGCGTCCCGGGAACTGGAATAGCAACCTGTGGTGAAATTCCCCGTTCATCATTTTGCTTAAAATGCACACGGCGATCGAGTTCATATTGTTGCAGCATGATGTTAATACGTTTATTACGTTCCTGCATTTGAATGCGCTGATCATTGCCAAACAGATCATCACCGGAAGGCACTCCCAAACTCACCGGAGAAGCCGATCCCATCATTGGCAAAGTGTTAAATGCGGGCGTATCGGATTGATATTCAAGATCCTCAGCACTATGACTGTTGTACTGCTGTACACCAACCAATACTGCCAGCGAAACACAGGCTGCGACACTCACTTGAACCATTTGACTCACCCAAGGGCGAAACTTTTGCCAGAACGGCATTTTTTGCCAGCTCTCTGGTTGAGGTTGAGATTCAGGAATAGCCCCAGCAATAGAATGAACTGGCTCTTTTTCAAGAGCCAATGCAACCCGACTGGCAATATCCAGATGCAATACTTCTGCCACATCACCGCGCAATGTGTCACGGATCAAGTGGTAATTTTCCCAGCGTTTCTGCATTACAGAATCTTTAGACAAAATACTAACGACTTCACTATCAAGAGTTTCGCCATCCATCAATGCGGAAAGTTTTTCTCTTTGCATGTCAAAGTACCCTTCAGTATTGTTCCACTATTTTTAATTTTAAATCAGTGGTTGAATGTTATCATCAATGGCTTCCCTTGCACGGAAGATGCGGGAACGAACCGTACCTACCGGACAATTCATAATGGTAGCTATTTCTTCATAGCTTAACCCATCTAATTCCCTCAGCGTTATTGCTATTCGCAAATCTTCGGGAAGAGATTCAATGGTGCGGAAAACCACCTGCCTCAATTCTTCTGACAACATTAAGTTCTCAGGGTTCGAAATTTCTTTTAATCCATTCGAAATTTCATAATTTTCTGCGTCACTGGCATCCAAATCACTGGACGGCGGACGGCGCCCTTGAGCGGTCAGATAATTCTTCGCAGTATTTACTGCTATACGATACAACCAAGTATAAAAAGCACTATCACCACGAAATGAAGCCAATGCCCGATAGGCTTTAATAAATGTTTCCTGAGCAACGTCAGGAACATCACCCTGCGGAATATAGCGGGATAAAAGACTCGCTACTTTATGCTGATATCTGACTACCAGTAGGTTAAACGCCTTTTGGTCACCTGTCTGCACTCGCTCAACCAGCATTTGATCCGTTAACTGCTCGCTCATCCGAGGTTAAATCTCCCGAAGCAAAGCTCCACATTGATATTTACTGAACTAACCATGATGTCCTATTCCCAAGCAAGCATGGCTTTGAGTAATAAAATTCTGCGAAGTTCAATTTCCGCCATCATTTTGTTGCAATCATCGCCTTTCTCATATCTGATAGGCTAACATGATTTTTACCCATCTTCTTCATACATCATCAATTATGCAATCATTATTCTCACAACATTACAGCGATGTACTTATTATCGGCAGCGGTGTCGCCGGCCTATCTCTGGCTTTACGGCTGGCCTCACAATATAAAGTCACTGTATTAAGTAAGAGTATTCTCAGCGAAGGGGCATCCTATTATGCACAGGGCGGTATCGCCGCGGTATTTGATAAAACAGACAGTATCGAATCTCATGTTGAAGATACCCTTATCGCTGGAGCTGGACTTTGCGATAAAAGCGCTGTTGAGTTTATCACCAGCAATGCCCGTCCTTGCGTGCAATGGCTGGTTGATCAAGGTGTTATGTTCGATACAGAAACTAGCGAAGAGGGAGAAACACAATATCATCTGACCCGTGAAGGTGGTCACAGCCATCGTCGTATTCTGCATCATGCTGATACAACGGGCAAAGAGGTAGAAACGACGCTAGTTGATAAAGCGATGTCTCATCCGAATATCACGGTGAGAGAGCGCTGCAATGCGGTTGATTTAATTACTTCAAATAAAGCCCGGTTAGATGGTGAGAACCGAGTCGTCGGCGCTTATATCTGGAACCGTCAGCAAGAACAGGTGGAAACTTATCGCGCTAAGGTCGTGGTACTGGCAACAGGCGGGGCGGCTAAAGTCTATCAATATACGACAAATCCCGATATCTCATCCGGCGATGGCATTGCAATGGCATGGCGTGCGGGCTGCCGTATCGCCAATCTGGAATTTAACCAGTTTCACCCAACCTGCCTATTCCATCCTCAGGCACGCAATTTCTTGTTGACAGAGGCCCTGCGAGGTGAAGGGGCATATCTGAAACGACCGGATGGTAGCCGTTTTATGCCTGATTTTGATGAACGAGCTGAACTAGCCCCTCGCGACATCGTAGCGCGAGCAATTGACCATGAAATGAAACGCCTTGGTGCTGACTGTATGTTTCTGGATATCAGCCACAAACCAGCGGATTTCATTACCCAGCATTTTCCAATGATTTATGAAAAATTGCTGACGCTGGGCTTTGATCTAACAAAAGAACCGATCCCAATCGTTCCTGCCGCCCATTACACTTGCGGTGGTATTGTTGTCGATCACCAGGGACGCACTGACCTCGACAACTTATATGCTATCGGTGAAGTCAGCTATACGGGCCTACACGGAGCAAACCGTATGGCGTCTAATTCTCTGCTGGAGTGTCTGGTATATGGTTGGTCTGCTGCGGAGGATATCCAACAACAGATTGAAAAAATAGGAGAAGTGCCGCAACTCCCCTTCTGGGATGAGAGCCGTGTTGACAATTCAGATGAACAGGTCGTCATTCAGCACAACTGGCATGAATTACGTCTATTTATGTGGGATTACGTCGGCATTGTGCGTACAACCAAACGCCTGGAACGAGCACTACGCCGTATTAATATGCTGCAACAGGAAATTCACGATTATTATTCCAATTTCAGGATTTCTAACAATCTGCTGGAATTGCGAAATCTGGTGCAAGTCTCTGAATTAATCGTGCGTTGTGCGTTAGAAAGGAAAGAGAGCCGAGGTCTGCATTTCACATTGGATTATCCCGATTTACTGCCAGAGTCAAAACCAACGATTTTGACACCCTGATTTTTGCTGGCAAAACCTCTGCATGACCACGCTTCGGCGTGGTTCTTTCAATAATACAATAAATAATTTAACAATAGAGATAGAAATCCGTCACCAATTGCTGAAATTCTCGCGTATATGCACCGTCTGGCTGACGAATAGTCAATTCACTGATCAAGCCAGTTTTTTCCTTACGGGAAAATGCCAATAGCATCCGATGCAATGGCTTGCTTTGCCTGTCGCGGATATTAACCCGACGATGGGAAAACCAGCCCAAACAACATGCCATTGTTTCAAATTCCTCACCAATGGCATATGGCAATACCACACAAAACAGACCATCCGCTGTAATCAACTTCTCTGCATATTGCAATAACCGCCGGTGAGTCAGCGACCCCGTATAACGCGCCTGTTCCCTCGCCTCATTTCGACAAGCGACAGCCGGCTCAAAATAGGGAGGATTACTGACAATTAAGTCATAACATTGCGAATACTGTTCAGCGAAATCAGCAATATCCTGCTGATAAACACCTATTTTTCTCTGCCAGGGAGACTGTTCTGAATTATCTTGTGCCTGCAATGCGGCCGCTGTATCCAGCTCCACTGCGTCAATTTTGGTATTCTCATCGGTACGCTGCGCTAACATCAACGCAATGAGCCCACTGCCACAGCCGATATCCAAAATCGCTTTTTTGTCACTCACCTGAGCCCATGCTCCCAATAAAACGCCATCAGTCCCGACTTTCATCGCACACCGATCATGACCAACAAAAAATTGCTTGAAAGTAAATCCATCCCGGCGTAAAGGTCGTTTCTGTTTCAAATTAATAACCTATATCTATTTAGCACAATAAATTTCGCTACAGGATAAGGGTTATTATGTTTCGGTAAAAGCTATCTACCTCAATTGACCGCTTTAATATGATGAACAATACGCCCAACCTGTTTATAATCGGCGACCTAAACAGAGGTATATGATGACTGCAACAAACTTTTCTGAACTTGAGCTTGATGAACGCCTGCTTGACGCCCTGAATGATAAAGGTTATTCCCGCCCAACAGCAATTCAGGCTGCGGCTATTCCAGCCGCAATGGATGGGCGTGATGTACTAGGATCAGCGCCTACCGGTACCGGCAAAACCGCAGCTTACCTGCTGCCAGCTATGCAACATTTATTGGATTTTCCACGCAAAAAATCTGGACCACCACGCATTTTGATCCTGACGCCTACCCGTGAACTAGCCATGCAAGTGGCAGATCAGGCAAAAGAATTCGCTGCGCATACCAATTTAGATATCGCTACCATTACTGGCGGCGTAGCCTATATGAATCACGCAGAAATTTTCAGCGAAAATCAAGATATTGTCGTCGCCACTACAGGCCGTCTGCTGCAATATATCAAGGAAGAAAACTTTGATTGCCGGGCAGTTGAAACACTGATCCTTGATGAAGCCGATCGTATGCTGGATATGGGTTTTGCCAACGATATTGAAACCATCGCGGGTGAAACCCGTTGGCGCAAACAGACCATGCTATTCTCTGCTACTCTGGAAGGGGAAGCCATTCGTGATTTTGCTGAGCGCTTACTGGAAGATCCAATTGAGATTGATGCTGAACCATCACGCCGTGAACGCAAAAAAATCCAGCAATTTTACTACCGTGCAGACAATTTGGCACACAAAACAGCCCTGCTTTGCCATTTACTGAAACAACCCGATGTCACTAAATCCATTATCTTTGTTCGCAAACGTGAACGTGTACACGAACTTGTGGGTGAATTGCATCAAGCCGGCATTAAAGCCCGATTCCTTGAAGGGGAAATGGTACAGGCTAAAAGGACGGAAGCGGTTAAGCTCCTGAATGATGGCAGCGTCACTGTTCTGGTTGCAACAGACGTTGCTGCCCGTGGATTGGATATTGATGATATCAGCCATGTTTTCAATTTCGATTTACCGCGCACTGCCGATGTTTATCTACACCGTATCGGCCGGACAGCTCGTGCAGGTCGCAAAGGCACTGCAATTACTTTAGTGGAAGCGCATGATCATCCTTTATTAGGCAAAATCAGTCGCTATCTGAATGAACCACTAAAGTCGCGTATGGTTGATGAACTCCGCCCAACAACCAAAGCGCCAAGTGACAAAGCCCACAATAAGCCATCGAAAAAAGTATTGGCTAAACGCAAAGAGAATAAAGAGAAAAAGAAAGCCGAAGAATCGAAGAAAAAAGTCAAAATACGTCATCGGGATAGCAAAAATATCGGTAAACGCCGTAAACCTTCCGGTAATCCAAAACCGGAAGCGCCAACCAATAGCGATGCGTAAATCTTTAAACGGGCCGATTGGCCCGTTAATTATAATATGCAGTTTCGCATAGTAAGATTATTCTGTGAGTAAATAGGCTCCCTGCAAACGCCTCTTTATTTCTATAAATAATTCATCAGGTATTTTGCCATCCCGAGTTTTTGCAATCGATTATTTAATCGGTTTATGACAGGATTTATCTCCCATCCCAATTAGAAACTTTATTAAAATCTGCCCCTTTTGGAAAGTATTGCCGAATTAGCCCATTTATATCCTCATTCACCCCTTTTTCCCAGAGGAATAAGGATTAGCTAAATGAATATTTGTATTTAATTTTTTGCTAATAATTTTGTAGGGCGGATGCTCTTTACACCTGTAACTCACACTACACTGACTGGCGATCCAAATGGTCCAGATACAACATGGCTGGGGAGAACAGAGAGTATTAGAGTTTCATAAACACTATTTGTAGACATTCTTGGTCCTATTTCTGTACCAAGGAATAAAAAGATTTAGCGTTCCGCCCCAGAAAATACCGTCAAGCACACCATTGCTAAAGCCAAAAAACAGATTGAAATGTAACGAATGCAACAACGCAGGGTGAATACTTAACATAGCCGTAATAATAAACTTAACGATAAATGTGATAACAATCAGCGTCAGCGTTAACGAAGTGCCAGGACGGATGATTAAATCACTGCCTGCTTTTTCACGTAATCTTGGTTGAGAGCGCCACAGACACCATCCTATTACAATCCCGACGAGTAAACCCACCATCATCGTTATCAAAGCTAAGTCTGAGAATGTAGTTTCATAAATGACGCTATATACTCCCCAGACTAGGAATACTATTGGTAGTAAGAAAAGGCGATCAATTCGCATTTCACGATCATACAAGGCATTGATCCCGCGCTTGATGAGAAAAGCAAAAAGAATCCAGACCCATATTGGGGTATCTTTAATAATGGTAGTCAGTGACATGTTATTTTCCTTTCATATTTTGCGAGTAAGAAGACTACGCTGTAGAAATAGTTTTTTGCTTGTTCCTGTAATGATTTCTCAGTAAAGCATCTGTACCAGAATTGAGTGCGATGGCATATGCTCCTCCACAACATTGTGACATCCATTTTTCTAATCTTGAAACCTCTTCACCAAGCACAAAATCACCGGTTGTCAAAACATTTTGCCATTGCTTGAAAATTAGTTCGGACAACTCGATAGCCTGCTCTTGAATATTGTTACATTTAATCATGTTATTGCCTTTTAAATTTTCCGAGTGACAGCAGCAAGTGCGATGGCAGTGATTCCAATAGCACTAATGATTGCAGTCAATGTTAGTGTTTCAGAATATCCCACCGTTGCACCGATGATTCCTGCTCCAAGATAAATGAATGGGTGTGCACCACTGGTAACAAAAGTATCTACCGCTACAACTTTTCCAAGGTCTTTTTCCGGAGAGAGGGTTTGCATAGCAGTGGCCCAACCAGTAAGCCAAGATGCCTCAGCAATCCCAACAAACATTGCCCCCAAAATGACCATCCAAGCGAAGCCCCCCATACCCAATAAAAGCATTGCACTACAAAGAAATAAACCACAGATCACGGCAAGTCGTATTAGACGCTGGTGACCAGCGGTAAGTACTGTGATAACAGATCCAATACATGCACCAGCTCCCGAAGCTGCTAGACAAAACCCCCACATCGTATCGCTGAATCGATCACTGATTGCGTATGGAGCGATGACTAAGAAAATAGGGAAGCACAACACATTCAGGATCAATGTCGCGATAAACCCGAGTAACAATACAGAGTTACCAGTAATGACTGTAATACCGTTCAATACCTCACGTATAGAGAATTTATCATCGGAACCACGAATTCCTATATCAGGTATCAGGGCAGTAAAAAAAGCTGCTGCGAAAAATGTAATACCATCAACCAGTATTCCCCATGCTGGTTCCCACAATATGATCATCACTCCTACTGTGGCCGGAAAGACTACTGCCACAAAGTTATCTACAAAATTCATGGCTCCATTTCCTGCCACTAAGGCTTGCTTGGGTAGCAAGTTTACAAGCAGAACTTGAGCGCATGGGCGAGAGACGCCAATGCCAATTCCAAATATTAAATAGGCAAGTACTAATCCCCACCACGGAGCGTTTAACACAAGTAACATAGTTGCAGCAACTTGCGCCAACCCTCTGGCAGTATCTGTCGCAATGAGAATGTGTTTTGGTGACTTTCTGTCTGCTAGCAGACCTCCAGCGACAGCCCCAATGACCGTCCCTAATCCTACCGCAGCCATGACGACACCAAAAACCTCCCCGCTAAGTTTGGCATGAATCAACGCAACAGGAAGGGCAGCTAAACAGACTGCATCACCAACCATTGACAAACCTTGACCAATAAGCAATTTCCGGAATGATGAGGAGCGTAATGCCTCGGAATAAGGTGATGCTCGTTCAGCGAATGAAGTCATTTGTTTCTCCGCAAATATAAATACGTCCATCAGGACAACATTCGGTAGTGAGTTTCTTCCCTCCACAGTAGATGTCAATGATCCCATCTGCAAGTACACTAACCATAAGTCGTTGCCCACAGAAATAAAGTCTTTTCTCAGCGACACGTAGCCCAGCTAAGCCTTCAACAAGCCCTTGCCATGCACTCGCATAAGCTGAAAGATGTAATTAAACTATTCAAAATAGAGATTTCATATAATTAAATAAGACTTGGCGGATTCGACTAATAAGTTAATTTTTTCTACCTTTAATTTAAATTAAAGTCAAAATCAAATAAATATAAATTATTTTTCTGAGATAAAGATCAATGAAAATTTAAACAAGTGAATATTATTTAATGTTAATTACGAGTTCCATTATTTATTTTTCATAAAAACATGCCACATCAAAAAATTAATTCACCCCTATTAGTAATAAACAAATATTTTCTCGAAAAAATAAATAACTCAAAATATTACGCCAAACAACTTACCATAACAATTATGTCATCTTGTTTTTCCAGACTAGGTATCAAAATACTGTCTCCATAAATTTCTTCACTTTTCATAATCATTACCACATATGACAACACAAGCGATCAAAATTAACGATTTCGCTTAATAAAATCAGATAAAATATCATAGCAATGTAGATATCATTTATCGTGCAAGCCCACTATGAGACACCAAAACATCTTTAAAGGAATATATAAAGAAACACTGGGTTTTAAACATTGTTTATTAAGGAAAATAAATTAATATAAATATTCATAAAATGCGATAATACATGGTGATTTTTAAATTGTTCCTAATGCTCCAACCCTCAATTACTGATTTAATTTATTGATCTTTAATGAAAAATAACGGGCCAAATAGCCCGTTTTTATCTTATTTCGAATAATATTGGCTGATTTGCCGAGCTTTCAGCCAATGATTAACCTCATCATATCCCGCTTGCATCTCACGGCTCCGCGCTTTTAGCGGTGTGAGATTGAGATACACCTGGAACGTTGATTGTTGCTTATTTTGCAATTGAGGATCAGCGCCTGACTTCAACAATATCAGCACCAATTCCGGCGAATTAATTTTGGCTGCAATATGTAACGGAGTATCTCCAATCCGATTCGCCTGATTGAGATTAGCACCGGCGGCCAACAGTAATTCAACCTGCATTTTTCTCCCTACCTGAACCGCAACATGTAAAGGCGTTGCTAAGGTTATGGGATGTATAATATTCACATTCGGCGCGACTGATAATAAAGATTTGAGATAATCAGGATTGCCAATTTTTGCAGCCGTATGTAAAGCACTTTCTTGTTGCAAACCAAGTTGAGCAGGATTAGCGCCCTCCTTCAGCAAATTATTAACATCATCCATTCTCTGGTTGAATATCGCCCATTGTAACGGAGTGATATCTTCTCCACTCCGCTGACAATTCGGTTCCGATTCAGAATCAATTATTTCACCGATTTTCATCACACCTCTTTTTAATTATGCGGAAACACTCAGATCTGATTCATTAAGCATGACTAAAGATTTTTCTTGCTGTTCATCATTTAAAGACGACCAAGGTTTGTATATTGTTAATAATTCCAACATCTTTTTAAGAGAATGTGCTTTGAATCCACGTATCAGATTATTAGGAAACCCTTGATCTGATTCTCCTGAATCCTCATTATATTTCAGTAAGATTTTATGTCCTATTGGCTGAGATACTGGCAGTTTCTGTTGTAATACATCAAGCACATCATGCTCCACAACATAATGACGCACCAATCCATTTTCAGCGATAGCTCTACCCTCTTGAGGTGAAAGACCCAAATTTTTCATTATATTGTCAGAAACACCGGCTGAATTAAATATTACCGCAGGCTTTCCAACTGATAATGCGGCTGTCGCTGCTAATCCACCTCCCAAAGAGTGCCCAGTAAATAATAAGTTTTCGCCAAATGCCATTCTGGCAGCACGAGCTAAGTCAATGGCTTGGTGATATTGAGCTTCATCAAATCCAAAACCTTGTCGTAAATTAGTTAATATATCCTTCAAATCATTAGTGCCCACAAAAGCAACTATATAGAGATCATCATTCCGATAAATACCTGCCTGAAAGCCTGTTGTTTCATCCCTTAAATTTGCCGGTTCTATTCCTGCCTTTAATAATTCATCATCAGAAAGACGAACATAATCACCTATTCCCATAGTGGTGCGTATGTAGACATCATCAGAGATTAAGGTCAACATATAATCAATTTCATGCGATTGTTTACCACTAATTTGCTCAGACTTAATTCCGGTGATTGACTTTAAATTAATGTTAATACTCTGCTCATTAATTAATGATTGATAGACTCTATTATTTTGTTTAGTTGTTTCCGAGAGGGAAAAAACTTCAGTGGTCGCTTTTTTAATATTCTGGTCTGGAACAGAAGACGGTGTAACACGTTGAAGATTATTTAAAACGGGAAAACTTGAATCGACTGATAGATTCATTTCAATTGATAAACTCATAAAATTCCCCTAAAGATAGCTGAAAATAATCGACTATTTAATTAGTACAACTCATCTATCGGCAGGGAATGCCATAAAGTTAAATTAATGTTTAAATTATGTTAACGAAATTAATCAACTGTGATTCTTCTCTCTAATAACAGAGAAATTTCTACCTATTATTTGTCAATAAATAGCCAGAAAAGAGTCAAAGTGAACTGAGTGCTTACAACAAGTATTGTTTTGGGTTTATACGATATTCAAACGATCCAGCTTATCCTTAACCACAATCTGGCCCTTCACGGCATTGAATACCCGTAATCACTTCCATCTATACGTTCGCACAATAAACCAAATTATCAATGATTTATCTCGGTTATTTGGTCAGGCCAATATGTCGCATTCCTATCTACTCACACAAATGAGGATGCTATTGATTCAGAACAGTTAATTTCATATAGTTACTATAAAACATATTGCTACCTTATGTTTTAAATAAGTTTCTATAGCTAACCACAAAGCAATTCTTTGGATAAATTTTCAAAAATACTTTACAGCATTGAAATAGTGATCAAGAAATTAGTTTTAATGTGCATCGAAGGTTTTCCTCTGATTTTGTAATCGGTAAGCTAACATCCATTTGGTAATCTATAAAAAGGATTTACTATGTCCGCACCTCTCACATGGCACGACGTAATCGGTAACGAGAAAAAACAACCCTATTTTCTCGACACGCTAGCCTATGTCGCAAAAGAACGTCAGGCAGGTAAAACCATTTATCCGCCACAACAGGATGTATTCAATGCATTCCGCTACACCGAATTGGCTGATATTAAGGTGGTGATACTTGGACAAGACCCTTACCACGGCCCCAATCAGGCACATGGCCTCTCTTTTTCTGTGCAACCGGGTATTCCCGCGCCACCTTCACTGGTTAATATGTACAAAGAGCTGGCATCCGATATACCTGACTTCCAGCATCCAAATCACGGTTGCCTAGTCAGTTGGGCTAAACAAGGGGTGTTACTACTCAATACCGTACTCACCGTAGAACGTGGTAATGCACACTCTCACGCGAATCTGGGATGGGAAACTTTCACTGATAAAGTCATTGCCGCTATCAATGAGCACCGTTCAGGCGTCGTTTTTCTGCTTTGGGGCTCCCACGCTCAGAAAAAGGGCTACTTTATTGATGCTAATAAACACCACGTTCTCAAAGCACCCCATCCATCTCCACTATCTGCCCACCGAGGGTTCTTTGGCTGCAAACATTTTTCAAAGGCCAATGCATTGCTAGAAAAACAAGGCATCGCGCCAATTAACTGGACGCCTGAGTTGCCACAGTAAAAAAATGCCGCCCCTGTTGGAGCGGCATTGATACTTATTACTAAACTAAGACCACTACTAAACTAAAATTACTACTGAGTTAAAATTACTTCGATACGGCTACCATTGCCGGTCGCAACAAACGGCCGTTTAAGGTATACCCTTTCTGCATGACCATCATGACATGATTTGGTTCATGCTGATCGGACTCCATCATGGTCATGGCCTGATGAATTTCAGGATTAAAAGGAACATTTGTGTCGCCGACAACTTCAATACCAAATTTACCCACAGCCCCAAGGAAAGACTTCAACGTCAGTTCAATGCCTTCAACCATAGATACTATTTCGGTATTAGTGCGATCTACCGCTTCCAAAGCGCGCTCAAGATTATCAATCACTGGTAACAGTTCATTAGCAAATCTTTCTAACGCAAACTTATGGGCTTTTTCCACATCTTGCTCAGTACGACGACGGATAT
Source organism: Photorhabdus namnaonensis (assembly GCF_001684335.1). Classification (GTDB taxonomy): domain Bacteria; phylum Pseudomonadota; class Gammaproteobacteria; order Enterobacterales; family Enterobacteriaceae; genus Photorhabdus; species Photorhabdus namnaonensis. The sequence continues at coordinate 29,074 of NZ_LOIC01000018.1, forward strand.
TTTCAACTTCAGCCTTAGCACGCAAAATGGCATCACGTTCACGCTGTTGCGCCTGCTTGAGCTGTTCTTCCAGCTCTGCGACACGCGGATCAACAACGCTTTCAGTCTCTGATGCTTCTGCTTTATCCGCACTGTTTTGCTGTTCAGATACAACTTCCATATCTTCCGAGACTTGCTCGTCAGGCATTTTTTGTTCTTTACTACTCATGAATATCTCCGCGTATTTGGCATTAATCTCGCTACTTAGCCTATTATGGGGATCTAAACTAGGGATTCAAGGGAACCCGCCGTATTGTGAGGATAAAACCTCTTGCTAGAAGGAAATTACAACGATGAATAAAAAATTCAAATGCATAGGTATTGTTGGCCACCCTCGTCACCCAGAAGCACTTGCTACTCATGAGATGCTTTATCATTGGTTAAAATCCAAAGGTTACTCTGTCATTATTGATCGTCAAGTCGCCAAAGACATCGGTTTAAAAGATGCACGAATGGGTGGTCTGACCGAAATCGGTCAACAAGCTGATTTAGCTGTCGTTGTTGGTGGTGACGGCAATATGTTGGGCGCCGCCCGGGTCCTTTCCCGTTATGACATTAAAGTCATTGGCATTAACCGAGGCAATCTGGGTTTTCTAACGGACTTAGATCCTGATAACGCCCTACAGCAACTTTCTGAAGTATTAGATGGCGAATATCGGAACGAACATCGCTTCCTGCTAGAAGCTCAAGTCCGAAGAAACGGACAGAAGCCCCGTATCAGTACCGCAATCAACGAAGTCGTACTCCACCCGGGGAAAGTAGCACATATGATTGAATTCGAAGTCTATATCGATGAACGTTTTGCCTTTTCCCAACGTTCTGACGGACTGATTATCGCAACCCCAACGGGTTCCACAGCTTACTCGCTTTCCGCAGGTGGGCCGATTCTGACACCTAACCTAAACGCTATCGTCCTGGTACCGATGTTTCCACATACATTGTCTTCCCGGCCACTAGTTATCAGTAGCGAAAGCAATATAAGATTGAAATTTTCCCAAAATAGCAATGATTATGAAGTCAGTTGCGATAGCCAAATCGTTCTACCTATACAGGATGGAGAAGATGTGATTATTAGCCGCAGCAAACAGAAGCTCAATCTCATTCATCCTAAAGACTATAATTATTTCAATACATTAAGTACAAAACTAAGCTGGTCTAAAAAAATGTTCTAAAAAAATTAGATTTCACCACTTTACTGTATAAAAAACCAGTTTATACTGTATGAAGATACAGAGGTGTTTTTATACACAGGAGAAGTGTGATGCTCACCCAGTTAACCATTAGCAATTTTGCCATTGTTCGTGAGCTTGAAATTGACTTCCAGCCAGGTATGACAGCCATCACAGGTGAAACTGGCGCGGGTAAATCCATCGCAATTGATGCATTAGGTTTATGTCTGGGTAATCGTGGTGAGGCCAATATGGTGCGTAATAGGGCTTCTCGTGCTGATATTTGCGCCCGGTTTTCTCTTTCTGATGCGCTTTCTGCTCGTCAATGGCTAGAAGATCACCAACTTGATGACAGCAATGAATGCTTACTACGCCGCACAATAACGTCAGATGGCCGTTCCAGAGGCTTTATCAATGGCACTGCCGTACCGCTTTCCCAATTACGTGAACTAGGTGCCCATCTTATTCAAATTCATGGTCAACACGCTCACCAATTACTATTGAATAATGGTCACCAAAAACGCCTGCTTGATACTTACGCTAATCAACCCAATCTACAAAATGAAATGAAACAAGCATATCAGCAATGGCACCAAAGCTGTCAGGATCTTGCTCGATTCCAACAACAGGCGCTTGAACGTCAATCTCGTCAGCAGTTGCTGGAATATCACTTAAAAGAACTTAATGAGTTGGCACCGCAACCAGGTGAATATCAGGAACAAGATAATGAATATAAACGGCTAGCAAACCGAGGTCAGTTACTCTCTGTCAGCCAAACCGCACTCCAGCTACTAAGTGATAACGATGAACAAAATATTATCAGCCTGCTGAATTACGCTAAACACGAGCTGGCGGAACTCATCACTATGGATGATAAATTCAACCAGTTACTCACTATGCTGGAAGAAGCATCCATTCAAATTAATGAAGTCAGCGATGAACTCCGCCACTACGGTGACCAACTGGATATGGACCCAAATCGTCTCTTTGAACTGGAACAGAAAATTTCACAACAAATTAGGGTAGCCCGTAAACATCACGTTGTCCCAGAAGAGCTTCCTTCTCTACATCAACAATTATTGGAAGAGCAGCAATCACTGGCACAACAAGAAGATGACTGCACCCACCTTAGTGAACAGGTTAATAAACACCATAAACAGGCATTGGAAGTCGCAGAAAGATTGCATCTGGTTCGCCAACAATATGCCAAAGAATTAAGTGAGCTCATTACTCACAGTATGCATCAACTCGCTATGCCTCATGGCCGCTTTACTATCGATGTCTCTTTTGCACCTGAACATCTGAACGCCGATGGTTCAGATAAAGTTGAATTTAATGTCACCACTAACCCTGGTCAGCCACACCAATCTCTGGCAAAAGTCGCTTCAGGCGGTGAGCTTTCTCGTATTGCGCTGGCAATTCAGGTTATAACGGCTAAGAAAATGGAAACGTCCGCCTTAATTTTCGATGAAGTGGATGTCGGTATCAGCGGCCCGACAGCCGCAATCGTCGGCCGCCTGTTACGCGAATTAGGCGAATCTACACAGGTTATGTGCGTCACTCACCTGCCCCAAGTAGCCGGTTGTGGACACCAACATTTTTATGTCAGTAAACAGACTGACGGTGAAGAAACAGAAACTCAAATGCAATTGCTGGATAAAAAAGCCAGATTACAAGAGCTGGCGCGGCTTCTCGCAGGCAGTGAAGTGACAAAAAATACCCTGGCAAATGCCAAAGAGCTGCTAGCAGCATAATTTGACACAACTTTTGCGCATATTTAAGGTCATAGCTAAAGCTTGTATACCCTATGGATTTCAAGATGCATCGCGACGGCAAAGGAGCACAGCCAACAAAGAAGCAACTTGAAAGATAACGGGTATAAAGGTTTTCAATTTCGTCAAGGTCTATTATTATCAACACCCTGACCCCTAAAGGAATGTAATTACCATGCGCTGTAAAATGTTGACTGCCGCTGCTGTATCATTTGTCATGCTGACCGCGGGTTGCTCTACGTTGGAACGGGCTGTTTATCGCCCTGACATTAATCAGGGGAACTACCTAACACCGACTAGTGTATCAAAAATTCACAAGGGAATGACCCAGCAACAGGTAGCTTACACATTAGGAACACCAATGTTACAAGACCCGTTTGGAACTCAAACGTGGTTTTATATATTTCGCCAGCAACCTGGTCACGAAAACGTGACTCAGCAAACACTGACACTGACATTTGACAGTAATGGTGTACTGACTGACATTAAAAACGAAAATTCACTTACCGAAGATCTTCAATAACCAAAGAGATATAGACAGTCAGTCAAAAAAATAGATGACTGACTGTCTATAATAATCATTGAGCATTATTTTTAGCCCGCTCAGCACGCTTACGGCGCATTTCTTTTGGATCAGCTAATAATGGGCGGTAAATTTCCACCCTATCACCCTCTTCCAAAATATCCGTCAACTTAACAGGACGGCTATAAACCCCGACTTTATTCTTTTGCAGATCAATATCATTGCGCAAAGTCAGCAAACCTGATGCAACTATTGCCTGCTCAACAGTTGCGCCTTGAGCCAATTTCACCGTACGCAGATACTGGTGATCAGGTAATGCATAAACAACTTCGACATTGATATCAGACACGATAAACCTCGCGTGCACGCAGAGTAAAAGCCTGCACCATACTCCCGGCCAATTCCTTAAAAATCTTACCGAAAGCCAATTCAATCAGCTTATTAGTGAATTCGAAATCAAGTTGTAACTCAACTTTACAGGCATCTTCACTCAGAGGGATGAACCGCCAACCTCCCATTAACTTACGAAAAGGCCCGTCGACCAGTTGCATATTAATGCTTTGGTTATCGGCCAGAATATTCCGGGTAACAAAAGTCTTACTTATACCCGCTTTCGAAACATCGACTGATGCAGTCATTTCGTTATTGCTAACACTCAGTACCCGACTGCCGACACATCCCGGCAAAAAATCCGGGTAAGAACCGATATCATTGACCAATTTGTACATTTGTTCCACGCTGTATGGTACTAACGCAGAGCGACTAATCTGTGGCATATCATTTCCTGTAAGGCTTAATTGTAGCGAATAATATCACCTATACGTGATCAAAGAAAAATCTGTCAGCGTATAATGCAATAAACACTCATTAATCAGCAAATATGTGCGGGAAAAGATTTCTTTCACCAAAGCATTCAGTATAATGCATACACTATGACAAAGAAAAAAGCACACAAACCCGGTTCGGCAACCATTGCCATGAATAGACGAGCTCGTCACGAATACTTCATTGAAGAAGAATTTGAAGCGGGTCTCTCGTTACAAGGATGGGAAGTCAAATCACTGCGCGCTGGTAAAGCCAACATCAGCGACAGTTACGTTTTGCTCAAAGATGGAGACGCTTATCTTTTTGGCGCCACCATCACCCCGTTAAATGTAGCTTCTTCCCATGTCGTCTGTGATCCAATGCGTTCACGCAAACTTTTACTTAATCAGCGCGAACTTGACTCATTATATGGTCGAGTCAATCGTGATGGTTATACCGTTGTTGCCTTATCTCTTTATTGGAAAAACGCCTGGTGCAAAGTCAAGATTGGCGTAGCAAAAGGTAAAAAGGCGCACGACAAACGTTCGGACATTAAAGAACGTGAATGGAAATTAGACAAAGCACGTATTATGAAGAATGCTGGGCGATAAATTCTGGCATTATAGTTTAGTATTCTGATATACTTGCTTTTAAGACACTTGGGGCTGATTCTGGATTCGACGGGATTCGCGAAACCCAAGGTGCATGCCGAGGGGCGGTTGGCCTCGTAAAAAGCCGCAAAAAAATAGTCGCAAACGACGAAAAATACGCACTGGCAGCTTAATAACCTGCGCAGAGCCCTCTCTCCCTAGCCTCCGCTCTTAGGACGGGGATCAAGAGAGGTCAAACCCAAAAGAGATCGCGTGGATGCCTTGCCTGGGGTTGAAGCGTTAAATCTAATCAGGCTAGTTTGTTAGTGGCGTGTCTGTCCGCAGCTGGCAAGCGAATGTAAAGATTAGACTAAGCATGTAGTACCAAGGATGTAGGAATTTCGGACGCGGGTTCAACTCCCGCCAGCTCCACCAAATAAATCAAGGGGTTACACTAAGGTGTAGCCCTTTTTGTTTGTCCAATGTCCACTTTACGTCCATCTATTTTATTTTTATGGGCATCAATGGACACTACCTGCACCGTCGCATTCCTTCTGGTTCATCACTGAAACTACTTAACCTGAAGCACACCGCAATCTGTACCTGATTTTGCTACATATAGATCCCTTTACGATCCGATAAGTAGGTGATCAACATTCTTTAGATAATGTGGCGTTCTTGCTTGTACTCCCACTACGAAACGGTATGATTCTGCTAAATGTCTTTCAATTTATGTTGACGCTTTCCCCCGATTAAAAAGCTACATGTGGAAGTGTCATCCGCGATGATGGGTGTAGGAATGGGCTTCTGGATATTTTTTATTACACTAGTTGTTATCTGTCTTTTGTGTTCCAAAAAGAAAAAATCAACTTCAACCAGATCGAACGGCAGAAACATCAGTAAATCAAATAACTCATCCCAGCAAAAATTTCCTAATAAACCAACCAATAGCGTGACAAACATATCTTCTCAGTATCCACAAACATCCGACGATGACGAACTGGCAACCTTCACTCTTGTTAATGGGATAACTGTTGAGTACAGTACCAGTTGCGAGCAGCCGCGTGAAACCGCAGCCCGACGTAATACGACGCCAGCTCGGTGGATCAAACCGGGAGAAAGCGTCACCATTCAAAATATCGTCATTAATAACGGTAATTTTTATTTTGGCGGACAGTTAAAAACATATTCATCAAGAGAATATGGATATTTTTATAACGATGGCTCGGATGCCTCTCTGGTCAACGATGCATTGCCCATCCAGTCCATAACAAGACATTACGAAGATGAGTCGCTGGGATACTGGCCTAACTTTTCAACACTATCTCCACGCTGCCGCGGCGCTTATCTTGACTGGCTGGCAAGCGACCGAAGCGATGCGACCTGCCCCATAGGCTATGTTTTTATCTATTTTTACGGTCTTGAGCGTCGCATACTGGCTGACGAGATGCAAGAAGCCATTTCTGATAATGAATTCAGAGCGTTATTTGAAGAGGTATCGCGCCTGAGGGCCATATTTCAGTCGAATAACTCCTTCCGTTGTTATTCGACTCAATTAATAGAAACAATGTCGCTTCTCCGGCCTGATGTCATCTTCATACAGAATGAAAACGAATACTTTGCCTCGGGAAGCTCGCTGCTATTTCGGTTTCATCTGGCCACAACTGTTGTTCAGGGAGAGCCTATTTCAGCAGATCTGGCTCTGGCATGGGTAAAATATTATACCGAATATACGCTACGAACTCCGGCGCGCCGTTGTGCAGAAGAGTTTGCCGCCCTGTTTAAACAACGCTACGTCAAAAAATTTGGTGAGGGTCTTGTGGTTAAACCGAACAAGACCCGGTTGAAACTGGATTATGCCTCCGCAAACAGTACGCTCCAGGGGATTCGTATTGAGCTTCCTGACCTACCTGATCCCAGTGTATTAAGAGCTCCGGTAAAAAAACTGATACAAATTGCGGAATCCTGTACCAACGCTCTGGATGCCTACAGCCGCTATCTTGGTAAAAAGGACACCTCACGTAGCGATGTCGCCGCCATTATGCTCCTTCCCGATGAAATCCTTACTAAAGATGCAGAACAAATGTTCGCTGGTTTTAAAAGCTGGGCTAACGAAAGGATTCTGGAAAATTCAGGACTGGCAACGGTTGCAAGCTTCTGGGCCCGGCTGGATATGTCAGTGCCAGACAAGATCAATAAAAAAGAAGCGGAGTTGATGCAGAATTTCGCTCAGCGGGCAGGTTACGGCATAGTACCAGATATGTGTTATCACTATGCCAAACCGGAACCAAACGGTAATATTGTTTTATTTGCAGAGGGACACGGTGAATTCTTCACACCTTCCACAGAATTCATATCCGTTTCTGTGGCGCTCCGGTTAGGCGCAATGGTTGCGCAAATGGATAAGAGTGTCGACGTCGCTGAGCAAGCGACACTGGAAAAAGCGATTGACCATAACAACACGTTGTCGCCAGCAGAAAAACGCTCGCTGCACGCTTACCTGATCTGGCGACTTAATACTCCTGCCAGTATGGCGGGCCTGAAAACCAGAATCGAGCAGCTTAACGATAAAGAGAAATCGTCTATCGGCAACGTTATTATCAACGTCGCCTGCGCCGACGGTAAAATTGATCCGGGAGAAATTAAACAGCTGGAAAAAATTTACTCCAGCCTTGGGCTGGACAGCAGTACCGTTACCAGTGATATCCATCGTCTGTCAACAGCAGAAAAAACATCGCAGGCCACCATGCAGGTCACATCAAGTGTGAAAAGTACATTTTCTCTCAATGAGAATGTTCTTGCCCGCCATGAATCGGACACGACAGACGTTCGTCAGTTGCTGAGTACAATCTTTGTCGAAGATGATCCCGAAGAAGTACCACCAGTAGACATTCCGCTACACTCGACCACTGGCCTTGATGAAGCGCATAACCAGCTGTACCAACGTTTGCTGGAAAAAGAACGCTGGGCGCGAAACGAAGTTGCTGAACTATGCCAGCAATTTAACCTGATGGTGGGCGGCGCAATTGAAGTCATTAATGACTGGTCATATGAACTGGTTGACGCCCCGGTTCTCGATGACGACGATGATATTTACGTTGACCTGGAAATCGCACAAGAACTCAAAGGATAATTTATGTCTGGCATTCGCATCCGTCTTAAAGAAAGAGACGCTATTATTCAGTCACTGAAGTCAGGTGTTACACCTAAAATAGGTATTCAGCATATTCAGGTTGGCCGGGTCAACGAGATAAAAGCGTTGTATCAGGATATCGAACGCATCGCCAATGGCAGTGCAGGATTCCGTCTGATTATCGGAGAATATGGTTCAGGCAAAACATTCTTTTTAAGCGTTGTTCGATCAATTGCTTTAGAAAAAAAACTGGTGACGGTAAGCGCCGACTTGTCCCCGGATCGCCGTATCCATGCTTCAGGCGGGCAGGCGCGGAGCCTCTACTCTGAACTGATGAAAAATTTATCCACCAGAAATAAACCGGATGGCAATGCTTTACTAAGCGTGGTCGAGCGCTTTATTACGAAAGCTCGAAAGGAAGCAGAAAGCACAAACACACCGGTTCCTGTCATTATTCATCAAAAACTCACCGCACTGTCCGAAATGGTTGGCGGTTATGATTTCGCTAAAGTAATCGAGTGTTACTGGCAGGGTCATGAGCTGGATAATGAGGTTTTAAAATCGAATGCTATTCGCTGGCTGCGAGGCGAATACACCACAAAAACCGACGCACGGAACGATCTGAACGTACGCACTATTATTTCTGACGCCTCTTTCTACGATTCGTTAAAGCTGATGAGCCTGTTTGTCCGCCAGGCCGGATATGCCGGTCTGCTGGTCAATCTGGATGAAATGGTGAATCTGTACAAGCTCAATAACACACAGGCCCGGGTCGCTAACTATGAGCAGATACTGCGTATCCTGAATGATTGCCTTCAGGGAACCGCAGAGCATATTGGTTTTCTGCTTGGCGGCACACCGGAGTTCCTATTTGATCCGCGTAAAGGGTTATACAGCTACGAAGCACTCCAGTCGCGGCTGGCGGAAAACAGCTTTGCCCAACGAGCAGGCGTGATTGACTATTCATCCCCTTCTCTACATTTAGCCAACCTGACGCCAGAGGAACTCTACATTCTGTTGAAAAATCTTCGCCACGTTTATGCGAACGGTGAAACGGATAACTATCTGGTTCCCGATGATGCGCTGACAGCATTTTTACGCCACTGTAGCAACACCATCGGCGATGCCTATTTCCGCACACCGAGAAATACGATTAAAGCATTTCTAGATATGCTCGCCGTGCTGGAACAAAACCCGGACATTCACTGGTCGCAGCTAATTACCAACGTAGCTATCTCAGAAGAAAAACCCAGTGATATGGATGAGATATCTTCAGGAAATGATACCGACGAGGACGGTCTGGCCGATTTCAGATTATGATGAGTGAATACCAGCGGCTAGATCCACGCATACAGAAGTGGATATATCGACAGGGATGGGCTGACCTCCGGTCTCTGCAAAAAAAAGCAATCCCACCGGTATTAGCGGGGGATCGGGATGTGCTGATCAGCGCCGCCACCGCCGCGGGTAAAACGGAAGCCTTTTTCCTGCCCGCTTGCTCTGCTATCGCGGATATCCAGGACGGTTTCGGTATTTTATACATTAGCCCGCTTAAAGCCTTAATTAACGATCAGTACCGGCGACTGGAAAGCCTGGGCGATGAGCTGGAGATGCCTGTCACGCCCTGGCACGGCGATGTGGCACAAAGTAAAAAACTAAAAGCAAAGAAAAATCCTTCCGGCATTCTGCTTATTACCCCGGAGTCGCTGGAAGCGATGTTGATCCGCAACGCTGTCTGGTTAAAACAGGCTTTCGCGCCTCTTGCCTATATAGTCATTGATGAATTCCACGCCTTCATCGGCTCTGAGCGAGGTATGCAACTCCTCTCTCTACTGAACCGGGTCGATCATTTACTGGGGAGAGTGAACAATCCGGTTCCCAGAGTGGCGTTAAGCGCGACGCTGGGAGAACTGGGAAAAGTGCCATTATCGCTGCGGCCGAATCAGTGCCTGCCCTGCGATATCATCACCGACACTCAGAGCCATGCCACTTTACAATTGCAAGTCAAGGGTTATCAGGAGCCGTTGTCAACCATCGGGAAAGAACAACTACCTTCGGCAGAGGCACAAATCTGTCACGATATCTTTCGATTCTGCCGTGGTGATTCCCATCTGGTGTTCGCCAACAGCCGTAAGCGTACCGAAAGTATTGCCGCTACGCTCAGCGATCTGAGTGAAGCGAACATCGTTCCCAACGAGTTCTTTCCTCACCACGGCTCCCTGTCCAGAGATCTGCGCGAAACACTTGAGCAACGGCTTCAGAAAGGCAACCTGCCCACCACCGCCATCTGTACGATGACGCTGGAACTAGGCATCGACATCGGTAAAGTCAGCTCCGTAGTACAGGTCACTGCACCACATTCTGTTGCCAGCCTGCGTCAACGCATGGGTCGTTCTGGCAGGCGTGGCTCTGCCGCAGTGCTGAGAATGTTGATTCCTGAACATGAACTGACTCCGACGTCAGGCATTATTGATCAACTGAGGCTACAGCTAGTCCAGTCGCTGGCAATGATACGTTTACTCATCGGCAGCAAATGGTTTGAACCAGCCGATACCCGACAGATGCATTATTCCACGCTGTTTCATCAGATTCTGGCAATCGTCGCGCAGTGGGGTGGCGTACGCGTGGATCAGCTCTGGTCTCATCTCTGCCAACACGGACCGTTTCAGAATATCAGTACTGATGATTTTAAAATGCTGTTGCGTCATATGGGGGAACACAAGTTTTTAACACAACTCTCCAGCGGCGAGTTAGTACTAGGTCTTGAAGGCGAACAACAGGTTAATCAGTACACTTTCTATGCCGTATTCCGCACACCTGAAGAGTTTCGCATTGTCGCAGGCAATAAAACGTTAGGTTCAATTCCTGTAGATTCGCCATTAATACCTGAACAGCATATTATTTTCGGTGGACGACGCTGGAAAGTGACTGATATCGACAGCGATAAAAAGGTGATTTACATCGAAGCAACGAAAGGAGGGCAGCCGCCTCTATTTGGCGGTGAAGGCATGTCCATACATGATGTCGTCCGGCAGGAAATGCTCACCATCTACCGGGAGGGCGACTACCGGATTACAGTTGGTGAACGTAAAGCCGACTTTGCCGATACCGCTGCCAGAAATCTCTTTAACGAAGGCCTGTATAGTTTCTGTAGCAACAACCTTGCATCAGAATGCCTTATTCAGCAAGGGCAGAATGTTTGCATTTTCCCTTGGCTAGGAGATCGAATCGTAAACACGTTATCGGCATTGCTGATTCATCGGGGTTTCAAAACTGGAGCGTTTTCTGGTGTTATTGAGGTTGAAAAGACCACGGTGACGGAGGTCATGCAAGCGTTAACCAGCATGCTTCGTGAAGGACTACCATCCGAAACCCGTCTTGCCGAAAGTGTTCCAGAGAAATACCTTGAGAAATATGACCAATATCTACCCGAAGCATTGCTCACTCAGGGATACGGATTAAGAGCTTTCGATATTGAAGGGACTACTCAGTGGATACAAGAGCAAATCCAAAAGACTCTATGAAAGATTGGTTGCCTAGAGAGATTATATAACTCTCACACATCCGCTCGGGCCAACGAATCTGAACAAATTATCATCACATAGCTACTTTGCACCTCCAACACTCTTAGCGTTTAACATAATGAAATACTGATAATTTATTCTTGGTGGCATTTCGCTACCGAGTGACCTGCCCCTAGGATTAAATACAACCGAAGAATAAGCTAAACCCACACTAGAAGATGCTTCGTTGGTTACCTCTGAATGGCTTTTAGAGGAGTTACACTTCAAAACGCGACAGAAATTGAGTTTTAGCTAAGATTTTCTGAAATTCACGGCACTGCATATGCTCAGGAGCAACACAGTTTGCAATATATTTCAACCCATTACGTACTAAACTGAGCTTGTGAATGGTTTTATCTATCTCCCTCGCCTTAATCAGACATTTTATCTCTGGATTAATAAATTCACGCCTTAAAGTGTATAGATAACATTTGATATAATGCTCTATTCAGAGATAAGCGTATTTTACGTGTTTATTATCCACCCTCTTTCCAGCCGTAATCTTTTCTCCTTCATATTCAACCGGATAATAACAGACAATGGTTAATTTAACTTCCGACGAATATTCTACAAAAACTGCTCCCGATGTATAGATTGATATCCAAGATTATGGAAGCAGTTCATTAAGTAGCTTTCAATATAATTTCTCTTCAACTCCAAGGCTAGAGTGTATTAATCCCCCCCTGTAATAACGTATTAATTAATATCCTATTGCAAACCAATATGAGCCTAATTGGTCACGCCCAATTGTAGCATTGGTAGAATTAAATCCATAAACTACTGAATAGTTATCCGAAGGAACCCCATTGGCATAGACACTAACTTGCATAGATAAGCATACATTGGGAAAAGGTATTGGATATGTTACTGTAATTCTTCCAGCTCCCCCATTCGGATTATACCCCCACTGATAAATTATTCCGGTATCGCCACATTTCCACCAACCGTTTGCAGCTCTTAAGGCGGTGTTTTGAATGAGATTACTCATGGATTCTCCTTAGTATTAATAATTAATATTTTCTTGAAAAGAGATCTACCGACTAAATCATTTAATGCAATAGATTTAATTACATAAATCATGCATTGATAATTCACTTTAACTATAGTAGATCCTAAATAAAGCATGATGAATTATTTTTATCGCTAATAGTGATTAACCATTACGGAGTAATTAATATTAATAAATAATTTTGAAGACAAAAAATATACAAAGCTATTTATTAATAATATTAGGGAGCTACCTTCCTACTATTTTCCTTGTGTAATGTCCCGCTGTCCCTGTCACATAAATATGGACGCAGTAGTATAAACAAGAAAAATTTATCGTAATTTTCACAATATCAATATGAAATGAATGTATTGCCATGCAAAAAAATAGTAAAAACAATATATTTAAACACAAAACATCAATAAATCAGCATTGAATTATTCATTATTATTAATCAATAACAATTATTTTCCCATCTTTTGCCACAAATCCACCACGTTACCTCAACAGATTTTCAACAAAACAATAAAAAATTATATGAAAAGGGAACTTATTACCTATTATTAAACAATAATTAGTAACGCAGATAAATCATTCGATCTCCAATAAACCCCTGATGAGGTACCAACGATGAAGAAGTTATCAGCTTGTCTTTTAGCGTTAAGTATTACCACTTTCTCTTCCAACCAGGCATTCGCAACTATCTGTTTGCAAGAAAATAAGCCATTGACCAAATGTACTCAAGTATGCGGACCGATAGCTCTTTATAGTATTTTTTTCTCAATAGCTTGTTTTTAAATCAATTAATAGCAAGCAAAAGTGACAGGAATAATTTTATTCTTGTCACTTTACCATGAGGTTATCGTTCTCATTCATAATGATATATCTTTACACTGTTCAGTTATTCTAATAATTTCTGTTCATCCAAAGTAAATCCAAATTAGATAATTTGCACAATCATTAAATCGAATAAAATATAAAATTATCTATAGGGAATTATTTTAGATGAGAAAATCTATTTATCAGATATAATCTGATGTCAACCAATATAAGGCCATAATTAAAGCTATTTTTCTGCCTATTTAAGTTTATTATTTATTAAAGTCATTCTCATAAATAATCAATAAAATAGCCAAAAATATTAAATAGAAACACAGTCTGCGAAAATTCTCATTAGTGGTTGATAGTGACATTGATAAGCAGAAATATTAGCTTCAATCCACTGCTTAGCATCTATAGATTCAAAAGAGATTTTATATCCACAATTTATAACAATATATTCAAATAACAATCGCTGTGTCCGCCCATTTCCCTCTCTAAAAGGGTGAATCACATTTAACTCTGCATAATATTCAGCAAGTTTTTTAATAAGCTCCTGATAGTTGAATCCCACAAGATAGTTTTCATTCTCTAACATATCAAATATCCTATTCCCTTCCATCTCAATACATTTAGCATGACAGAAACGGGTATCCCCTTTAGATATATCAATTATCCTTAGCTGACCAGCCCAATCATATAAATCAGAAAATATCTGTTTATGGAGTCGACGCCAAAAGACCAAATCGTAAGGTGGTTCCTTGAACGAAATATTCAATATAGCAAGTTCAGTAAGCTCCCTTTCTGCCTGTTCAAGCACAACAGGATCACGAATACCTAATTTATTAATAAGTGTGTCGATACCCGGATATGTGTAGGGATCTTGCCCTGCTCCATATTTATCTACCATAATTACCTCATTGTAAACTATATTTCCTAATGAGTTCATTTTTAAGATTTTTTTGCTCTTTCGGCGTTTCAGGCAAACTATCCATAATAATATTTATCCCTTCAAGACGCATACTCTCTCTATAATTTTTTAATTTTACACTGTCAAAATAATGTTTTTTTTCATTATAAGTTGTCATTATTGTTTTTCTATTCTTTTGGTTTCTAATACCTTTCTCTTGCTGGCGGGAATATTTGAATTTAGCCAAGTCCAAATTACTCAATTTACAGTTAATCGCCTGACCACTTTCAAATATCCCCCAAGAAATAACTTCAAAATAACTGATCTTCCCATCCCTAATACGGTTAATTTTTACTTCTAAGTCTTGTTGCAATATTTGCAAAACCTGTTGTACCTTACGTTCAGATATCCCTGTCGCTTCAACAATTGAACGCGTGTTAGGATGATCTAACTTAGTCAAGGCCGCCATAACAGCTAATTCATATTTCATTTGAATTTCCAAGATACAATCTATGCAACGATAGTATAAAACATCAAAGTAACGAAAACCAGAAAAGAGAATCGCGTTATTATTGACGAATCCGGTAAAGCACATGTTCATGAAGTGAGTGTCCATCCGGTAATAAAGGATGTAAAAAAGTATTTTCATCTTTCACCATACCAAGCCGCTCCATAACTTTTTGAGATCGCAAATTAGAAATTGCCGTAAATGCAACTACTTCTTCAAGTTTTAATTGAGTGAAAGCAAAATCTAAAGCTTTACGTGCGGCTTCGCTGGCATAACCTTTACCCCAAAAGGGCTTATCAAGACGCCATCCAATTTCAACACAAGGTGAAAATGGTAATTCCGCCACAGGAATATTCAAACCGACAAAACCAATAAAATCCCCGGTCTCTTTCAGCTCCACAGCCCATAATCCCCAACCTTCCTGCTGCTCAAATCTCTGGATAATCGTATCCACCATCGTATTACTCTGTTCCTCCGTCAAAGTGGCAGGAAAATATTCCATGACTTCTGCGTTACTATTCAAATGGCAAAATGGTAATCTGTCTTCTTCTCTCCATGCACGCATGATTAATCTGTCTGTTTCCAACACCACAGTCATATTCTTCTCCCATCAATATTAGTTAACAAACAAGATACCTACCATACAACAAACCATATACTTTAATCAGAGTAATTAAAACAGTTAAATAGGTAGATTGTTATAGTAAACAAAACTAAAGAGGAAATATACCCGTCATCTTTCAAGTTGCCTCTTTGTTGGCTGCACTCGCTCACCCCGGTCACATAGTTCTCTATGCTCCCAGGGATTCGCTCCCTTGCCGTCGCGATGCATCTTGAAATCCATTGGGTATAGAACAACTCGTTAAAAACTAACAGGGAAGTGGCCCGTGCCGGCAGGATCTGAATCAGATATCACACGGGCCTGTCTTATCAGGCACTTGTTTTTACCGTGGCCTTATCTTTAGATTTATCATTATTGGTATCTTTTATCATCGGTATAACACGTTCAGATGCAGTTTTGTTTTCCACCCGTTCCGATTGTCCAAAAAACAAGCCTCCACGCTTGATAGACATACTGCCGCAACGACTGATTCCACGCAGCTCGCCATGTTCAAGAATATCCAACGTCTCCGCACAACAAGTCCCTTCAACATCGCCATCAATAATGATTTCCGGCGCACTAAGTTCACCTTCAACCCGTCCAGCGTGCATAATACGGATCGCACCCTCTTTCACTCGGATATTGCCAATCACTTTGCCCCAGATCTGTATATCACCTTCGACATCAATATCACCCTTAAATACCGAGCTTTTGGCGACAACAGTACAACGACGAGCTTCCGCACTAGCGTTCTTTTTATCATCAACAAATTGAGACACAGGCTCAACAGCCGCTGCCTCTGATTTTTTTCCAAACATAGTTTTTAATCTCGACCTCATGTGAATAAAGCAAAATATTAGCGCCAAAAAAGAGAGAATCGCGGTCACTGCACAGCCAAAAAGATTACCAGCCAGATAGAATCCCAGAGCAATGCTCCACATGATCCATATACAGCTCAAAAAAATGTTGTCTGAAAAACGATGTTTTGCCATGTTTGTTCACGTTTTTATTATTTTTCATACTTTTTTCGTTAGAAAATACAAAACCAAAATCACTATTTTGACAGAACAGATAACAATCAATGCTAAAGGAAAGCAGGTATTTACAACGTTATTAAACGGTTAAAGCCTATACCCGTCATCTTTCAAGCTGCTTCTTTGTTGGCTGCACTCACTCACCCCGGTCACATAGTTCTCTATGCTCCCGGGGATTCGCTCCCTTGCCGCCGCGATGCATCTTGAAATCCATAGGGTATATATTCATTCTTCGATAACAATTAACAAGGAAAAATTAACATTGAAATAGAAACTTCATTTCTATAATTGTTAACATAAACCAACAACAAAGTCACCTTATTAAGGTTTAATTTTATTTACAAATAACATATTATAAGAATTTTTCTCAATAATATCTCCTAATATTGATCTAACAAACATATTACTTATTTATACAAAAAAATTAATTTATTGAAAACATCAATATTATTGCACGAGAAAAATACCATTAATATCCGATAAATCAATTATTTTTATCAATAAATGATTCAATATTGGGAAATATAATAAATGAAAAATTGTATAGTGGGGATAATTTAAACGCTAGAATTTTATTAAAAACAATCTAACTTCATCTGTCTCATAATCAAGAAATAGCTATTAAAAAGTAAAATTTATCATTAATCTGAATATATGAAGTTTCTTCCGCTGACACAATTTCAGAGATTTATCAGTCTTATTATTCATCCGAGGCAAAGCCAGCAATATTTTTAATGTTGCCCGGGATAATAACTGATGAACTACTGGCTGTAATCTACAATTTACCAAATGGTTTTCAAGATTCTTATGAGTCAAAGCTCTCTCCCTTTTCAATATTACGTTGGAAATCTCTCCCGGATTTACAGCCTTACCAAAAAGATTATGTTCGGTAGAATAAGGCACAGCAATAATAGCACCATTACAGGTTACTATAATATAACTTAGATCGGCCCTATTTATAATAGACACAATACCCAATATTAATATGGTCGCTATTATAATTTTATTCAGTTTCATTTCCAATTATTACGATTATCTAATAATGATTAATATCAGCATAAAACAAAAATATATTTTAAATAAATAATTTCATTGTCAATCCTATTTTAATCTTATGAAGATTAGAAAAAATTTAACGCAAGGAATAAATCATAAAAAACATTTACATATTAACAATGACCCTATCGACCTTTCAAGTATTACAGAATAATTCAATTAATAAAAACAAAAAATACAAATTCAAATAATTTCACAACAAAACACTTAGATAACATTTCAATACGATCATTTGCGATCTATAGTGTCGCAAATTATATCTATATAAGAATAAAATACTTTATGCAGTTTGTTTTTCAAATTAAAAGATCTGAAATTTCAATTTTTCGATATAATCGATCTGCATCGTACAAAAACCAACCTTGACAAAACAGGATATTCCCGGCAATTTTTTATGTCTGAATAGAACATTCAGATTGCCCTCATGTGTTGAAATTAACCGTTGGATTATCCGAATTGCTCAAGATATCCAACTGGGTTCAATAAAGCCTGGAGTTAATATGGAAAACCGGAAAGATTCGACTCAACCTTCCCAGACGGATCAAGTACTCAATGTCATATCCGAATTATGTACTATTCGGAAAATGCAAGCGGCTCCCCCGCCAGAATCATGGCCTAGCACGCGTGATGTAGCAGAACAATGCGATTTCACCATCTACAAAGCGCGTTATCTGTTATTGAAACTGGCTAACAAAGGATTAGTTATGGTAACTCCATCTCCCATTAAGAATTCTCTCCGATGGTATATACCGGAAGACAAAATTAAGTCTATCTAATGTCAAGAAAATTTGAAGAAATGGATGTCTGTTCTGTACAGTAGGGCCTGTCTATATAGCCGAAAACTTGATGAGACAACATACGGCCCTATGGCGTTATTCATTCAAATCGCTGTATTCTTCCCATTACAAACGTCTCAACAACGCATTCAAGCGCAGAGATATCATAACCAATTATTATCATTTTATTTCAGAGGTAACCAGAATGGAAAAATTGCATCGTTGGGAAAAGGATGAATATGTTGTCTCTACAGATAAGAATAAATTAGATATCACGATCATACAGCGGTTTCTGACGAAATCGATTTGGGCAGAAGGGATCGATAAGGAGACAGTTAAGTTGTCGATCGAAAATAGTTTGAACTTTGGTCTGTATAAAAATACGCAACAAATAGGATTTGCTCGTCTCGTGACTGACTTCACAACTTTTGGTTATCTCATGGATGTTTTTGTTTTGGATGACTATCGAGGATTGGGATTAGGACGTTGGCTAATGACATGTTGCTTGGAACATCCCCAAATAGCACAGCTTCGCCATATTATGCTGGTCACTTCTATGGCGCCGTGGCTGTATGAAAAAATGGGTTATTCCCCGGTGAACGAAGAAAACTTTGTTTGGCAACTTGTTCGACCAGATATTTATAAACAACCTAAGCGATAAAGCGGTCATATCAATTAGTCATGAAAAATGCCCGACAAAGTAGTCGGGCATTACTACGACAATAGCCATACTATTGCGATAAACAGGGCTACTGTTTTATCAATTTGTATCTTTTAACCAGAAATTAGAAGCTGGCATTAACACCTAAGCTGAAAGCATAAGTGTGATTCTGAACGTCACCATCATTGCGTGATATTGACGCAAAAGCGCCCCAATCTTTTGTAATAGCAGCATTCATACCGATAACATATTCACGCCAGTTGGTGTCCTGCTTTTGGCTTTTACTAACGAAAGATGTCTGAGTTGAGTTAATGGCACTACTAATCTGATAGCGCCTATCGCCGAACTGGTGGTTAAACCGAACCTCAGCATAGGGGTTAAAACGACTAAAATTAGTGTCCAGACGCCAGCCTAATGTTCCGACCTGAGAATCGTAACGTTGATCACCGAAATGCATGGCCGTACTGCTATTACCTGATTCACGGTAACCTTTAACATAACTCTTATCCCAAGCGTATTGGATAATCGGGCTGGTCATCACCTCAGGTGTCAGCGGAATATCCCAACCCGCTGTAATGCGTCCTCCCCACTGATGACCGGTAGTCGAAGCATGTTCCTTGCGCAACCACTCATTGAGCACGATACCGCGCGTAATATCCTCATATTTCATGTCCAAATAGTGAAGATCGCCGCTAATCCAACCCTTATCGTAATAACGCCATAAGCCATAAGTGGTGAATACATAACCACGACCATCAGCGCGGAAATGATTAACTGAGCGCTTATCCTGATAACGCGAGATCATTCCCCCTAACAGAATATTATCCGTGAGTTGATAGTCACTACCCAGTGTCAGTGTACTGTTGTGATTACCGCTATAACCACCGAATACGCCTATTTTACCCTGCTCGTTACCCACGCTGCGTAACTGTTGCAAACGGTTGTCAAGAGAGGCAAGCGCCCCCTTCACCGGCACATTGTTGGTATTCGTCAGTGACATAACCTGATGTGGAGCATTAAGGATTGAAATAGTGTACTGACCGACCATATGTTGCGCGGTTGGAGTTGGATGAAAATTATCAGCAAATAAAAAGATTTGACTGGCATTAAAACCGGTATCACTGGAATGACAAGCACCGGCATTCACACCCTGAGCACAGGCATAACCTACAGTATTGGAAAAACCGTAACGTAAAGGATTATCAATGACCTCATGTAAAAGTGCATTAACATCAACCCGAACAATATTGCCGCCATCCTGACTCAATGAGATGTCTTCTAATTTATTATAGCTATCAACCAATGCTGAAGCGTTGCTACTTAATTGCTTATAAGTATCCTCAGCTTTTTTGGCATCTTCCTTCGAAACTTCTGACGCCATCTTTTTAAAAACACCATCGATAATTTTAAGGCGAGTATCTCTATCAATTGTGGTATATCCATTTAATATCGTATGAATATCATTCATCTGTTCAGAAGTGGCTCGTGTACCGATAACAAGCTCCAAAATCTTCGGCGTCATACCAACATCAGGAACCGTAGGCACGATCACTAACCCGGCCCCCTTATCAAGAAGCATATGCACCTGGGATGCAGCGGCTTTCGCACTATCCCCAATCATTTTTTGTGCGTTACCTGGATCTCTTAATGCCGCCTCAACATCATTACCACCAACCCAATGAACATACATGCCATTAGGATCAGCACGACCACCGTGGCTTGCCAGATAATTATCTAATTGATTCTGAGTAGTGTTATCTTTATTTCCAGAATTAGGAATAGCAGTCGCTCCACCTGCCGCATAATTATTCCCCCCACTTTTAGAATTGATAAGTTTAGTCCCTAAATGTTGAGCAATAAGATCGTTATACAACTCACTAGTTGTACCATTGGTCGTAAACCGACCATTATTTCCGCCATCGCTTAAACTATCACCAAAAACATATAGATGGTCATAAGCGTATGCATTCGAAATTGCACTTATCGAAAGTGCTAACATGCCTGGTGTAAATATAAATGCCCTTTTCATTAATATAATCCTCAAGAAGTTATTTTATATTTATCATTGAACTAGCCGTTCAACTGAAATGATCAATCTAAATAGAAACTACGTTAATGAGATATGACGCATTCCTCTTTTTGATTAACCAATACCTCATTATAGTTAGTAATAGAGAGAATCCTGTATTGTTTTTTTAGATTTTAAAGTTTAGTGTTGTTTGATTGTTCAATTAATCAAATCGGTTAAAATTCAACTATCTACAATAAGTAATATTAGACCAAATAGATTGAATTCTCTCCTTTGTTTCATGAAATAGATCACAAAACAGACAGAAGAAGATTCCGATAAGAATAATGGCTAACTCTAAGTAATATCTGAATCGATCCATCACAATAAACGTGGTAACGTTAATTCATCATCGGTTTAAGCAAATAAAAGATTAAGAAGAATAAATATGAGAATTCAGCAAGCAATAAAGGCCGACTTCAATAAACTGATCGAAATCTGGGAAGCCTCGGTACGAGCAACACATGATTTTTTATCTGACGAACAGATTAATGAATTGCGCCCATTAATTCTGCATACTTATTTACCGGCGCTGACTGTTTATAAAGCGATAAATGACAAACACGAAATTAAGGGTTTTATTAGTGTTGATCAGCATCGAGTTGAAATGCTGTTCATATCCCCGGATTCCCGAAGTAAAGGCATCGGCAAAGCGTTGCTGAATTTTGCTATTAGCGAATTAGGTATCAATGAACTTGATGTTAATGAACAAAATACTCAAGGAGTGGGTTTCTATCAGCACCAAGGATTTCGCGTTTTCAACCGCTCAGAAATTGACGGTCAAGGTAATCCATTTCCGTTACTACATATGCGAATTGAACGGCCAGACGCCGAAGCTACCTAGCTCACTCTTTCCCCACATGGCGCCACTATTATCGAGGCAGCGACAATCTCTTCGCTGCCCAAACCTATACCCTATGGATTTCAAGATGCATCGCGACGGCAAAGGAGCGAATCCCCGGGAGCATAGATAACTATGTGACCGGGGTGAGCGAGT
>NZ_LOIC01000018.1:51094-171777 GCF_001684335.1 Photorhabdus namnaonensis
TTTATTTCAAATTAAACTCTATCGCTAAAGTCAGCTCCCTTGGCAAACCGGCCGGTTTCAGCCCTACCGACCGAGCTTGTTGGATCGCCGTAAGGGCAGCCCGATCCAATTCATCAGCGCCTGAACTCTGCACTAATTGGTGATTCGTCAAATCGCCGCTATCCAGCAAGCTAAACCTGACCTGAACTATCCCTTGCTGCTTCATCTTCTTAGCCCGACGCGGATAGCGTTTATGTTTTTCAATCTCACGACGCAAGGCAGCCTGATAGCTTTGTAACTCATCAGCTCCCACGCCAGTCATTGGTTGACTGGTCGTCGCTTGACGGGCGCCAGCTTGTGAATCCGCAGCATCTCTCCCTGCTAATTGAGCGCTGCCTTCCGTTTGCTCTGGCTGATTTTGCTCTGCTCCCTGTTTACGCCCACGCTCTGCCAGTTTTGGTTGAGGATCTTCTACCGGTTCTTTCTGTGGCTGAGGCTTGTTCTTCGGTTTAGCATCCGCCTGTTTTTCTGGCGGCGGCTTCGGTCGTTCCTGTTTTCGTGGCTTATTAAGTACTATTTTTGCCTCATGCGGTGATTCCGCTACCGCTATCTCTGGCGGTAACGGGGGCGGACTAGGTTCCGGCTCTACCGGTCGTTCCTGTCCGGCCGGCGCTGCCGAAGCAACCATTTCTATTGACATACTGATTATTGGCGAATTCACTGATTGATTATTCGCACTGTCATCACGCAGTAAATGCCGCGCCATAAACCCGATAATACTCGCGTGTAACAGTAAGGAAGCAAACAAGCCAATATAAAAACGATTTTTCATCATAACTTCAAGCCATCTTTCCGTTCGTTATCTGTGGAGATTGCCAACGCTCTTAACGGCAACCGGCGAATCTCCCTCAAAGAGTCAGAACCGACTGGTGACACTAAGCTTAAACGTCCGTCCGGGCGCCGGCATCATGGAACGCGTTAACGGGTCCAGATAATAGCGATCGGTTAAGTTAGTGCCGGATAATTCAACGACTATATCTGGCGTAACCTGATAATTAATATAAGCATCTATAGTCATGACCGAATTCCAGTGCATCGGATTATTATTTATCCCTTTATAAGCACCGGGTAATTTCTTCATTAACCATTTTTCATCCTTATTCTCCACGCTACTGTGGTATAATACTCGGCTGCCAATTTCTAAATTTTCGTCCAATAACCTACCACCAATATTTAGATTAAGAGAATAACGCGGTGGAATAGTTGTCCTTAAATAACCACCGGGAAAACCACCATCAATACATTCAGGAACACCAAACTGGTTTCTAGGATCTAATACAAGCGATGCTGTTTTATCGCAAACTTTATTTTTAAGATTATAAGATAGACCAAAATGGGTAAAGAAACTGCCGTTATCATAACGTCCTTGTAGTTCTAAACCAGATAGTTTC
Organism: Photorhabdus namnaonensis; assembly: GCF_001684335.1. Lineage (GTDB taxonomy): Bacteria > Pseudomonadota > Gammaproteobacteria > Enterobacterales > Enterobacteriaceae > Photorhabdus > Photorhabdus namnaonensis. The sequence goes on from NZ_LOIC01000018.1 coordinate 52,525, forward strand.
TGTTTATCTAACTGAGTAAATACAAAGTTACTGTCACGATCAAAGACATTCTCAATGATGGTATTATAATAAGCGAATCTAATATCCGCATTACGCTCCGCGCCCAATAACTGGCTTAAATCATGTACATAACCCACTTCCACCGTTTTACTACGTTCAGGTTTAAAAGCGCGTGTCGGTTTATCAGTTAAACCAGAGGAAAAACCAACGGTATCTTCAAAAATACTCGGCATACGTACCGCTTCGGCATAACGGGTATAGATACGTGCATGATCACTCACATAAGCGGTTGCGGAAAATACCGGCGCCCAAGCATGATCTTTACGTTTAGGTTGTTTAGACCAACGCTCCTCTTCACTTTTCGCTTTATAAACGCCCTTATCACTATTATTTAATATTTCTCCAGAGCTATCAACATAACGGCTATTCTGTTGAGCGGCACTGTATTCATATTTATACACTTCTTTATTCGTCACAGGATCAATAACGCGCTCATTCATATCAAGCTCCCCATTGAAATAGGGATTATCTTGTTTATATAACTTACCATCGTCATGATATTTCCAAAGTACATCTACCGGTACCATAGGGCGAAAAATTGAATCTCGTTCTTTTGATTCTGTGATCTTCTTTTCTTCATATTCTAAATATTCATCTAAATCATCAAAACAATCATCAACACAATTGCTATATTTTTTATGCAACATAGCTTCCCGCTCAGTAAGTGTTCTCATATATTGCAACCCCTGACCAACCAATTTTTCATCCTTACTATAACCAATATCACGGGCAGCCAAACGTTCATTTAAAAAATCATCCTTAGACCAATAGCTTACCCGTCTAGCACCAGCACTTAACGCCAGCCATGAAGTAGGCCGCCAGTCAAAATTAAAAGCAATATTATTCTCCTGACGGCGCCCTTTTCTTGGTGGCGATCGAAAACTAGAAAAATTCTTCCCTTTATAATCATCATGGGAACCTAAACGTTCCTGTTGTAGGCTAGCTGATAAGGTTAAATCTAAACTTGAGGTCAATTCGAAAGCATTAGAGAGATCAACACCCCAACGGTTATTATGGGTATTGGTAGAAGCAGTATCTACCAGGCGACCATCTTTATTTGGATCTCTTTCCTTACCATTTACATCCCAAACGGCATCCCGCTCTCGCGGTTCACGTGGATATCCCCCGGCAGTATTGGTATCGCTGATAGTACGGGTAATCCAAAATTTCATATCAAAATCAACCCATTTGTTCCCGTCAGGTTTCCATTTATAATCCAGATTAAATGCCTGCTGATGTACATTCGCCAGCGGCCACTGTGGTACCACATTACTTTCTGCCCGAACCCAACCCAGCCGCGAAGGCATAATCTCACCATAAATCGTTTTAGTATCGCGGATACCAAACCCAATCGTCTGTTGATTAGCCAGGTACCAGTTATTTTTAAGCAACCAAGATTCCATTTCACTGGAGGTATTCGGCACCTCATTACCGGGGCGATATACACGTGCGATAAAAGGCAGATAAGGATCATACGGCCGGGTCCCACCATCAAGGATTTCTATATCCTTTTTATTAATGGGCTCATCATAGCGATGGGCGCCGCCCTTGCCAGCAAAATAGTTTCCTTTACTGCGATAACTATAAGCTGCCATTAAATCAAAATACTCCTGTCGGGTACCTATCGCCAGACGTATCGCATTATCTTTTAGGCCCAATAATTTATTATCTTTCGAGGTTTTTGGCGTAATTTCCAACGCGGGATCAACATAATTAAATCCCTGATTAAAACCGGGAATATCTCGATAATCTTGTCCCAATTCCAGATGCGGCACCCGTTCCTTAACGGCATTACTGCTGGTTTCCAATTTCAAGTTAATACCAAATCGCTCATCTATTGGCACCACATCATCGATCCCCAGAGTTTTGATCATTACCGCCCCACCGATCGAACCTTTTACTCCACGAGTCAATGATGGACCTTTTTCTATTTCAATGCTGCTGATCAAGTTAGGATCAATATAGTTACGATTGTTCGCACCGTTATAACCACGCCAGGTGGTAATTGCCTGCTCGGTACCATCAATGGTGACAGGTACCCGTCCCTGCCCTTGGATGCCACGAATATTAGGATCTAATGCACCACTGTTTCTCGAATCACCACTAAATACACCGACCGCGCTTTTTAAAACATCCGCCGGTGAAGCACCCTTATAGCGTTCTACCAAATCCTTACCCAAGTAAATATTAGTAATATCTTTATCATAAACCGCATCATAACCTGCTTTATCTTTTTCACTGGTCGCTGAAACGTTAATTTTACCGAGGTCAGCCTTATTTTCAGCGGGCTGTTTAGATGACTGAGCCAAAGTTATTAATGTTTCCGCATCAGAACGATAAGGCATCATACTGTAGGCCAATGCCAGCATGAATGTTATTTTGCTATATTTATTATTTAATTTATACATAATCATTATCTGCCATAGTGTGGATTGAAATAACTTGTTACTTCAACCAGTATCAAAAATACTTTTCAAACTTGACTAACACTTCATTCTTATTATAGGAATAGAGCCAATCAACATTACTACTATTTTTTCTAAATCGATATGTGATTACCGGGGTTAAACCGAAAACTTCAAATTTAGGCATACTCACAATTGCCGCATAGAATTGTTCATTATCTTTACGACGTGCATTTAGAGGTACACTGTAATCACCAAATTGCCGCTGGCGTAATGCAGTAAATACTACTGCATTAATTCCCGGATATAATTGAGTGGAAATGCCTGCCCGCACGCCTTTTTGCTGATAATTATCCGCTTTTTCAACACTGGTTTTATTAACCCAATCACCACCCGCAAAGGTAATGGTGTGATCAGTTAAATAATAAGATAAGGTAGCATAAACAGAAGTCATATTGCCGTCATTATGATTATAAAGTTTATGGTAACGAAACTGCTTATATTCACCTTCCAAATTCAATACCAGATTTTTAGATAGAATATTTATCCATTCGGATTTTATTCCCGTAGTACGATAACGGGAATGATTACCAACATAATTAAATTCAACAACTGGCCCCATTAGGAAATCATCTCTTTGGGTTTTATAACTATAACCCAAATAAGCAGAAGTGGTATTTTCATTCTCCTCACTATGATGATGATAACTTTCTCCATAAGTCATCGAACGTAAAAAAACACCGTGGTGACCACTTAGCGGATATATCTTACGTAACGTAGCATCATAACTAATACCATTTGCCTTCTTTGCCATAGGCAACTTGCGTTCAGTTATACAACCAACACCTTTATAATATTCAGTGCAGGCAGGGGGCTTATCTGGCGACATATTCGTATTATCGTTAAAAATATATCCCACAGAAAAAGATCCACGCCAAGAATTGCGCAAATTAATCGCCTCCTGATAATTAGTTATATTCTTAATGACTGCTGGTGGTAATTTATTTTGATTATCGCGACTAACCGCTGAAATCTCATTAAATAGTAAGCTAGCTTCTCTATTTTTTTGATTCTCATAATAGACCCTGGCTAACTCTAACTTAGCCCGGGTAAAATCAGGTTGCTGCTGCAATATGGCCTGATAATGTTGTTCTGCTGCTACCAAATCACCCTGAGAACGCGCCAGATTTGCCTGAGCAAAATGGACCAATTGGGTATCATGTCCAGGTAACTTCTGGTATATCAACAAAAAGCGCTCGACATCCTTCACTTGTTGATGATTAATGGCTAAATAGAGCGCTTGGCCGATATCATTTACATTATTCTCAACACTGAACGTTTGACCATTAAGTACTATCGATAAATGATCCGTTTTTTTATCCACGGTTTCATCCGTGACCAGCGCTTTTTCTTGATCCTGTAAATTTCGTTGTACGTTATGCCACAATCTTCTACCGGTATCTTCATCTGCCAGAACCAAAGAGGGATAAATAAACAAACAATTGATTAATATTGAAAAACGGATAATGGGTATATTTAACATCGGAATATCACTGCTTCATAATCGAGCCGATAAATAAACCAAATAAGACAAAGCCCATATGAACTTTGCCTTATTCAGCTAATACAAATTCATATTATGGGTTCTTAGTTCCACCAAAGGCAGTATCTTTACTGTGATCTGCATCAAATTTAGCCACACCAGCCAAACTAGATGCCTTATCACCAAAGAAGTGACCATTGTTTGTCCCGACAAGATTTCCAGCGGTTGCTCTACCCGTAAATGAACCATCAGCTTTAATAACGGAATTGATACCGACAGTAAGTGCGCTATTCGCTATTGAACCGGAGAGTCTTTTCTGCCCGAAATCAGCAGTAAATGTCCCATGTAGAGCATTGCTACCATTATATTGGTTAATTCCTTTAACCGTATAAGTTGCAACACCACCGGTAGGCAAATTAGCCGTGACATCTTTACCGGAATAATAAGCGGTATGACTAGTATCATCTATCTTGCCGGTTTGCGACCATTCACCAAAATAGACATCAGCGTTAGCCACTTTACTAAAATTAAATACTCCCATCCCGCTGTGGCTGCCCGATCCCGGCATAGAAATTTTGTGAATTCCATTCGCATCCGCTGCGGCATAACGGGTAAGCCCTGAAAAGCTAACAATTTGACCACCAGCAATGGAATGTACCCCAACTCCCGGTTCCCCTCCAGGACTTCCATGACCAGAACCACCTTGTTTAGTCACACCAACCTTAATGCTAGGTTTATTCGCATCAAACTTTTGAGTTTGCCCAAAACCTGGATCAGCCATAACTTGTGTTACTAATCCACATGTACCTAATACTGCAATTAACACTTTAACTTTGTTCATAGCATATTCCTTATGTTAACTAATTAAATGTTAGAGTATTGCTTAATTACATAGTTTTAGTACCGTCCGAAGACTGGCGCGCATATTAACGTACTTTTAATAAAAAATGAAATGATAATCATTATCATAAAACAATTGTATCTATTTGTATAGAATGGCAATTAATATAGATAACTATTTAATTATTAAATAAATATTTACCATAACCTTAATATAATTATGGACATAATATTAGGTGAATCACCAATAGTAAGCGTAAAAAAATCAATACATATAGATATATGAATGAGAAATTATTTCTATTGTAAATTAATTACAATGTTATTGTTTGAATGGTAACTATTTGATACCAAATTAGCTATTTCACATTAATTAAGAACTATTTAACAATGAAAAATAAAAATCAAAAATATATATTTCATCCAAATGATTTAAATAAGTAAAATTATTACGCCAGATATAAATATATTCATTCCGAGAATAATCACTAATATATAACTTACTAAATTCACTAAAATAAAAATATTACCAACATGACTTAAACTCTAACTAAACATTACCTTTCATTGATGAAAACTTAAATAACCATAGCCTTAGAGAGTAAATTTTTATTAACTATAATTTTTTACAAAACAAATGACAATATTGATACTCTTCTAACTCTAAGATTAAAGAGTTTAATTAAGTTATTTAAATAACTTAAGAAAAACCCCCTATCTCTCGACAGGGAATTTATGTGAACATGATAGTTTTTAAGTTAATACGCAATTACTTGGGAAATCATTCCTCTCTGTCTAACCTTTAATATGGCAAACAGCAAAATAGCATTCACAAAAAGGCCCAAAACCAATCCATACCAAAACCCTATAATTCCCATCCTCTCGGTTACCCAGTCTGTCAAAGCCAAAACAAACCCTAATGGCAAACCAACTAGCCAATAACCGAATAACGGCGCGTAAAATACTGATCGGGTATCATGAAAGCCCCGTAAAATACCGGATAAAGCCGCCTGACAAGAGTCAAATAACTGGAATAGGCATAACAAGAAGATTATGTTAAGCGCAATTACTATGACGCCATTGTCGTTAGTATAGAGTGAAATAAATGAACCAGCGAAATAGTAGATTAAAACGCCAATAACTGCGGAAATAGATAAAATTAAAGCAATTGAGATCCTTATAGTCCCTGTTAATGCTGTTCTATCCCCCTTCCCAATATAGGAACCGACTTTCACCGTCACAGCGGCTGCAATCCCCCCAGTTATGGTGTAGATGATAGAGGTAATATTAAGCATAATATTATGCGCAGCTATGACTTGAGCACCTAAAGGAGCAGCGGTTATCGCAATCACATCTAGAAAAACCATTTCAACAAAAAGAGCCAATCCACTTGGCATACCAATATAAAAAGTCCTAACCAAAGCATGATATTTCGGCAAGCTAAAATCTGGCCTATATCGGCGATATTCTTTCTTTAGCAAGAAATAGATAACCAGGCATACAGCAATTATATTATTAATAATTGCGGTTGTAATACCCGCGCCAATGCCTCCCATTTCTGGTAAACCCAGTTTTCCATAAATAAATATGTAATTTAATGGTATATTCAATAACAAGGAGCCCGCAGACAAATACATGGCGATTTTTGTGTCTTCCAATCCTTGTAGAAATGAACGAAACACATTAAATATCATAACACTAGGAACACCACACGCCAAAGCGATAACATAGCCCTGTGTAATTTCTAAAATATGCTCATCAATACCGATGAACGAAAGTAGCCAGCTCACTAACATCAATAAAAGAATTATTGGTATCGAAAGTATCACCGCCAGAAACAAGTAATTTTTAAGACTGTCTTTAATCCCTTCGTCATCATGTTGCGCTTTTTGCTTTGCGACATCTGCCGCCAACATGATAATCGTCCCATATCCTAATACAAATATAGGAAACCAAATACTACTTCCTAATGTTACCGCCGCTAAATCAGCCGTAGCGTAGTGACCAGACATCACAATATCAACAAAACTCATTGCTGTACGCGCTATCTGACTCACGATGATAGGGAAAGAGAAAAATAAAAGTTGTTTTAACTCCCGCCGGTTTGAAAACTTAGCCATAAGAATCCCATTAATTTATTGGTTAGTTCCAATAATTGATCATACTAACAATAAATTACGACCAAAATCATTTAAAAAAGTCTGAAAAAATTAGAATTACGAGTATACCTGCTATTTTCTCTCAGGCAACAGTGAATAAATAAATTAAAGCAATCTAACGAAAACTAACTATTTCAAAGAGATTTTTGTGATCCTTATAAAAGATTGGATATTTATTTCAGTATTTTGTTCCCATTTTCTATTTTAATAGCTAATGTTACTTGGCTGAAACTATTGAAGTATTTTGTGATAACATCCACATTATTAAAAAATAAATACACTAATATAGCTAAAGCAGATAATTAGTCACTTTTTCAAATTGTTTCTTTAATTAATAAATAATTAGCGGAAATATCATGTCTATACAGATATCTATTCTAAGTGCCTGTTCCAATTAGGCGTAATTGTTGCAGGCAGTTTGAACACGGACAGCGCGGAAAAACCGGAGCGTACACGTAGTACGTGAGGATTTTGAGCACTGCCCAGGTTCAAAATGGCAAATAAAATAGCCCTATTGGGATAGGCAGTAATAGTTCATCAATCAAAAAGAGATATAAATCAAGTTCCTTGTGAGCAATTGTAAACAATAGTAAGTCAGGCTATGGTCTTAACAAAAGCCGATTACACCTATTTATCAAAGATATATGTCATCTTACCGTAAAAAAAGAGATCGAAAATGAAACCAGAAACTCTTGCTATCCACGGCGGATATTCCCCTGATCCAACAACCAAAGCCGTTGCCGTTCCTATCTATCAAACGACATCCTACGCGTTTGACGATACCCAACACGGCGCCGACCTATTTGATTTAAAGGTTGAGGGCAACATCTATTCCCGCATTATGAACCCGACTAATGATGTATTAGAAAAACGGGTCGCTCTACTTGAAGGAGGAATCGCTGCTTTAGCCGTCGCATCTGGCATGGCGGCTGTCACCTGTGCGATTCAATCCATTGCCAGCGTTGGAGATAACATTATATCTGTCGCTAAGTTATATGGCGGCACTCATAACCTGCTAGCTCATACATTGCCTCGATTCGGGATTGAGACACGGTTTGCTGAACACGATGATATCGCAGCACTGGAATCACTGATTGATGATCGTACCAAGGCGGTATTTTGTGAATCTATTAGTAACCCGGCCGGTAATATTGTTGATCTGAAAAAATTTGCCGAAGTCGCCCATCGTCATGGCGTCCCTTTAATTGTTGATAATACCGTCGCCACCCCTGTGCTTTGTCGCCCCTTCGAGCATGGCGCTGATATCGTTATTCACTCTTTAACCAAATATATGGGAGGGCATGGTAACTCTATTGGCGGCATTATTGTGGATTCCGGCAATTTCCCCTGGAAAAAATATAAGCAACGGTTTGCTGTATTAACTACCCCAGATCCCTCCTATCATAACGTCATTTATACCGAACAATTCGGTAAAGCGGCATTTATCGGGCATTGCCGTGTGGTACCGCTACGTAATATGGGTGCCGCATTATCGCCTTTTAATGCTTTCCTTATCTTGCAAGGATTGGAAACACTGGCATTAAGAATGGAACGTCATACTGAAAATGCGCTGAAAGTCGCTCATTATCTGCAAGATCATCCTCAAGTTAGTTGGGTGAAATATGCCGGGTTGCCAAACCACCCAGAACATGAACTGGCTCAACAGTATGTCAATGGGAAGCCATCAGCGCTCCTCTCTTTTGGTATTAAAGGCGGGCAACAATCCGGTGCACAATTTATTGACGCACTAAAATTGATTGTGCGGCTGGTTAATATTGGCGACGCTAAATCACTCGCCTGTCATCCAGCGTCAACAACCCATAGCCAATTAAATGATGAGGAGTTAATTAAAGCCGGCATATCACAGGATATGATTCGCTTATCAATCGGCATTGAGCATATCGACGATATTATTGCTGATCTTGCCCAAGCTCTGGATGCATCGAAATAATTTAAATTTGTTATATACCCCGTTCTGACGAACGGGGTTTTATTCATCGATCCTCACTGTTTTTTTACTCTACCTATCTCAATTATTTTTTCCAACCCATGTTGCCGAATTTAATTCCATTTCATTTTTATCAACCAATGTTAACACTATATTGAATGACTAAAACGAAAAGTACAGAGAACTATGTGACCGGGGTGAGCGAGTGCAGCCAACAAAGAGGCAACTTGAAAGATAACGGGTATAGGGGTAATAAATTAAATCGGTAACCCCGTCGCCAATACTCGATAAAGTAACTCATATCTCCGTGACTAAACGGGGAAATCAATAATAGCTCTCGGATAAATAACGATTATTCACGCCAAATATACAAGGAAAATAGATGAAAATTCAGCTAACCTATACATTGTTATTAAGCTCTTTGATCTGCGGGTACGCTTCGGCGAAAGTCCCCAATGAATTTAGCTCCACACCGTCATTCGAAGATAATTTTAATGGCACTACGCTTAATACCCAAAAATGGGATTACCGTGGCTTGGGAGTTAGAAACAATTGTATTAATACTCAATCCGCCGTTATCGTAAAGAATGGTCATTTAACCATAAAAACCTATTCCGATAGTTCTTCTGGCAAGCTACAAAATTATTGCGGTATGATTTCAACACAAAAAAGTTTCCTGCAAGCATATGGCTATTGGGAAGCCGCTGTCAGATTTAAGCGCGCGGAAGGTAATCAGGTCGCATTCTGGGTCCAGTCACCAACAATGGGTAAAGACTTAACCAACCCAGAAAAATCAGGCGTCGAAATTGATGTATTTGAACATTTAGCCGAAGCGAAACAGGATCAATATGATCACGCTATTCACTGGAATGGTTACGGCAGCGCTCATAAGCAGTGGTCAAAGAAAATGTCTATGAGTCAACTTGCTGATGGTAAATTCCATAAATTCGCGGTGGCATGGACACCAAAAGGTTATACATTTTATATTGATGATATCCGCCAAAATCTGTCAGGATTAGATCAAGTTCCAATTTCAATCGCCAACCAATATATTATTTTAAGTTCCGAAGTACCGCGCAATTATCCAGCTCAAGGTTATGGCCCGATAAATACAACAACCGCAACATTCGATGTGGATTATGTAAAAGTTTATCCGTATATCGGTAATAAGAAATAATCATCGATCAGGAAAAAGGAAAGCAAATAATTGGCGCCCAATAATTGGACGCCATTTTTTTATTAAAATTTTATATCTAATTTCGCCCACACTGTCCGGCCGGGTTCATTCACTGAGCTATTCGCTGAATAACCAAAGGTGCTATTACCAGCAAGGTTGAGGTGTTCGCTGTATTCTTTATCCAAAATATTGTCGATACCCGCGCTCACTTTTATATTTTTGTTAACCTTATAGGCAGCATTTGCAGAAAGTACGCCGAAACCTGAACTATCTTGGAAATCTTTACCGACAACATTTCCCTGCCCCTCGGCAATCCGATGCTGGCTGCTCACCAATCGCCACAAACCGGTACTGCTCCAATCACCACGTTCATAGGTCAAGCCGAAGCGGGCTTCCAGAGGTGGGATCTGAGGCATCGGCTTGTTATCCGTCCGGTTTTCTCCCCAAGCATAGGCTAGGCTGGCATCCGTTTTCCAATGATCTGTCAATTGATAACCAAAGCCCATTTCCCCTCCCATAATATTGGCATTAACGTTATCAGCCTGGCTAATACGGGCGTTTGTCGGGCTATATCTAAATAAGATGAAATCATTTACACGCCCTATATAAGCGGATACCCAACCATTAAAACGTTCCCCGGTATATTGAGCGCCAATATCAAGCTGGGTGGTTTTCTCGCTTTTTACCCCATCAAAAGCACTGGCACTCCCCGCCGGACCATATTTAGGCGAAAACAGTTCCCAATAGTCAGGGAAACGCTCGGTGTAACCAATACCGGCATAAAACATCATTGGCATATCAGCCAAAGTATGCTCTAACCGCATAAAACCACTCGGTAAAGTATCATTACGCTCTTTTTCACTATTGCCAGCAAATTTCTTTACTCGGCTGCGATCAAGACGGGCGCCGGTTATTAATTCACTCTGTTCTGTGGCATACCAAGTTAGCTCGCTAAACAGGCCATAGTTATAAAATTGAGCATCCTTTTGCCAGCCATTACCTGCTTTATTACGGTGGGTATTGGTTTGTGTATCTGCGCCGCTTTCCAATTTGAACTCTTGCCATAGCCAAGTGCCCATGACTCGCCCCCCGACAACGCGACGATCCAGTTGCATCGACATACCGTGGTTCATATTCATGTGCATACCACATCCATGCTTACAACCCGAAGAAGGCATACCCATTGACATAGGGCTATTCGGAGAACGCAAAGTGATATTGTCCATAATATGGTTGGTATAGTTGTAATAAACTTGGGCTTCAACCTTATCAAGCACCTCACTGAGGTGGGATTTCTCAAAACGTAAACCGAGACTTTCACGTTTGAATTGCGAGCCATCCATGCTACGTCCAGCATAACGGGCCTCACCATCACCTTTCCCGGCGGTCAATTCAAGCAATGTATCTTTATCCGGCGTCCACCCTAACGCGAGATCACTATTCCATTTATCCCAACGTGAAGGAACACGATACCCACCACCATCTTTGTAGTCATTTGCACGGGATTTATTTGCCATTAAACGTAAATATCCCAATTCACTGCCGACACTAGCATCAACATTGCCATCCCAACGGTCATTTGAACCCGTCAATCCACTGGCATTGATTTTTGCTCCCGGCTCATCAAATCGGGGATGTTCACGTTCAAACCTGACGGTCCCAGCGGAAGCACCGGGGCCCCACAATACGGTTTGGGGTCCTTTAATGACTGTCAGCAAATCATAACTTTCCGGTGAAATATAGGATGAAGGGGCATCCATTCTACCAGGACAAGCCCCTAGCATTTCCGCGCCATCAGTCAGAAGTTTAATCCTCGAACCAAACATTCCGCGAAATACCGGGTCACCATTGGTGCCACCGTTACGGATTTGAGAAAATCCGGGTATGGTTTTCAAATAATCAGAGCCGTCACTTGCCGGAACCGGCTGACGAGGCGTTTTTGGCGAGGTGACAATTGACAAAGGAGAATGCAAAGGTGCTGTTACCGTGATCACATCACCATCATTGGTTTTTGAACCGTGCACATGGTCGCGTGAATCAGGTGAAGTTTCAGCTGCATAACCATTAAAAGCAGCTAACAGAAAAAGTGGCATTGCCGAATTAATACAACGGGACAGCATATTTTTTTTATAAGAAATATTTTTTTCGAATATCATCATCTTGCCTTAAATGTAAATCCACCTTCCAAAGTGATATTTCTATCAAAAGCGGAATACGTTATAGAATCCAACCAAATTATTTTTGGTATGAACAGACTTTTCCTGACTCAACAATGAGCAGGACAAGACATTTCATTATGTTTAAATTAATGAGATGAGATCTGTTCAGGCGGAGCGCGAGGCAATGAATCAGAAAAGATGAAATGCGGCAGAAAGGAAGCTACAGTTTGAATCGGTGGTGGCCGTGAAGTCAGCGAAGTTGACCAAAATAGCGGTGTATTCGCCAAATCCAGCATAGGTATATGAATCAGAAAGACACAGTATCCACAGGCAATATCCTCCAGCATAGACATACCACCACCGTGCATACCCATCTGCATGCCATCATGATGGTTAGTAACATATGATGCTGAAGAAACGTCAGAATGAGACATATTCCGAGGCATATCATCGTCAGATGACATCGCCACATGGCAATCGACCACTTTCGATGAATGAGCCTCCCCAATGCGCGCATGTTCCAGTGACCTAGAAATCACTGGCGCAATGAACAACATCAGTATCGCGAATATACCGAGCCAAGCTGGCAGACGACTCCGCGATGTATAAAATGGGATCAGTGACAAACTAAGCCTATTCTGTAGAGAACACATTCAGGGACGGGATTGTACGTATTTAACGACCAAATGTTAAAACACTTTATGCAAGAATGTCGCTTTGGCGACAAAATTTGTTGTTTTTCTAAAATCTGCGGGATTATTTTCACGCACATCGAGCAAAATCACAGAGATTAACGTCACGGACAAAGGCATTTCCTGTGCATAGCATCACGACAGCATAGAGAGTGAATCCCCGGGAGCACAGCAAACTATGTGACCGGGGTGAGCGAGTGTAGCCAACGAAGAAACAACTTGAAAAATAACGAGTATAAAAAGTTTTAAACCACATAATTTCTTCTTATGCTGAATAAGATGATAGAGCAACTTCATTTTCATTAGCTATTCTTCTTATAAAAAGAAGGCGATTTAACAAAAAAGGTGTAGATAAAATAACTCAACAAAAAAACAATGAGTCCTACGCAAAATGCCTTTATCACGCTATCCTCTTTAAAAAATATGCTTCCTGCTATGGCAAATAATATAATGAAACCAGTAGTCATCGTTTCCACAAAGAGGAAGAAAACAACACTTTTCCTTTCATCAAACTCATAAAGGGCTGTATTGATCGCAATACGAGTCATAATAAGACCAACGGATACACCTATCAGACTAAAAAATGAAAGCGCAATAAACTGACTAGCCCCAAGTGGAGAAATTAACAATAAAGTGGATGCAAGCAATGAAACCAAGACCAGTGACTGTTTTAGCTGAATACTCGTCTCGAACCGTTTAAGTCTGACCATAATTTGATTACCCATAACTGCGGAAAAAAGATAAATTACAAATGCAACAGATGAACTGCCAAGCCATGCAAGGTAATTGGGAAGATTAAGGTAAACTTGATATTTGTATAATAATCCAATGGAATACATAAGTACTATAGATTCAAATATATTTCCTGTAATAAAAAACAGGGAATTCGGAACGTTTAATTTTACTACCGATAGAAAGTCTTTTAATTTGTAAAATCCCAATGCGTTATTATTGTTTTTTTCTTTATGAATACAATCAAGATCCTTTTTAGATTGGAAAATCTGTATCAACCTTAATATCATGATCATAGAAAAAATTGCTATTGCGGCCACTTTCTCATTAAAAAAACCAATCAGCACAATTGTTATGCCAAGAAGAATAAATGGTAATATCAATCTGATGGAAAGATAGTATTTAAAAGAATTGACATAATCAGCGGGTTCACCGATTTTAAAAATGCTCATCATATTGTATGAAGGTCTGAATGTTGTTTTTAAGCATCCTGTTCCAGCCGCATCACATACAAATGACATAATAATAATAAACCAAGCGAGATAAAAATAACCAATATAAGATAAAGCAAAACCCGCTAAAAGAAGAAATGCGGATAATAGTTTTAACCCAAATCCAATTACAGTTGTTCTCGCTAACCCAAAATTAAAACTCATCAGACTGCCAGAGGCAAATTCGATAATTAACGAAATAACCAATTGGGAAATAAGTGTAAATTCTAGTGAAAAATTACCTAAATGTTCATTGGTTGCAATAAGGGCCAGCTCAAGTATCGTTACACTCATAGCAACACTGCTATACATAGCATCTGCTCGCGCAATAGTGAGAAGAACCATCTTTACACACTCTCCTTGTAGATTACACCTGGCTCAGTCAGTATCGTTTTATATAAAAATGAAGGAGCAGAAGCACGAGCATAAAACATAATACTTAAATAGAGTGACTCTAGATCATAAGGTACCAAAATATTCTTTTTATCCTTATTATCTTTACTATAAATATAATGTCTCCCTGGATGTTGATTCACATAATCCTCGTAGTCCAGTAATTCTACAAAGAGTTCATTGCCTGAATTTTTTATCTTGTTATAGAAAATATTACATGATGCTGCTGAAATACTATGGCTTGTAGAAGCTTTTATATGAAACTCATCAAAAACATCAATCAAAACACATTCATCAGAAAGAGAAAGAATATATTTCGAAACATAAATCCACCGTTTATGAACCGCACGAGTTATATCTAAAAACCGTCTGACTCTATCAAATAGCAAGTGATTTTCTGCAATGGTTTGGTTGATATTAAACTCTAATAAAGCTCTTCCAGAATAAAGATTCGACATTCTCTCTAAACTATCTTCATTCATATGTAAATCTTGGCGACGTTTCATAGATAGCCTCCCAAATGCTATTAATGTTTAGTTTTTCAACTTGATGGCTAGCACCTTCTTGTTCAAGTAACGTGTTTTCCAGTCGTTTGCACCGTGATTTACACTGTTTATATAACGAAATCAAATCCGCATCAAATGGATCTGAATGCTGATCTAACCACACCGATACCCCCCTCCATTTCCATTTTTTCATCCCGGAAATATGTATCGTTATAATTTTATCCCAAATCACATTATCCATATCAGGCAGAACAGTTGCATCGGACTCAAGTGTTCGGCAATACCCAATATAATGTCCTAAATCGAAGGCAAAATAAGCCTTAGATTCTTCACAAAGTTTAATATAATAATCCCAAAAGTTTATATCACCTAATTCGCTATATACGGGTGGGTTTTCCAAAGCAATCTCTTTTTCAAAAAACTCTCGTGCAAACAAAATATTTTTTGCAGTTACTAGGATACTTTCCTCATTAAGTACAGGATTCGTTTGATGAGGTCCTAGAAAAAGATCTCCACAACGCCATATACCAATATCCTCTTCTATATAAGAAATAGGTAGTTTTTTTATCAATTTTTTTAAACGAAGCATTTCTTCTTTAATAAGCTTACCTGAGAAATTGATATCAACCGGATGAAAAGAGATCGTCATGTTACCCATATTAGCCATCGCGACAATTTCATCATCAAATTCATCCCATACCCTTGCTCCCAGACTAAAATGCCCAATTTTATGAAAGATGCTATTCCTATCTTTATTTTTTCCATGATAAACGAAACGAAGTTTTTCAATATCACCACTCAGACCAATACACATGTCTTTTATCTCATCCATTGATTCCCCCAATCACTAATCTAATTTAAGAAAAAACTTATCATTGTGTATTATTGCCGTCCACGCTTTGTATCATCACAATTTCTCCTCTTCTTCCACCAACACCTACTGTTTCAATACCAAAATATTTTTTACTTATCCCAAAAAAACGGGTGTTCTCTTTTATGGTGTTGCTTATCACATCTGTGTAAATATTAAAATCTTTGACTGCGGAATTCATATCAGAGAGATCATCTGCATGACAAAGTTCCCACAATACTTTAAATGGAATGTGCCTCAGATATACATTCCTTAACGAAAGAGAAGAAGATAACAATTTATTTTTTCTATTGTTTCTTATTACCTCCAAATTTAATGATATCGCTTCTTCTAACTGATGAAGCCAAGGCTTAGCAAATTTATCAATGAATAAATGATAAATCTTTTTTACCCCATTATCACTAATAAGCTCTCGACTGTTAGGCAGCCTATTTAAACTGAATAATTTTCCCAGTTTTTTTTCGAGATTAATTCTAACTGGAGTACCAGGATACAACATCATTAAATTAAAATAATGATCAAGGGACTCATGCTCTGCCATACCAGATTTGATCAAAAATGTCAGATTCTCGATAATCTCAGTTTTTGTTTGATCATGGTAAAACATGATAAAATCTAATCCAATATCAATTTTATTTTCTTGTAACGCCCTGATAGCATCGATATTCTCCTGTACTGTCACACGTTTATTCATATAGTTGAGTTGAGTTTGAGAGCCTGATTCAACACCCATCTCAACTAACCTTAATCCCTCTTTAACCAGAGTAGGTAATTCTTCTCGTAGACGAAGTAAATAGCGAACTGTAGAAGAAGAGCTCCATGTAATATCACCATTTCCAATCTGATGTAACCCTTTAGAAAAGGCTAATACTCTATCTTTCTTCACAAAAAAATTCGCATCCATCATATAGACATGCTGGAAATCGTATTTTTCGCGTGCTTCTTTAATCCAATTAACCAAAATATCAGCGTCTACAGCACGCCATCTGGGGCCTTCTGCATCTGCGGCAATAATCGCACAAAATGAACAAGTTAGTGGACAACCTCGACTACTGGTAAAGGCAATAGCTTTTCTTTTGCGTCCATCCCGTCTGTCAGTAAAAATCAAATTTTGCAAGCGTTCTGAATCATACTCCATAAGAGGGTTTACCCACTCCTCTGAAGGAAGTTGGTATTTCTCAACTCTACTGACCTGCAACTGATCATTTCTGTCGAAATAGACAGCATTTACTATATTTTTTCTAAAATACTCAAAATACAAATAATTCTCTGCTGGTATTGATTCACCATACTGCTTTTTAAACTGGTTGAAAATCTCCGCCAGAATTTTTACAGAATATTCTCCCTCTCCTTTAAAAGCCACACTATAAATATCTCTTCCAGTTTGCATAAAATTTTCTGCGGCCAAACTTATATGCGGACCACCGCAAAAAAGGAGAGAGTTAGGAATTAGATTCTTAATTATTTTTCCCCAAACTAATGCTGTATCAACATGGCTGCTATAAATCGAAATCCCAACAATATCTGGTTTCCATTCAATTAAATCAGCTAACTCCTCTGTTCTGTCCTGAGTTAAATCTGAATAATCAAATATTTTAGTCTTGACAAAACTTGTATTTTTCTTGATATATGCGGAAATATTCTGAAGACCCAAAGGCATGATGACCTGCGGCCCTTCTCCATAAGGCAATGCAACTAATGCTAAGCGAATATTATTTTCACAGGACATTATATTATGGCAGTGTAAATCTCTGAACACTTTGTTCATATGAAAATATTCCATCATGAGTTACTTGGCATAATGTGAAAAAAAGTGGATATCTTTCAGAAAGTCGAATAGCCAAATTACTATCCTCAAAACTTTTCATAACCAATATTTTTTTTAGTTTTACCATTAATTCACCGTTATGGAAAAAACAAAAACCTAAGTCTTCCAAACAGATAATATCATCCTTAACTTTCAAATACATATTTTCAAGCCTTTAGTGTAGCCTTACTACTTATAAAAAGAAGTAAGGCTAAAAAATTAAAATTCAGGTGCTGTCTTACCCCCGATTGCTTCATAATCTACTTCAACAACAGCTGTTTCAATATCCATATCAGAAGCAATTTCTTCAAGAATTTCTATGTTTGTTACTTGAGTGATCATAGATACATCCTCCATTGTTATTTATGTGTAATGCAACACTGGAATTTTCATTACACATAAGTATTGTAGGTTTTTTTTAGCTGTCAAGTCATTATTGTATTAAAATGTTAATATTCAAAATACAAATGATCATGGTTATCGTTACATGAAACTATTACTCGTAATCACCGATAATACACTGAACCTTAAGTATTAAACCTCTCAAAAATACCCTCCAACATATTGTCTTTATTGGATTTTATTTTGGCAACTTCAACGCGTTTCCAAACCGATTCCACTCAATCAATTCAATTTTTAACTAAGAACTTCGTTGAAATTACACCTGAAATTTTTCATACCATTCCATATGGCGTTTCATTAAACGTCGGCACTCCCGTTATTGGTGCAACAGGACAACCAACCGCGTTTCTTCTCAATTCCGCTAAATGGCCAGTAAGTGGAATAAAGATAAGCAGAAATAATAAATCATCGTTACATACATCAATTCATTGATAATACTGAGTTTTCCACACCATATCATGGTCGTAGACACAATATTAGAACGTTCACGACCATGTACTGGCAAGAGGGATTTATTAACCGTGTTGGGTGGACTTATTGTTTAAATAAGAAGAAACCGCCACTGAATTTTTTCATTCGAGAGTGACGGTTTAAACAGAATTCCGGTTAACCTAATTCAGGAATCAACATCCGAATAAAATTGGCTTGTTCCGGTGATATATCATCGTCGTTATTTATGGAATGCTTAACAAGCTCTAGGTTCGTGTCATTAATAAAATTTTCAGTGATTGAAATTCCTGCCGCCAAATTTTTAACTTGATGATAGTGTGTACAAGGCGTGAAAATAATATCACCAGGATTCTGTATACAATGAACACCCCGAGCCTGAATAAAATCGGGATATAAAGCTAGATCAGGGTTAAAAGCATCAACTTTGCCATAACCTATTTTCGCTATTTCTTCCGGCCCATAAAATACCCACTCTTTCCGACCACTAATAACCGCATTCCAGGCATGAGTAGAAGCAATGTCCAAATGCAAACGAGAACCACTGTTTTTAGGCCCCATATAAATCCAGCGAAGTAAGAGTAATGCTGCTTCATTATGCAAAATATCGTCCGCAATACGCTGACGAATTAAGCAGGAAAAATAGTCAGGAACCTCATAATCACTCACCAACTCTTTAAAATAGAGCGAAAATTGCCACGCAGAAGCATAATAAGGATCAAATTCGTCCCCCTCTTTTATATAATCAATATAGTCACCAAGAGACATATATTTATTACCTTTATTATTTGATGATCGGAACACTTTTATCAGGTGATGACCAAACTTTTGCTGAAAATAGTCCCATGTCCACTTCGTTCTTGCTACCCACTGTTCAGCACCTCCTCGAATAATAAAAGGGATTCTATCCAGCATACAAGCAAACACATCTTCTGTGGATGGCATGGTGAATTCTACGCATTTCTGATAACCAGAATTAGAAAAATCTATCATATTTATATAGTTCCAAAGAATAAATAGTATTTTCTATAACTGGCTGAAGCAAGCAGCCAGTTAAATCCTCTAAAAATATTCCAACCAACGTTCAATTTATCACTATATCTAATGTTTGATAATGAATTCTGAAATAGTTGATCGTTTAATCTCTTCTGGCCGATAAGGCAACGGCGATAATTGTTTATAATGAGAATAAAACCCGCTCTGATCTGCAAAATACGGCGAATCAATATCAGAAGATTGCGAATAAGTGAGTAACCCTCGCGCATTAGGTCCTTGTTGATCAAATGCGACCAACATTATCCAACTAGAACCAAAACGAATATGATATCCCTGATCAGTTAACTTCGATTCCAATGCTTCACCACTTACCACATCATTACGCACAGCATAATGATGTTTGGGAAATAGAGTTTCATCCCAATCCCATGTAGCGATCATATTAAAGCCACCTTCTTCTTCAAATAATCCCGGCCAACTCATACGATTACTTGCCGGTTTACCATCAGGTGCAGTACTTTCAATAAATTGAAACTTACTCACCGGAATATCTAAAGCCAACCCCGCACTATTCACATTAGCAACCGCCCGTGCTAACAAGGTAATAAGCTCTTCACTTTGTTTTAATTGACGTGGTGTTGTTGCCGGGTGGGCTATGTCAAACGGTACGACAAAGTGTTTTTGCTGATCAATTAAAAATGCCAATTCACGAAATATAATAGCACCACGGCTACCCGCGTTAAATTCACCGTTCCATTGTGATAGCAATTGACATGCCTGAGTAATATCCACCTTTATTCCATTCTCCAATTTAATTAATCGGCTCGGTGTTTTATCACATAGGGTAATCACATCTTTTAATATCAGCTCAGCTAAATATGAACGCTCAGATAGTAACGCCCGTTCTAACTCTATTAAAGAAAATCGCTTATTATCACCCGCCGCATCCTCTATTAGTTGCAACCCCATACGAGTTCTGAACGACAATGGCTTTCGTTCGTTACCAAGAAGTGGAGAAAAACCTTCGAGCAAATGCTCCAGGTTCGTTGCCCAGTGAGAATCATTGGAATTTTGTACATAGGATGTTTCCACAAGTTGCGGGATCTGATCATAACCCAAAGCTTCGGTAAAAATCATTGATGATGAGTTACCCGGTAAAATAGTCACACCATATTTCTCGCGTGCTGTCGCCAGAGTTTCGTCGTTATTCAGCAGTTGGATAGCTTCAAGAGATAATGCCGGCACAGCTCTATCGCCAATAAAAATACCAACGCCTTCTTTACCGGTCAACAAAGTGTTATTAAAAGCCAAACCATTAAAGTCTTTATAAGATTGTTTTGCATCAGCAAGACTATTCGCTCGATTCAACGCCAACCAATGATCAATCATATCAAGGTTGTAAAGATTGACATCTTTTACAACATAAAATTCAGACTCGGACCAGGCAAAGTCTTCATTTTCAATAATAGGCCCAATATCAGTATAAAAATAATTTTTGGTGACAATTTCAATACCACTGTCGGTTTTGACTTCAATATGAATTGGCTTCGACATTACCGGCTTAATAACACCATCAATCACATAATTCAGCGGATTGTTAGCAGCAGTTTGCATTTTGTAAACAACGACATGTTCAGCCGGTGAATAAGTATGAGTCCAGGCAATATTATGGTTAAATCCAATATTAACTATGCCGGGTAAACCAATTAAAGCCGCGCCCATGACATCAATCTTTCCATTCATCACATGATGCACTTGCCAAAAACGCAGGTCGCCTTCATAAGGAAAATGGGGGTTCGCCAATAGCATGCCATTAGCCCCTTCAACTTTATCACGGCCTAACGCCCAACCATTCGAACCAATCGAATAATCATTATGCCTTGATGTATATGAAGCCAACTGTTTTTGATCATCATTATTGGGATCAGCCGCATAATAATCAGCAAGAAATTGAGCCGAACCAGGAAATGCCGCGATAGAAAACACATATGCCAATACATCCTCACGTTGAATAGGGACTACCCATTCTTGATCTCGGCAGGCTTTTGGCAAGGTATAACGCCCTGCCCTCACATGAGATAGGTAAGTATTATAACCCGCGACAAATCCATCAATAATTATCTTTGAATCGGCACTTAATTGAGGCCACTTTTCACGTGCTTGCTCCACCAAAGCTAAGGTTTTATAGCCGAAATCCTGAATTAAATTAAGTGAATCGCCCTGCTTCTTTCTATCAGCACCAAAGAAACGCGCACGCTCTCCCCTAATACGCACATAATTATCCGCTATAATACATATATTATCTTGTGCCTGAGCATACGCGTTACCAAAACTCAGACTTCCCAAGTCCTGTGCATAAATATGAGGTACACCATAATGTGTACGAACAATTTTCGCTTCAAACGCTGTCGTAGTCTTTGATGAGTAACTTTTAAATCCACCACAACTTATTATCAACAGAATAGTTGACAGTAATGTGATTGATTTAAATGATATTGCTTTAAATGATGTCATTTTTATTTCGCCCTTAAAGTGCCGGTATAAAAGCAATCTCTGGCTTTGAATTTTGATTCCAATATTAATGCTCTGAGTAACCAACGATCATAACCATCGTATCGAGGTTCATACTCGCTGCGTGCATGAGCGACTTTACGGTTATCAAACAGCAACATTTCTCCGGGAGATAATACAAAGGTCTCTCTATTTTCATTAATACATTGATTCAACTTTTCCAACGCGGCTTCTGCCTTTGGTGTTAAACAACGCATATAAGCGGGATCAAATATCATTTCTGGCTCTTCATGTTGACTTAATATGGCAACACAACGACGGCCAGCAATATTCGACACAAAGGTTGGATCGACATCGATCTCAAAGTTTGGTTTTTGCAATTCAGCAATAGTTTCAGCATCCAAATGAATATTTTTTGTTTGAAATAAGTAGGTTTCAGCATTTTTATCGCCGCGCAGACAATATAAAGCAACCCAATCCGCTTTTGCATCATGGAAACCATCTTCAACATGCCATTCCAAAAACTCCTTGTTTGTCCCTAACTGCGCATTCTTATATTGTTCCATTGGAAAGACATCATCGATAAAATTAAAGTTCTTTTTATTAACAAACGAATAAATATATCCAATTCGAGATAAAATCGTTGATATCAAAGTACGAACACCCGCCACCTCAGAACTATTTGTTTGTTCATAAGATAAAGGCGTTAAGCCAAGATCATCAGGGATAGGCAATCCCTTGATCAGCAAATAATTTTCATTTTCTAACGCACGAAAGTCAAATAGCTTTTTCTGTAAACGCACAGGCAAATTAAACGATTGATAAAAACATTGCCAGTAAAATTCTTCGAAATTATCAATGTCATATTTTAGAGTAGACTCTAAAAATTCCTGCTTTAAATATGTCTGTTCTGTTGAGTCAAGCTCAAAAATGAAGCCATCAAACTCCTGAATATCAGACACCATGCACTGCCTCTTTATATTCATAAAGGCTATCCTTTTAAACTGTGTTGCCAATACCCAACAACACATATCTAGGAAAATAAACTAACCAAAAAGTTTACGGATACCGGTAATGATCAACACCAGCGCTTCTCGTTCTGCAAATGATAAATTGGGATGCCAGATATCCATTAATAGACAAATTCTATGTTTATCTGAACGGTTATAAGCTTCATGCTGATAAGAATAATCAAAAAGTAAACATTCTCCTTCTTTCCAGCATCTGGCTTCATTGGCAACGATGATCTCACAATTGCTGGCAGGAATATCGACCGCAAAATGTAAATTAAGGGTGAAATTCCATAAATCACAATGCGGTTTAATCACCGTACCCGGTTGCAACACCGAAAAGTGAACTTCTAATAGCGGGCAATGCCAATCCCGTAACTCATTATTAAAAATATGCCATGTGTCAGGTAGAATATTGGCAACCGCGTTATTAGGTTGACCATTTTTAAATAGATATAATGCTTTCCAATCTTTTTGAGTTCCCAAATAGTGCTCATAATCGGTTATATGTTGGGACTCGCCACTGATGACCGCGTTAATTTCCTGTTTTATTTTACCCGCACTATTCATCAATGAGGTGACTAACGGCTGCAATTGCGGAAAAGAATTCGTATCTAACCACGGCGTGGTAGAAAGCCCAGGCATAACATACTTGGCATCTGCTTGTAATGGCGCTCTTTGTTGTAATAAAGGATAAAACATATCCTCTACTCTTTTTAAGCAACCACTCCCATATTTTTCTCTAATGCCAGCCAATTGATCTTCAAATAGTTCCAACATTATAACCTCCTGATATCTATTCTCTATTATGATTACATCTTCCTATTATAATGACATTTACTACTATAACGACATCTACAACTATAACGACATAGTAGAAATAGCAGGCTCTAAAGCAGCATTTTCTACTTTATCGGGGTGTACGTTGATTTCAATATTATCCACCAAACCATTATCCATAGTGATAACTCTATCCGCGATATGAAAATATTTATCGTCATGGCTAATAACGATGACCGTTTTTCCATTGCGCTTCATTTCGGGAAGTAATTCATGATAGAAAAATCTTCTATAATTAGGGTCCTGATCGGCAGCCCATTCATCAAACAAATAAATAGGCGCATCTTCCATATAAGAGATAACCAGAGCCAAGCGTTTACGTTGACCATGAGAAAGCTTAGTTGTGGACAATCTGCCCTCTTTCACCGTAACTTTTGCCGCTAAATCCAATTTTTTCAGATATTGACGAGTTAATTCATCATCGGCAAGTTCACCTTTTCGATTAATCACCGTATCAAACAGATAAAAATCCGAATGAATAACACTGTACATATTCAGATAATTCTCTCGGTTATCTTTATCAATTACCTTATCATCTATGAAAATATCACCATCAGATTTATTCAATAGGCCAATCAACAATTTGGCAAAGGTTGATTTGCCACTGCCATTACCGCCTTTTATAATGATAATTTCGCCACGCTGAATATCCAGATTAATCGGCCCAACAGAAAAACAATTCCCTTCACCGGCATATTTAAAGCTGATGGAACGCAGGGAAATTCGAGACCACTCTTTAAATTCTTCTGTGTTGGTTAAGGTTGGTTCCATTGATAAGTTTTCAGAGAATTTTAAGCGATCAATCTTACGTAGAGATATAAGCGCTTTTACTATGGTTTCCTGTGAGGATAGAATAAAATCAACAGGACCCAGTAAAAAGGTCATAATAAAGATAAAGGTAAGAATATCATTGCCTGCCCCTATCCCCCACATAACGTGAGAAAATAAAATAGACCCAAGCACCATAAATAATAATATTTGCCCCCAGTTTTCATTTAATTTCCAGAAAATTTCTGATTTAAGATCAGAATCATTAATCTTTTCTAATGATGGTAAAACACCTCGATTAAAAAACGAATGTTTGCGCTTTTCATTATTATTAAGCTCTTTAACACCATCCACCAAACTTTTAAATTGTTCATGAAGGCTATCATAATCATCACGATATACCTCATCATAAGCTTCGGCTTTACTAATAAAATAACGTGATACCAAAAGCCCTAACGGGAGAGTGACCAACGTGACCATAAACAGCTCAATCGATTTGAATGCCAGAAAACCGAAACATGCAATCACTGTAATCACATGATAAATAAACTGTGGCATGGTGGAAATAGCCCTGGAAATATCACTCACATCAGAAGTTAAACTAGCTTGAACTTTATGCCCGCCAATCCGATCCAAAATGGCATAAGGGGTATTCAAGATACGTTTCACTAAGGTACTACGAACTTCAAAAATAATTTTGACGCTTAACTTTGTCATTAAGTAATTAGCAAAAGAACTCACAATAAATAAACAAGCGAGTCCGATGAAGAACTTAACTGTCCATGATACTAAATCAGCACTAATCTGCTCCAATGCATCATCGGTAATCAAGGAAATTAACCAAATACTAAAGAAAGCACTAAAAGCACCAACGATACTATTAAAAATAATTTTTAACCGATTGGCTTTAACCAAATCAGAGATCATCGAGATTAACTCCTAAATAAAATTCTATTATTGCCAGACTTTAACAACCTTTACTTTGCCACAAAGTGATATTCCATCCCCCCATAAAACCTCGGCTAATTGTTTCTGACGTTAACCAAAGACAGTGTTGATAAATAGCATCATCACCATTAATTTGCAAAATCAACACTCTATAGCCTTTGTCATAAACATCTGTTTTCAACCGCCGTAGAAGTTGCTTAAGCTGATCATTTAAAAAACCATCAAAATTATAAATAACCACATGGTTTTCATTAAATTGATAATTATTTACATCAGTTTGTATTATCTCAATGTGATTTTTTTTATTTATAACGTTAACATTTTGCTGCGCAATTAATGCCAACGATTCAATCATTTCTACTCCGGTAATCTTGCTAAAATTGTAATCAGACGCACAGATAATCGTCCGACCTTTACCACATCCCAAATCGACAAATTCAAAATCACTGTACTCGATCGGCAGAGACATTAATGCTTTATGAATCACACTGTAATGAGCAGGCATATAACGAGTACAAACGGGAGAATTGGCATGCCATTTATCGTCAAAAGCAATGCCATCAGTTTGAACATCTAAATATTGATCTTGGCTATCTTGTTGATCAATCCAGTGAAAAATTTCATCAAGTTTCGTGATGCCAAAAACAATCCATGATAAGTGATACAACTCTTCTCCTCGTTGTACCCGAATTTTATTATCTAATATCGCCTTAGCGACAGCGGCGGATGGTTCTTCACTGGTTGCGCACGCTATCAATGCATCCACACTGATTTCAATTTCACTATCAAAATCATATTGTTCATACATTGCATCATCAGCGTTAAAATCAATATGTACACAACCATCCGCTATCTCAATAAACCAATATCCGGCCGGTGATATCCTCACTCGGTGACAATGATTGATATTATTTATAGGCCGATAAATATCGGCCCGATATTGCACAATGTCGAGCAACTCCTGATAGGTTAAGTTCGATTTTTTGAATGAAGGCTCTGGCAGGTAGCGTTGTCGCAATATAGCCTCAGCCAGACCTTCAACAGCACCCGGTTTTAATACTGAATAATGATCGCCGCTTACCATGCCACAAGTAATCGTTTGTGCGACATAATCTTGTAACGATGCAATAATTTTCTCTTTCTCTGCCCGTAGTTGTATGGAAGTTTCGCAATAAATGAATGTCATCTTGCCCTTTAATCTGGCTGATGGAACATAATTGCAAGTCATCATCGAGTAGCTTTTATAAACTTCAATAAAGCTTTCCAGCGCTTCACCTTCAATGCCTTGAGCTAACTCAGCACTGACTTCATCGATCTCCTCGCGGGTATAAGGCTGTTGCTCATAGGCGGTAAGAAAACTATCAAGTGCTATCAAATCAACCGTTTTTCCTTCGTTTTCTAACGCTAAAGCGACCTCGAAAGCAATACATGCCCCCACACAATCACCCACCAGTCGATAATGCTGTTGTGGATAAGCTTGCAAAAGTAATGCCGCATAGCGTTCAGCCAATGTTTTGACTGTCACTGTTTTCCCTCCCAAGAATAGGGAAGTCGCGTCAAATACTTTGAGGCAGAAATCGTTTTTTATTTCTCGGGCTAAATCAATAAAAGATGATACCGGCGCACCTGCGCCGGGGACCAAAAATAATGGCGTTTGGTCAGCACCCAATGACACCAATTTAATGGCTTCATCCGGCGCTAAAAAAGCAATAATGTCAGCTTTATTAGCAACCACCAGGTTTTTTAGTTCAGGGGTAAAAACACAACCTGACATGACCTTAAAACCCAATTTACCGTGCTCAACAAATAACCGCACGCCCGCAGCCGAAGTTTGCCGAATAATATCAACGACTCGCATTATTCCACCTTATTTATCAGCGTCTATTTTCATCATCATAACCAACCCTCTTCTGCCACCGAGTTATGTCCCTGATTGGCTTGTTCAGCTTGCTGCAACTGCTTACGCTCAATTATCAGCGCCAGTATGGCGAGATCACCGGCTGTCATGACATCGGCAACGCTTACCGCTACCGCAAAAGTCTGTTGTATCTGATGTAAAAACCTCAACAAGGTTAATGAGTTCCCGCCCAACTCGATAAAAGATGCGGTTAAACTCACCATGCTTAATGGTAATTTCAGTGCGTCGGCACACAGTTGTATCAACTGTTTTTCAATTTCAGTTTCCGCAACACGATCCAACCCACGGGTAATGCAAGGTTTTGGCTCTGGTAAGGCGGCAAAATCCACTTTACCATTAGCCGTGGTTGGTATGGCGGCTATCACGGCATATAGAGTTGGCGCCATATATTCCGGTAATCGGGTTTTCAGTCGCTCTCTTATCAAGGGAATGGCAGCATCCGTTTCAGCGCCCTCTGGCATCACCAACCAGGCACATAGCTGTTTTTCGCCGGTTGCATCGACAGTCACTCGCACAATACTTGTCGCCACTCCATCAAGAGCTGACAGTGCTGACTCTATTTCGCGGGTTTCGATACGAAAACCTCTGATCTTGACCTGATTATCAAGGCGACCGACATAAACCAGTTCACCATCGTTATTCCAATAAACACGATCACCAGTTTTATATAAACGTACTGTTTGTTCCGGCAAGATGACCATTTCAATAAATTGTGCCGCATTTTGCTCTGGGTTATTTACATAGCCCAAGCTCAAAGCGTCGCCAGCAATGTAGAGTTCACCAATAACACCTGGCGGTACCAATCCACCTTGAGAATCCAAAACATAGGTCTGACAATGTGCCAAAGGACGTCCTATAGGCACCACTGAATTTGTTAAAGTATCTAATTGTGTGACATCGATAGCCGTCGCTACAATAGTTGTTTCAGTCGGTCCATAAGTGTTGAATAAACGAATCTTTCCTTGTGTTTTTTGTTGCCATAACGCCAATAATTCCATTCGCATGGCTTCACCACCGACAATGCACAACTTCAAATGCTCAACAAGTCGCTCAACATCGTCAGCGGTTAATTGATACGTCCACTCATGCCATAAGGCTGTGGGTACTGAAATAAGTGTGACTTTTTGCGCATTAATGATCTGACATAACTGTTTAACGCTGTACGCTGTTTTATGACGATCCATAACCAGACGACCGCCGGAAAATACCGACAACATTAATTCTTCGATAAAAATATCAAAACCAATGTTGGCAATTTGCAATACACGGGCAGAATTTGTCGGATAACAGCGTTGAGTAGCCTGATAATAGCTCAATAAATTGTGATGACTGATCTTAATGCCTTTAGGCGTACCCGTTGAACCCGAGGTATACATGATGTAAGCAATACGCTCTTGCGCTGATAATGCCGTTTCTGGCGCCACAACAGCAGTATCAACCGACTCAAGCTCATCAACCATAACAATTCTTTGTTCATCAACAGGCAAAGTGTGGCTTTCAGAACGCTGTGAAACAATAAGCTGAATATCAGCATCGTTAATAATATGGGCAATGCGTTCTATTGGATAATCGGTTGCTAATGGCACAAATGTCGCGTTCGCTTTCAAAATGGCTAAGACACTAATCACCACCTCAGGACTACTTGATAAATAAATACCCACCGTATCATTTATCCCAATACCCCGCGCAACAAGAAGTGCCGCCAGCTTGTCCGCCGCTAACGCCAACTGAGCATAATTCATGCTTCCCCAAGGCCCTGACAAGGCCACTTCATCAGGTATTTGACGCGCAACTCGGGCAAATAATCGCGTCAGAGATGGGCAATCATTGGCAATAGATGACGCATTGTGGGCTAATTGATGCAAGTGTTGGATTTGACTTGGCGCCAAATAATCCGCATGCCCTAAGTGATGATGTCGTGAAACTAACATCGATTTTATTGCGGTTTCATAATAAGCTAATATTTGCCCCGCCTGATGTTCCCCAAATACCGATTGAGTTAACGCTAATTGCAGAACCAGAAAACTATTAGCGGAACTATGATGGCAAACAAAATCATAACCATAATCAACTCGTTCATATTCATGATCATCAGCCTGTTCAGGCTCAATATCCTGAGTTGGCTGTAATTCATCAGCCACATGAAAATCGACATAGTTAAATAAAGCACCAGAGTAGTCACACTTGAATTCCTCTTGCATCATAGCAACCGGATAATGTCGATAAGGCCAGCTTGCAGTGCTATATTCGGTTAATTGCTGAATTAGCGACGACCAAGTTTGTTGATGGATATCGGCATTAACCGGCGGCGTATTTAAGAATAATCCAAGACAAGATTCAGCCCCCTCCACTTCAAGTCTTCCGTGGCTGACCACCGAACTGGTTATGGAATCAGTGCCATTGATTTTCGCCAATATATAAACATGTACCGCCAACAGCAATGTGCGCAACGGCACGTTTAAGCTCGTCGCAAGTTGTTGCAAATCATCATGTAAATAAGATAGCTCAAGACGAGCGGCATAATGTTGTGTTGATCCTTTGCCGGTCCAGTCAGGCAATACCGCAGCGTTGGCAATGTGCTGCCAATAGGCTTTGTGTTCAGGAGCATCAATAGCCGCCAGCTCCTCAGCAATATATTCACCGTAATGCGGTAAGCCGGCTCTTGGTGGAATAGAACCGCCAGACAACACCGATAAATAGTTTTCCATAAACTCAACTTTTAGGTTGGCGACACTCCAACCGTCAAGAATGGCGTGTTGATGGGACAAAACCAGAGCAAAGGTATTATTAGCGTCAATAAATACAGTAACTCGCCACATTAATTCATTTTCAGCGAAAAAGTTGCTATTTTCCTGTTCTAAACAGTGCGCTAATTGATGCTCAAATTCCTGCGCGGAAAGGTGGCGACAATCATTAAACGTAACCGGCAAAGCAATCGTTTTATGAATATATTGCAGCGCTCTTCCTAATTCGAAGTTGTATGTCGCACGCAATAGTTCATGGCGTTGTATTATGGCGTTAAACGCTTGACAAAACGCTTGTTCATTCCACGCCATATTAATCGAGTAATGCTCTACAATATGGTAACTTTCATCTTTTAGCTGATGATAAATAGACCCCAGTTGCAAACTCGACAATGAATATGCATCATCCAATGTGGATTGCTCTTTTAATGCCGCCCGTTCGTCATCCGTGAGTAATGAAAAAGCGTGATAAGCATCTTTAGAAGAGATATTTTTGTTGTTTAAATCAGGTAATTGCTGCGTTATTTCATGAATACTTTGATAGGCCAAAATATCTTTTACACTGAGCGCCAAACCTGCCTGTTTAGCCATTGCAACAACACGCACAATTAATATTGAGTCACCCCCCAAAGCAAAGAAATTATCGTAACGACTTACTTTCTCCTGCTTCAAAACAACGGCAAAAATAGAGGCTAATATTCTTTCAACGTCATTTTGTGGCGCAACATATTCAGTACTGGTAAAAGCACTGGCCTCTGGTGCGGGTAGTTTTTCTTTATCCACTTTTCCGGTAATACTCACCGGGAAAGCGTCCAGACAGACAAATGCACTGGGAACCATGTAATGAGGTAATTGATGCCGTAGCTGTTCTCTGATCTGTTCAACCAACAACGATTGCGACGTTTGCAAATAAGCGATAATTTGTTTATTGCCCGGCTCTATTTCCCGCACCATAGTAATAGCATTTTGTACATCAGGTAATACACGCAGCTTGGCATCAATTTCAGCCAGTTCAATGCGGAATCCACGCAGTTTTATTTGATCATCATTACGCCCTAAAAACGCCAGCGTTCCATCAGATTTCAATCTCGCTTGATCACCGGTGTGATAAATATAACCACAACCACCAGAAAGATTGTCTTTAACAAATTTTTGTTGCGTTAATTCGCTATTGTGGTTGTAACCTCTTGCCAAACCAGGGCCGCCTACCGCAATTTCACCCACCACCCCCATAGGCACAGGCTCGCCATAAGCGTCAAGGATATAAATGTGGGTATTGGCAAACGGCGTACCAATGGGAACATAGGCATCATCAGGCAAAGAGAGATGAGTCACATCACCGTAACTGGCGTCAATCACTGATTCTGTTTGTCCATAAATATTGAAACAACGGCCATCAGGATGCATCAGCTTTTGCAAGCGGTTCAAATCACGACCATACCAAGCTTCGGAACCCACTAATATATGGCGCAGTGAATTTAATCGAACCCTGTTTTGTTCAGCATAATCGAGTAAATTTCTCAGAATGACCGGCACAAAGTCACCAAATGTCACCTGTTGTTGTTCAATAAGCTGATACAAAGCCTCTGTGGTAATTAAATCCGACTTGCGACAAATCACCAAGCGACCACCGGTGGTCAAGCTTTTAACGATGTCTCCCAGAAAAATATCCACCGCCAAACCCGCCATTTGCAATACGGTCGGCGGCCTCTGGAATAAGCCAAATACCGCATCCCAACCATAAAAACGCGCAATCATCGCCGTGTGCTCAACCATCACGCCTTTGGGATGACCCGTTGTGCCTGAGGTGTAAGTCATGTAAGCCAAATTGGTCGCGACTGAATGACGCCGCGTCGCCGCAATATTAGTATCAATCTGCGACTGGTTTAATATCTCATCCAATCTCCAGATGTTGTACGCCGAAGCCACTTCAACAGGCAAACGCTGAATATCATCCACCACAACCAATGGTGTACCGCTATCTTGAAGAATGTATTCAATCCGCTGCAATGGCTGATCAGCATCAAACGGCACATAGGCTAAACCCGCCTTCAAGATACCAAGTACGGTAATCACTGAAACCGCAGTACGCTCCATACAAACCGCAATAAAGGAATCCGAGGTATAACCTTTGTCCAACAAAAAGTGAGCGACCCGATTCGCTTGAGCGTTCACTTGCCGGTAAGTGAGATGCAACTCGCCGTCAATAACCGCTGTTTGTGCTGGACTCCGTTCCACCTGTTCTTCGAACAATTGATGAATGCACTTATCAGCCGGATAAGGCTGCCAATTGTCATTGATATCGACCAACAGATATTCTCTTTCCTGCACAGTTAACACCGGCAGTTTAGCCAAAGGAGCTGTTTGATATTGATCACTCACTAATGCAGACAATAAAGTCAGGAACCGTTGGCTGAATCGGGTTATTGTCGACCGCTCGAATAGTTCACAGTTATATTCAAAACTAAAATCAAGACTGTTCTCATCTTCACTAGCATCCAGGGTTAAATCGAACTGGGCTGTGACATGTTCGCTATCAAGGTACTCAAATTCAAGGTGACTCAATTGCAATACCTTGGACTCATTAGTATCCATTGAGAATACAACTTGGAATAGCGGCGAGTAACTTGTACTCCGCTCCGGCTGCATTTTCTCCACCAATAGTTCAAACGGCAGTAACTGATGTGCTTGAGCATCAATATTGACTTGGCGAATATGTGACAGATATTCAGCAAAAGTGAGATCGGCCTGGTATTGGGTACGCAGCACGAGCATGTTGACGAAAAAGCCGATAAGCGGCTCAACTTCCACCTGCAAACGATTCGCAACCGGCGTCCCGATGACAATATCCTTGCTTTGTCCATGACGGGCGAGTAACAGGGTAAACGCCGCATGCAATACCACAAACAGGCTAGTATTGTGCTGACTGGCAAGGGATTTGAGCCCAGTCAACAGAGACTTGTCAGCACTAAATTCAAATAGCCCGCCACGGCTGCCAAGCTGTAATGGACGTGAATAATCCAACGGTAAGTCGTGTACAGGAGGCAACTCATTAAGCTGAGTGAGCCAGTAGTTAAGATCCGTTTGTAACGTTTCACCCTGTAGTTGTTGCCGTTGCCAGACCGCATAATCTTTATATTGAATGGGTAGCGATGGCAAAGCCGGTTGCTGACTGCCCTCAAGCAGTTGGCTGTATATGTTGACAAATTCATCAGCAAGCACTTTGATTGACCAACCATCTGATGCGATATGGTGCATATTGAATACCATAACACACTGATTTTCCGCTATTTTTAGATAAGCTGCTCGCAGCATGACATCGTTAGCCAAATCAAATGCCTGCTCCGCGTGTTGCTGAATAAATTCTTGTACCTGCTGTTGGCCGCTTTTTTCCCCAAGGCTCTGGTAGTCAATGCGGTCTATCTTCACCGTTACCTTGTCCAACACTTCCTGCCATGCACCGGCGGTATCATGCCGATAGACCGTTCGCAACACTTGGTGCCGCTGGACAATCATGTTTATCGCACGTTCAGCGATAGCGAGATTGAAGTCCCCTTTGACGGTTAATGCCAACGGCATATTATATTGAGGCGTTTGCCCATCTAACTGGTCAATAAACCAAAGCCGTTGCTGGGCAAACGACAATGGAAGCCGCGCTATTTCAGCGGCAGGCGTAATTGGCGCTATCGCTGCATTGCCGCAAGTTGCTCTTTGTTGTTCAGCGATCAATTGCGCCAGTTCCGCCAAGGTTTGGCTTTCAAAGACGACCCGAACAGAGATCGATACGGCCAAGGTTTTCTGGATCTCCGAGACCAACTTAATCGCCAATAGGGAATGTCCCCCTAGCTTGAAAAAGTTATCGGTACGGCCCACTTTAGGATAGCCTAACAACTGCTGCCACATATCAGCCAGTTGTTCCTCCAGCGCCCCCTGCGGGAAACTGTTGTTCTCCGGTAACGGCTCTTGCATCTCTACACTCAGCAACGCTTTGTAGTCGACTTTTCCGTTTACCGTCATTGGAATACTGGCTAGCGCAATAAAGGTATTGGGGACCATATATTCCGGCAAGGTTTGGCTTATTTGTTCCCTCAGCGCTGCTGGCTCCAGCGGCGCATCAGCAACGTAGTATGCAATCAGTTGTTTGTTGCCGTTAAGCTCATTAACCGTGACAACCGCCTGTCTCACCCCATCAATCGCAATAAGTTGATTCTCAATCTCACCCGGCTCAATGCGGAAACCCCGAATTTTTATCTGGCTATCCTTCCGCCCGATATATTCAAGCTCACCATGAACATTAAACCTCACCAGATCGCCGGTTCGGTAAAGCCGCTCAACCTCACCGTCGAAAAAAGCAACTTGAATAAAACTTTTCTGCTGCTCCTCAGATCTGTTCAAGTAGCCGCGAGAAACGCCTTTACCACCAACAACCAATTCACCAATGACGCCTTGTGGCGCCAAATTCAAACGCTCATCAACAATATAGGCTTTAACATGACCACATACTCTGCCAATAGGCACCGATTGCTCAATCTGCAACGCGGATTCGATTAAGTAGTAGCTCGCCAAGACTGTTGTTTCGGTCGGCCCATAGGTATTCATCACCGGAGGACGGTTTGCTGATGCGAACCAATGTCTGACAATTTCAGCATTAATGGCTTCACCGCCAACGATAACCAACCGTAGCATGTCAGGCACCAAAGCGTCGCCACTACTCACCTGATGCCAAAATGCAGTGGGTAAACTCATTACGGTGATGTTGTGCTGACCACACTGTTGCCAAAATAGGTCAGCGCTGTCGAGCCAATCATCGTTCCTCAATACCAAAGCGGCCCCTGCACTTAGGGTGACAAAACA
This sequence comes from Photorhabdus namnaonensis, assembly GCF_001684335.1. GTDB lineage: Bacteria > Pseudomonadota > Gammaproteobacteria > Enterobacterales > Enterobacteriaceae > Photorhabdus > Photorhabdus namnaonensis. Next base: position 87,746 of record NZ_LOIC01000018.1, read on the forward strand.
CTCTTCAATGGAAATATCAAATGCAAATGAGGAGAACTGTAATACGTTGTCGTCAGGTTTAACGGCATACATTGCCAATGCTGCCGCCACAAAATGGCTCAACTGGGTATGCTCTACCATGACCCCTTTAGGTTTGCCCGTCGATCCGGAGGTATACATGACGTAGGCAAGTTGATCCAAGCGATGGTTGATATTCGGATTATCCGATGCAGCCCCTGAAAACAGCGCCATTTCCAGGGTTAATAGCTCAACAATGACATTCAGCTCAGCAAACTTGCCTGCATATGCGTTGTTCGTCAATACGATCACCGGCCGACAATCCGCAATAATGTGATGGATTCGGGACTGAGGGTTGTCAACGTCAATGGGGGTGTAAGCGGCGCCTGCTTTCAGTACCGCCAATATACTGATAATCATCTCAGGGGAGCGAGGTAAACATAACGCGACAATATTGCCCGGCTCAACCCCCTTTTCGATGAGGTAATGCGCCAACCGGTTAGCCCGCTGGTTTAACTCTCGATATGTCAGGGTTTGATTTTCTCCCGCAACCTGCCATACCAAAGCGGTGGCATCGGATCTTTGTTCTGCCTGACGTTCAAACCGGCATTGCACAGATTCTGTCGTTGTCGCGATAGAAGACGGTATTGCCAGTTGTCGCCCTAATCGGCGCTTTTCGTCTTCATCCAACAATGCCAAAGCGCCTAATGTTTTATAAGGATTTTTGGCGATATCAATCAGTAAGATTTCAAACGATTTGAGTAACCTTGCGATGGTGTGTTCATGGAATAAGCTACTGTTGTATACCACTTCAAATAGAATAGTGTCACCGTCATCAATCGCATCGAGTTCCAAATCGAATTTAGAGAACGCTTCACCCGAAGATACCGGCATAAATATCACGTCATCCAGTCTCGATTCGCTGGCCTCCGTCGTATCCATTGTGAACATGAACTGGAATATAGGTGAGTAAGCGATGTTCCGGCTCACCGCCAATTTCTCCACAAGAACATCAAACGGCAAATCCTGATTCATTTGTGCTTCAATGTTGACTTGCTTTACATGCTGCACAAACTGCATGAAATCAATTTCACCCTGATATTCGGTCCTCAACGCCAGCGTATTGACGAATAACCCGATCAGTGACTGTAACTCTTTTTGTTTACGGTTGGTGGCCGGGGTACCAATGACAATATCTGTTTGCCGGCTGTAGCGAGCGATAAATACTGAAAATGCAGCGTGCAATAACATAAATAGAGTGGCGCCGGCATCGCCCGCATGTTTACGCAACATTGCCGAAAATTGCCGTTCCAATCGGAATCGCACCTTAACACCGTAGTTGGTCTGTTTCACTGGCCGCTGAAAATCTAATGGAAATTGGTGAACTTGCGGTATATCAACTAATTTTTGTCGCCAATAATCAAGTTGCGCATCAAACACCCCGTCAGCAATCCATGACTGCTGAGTGTAAGCATAATCTGCATATTGTACCGGCAGTACAGGCAAGGATTCCGGCAGATTCTGCTTAATCGCTCGATAATGGGTGACAAATTCTTCCATCAATAGAGAAAAAGACAATCCGTCTCCCGCAATATGGTGCAAATTGATGATAAGGAATTGCCGCTGTGTATCAGTGGTAAAAAAGTCGATCCGGACCATGAGATCATTCTGTAAATCAAACGGAGCAGAAACATACTGATAAAATATCGCTTTCAGATCGGCAGGGTCACATGTCAAGTGCCGAACATTGATTTTTGCCTTAACATCCGACTGAATCTCCTGCCATACTTCACCTCGCTCTTCTCGGTAAACTGAGCGCAATACTTCATGGCGTTCAACAATTCGTTGCATGACTTTTTCAGCAATCGTTAAATCGAACGCGCCACTCACTTCCAACACTGTCGCCATGTTGTAATGTTCGCTGCTGCCAAAGAGCTGGTCGATGAACCACAGGCGTTGTTGTGCAAAAGAGAGAGGTAATCGAGTCAGCCCTCTGTCGACGGTCTTGATCGGTAATGGATTTGATTGTTGCCCTTGCAAATACGCAATGATCTCTGCCTTATGCGTTCTCAATTCAGTCAGCATATCTTGCGATACTGCGCCTTTAGGCGCGTTCAGCTTAAGCGAGTCAGATTCAAGGTACACCATAATGTCTTGCTGTTTTAAGTCAGCTAAAAATGCGGCGATATTCACAGTTCAACGACCTCCCTCTCTCCGTCAATCTGTTTCCGTCGTTCGGCAAGCTGCTGCTCAACATACTGTGCTAAAGCAAACAACGTGTCATAGACGTAAAAATCCTTTACCGACAGTTCGATCTTCAATTCTTCACTGATGGCACTGCCGAGTTTGACAAATTGCAGTGAGTGAATGCCGAGCTGTACAAACCGGGCCTCAATATTGATTGGCGTCAACCCAAGCTCTCTATGGAACAATCCAACTAGCTGCTTTTCAGTTGCCGTTTCTGGTGGCGTAAAAGGCTCCTCGGCGATATTTTCCACACATGGAGCAGGCAGGGCTTGACGATTAATTTTACCATTCTCAGTCCGTGGCATTTCCGGCAATAACACATAGAAGCTGGGCCACATAAACTCTGGCAAGATACGCTCGACTTTATCGCGCTGTTCACGTATGTCGAGCATCGACGGAGCGACCAAATAAGCCACCAAGGATTGCCGCTGCTTGTCATCCTGTCTCACACAAACCACAGCATCCGCGACATCAAAATGAGTACGGATACAGTGTTCAATTTCCCCCAATTCGAGACGAAAACCGCGTAATTTCACCTGGAAATCGTTTCGGCCAATGTAAGCAATTTCGCCTGTTGGCAACACCTTCACTAAATCACCGGTGCGATATAGCCGTTCGCTGTTACCTTTAGCGTCCAAATGATCAATAAAACGTTCAGCCGTCAGTTCCGGGCGGTTCAAATACCCTTTTGCTAATCCGACACCACCAACATACAGTTCTCCCACTACGCCGACCGGGCAGTGGGAGCGATCTTTTGCCAGCACATAAAGTGACACATGGGGAGCGGGACGACCAATCGTGACTGGATCAGTCGCCTTTTCAAAGATTTTCAACGAAGACCACACGGTGGCTTCCGTCGGCCCATATTCGTTGACAAGCGTTGCCTGAGGCTGATACTGGAAATGTTTTGTCTTTACGTTGTCCGACAAATTTTCGCCGGCGCCAATCACTTTACGGAGTGAATGTCCGACAAGGTAATCAAGAACAGCATCGTAGAAACTGGGAATAAAAAGAACGTGGCTAATTTGTCGACTGTCTATAATCTTTGCCACATACGATGCATCTTTCGCATCTTGAGGGGCCATTAAATGCAACGTTGCACCGCTGCCAAGCCCCCAATATATCGCCGGAATCGATGAATCGAAAGCAAAGGAGGAAACCAGTAAAAATTTCTCCGGTACTATCGAGTATGAATTAAACCGCCCAACAGTGGATGCGCTCAACGCCCCATGCTGGATCATCACCCCTTTAGGATTCCCCGTTGAACCCGAGGTATAAATGACATAGGCGAGGGAATCTGCTGTCACACTTGAGGCCAATATCGGTTCAGTACGGGCCTGGGCGGCAATTTCGGCGTCATCAAGCAAGATAGTGCAAACGCTACCCGTCGGTAAATCAACCTTATCGATACTTTTATTATCGGCGATAACCAAACCAACATTGCTGTCAGCCAAGATAAAACTTAACCGTGCCACAGAATAAGTGGGGTCCAATGGCAAATAAGCACACCCTGCTTTCAATATCGCTAGCATGCTGACAACAAAGTCAATGCCAGGCTCCATCAAAATAGCAACCAACGGGTTGTTGTCAGCGCCTTTAGTCAATAATAATTGAGCGATCTGATTAGCCCTTGCATCAAGTTCAGCAAAACTGAGGCTTTGTTCCTGATAGCGAATTGCCACTCGCTCAGGATACTCAACCGCCCGCTGTTGAATAAGCCGATGCACAAAAGGTTGCTCCTCAGGCAGTTGCCAAGCTGATTGATGAGATTTGTTCAACACAGCTTGTTCCTGCTCACTGATGATCGCCAATTGATTAATCGGCCTATCACCGTTGACCGCAATATGCGCCAACAATAACTGCATATTTTCGGCAAAACGGGCGATGGTGTCCGGGTTAAAGAGCCATTGATTAAACTCAAAAATCAGCGACAGTCCGTCCTTATCTTCTGCTGCGGTTAAGGTCAAATCAAACTGCGTTTGTCCCTTTTGCTCCATAACCTCTTCAAACTCAGCATCAGCAAGTTCCAACTGTTGAGATTCATAATTTTGCATTGAGAAAAGCACTTGGAATAAGGGCGTAAACGCGGTGCTTTGCTCAGCCAGCAGCTTCTCGACCAATAATTCGAATGGAATGGCTTGATTGCTCTGTGCATCAAGGTGCACCTGTCTTGCACTCTTCAACAACTCATGGAATGTCAGCGTCGGTGTACAATCCAAACGCAATACGAGCGTATTGAGGAAACAACCAATGAGCGACTCCAGTTTCTGTACCGGCCGACTTGTGATAGGTGTGCCAATAACCACATCCGGGTTATCACTGTAACGACCTAGCATCACCGCAAAAGCGGTATGCAAGAGCATGAATAAAGTGGCATTTGCCTCCGCAGCTAATCGCTTAAGTTGACTCACCGTCTCCATTGGTATCTTTTGCATATGCGTTGCACTGCGCATATCCAATTTTTGAGGACGAGCATAATCCAACGGCAATTCATGAACCAATGGCAAGTTAGCCAACTGTTGTTGCCAATATTGCAACTGCTCGTCAAACACTTGCTGAGTTTCAGCTTGATTCTGCCAATAGGCATAGTCCGAATATTGCAGTTCAAGCTCAGCCAGTAAGGCGGGTTTACCATGCACAATTTGCTGATAAAGAAGGGTAAATTCATCAATTAATATCGCCAGCGACCAGCCATCAGCAGCAATATGGTGCAAATCAAAAAACAATACGCCGACCAACGGCTTATCAGATGTCTCTGATTTTAGATCCGATGCTAAATAAGCCACTCTTAGCGGCAAATCCCTACTTAAATCAAATTTCCTCTGTCTCTGCCTCTCCAGCCAATCCTCTATGTGTTGCTGTGGATCAACATCATCGGCAAGGATCTCTTTGTCAATCTGGAAAACATAGTCGTCCAACACGACTTGTTCGGGCATGCCCTGTGATGCCTGATAAACAGTTCGTAAAATTTCATGTCGTTTAAGAATGGCCTCTATCGCCTGACTTGCGGCTTCCAAGGAAAATTGACCATATAAATTGAACGCGGTTGAAATCTTATACTGACGTTCAACTGTAGAGACCTGTTCGACCAGCCAAAAACGGCGCTGGGCAAAGGATAACGGAGCCTTGGTAAGGCGCCGACGTTGTAATGACGAAAGCTTCTGTTGCCCCGTCACCTCTGCATGAGAGAGAAAATCGATAATTGCTTGTTTGTTTTGTTTAATAAATTTTCCCTGTTCAGGTGTGATGGCACCCGGAGCAGACTGAGATTTTAGCGTCCCATTTTCAACAAAAAGACGAACTTCCTGCCCAGACAATCTATCAATAAAGTCTTTTAGGTTCATATTCACCACTCGGTTACCTCATATTCTTCCACTACATCCCCAACTGACTTGTTACGCTGAATCACCATTTCTTTTTCAAGCCAATCACATAACTGTTCCAATCTTGATCTTTCAAACACGATCGCAATGGGTACGCCAACGGAAAACGCCTGTTCAATTCGAGAAATTAGCTTCATAGCTAATAAGGAATGGCCACCTAAATCAAAAAAGTTATCGGCCATACTTACCTTGTCTTGTCGCAACAACCCCTGCCAAATTTTCGCGACGCTTTTTTCCAGCTCTGTTACTGGCGCGATGTATTCGGCTTTGACAAAGTTGTCCGCGCTAGGTTGCGGCAGGCGGCTACGATCTATTTTACCATTGGTATTCAGCGGAAAAGCCGCCATCCGCACATATGCGGACGGCAACATGTAATCAGGCAAACTAGCCGATAAATAGGCTCTAATTTCAGATAAATCCAATGGGTTAGCCGCGATAAAATAAGCGATAAGCTGCTTATCACCCGCCTCTGTATCGATAGCAATGACTACGGCTCCGGTTATGCCATCGAACTTACTCAATTGGGCTTCGATATCACCGAGTTCAATTCTAAAACCACGGATCTTGACCAGATGGTCGTTGCGGCCAAAGTAGTTGATTTCACCGTTTTGATGAAAGCTGGCTAAGTCCCCGGTTCGATACACGCGTTTCCCAAGAACCCAATCGCAATCAAGATAACGCTCTGCGGTGAGTTGAGGCTGCTGATAATAACCTCTGGATAAACAGTCTCCAGCTAAATACAGCTCGCCGATGGCTCCCATAGGGACTGGCTGCAAATACTCATCCAAAATATAACAGGCCAGGTTAGGCAATGATCGGCCAATCGTCGGCAAATCAGGCCATAAGACCGGTTCTCCCTGTAATGTCTTCGACGTTACGACATGAGTCTCAGCCGGGCCATAGTGGTTCACTAACTTACATTGACGATGTGTGGTGAAAAATTGTCTGATGGCCGCCGTGATTTTGAGCCTTTCAGCGCTCGAAATAATAACCCTTAATTCGGGAAACTGTAGCCCATTGGCTCCGCTATACTCAGCCAGATTCTGCAATACGGCATAAGGTAAATTCAGGACTTGAAGTTGCGACTGCTGGATTTGCTTCGCGAGCAGCCGAGTATCCAATTGAGTCGATTTATCAATAAGTTGTACGGAACCCCCAGACAACAGCGGCATGAATATGTCTTCAAAACTGAGATCAAAACCAATTGATGAGAATTGCAACCAACGGTTCGGCCCCGTAAGCGCTGGCTCAAGCTGGCGAATACCTTGTAATAAATTACTCAGCGCCCGCTGCGGCATTTCAATCGCCTTAGGTTTACCCGTCGAGCCTGAGGTGTAGAGCACGTAACCGAGGTAATCCAGAGAGTATTCGATTGTCAAATTGCTGGTTGGCTGTTTGTCCAAGATCTCTGTTGTACACGGATCATCCAACAGGACGATTTTCTGGCGTTTTGCCGCAAACCTATTACTCAAGGCGCACATCGTTACTAAGATTTCATCAGACAGATCACCAAGAATGATGTCTAAGCGTTCTGTCGGTAATGAGGTATCCAGCGGCACATAACCAGCACCCGTTTTTAAGATGGCGATAACAGTGATGACCATCTCAAAGGAGCGTTCAATGAACATCACAATGGGAGTATTCACTTTCGCCCCACAGTTCAGGAGATACTGCGCGAGTTGATTGGTTCGCTGATTTAACTCACAATACGTCATCGTCTCGCCAGCAAAATTCAACGCAATCTCATCAGGAGTCGCCTTAACTTGAGCTTCGAATCTATCAATCAGAGTGTGTGAGTTGTCATACGGGAATACCGTTTGATTTAACGAATGCAGCAGGAACACCCGCTCCTCAGCATCAAGGATATCAAGTGACAGTGCGTCAACCTGTACTTGACTTTGCAAAGCAGCAACAAGTTGCCCGCAGGCATTGATGAGATACGCCACCAAGCGTTCAGCATCAAATCGACTGTCGATTTGGGCTGCAACAGCAAAATCATCGCCAAAATCGTCAATGGATAGGGTAATCGGGTAATTGGTACGTTCTTTTACATCGACCAACTCGATGCCGGTTTTTTGCCAACGTTGGTTCAGCTCACTTGTCTCGCCACTCACTTCGGAGTGACGGTAATTCAAAATACTGTCGAATAAACGGCTAGAACCGACCAATTTGCTACACTGTTCAGCAACCGCAGTCGGGACTTGCTCGAATTGCAACAAGCTAACCAGTTTCTGTTGCATTTCCTGCATTAACTGAGCAACGCTCAACTGACTCAAATCAACACGCAGTGGCAAGGTATTAACGAATAAACCAACGACTCGCTCAACATTATCAACACCCTGCAAACGACCAGATAATACAGTGCCGAATACAACATCTTTAGCGCCGCTGGTTTTTGCCAGAACCAATGCCCACGCCATGTGAAAAATAAGCGCAGGACTTATCTGCCATACAGAAGAAGATCGACGAATCTGTGCGGATAAATCCGCAGGCAAGCCAATTTGGATTTCAGTGAATAAGTTATTGTCAACCATTCCACTTGTGATCCCAAAGGGCGCCGTGATTTCATCAACCCCAGCCAATTGCTCGGTAAAAAACTGCTGCGCCGCTTTGGTATCGGTTTTGCTGATGGCGTTTAAGACAAACTCCCGATAACTCAACGCCTCCGGCAGTGACTTTTCATCACCTGCCAAGATAGCCAGCAACTCTTCTTGAATAATCTCCAATGACACATGATCACTTATCAGGTGGTGCTCTTGAACCATAACATAACGCTGCTTTTGCTGGCGGTCGATAAACCGGGTTACTCTGACCAACGGCACCTGAGTAACATCCATCCATTGTTGTGATGGTTCCATAAACTGCGCTAACTGCTGCTGGATATCAACATCATCCCTCAAATCAATGTCAACCACCGGCAATGGCGCCTCTTTATAGACAACCTGCACCGGTTCATCAATACCTCTCCAAAAAATGCCGGTTCGCAGCGCATCATGCCGCTGTACTATTTTATCCAATGCTCCAATAAAGCTTTCCATCTCGCTGTTTGACGGAAATGAATACAGCATCGGCGTCACATAAAGGTCAGATCGCCCACACATCATGTGATGGAATAAGATCCCTTCCTGTAATGGCGCCAAAGGATAAATGCCGACAATATTTTGCTCACCTCCCGGCGACTGAGATACGATCAAGGCCCGCTCAGCCTCCGATAGGGAAACCCTACTTTCCAATGCTTCATGGGTTGTTAGCTGCGGTGATTCCTGCTCGGTTGCCTGTAGTGGATCGTAAAGTTGTTTCGCCATATCCCGTAATTTCGGGTACTCAAACAAGGCCCGAATATCCAATCGATAACCCTGCTTTTTAATATGGGATAGCATCTTCATGCTCAACAACGAGTGACCACCCAACTCAAAGAAGTTAGCAACAGCACTGACTTGTGCCAAACCAAACAGGATTCGCCAAATTTCAGCCAGCAATGTTTCCTGTTCAGTGGCTGGCGCGATATAGTCAATTTCCCCTTGAGCAACAAAATCTGGTTTAGGGAGCGCTTTACGATCCACTTTACGGTTGGCAGTAAGCGGTATCTCCTCTAGCACCACAAAAGCGGCGGGGACCATATAGCTTGGTAATTGCTGACTTAATAGGTGTCGAATCTCAACAATTTTCTGCTGACCATCAAGGGTGATATAGGCCGCCAAATACTTGTGAGATGATTCATCCTCCCGAGCAATAACAACCGCATCGCGAATTGCAGGTAGGCTGCGCAACCTTGTTTCTATCTCCCCTAGCTCAATACGGAATCCACGGATCTTAACCTGATGGTCATCACGCCCGTAATATTGGATATCCCCTGCCAGAGAGTAACGCCCCAAATCGCCGGTTCGATAGAGTTTTGGATAACGACTTACAAAAGGATTATCAATAAATCGTTCACGGGTTAATTGTTCTTTGTTGATATAGCCCCGTGCAACGCCGTCACCCGCGACACAAATTTCACCAACAGCACCAAAAGGCACAAGCTGCTGGTTTTTATCCAACAAGAAGATGGCCGTATTTTGGATTGGACGCCCGATACTGAGGGTGTCCCCCTGAAAATCGTAGGCAATGCAAGTATTGACTGTGTATTCCGTTGGCCCATAGGCATTGACTAAACGGGGTAAATGCCCCGGTCGCTGGTACCATGCAACCACTTTATCCGGCTTAATCTGCTCGCCTCCGACACTGATTTGGCGAATATGCTCAGGGACCAAAACCGTCTCTTCACTGACCACTTCGTGCCAGAACGTGGTTGGCAAATTCACCGCACTGATCTGGTATTCCCGGCACCTTTGCCAGAAAGTAGCGACATCCATCAACCAATCTTCGCCACGTAAGACTAAAGTACTGCCATTGCCAAGAGCGCCGAATATTTCCTCAATAGACATATCAAAACTGAGAGCGGCAAATTGCAGTACCCGATCCTGTTTTGAATAAAGATAGGCATCTGCAAGCCCCACCACCAGATTCACCAATGCCCGGTGTTCAATCATCACACCTTTCGGCATGCCCGTAGAACCCGATGTATAAAGAACGTAAGCCAAGTGGGTAGAACATAAACCCAATTCAGCGGCGGAAATATTGTCGGTTGAAAGTCCTGTAAACGAGGTTGTCGTCACATCAATGCTAAATGGACTATTTTCAGGCAATAACTTTTTGTTATGACTGTTAGTTATCACCATCAAAGGCTGTGCATCATCAATAATATAAGCCAGCCTTTCTTGCGGATAGGCAGGATCGAGAGGCAAATAGGCACTACCCGATTTCAAGATGGCAAGTACCGACACCATCATGTCAATACTTCGTTCAATACATATCGCAATCATTGAATCCGGTTTGGCGCCCTGAGCAACCAAATAATGTGCCAACTGATTGGCTCTGGCATTAAGTTGCGCATAAGTCAACTGCTGGTCCCCAAAGACCAACGCAATGGCATCCGGCGTTTGTTCGACAAACGTTTCTATCCGCTCATGGATACATTGGCTACGGTCATACTCTACTGTGGTCTGGTTCAGACTGTGCAACAGGTAATCCCGCTCTTCCGGCGGCAATAGATCCAAATTGCTAAGCTTGTCGGATGGAGAAGCCACTATGCTCATCAACAAGGTCGTAAAACGTACCACCAGCCGCTTGATCGTCTCCTCTGCAAACAAATCTGTGTTGTACTCGAAATTAAAAGTCAGACCTTCCTCTGTCTGGCTGGCATCCAGTGTCAATTCATACATCGCATTGCGAGTCTGCTCCGGCCTCGGACACAAACTGACCTCTTCCAATTGCAGCGCCACACTGTCATTCGTATTCATAGAAAACATGATTTGGAATAACGGTGAATAACTGGTGCTGCGTTCCGGCTGCAACCGCTCCACTAATAACTCAAACGGGACATTTTGATGCCGCTGGGCAGACAGGTTTACCTCCCGGACCGATCTCAGGTAATCGATAAACGATTGTTCCAGCGCACACTCGCTGCGCAATACCAGCGTATTGATAAAACAGCCTATCAACGGCGTTAATGATGTCTGCAAACGGTTAGCTATCGGGGTTCCCACCACAATATCTCGTTGCCCGCTGTGACGACTGAGTAGTACCGTAAACGCCGCATGCAACACCATAAAAAGAGTGCAACCCTGTGTCAGCGCCAGTTGCTGCAACCCTTTGCTAACCTCGTTGTCCAGGCTAAATTCATAACTGCGGCCATGACTGGTCTGGTTGGCTGGTCGCCCGTCATCCAGAGGCAACCCGTGTACCGGGGGTAAATCCGACAACTGTTGTTGCCAATATGCTAACCCTGCCGCTAACTGAGCTTCTCCCTCTGGGCTGCGCTGCCAGACCGCATAATCGGCATACTGAATCTCCAGCGCCGGTAACGGGTTAGTTCGACCTTGATGATAAGCCCGGTACAAACTCGTAAATTCCTGAACCAATACTCCCATTGACCAGCCATCAGAAGCGATATGATGCATGTTAAATAACAGCACACCTTGCTCCATTGAGGTGCTGATGTAGTGACAACGCACCATTATATCCTGCGCCAAATCAAATCGGTAAGTCATTTCATGCTGAATGGCCTGTTCAATCCACGCTTCTTGCCCGGCTTTGCCCATGCCACTGATATCCGATTGGGCTATCTCAAACGACCACTCCGGCTTGATAATCTGCCAGGTTCCATTTTCATCGCTGTGGTAAACAGTACGCAGCACTTCGTGCCGATCTATGATGGTTTGCAGGGCCAGATTCGCTGCCGCCAGTTCAAATTGACCGCTTACCGTATAGGTTGACACCATGTTGTAGGCGGTACTATCTCCGCCAAACTGCTCGATAAACCAGATCCGTTGTTGAGCATAAGATTGCGGCAATAAATTTGTCTTACGTTCAATAATAGGAATTGTTTGATAACACTTATCCGACGCCGCATAAGGCACTCTCTCTGCAAGTAAAGCCACTGTCGCAGCTTCAAAGATATCTCTCACCTGCAAACCGCATTGAAACTGCTCATTGATCTTTGTGATCACTTTAGTCGCAATTAATGAGTGGCCTCCAGCCATAAAAAAGTTGTCATCCCGGCCTATTTGCTCAATGCCTAGCATTTCGCACCAAATAGCTGCCAGTGCTTCTTCTGTTTCTCCGACAGGCGGCGTACTGGCTTTAACCGCAATATCACTGTCTTGCGGTGCCGGAAGCACTTTGCGATCAATCTTGTTATTGAGCGTCAGTGGCAATGTTTCGAGCTGAATAATTGCCCGCGGCAACATATAAGCTGGCAATGTCTGTTCAAGGTATTGACGTAGCGCATCAATATCAATTTGTCGCTCGGCGACCACATAACCCGCTAGATATTGCTGTGTTTGCTGATCGTTGAGCGCAACCACAACAGAACGGATTATCTGTGGAAACAGGTTAATAACCTGTTCAATTTCGCCAAGTTCAATTCGGTGGCCCCGTAATTTCACTTGGTAATCATTTCTGCCCAAATAGACAAGTGAACCCTCGGTAGTGTAACGGGCAAGATCACCCGTTCTATAAACCCTAGTGGTTAAACCATCGGAGAAGGTCAGGTTAATGAATCGCTCGACAGTCAGATCTTCACGTTTAAAATAGCCATCAGCAAGCCCATCACCACCGATGCATAGCTCTCCCACCGCCCCAAAAGGCACCGGTTTTAACTGTTCATCAAGTAAATAAATTGTGGTGTTGTTTAGCGGTAACCCGATAGTGACAAGTTGCTGCTCAAGTAGTTGTACGTCTAGTTTCGCAATGGTTGACCAAACTGTGGTTTCCGTCGGCCCGTACATATTCCAGAGAGCGTTACCTTTGCCCAACAATGCCGTTGCTGTCGCTAATGGCAAAGCCTCGCCGCCACTGATCATTTTTAACGACGAGCGCCCCTGCCAGCCGGATTGAAGCAACATATTCCAAGTTGTTGGCGTAGCTTGTAACAGTGAAATGTTATGCTGTTCGAGTAGTGCCGCCAGCCTGGCGGGATCAGTCACGTCCTGCTGCGCCGCCATGACACAGGCAGCTCCAGACAGCCAAGGCAGATAGAGTTCTAACACCGCAATATCGAAGGAAATAGTCGTGATGGCTAAAACCTTGTCCTGTGCCACACACTGCAAGTTATCTTGCATTGAGATTAAGAAGTTATTAACCGCAGCATGGCTGACCATAACACCTTTGGGCTTGCCCGTAGATCCTGAGGTGTAAATCACATAGGCCAGCGCAGATGCTGTTAAACCGATCGACTGTTTAGGAATATTTGTAGTGGGTGATTGGCTAAGGTCAATATGATCCAGTAAGCAGGTTAATTCCGCAAAACCGACTACTCGTGATGCACATTCGCGGTTACTTATAATACATTGTGGCTCCGCATCGCTCAGCATGTACTGCACTCGGTCAACCGGAAAGCTGGGATCAAGCGGAATATACGCAGTTCCTGCTTTCATCACGGCCAATAGTGCGGTAACCATGTCGATGCCTCTGTGCAACAACACAGCAACTCGCCCACCCGTTGAAACGCCCATAGCTCTTAATTGATGCGCTAACTGATTGGCTCTGGTATTAAGTTGCGCATAAGTCAGCTTTTGGTCACCAAAGACCAGCGCAATAGCATCCGGCGTTTGTTCAGCAAACGCCTCTATCCGCTCATGAATACATTGGCTACGATCATACTCTACCGCTGTCTGGTTCAAACTGTGCAACAGGTAATCCTGCTCTTCCAATGGTAACAGAGCCAAATCGCCAAGCTTTTCGGTCGGAGAGGCCACTATACCCATCAGCAAAGTCGTAAAACGCGCCGCTAGCCGCTTGATTGTCTCTTCTGCAAACAAATCCGTGTTGTATTCGAAACTAAAAGTCAGACCCTCCTCTGTCTGCTGGGCCTCTAACGTTAATTCATACATCGCATTGCGGGTCTGCTCTGGTCGCGGCCGCAAATTTACCCCTTCCAGTTGCAACTCCACTCTGTCATTCGTATTCATAGAAAACATGATTTGGAATAACGGTGAATAACTGGTGCTACGTTCCGGCTGTAACCGCTCCACCAACAACTCAAATGGGACATTTTGATGCCGCTGGGCAGCCAGGTTTATCTCCCGGACCGAGCCTAGGTAATCGATGAATGATCGTTCTAGATCACACTCGCTGCGCAACACCAAAGTATTCATAAAACAGCCTATCAACGGCGTTAATGATGTCTGCAAACGGTTAGCTACCGGGGTTCCCACCACAATATCCCGTTGCCCGCTGTGACGACCGAGCAATACCGTAAACGCCGCATGCAACACCATAAAAAGAGTACAGCCCCGTGCCTGTGCCAGTTGCTGCAACCCTTTGTTAACCTCGTTGTCCAGTCTAAATTCATAACTGCGGCCATGACTGGTCTGGTTGGCTGGTCGCCCGTAATCCAGAGGCAACCCGTGTACCGGGGGTAAATCCGATAACTGTTGCTGCCAATATGCTAACCCTGCCGCTAACTGAGCTTCTCTCTCTGGGCTGCGCTGCCAGACTGCATAATCGGCATACTGAATCTCCAGCGCAGGTAACGGGTTAGCCCAGCCTTGACGGTAAGCCTGATACAAGCCCACAAACTCTTTAACCAATATCCCCATCGACCAACCATCGGAAGCAATATGATGCATGTTAAATAACAGCACGCCCTGCTTCATCGAGGTGCTGATATAGCGACAACGCACCATCACATCCTGTGCCAAATCAAATCGGTAGGTCATTTCATCCTGAATGGCCTGCTCAACCCATGCCTTTTGCCCGGCTTCGCCTATATCATGGATATCTGATTGGGCTATCTCGAATGACCATTCCGGCTTGATAACCTGCCGGGTTCCATTTTCATCGCTGTGGTAAACAGTACGCAGCACTTCGTGCCGATCTATGATGGTTTGCAAGGCCAGATTCGCCGCCGCCAATTCAAATTCACCACTTACCGTATAAGCTGACACCATGTTGTAGGCGGTGCTCCCACCGCCAAACTGCTCGATAAACCAGACCCGTTGCTGTGAAGAACTTAGAGGCAACTCATGGGTTCGAAGAGTCGGTTCAATCACCGTTTCATTACCAAGGATATCCACTCTGTTTTTATCAAGAAAATCAATCAGCTCAGCTTTGTGTGCTTGAATCTTGGCTTTTAGTTCATCGGGGAAGTGAGCCCCTTTTAGCTTAAACCCTAACTTACCCTCTTTACTGAATAGCAATACACCCTGCTCATAAGCGTCTTTAACTAATTTAAACATGTCCATCATAACCACCCCTCTTCACCTGCCGTTTCAAGCTCACTTTGGATTTGCCCTTGTAATTGCTGATTGCAGATTAATTCTGCAAGTTCATGCAAGAGAGGTGTCTGGAAAACCTGCATAGCGCCAAGCTCAATGACAAATGCAGCATTGATTTCCGTTACTAATTTGATTGCCAATAATGAGTGACCGCCTAGTGCAAAAAAGTTATCGTTACGCGATATTTGTTTGATATTCAGTACCCTTTGCCAAATTGCCGCCAAAGAGATTTCCGCGTCACCAACCGGCTCAATAAAATTATCGCTTTTATCATGCTCTGGATTAGGTTCAGGCAGCCTCTTTCGGTCAATCTTGCCATTAGGCGTCAGCGGCCATTCTTCAACCATCATCATAACTGACGGTATCATGTAGTCCGGCAAGGATTTGGCTAATGCAGATTTGATATCCTGAATAAACTGAATTTGAGCCTGCTGCCATTCTGTACGCTCATTCATCAGCTTATCCGATACCTGTTTGATATAGGCAACCAGTTGTTTGTCGCCTGCCAAGGTTGTCGTGACCCGCACTAGAGATGAGTTCACCCCAGCTTGCTGATTGAGTTGATACTCAATCTCACCCAACTCTATTCTGAAACCACGGATTTTCACCTGATCATCAATACGACCAATGAATTCCAGATTACCGTCTGACAGGTAGCGCACCAAATCGCCGGTTCTGTACAAACGCTCACTACTATTGGTATTGGCTGTATCATGAAATGGGTTGGCAACGAAGCGTTCCTTCGTGAGTTCAGGACGATTGAGATAACCACGGGCTAAGCCCGCGCCGCCGATATAAAGCTCCCCCGTAGAGCCGTAAGGCACCAGTTGTTGCTCTTTATCCAAAATATAAGCCTGACTATTGCTAATGATCCTGCCAATAGCCGGTGTGGCGCGCACGGGAGAATCCAATTTCGCCCAAGTAGAATATGTCGTATCCTCTGACGGTCCATATAAGTTATAAACTGTTACACCTTGATTTTTCTCATATATTGCATTGACCAAATTTGCAGATAACGCCTCGCCGGCCAAATTAATAACCCTAGTCCCCTCCGGTATCGCATTTTGTTCAACCAGAGAGTTCATTGCCGAAGGTACTGTATTTATCAGGGTCACCTTGCAGTCAATGCCTTGATGCAGCACCAGAATGTCCTCAACAATACATGCCTGTGTACCCGAGACTAAAGGTAAAAATAGTTCAAATATTGATAAATCAAAGTTCAGAGAGGTTGACATGAGAACACAAGCAATGTCCTCCTTTGTATATTTCGAGCAAGCCCAACTGAGCATGGCAATTGTATTACGATGCTCAATCATCACCCCTTTAGGTTTACCCGTTGATCCTGAGGTGTAAATCACATAAGCCAGATGACCGGCAGTCAATGCCAATGAATGCTTATCCAGATTAGTGGTAGGGTAATGACTGTATGCCGTGCTGATTTGGCTACTCGCACAGCCAAGGTTATCTAATATCACCCGATGACCGTCGAAACCTGACAGCACCTGCTCCAGATGTGACTGGATCAGCACTACCTCAAGCTGTGCATCCTCCAACATGTAACCCAGACGTTCCTGAGGATATCTTGGGTCCAGCGGCACATAAGCGCCCCCCGCCTTGAGGATCGCCAAAATGCCGATGACCATCTCCAGTGAACGCTCCACACATAAACCCACTAGCGTATCCGGCTCAATAGCGTGGCGTTCCCGCAGATAGTGCGCCAACTGGTTGGATTTTTCATTGAGCTGCCTGTAAGTCAATTGGCGATCGCCGCACTCCAGCGCAACATTATCGGGGTTTTCTTCGGCCTGTTGTTCAAACAGCTCGTGGATACACTTGTTCTTTGGATATTCTACATAGGTATCATTGAGAGTATGCCGCAGGTACTCGATCTCCACATTTGACAGCATCGGCAGGTCGGCAAGCGAAACTCGTGTATCGTCATCGGCCTTCGGCGCTTCGGCCAGCCCTATCAGTAAACGCGACAGGTGATCATTGAGCTGCTCAATATGTTCATGACTGAACAAGCTGGTGTCATAGACCCAGTGCAAATGCAGTCTATTTTCACTAATACTTAGATCAATATTGAAATCAAACTTGGTTTGGATATGGTTCGGAGCTATTGAATTCAGCTTCATTCCCGGCAGGCTGAAAGTAACCTCGCCAACGTCACTAGTCAGTCCATAATCTGTATCAGTCGTCAACATGATTTGGAACAATGGCGTATATGCTGTACTTCTTGTTACTTGTAACTGTTCAACCAGTTGTTCAAACGGCACATCTTGATTGGCCTGAGCCTCCAGATGCACCTGTTTGACATGAGAAAGGTAATCACTAAGCATCGCATGCCTGGTATCCACTCGTAGTATCAAGGTGTTGACAAAGAAGCCAATCAGCGTTTCCAGCTCTGCCTGCAAACGGTTCGCCACCGGCGTGCCTATTACAATGTCATGGTTGTTGCTGTGACGAGAGAGTAATAATGCCAACGCAGCATGGAACAGCATGAACGGAGTCAGTTGATATTGTCTGGCTAAATTGACAAGTGCTTGCGTCGTCTCCTCCGGCAATGAGCCTGTCACCACCGCGCCTTGATGTTGCCTTATCTTCGGTCTCGGTCTATCCAGCGGCAAATCGTGTACTGGTGGTATCTCATCCAACTGCTGTTTCCAATAGCTGATCTGCGACGCTAAATACTCACTTTGCAGCCTGTCACGTTGCCAAACTGCAAAATCAGCATATTGAATATCAAGTTCCTTTATTTCGACATTGTTCCCATTGCGTAAAGCGTCATAACGAGCAACAAACTCATGGGTAAGAATATCTTCAGACCAACCGTCAGACGCAATATGATGAGCATTAAATAGCAATACGCCATTATTGGCTTGGCGCTGAATAAAGGTGGCGCGAATCATTAGATCGCGGCTTAGATCAAAAACTTGTCTAGCGTCCTCTGCCATTAATTCAGCCACATGCTGACTTTGTTGCTCCTTCGGCATACAGGTTAAATCAATATAAGTAAGCGTCAGATTTCTTCCAGATAAAATTTGCTGGAACGGATTGCCGTTTTTCTTAATGTAGACCGTACGTAATATTTCATGGCGCTCGATGATTTGATTGAGTGCGAGTTCAGCTACGCCAACATCAAATTCGCCCTCAACAGCAAATGCAATGGGCATATTGTATTCCGCACTACTTTGATCAATTTGGCTAAGAATCCACAAGCGTTCTTGCGCAAATGACAGAGGCAGTAATTCACCGGTTCGTGGCTGTTTGGGAATCGAATCCACTGTCGTCACTGTCTGCTGTTCAAGCATAGCCGCAAGCTCGGCAAGCGTTGGATGATCAAAAATAGCTTTAACGGCAATTTCCCGTCCAAATTCTATACGTATTTTTGAAATGACCCGAATGACCAATAAAGAGTGGCCGCCGAGGTAGAAAAAATTGTCGTTTCGACCGACCTGGTTAACATTGAGTACTGATTGCCAAATACCGGCTAATGCTTGCTCTATCTTGTTGGCAGGTTCAACCCACTCAACGTGATGATTAATTAAACAAGGCTTCGGCAATGCATGGCGATTAATTTTATCCGCCGCGTTCAATGGCATCTTATCCAGAATCTCATAGTAGCCGGGGAGCATATAATCCGGTAAGTGATGGCTTAATCCCTGCTTAATGTTATTAACAATCTGCTCGACCTGAGCAACATTTGCAGTTAATACCAGATAAGCGACCAAGCAATTTTCACCCGTTCTGTCTTTATGAACCAGTACCGCTGCTTCCGCCACTTGGGATAACTTCACTAAAGCCGATTCAACTTCCCCCAGTTCAACACGAAAACCTCGAACTTTTACCTGATTATCGATACGCCCAATGAGTTCGAGATTGCCGTTGGCGTTCCAATAACCTAAATCGCCGGTGCGATAAAGCCGAACTCCATGCCCATTCATGGTGTGGAAGGGGTTATCTTTAAAACTTTCTGCCGTTTTTTCAGGTTTATTCCAATAACCTTTGCCCACACCAACACCGGACACGCACAATTCGCCAATAACATGAGTCGGCAAAATTTGCATATGCTGATCCAGAACATACATGGTCAGGTTTGGCAACGGCTTGCCTATAGGAATATTTTTAACCTGCTCTGCTAGCGGTTTATCAATAATAAAATAGGTAATATCGTCCGATGCTTCGCTAGGCCCGTAACCATTCATCACCGGAATCTCAGGGTAATATTGCAACCAGCGATTAACCAAAGGCACAGGACAAGGTTCGGCAATAATCATTAACCATTTCAGATTCGGCAATGGCGTTGCTGCCTCACCCTGATTAAGCAAGTGTTCTAACAATATTTTCAACACAGACGGCGCAGTTTGAATCAGATGAATTTGTTCGTCTTGCAACACACGAACATATTCAGGCAAATCCATCGCATCAGGCAGAATGACTGTTTTTCCCCCACTTAACAAAGGCGCCAGAAATTGCCACACAGATACATCGGAAGAAGACGCTGCACTTTGTAGAAAGTTACGTGATAACAGTTGGTTATTACGTCCCATAAAACCGAGAACATCAAATTCGGCATCAATATGATTCAAAGCCCCGGCATGGTGTACCAACGCGCCTTTAGGTTTGCCGGTAGAACCGGAAGTATAAATCATATAAGCCAGATCATCAGGATGACACTCAATCTCCAAGTTAGTATTTGGGTAATGACCCAATGAGGGCCAGTCCACATCCAACCGAAAACGTTTCTGACCATTGAAAGTTAACCCATCTAAATGGCTTTGCGTTAAAACCACATTAACCCCAGAGTCAGCCAACATATACGACAAACGCTCAGATGGATTAGTGGGGTCCAAAGGAACGTAAGCAGCGCCGGCTTTCATAATGCCAAGTATGGCAATGACAAACTCAATGGAACGTTCGGCATAGATAGCAACAATATGATTGCGTACCACTCCTTGTTCTATCAAGTAGTGAGCCAACTGATTAGCGCGCTGATTAAGTTCAGCATAAGTGATGCGATTTGTATTACATACAGCAGCAATGGCCGCAGGTGTTTTTACTACCTGATGTTCAAAGCGTTGATGAATCGCCACTGTTTTATCATAAGCAACGACAGGGCTGTTAAATTCGTTAATAATCCGCTGTTGTTCGCGAATAGGCGTTATGGATAATGTCAGCAATGGTGTTTGCGGAGCTTGACCAAGCGCATGAATAATCGCTTCCAATGCTGTTCTCATATAAGTCAGAACATTATCCGCCCCGACTTGTGACTCAACATGAACTTGTATGATGAAATCATCATTGAGTTGCTCAACGCCCATTTCCAACGGATAGTTGGTGTACTCTTGAGTGCCTATCATTTCAAAATGATGGCTTTGGTTGGCGACAGCTAATTCGCTTTTATGACTGAAATTCAACAAACTGGTAAACAAGGGCGTGCCACCCGGCAAAGCACTGTAACGCAACGCCTCGGAAAGCGGAAAATGCTCATAGTCGGCTAACTCAATTAGCTCATCATGAATCTGCTTTAATGCTTCGCTGACCGACAAATCCGCCAAGTTGACGCGTATAGGCAACAAATTGATCAACATACCCAGAATACGATCGCTACCACGAATAGCTTGCTGTCGTCCTGACATCATGGAGCCAAAAACAACATCGGATTTACCGCTGCATTTGGCAACCACCAACGCCCAAGCCAAATAAAAAATATTCGCAGCACTGATGCAGTGTTGAATAGACAAGCCAATAATCTGTTGCGCTAAACGCGGACCGACCAATTCTCTGACAGTCTCTATTTTCAATCCGTCGTTATAAACATTTAATAACCCGAAAGGCGCGGTGGTTTCAGCAACATCAGACAATTTAGCTTTAAAGTAATCAACACCGCTATTGGATTGATTAGCTCTTAACGAATAAGCAACAAACTCACGATACTGAACCGGGGCAGGTAATAATACATTGGGATCTTCAAGCAAAGCGTGCATTTCTGCAATTTGCAATAAGACAGAAATATGATCACTGAGTAAATGATGTTGCTTTAATAGTAGAAAACACGCATCGCTCTTCGTATCTTTAGCCGCAATCGCTTGCATCATAGGCGCACGATCCAGCTTCATATAGTGGTGTTCAATAGCAGATAATTCTGACAAAGTTTCCAATGCTGAGCAACCTGGAGCAACAGCTTGCCATTGTAAAGGAACAGAAGCAGTTCGATGAACAACCTGAACCGGAGAAGTTAAATCATGCCAATGAATAGAGGTGCGGAAAATATCATGACGCGCCACTATCTTATCAAGCGTATGTAGAAATGCTGTCAGCTTTTGCTCATTAGTAAACTTTATCAGAATGGGAATGATATAAGTATCATGCTCTTCATTCATTCGATGGTGAAAGAAAATGCCTTCCTGCAACGGTGATAATGGGTAAATATCTTGTATGTTACCGGCGCCGCCCTCAACTTGTCGGCAAATAATTGCGATCTCTTTTTCATTCAGAGTCACCATATCCAACATATCAGGCGTGATATGTTCAACGTGCTCTGCAAGCTTGTTAACTACCGCCTCTTGGCGGGTTGACGTTTCCTCATCTTTACGGACACAAGATAGATGCAATGCCAGTTCTGCCAGCGTGTTAGTTCGGTAAATCGCGCGCATAGGCAGTTCATAACCACGCTGAGCCAACTCTGCTCGCATTGACATAATTAATAAAGAGTGACCACCCAGAGCAAAAAAGTTGTCATGGCGGCTGACTTTATTTAAAGCTAATAACGATTGCCACAGTTGTGCTAATACCCGCTCGGCCTCGCCTTCAGGGGCAACAAATTCCTGCTGACTATAATCTTGTTTTTGTGGTAGCGGCAATTGCTTAAAATCTAATTTGCCGTTTTGTGTCAGTGGTAATTTTTCTAACTGCACAACGGCAACAGGCAACATGTAATCAGCCAGTTTGCTCTTCATCGCTAGACGAATAGCATTAATATTAATGGTTCCTTCAGCAACAACATAAGCAATTAATTGCAGTCGATCATCAGAGCCAAGCTGTCGAGGATAGACAACCGCTTCATGAATGCCGGGATAATCCATTAATTGATTGCTAATTTCTTCCGGCTCAATACGAAAACCGTTTATTTTTACTTGGTTATCATTGCGCCCAATAAACTCTAAATTACCGTCGGGTAACTGACGTACAATATCTCCCGTGCGGTAAAGTCGCCCCGGACCAAAAGGATTAGCCACAAAGTACTTCGCGCTATCTTGTTCACGATTAAGATAGCCGCGTGTTACACCTGTTCCACCAATATATAATTCCCCCTGAAACCCTGATGGAACACTTTTTAAATTCGTATCTAATATATAAAGTTGGGTGCCATAATTAGCTTTACCAATGGGAATCATCGCCGTGACATCAGCCAGGGATGCCATGCAATAAGCGGATGCGGTCACGGTTGTTTCGGTCGGGCCGTATGTGTTGATAAGTTCGATAGCAGGACCATGCTCGAACCATTCGCGAGCACTAACGGATTTAACCATTTCGCCGCCTAAGATCACTAAACGTAGTGAAGAATCAATAGGTTGACGACTGTGATTCACCAGTTGATGCCAAAAAGCGGTAGGTAAACTGGTCACCGAAATTTCATGGCGTCGGCAAAATGCCCAAAATGCATCAAAATCGTAATGAATATCATCAGCTCGTAACACCAGAGCGCCGCCGTTGCATAGGGAGCCAAAACATTCTTCCACAGAAATATCGAAGCTGACCGAAGAAAACTGCAAAAACTTATCATATTCAGTCAGTCTATAAGACTCTGTAATATGCGCGACAAAATGGCTCAACTGCTTATGCTCAACCATCACCCCCTTGGGCTGTCCCGTTGTGCCCGAGGTATAAATCACATAAGCCAGATGTTCCAACTGTAAACCAATATTGCTTGCGGATATATTTGCCACAGAACGCAGGGCCAAATGTTCATTAAGCTGAGCATCATCAAGCAATAGTGTTGTAATCTTGCATGCTGCGAATCGATGTGCAATAGAAGACACTGTTATGCAAACAACAGGTTCAGCATCGGTCAGCATAAACTGCAAACGACCATCGGGATAATCTGGGTCCATCGGTACATAAGCAGCTCCGGCTTTCAGCGTCGCCAACATCGCCGCCGCCATCTCGCTCGAACGCGGCAAGCAAATCGCAACACGGCTATCAGGCCGAACCCCCTGCTCAATTAAATAGTTAGCTAACTGATTGGCTTTACTGTTCAATGTGGCGTAAGACATTTGTCGTTCGCCATCCACGATAGCAATGGCATCAGGATGCCGTTCCGCATATTGCTCAATTTGCTCATGTACTAATGTGATGGTCGGGCAAGCAAGTTTTTCGCCTGCCACAGCAGATTGACTTAGATTCCATAGCTCCTGCTCAACGTCTTTACTCACCAGATCAAATGAAGTTAATAACGCTTCAGGCTGTGCAACCATTTGTTCAACCAAAGTCATAATACTTTGCAATAAATGTTCAGCCTGATGTGACGAGAAATAATCATGACGATAGTCTAATTGGAGCTGAGTGCTTTGCTTATCGCCGTAATTACATAATATAACGGTGAGAGGAATATCTTCTCGCCCATGACTAAGGTAATTAGTCTCCGTATCCAAGCCACTAGAGCTGAAATCAAAATCAATCTGTTGATAGTTAAAAACAATATCAAAAAGACGTTCACGACCTTGAGCACGTAAAGACAAATCCTTATATAAAGCACTCGAAGGATAAGAGCGATAACGATAGCCGCTTTTTATCGTACGTGCTGTCATTGCGACTGATTCAGCCACCGACATCCGCTCATTTTGCATGCACATTATCGGTAGCATTGACATAAACGAGCCAACCATATTGCGTTGAGCTGATGTAGTACGATTATGTAAAGGCGTCCCGATGAGAACCCCATCACTTTGGTTGATACGGTTTACTAGGGAAGCAATAGCTGTAATAAAAAGTGGCGATATTGCTAAATTGTATTGACTCGCCTTGGTTAAAAATGACTGATATCTATCAGGTTTGATAAAGTATACAAGCCTGCTATTTTTTCTCGAATCGGCAGTGTCAAAGCCTTCTTTCCTACATTGGAAAGGCACATCCGGCAATTGGTGGAGCAACTCTTTCCAGTACTTAGCAGCCTTTGCGAGTTGCTGACCATAATTCTCCGGTAACGGCTGCGCAGCAAGATCAAGAAACCGTTCCCCCGTATTTTCTTTAGGCGTATTTCCCAGCCCCAATTGCTGATAAGTGTCGAAAATACTTCGAAACCAGTTAGCATAACCAACACCATCAATGATGATGTGATGAGAAATAAAGTATAGCCAGAAACGATTTGTAGCCAACTGAATTAAGCCGACTCGATAAAGAACATCCTGCGCTAATCTAAATGGCTCAGAGAATATCCGCTCAATAATAGCCAAAGCTTTAGATTCCGTCCCTTCTTCATGCGAAAGATCTAAATGAGACAGTTCAAAGTGATGGTCTTGAACAATATGAGCAAATTCAACTGTACTGTTTAGCACATCCGAATCAAAATAACGCGGCATTGAGTACTTATCTACTATTGAACATCGAAGTACCGCGTGTTCTTGGATAGTGTGTTTTATGGCACATTCGAGATTTTTTATATTAATAGATTGTTTAATCTCAACATAACCACCTATATTGAACGCTGCGGTATCCTCTCTATTTATATGATCAAGATAAATTTCTTTTTGCTGTTGGTTTAGTGGAATAACAAGCTGTTCAACTTTATCTAGAAACATACTATAATCCCTTTGAAAGATATTATTCTTGGTTTTTATTATTTACAAGCTCATTAAAATTAGCTCCTCACAATAATTTCAGCTAGCATTTCCTCATACTCTTCATAATAGCCGACTTCTACAAAACCAAAACGTTGATAAAATGATTTATGGCGTTCGCTAGTTTCGTCATAGCAGACAGTAATCCTGTGACAATCAGATTGCTGTTTCATTTCATCCAATAATAACTGCATAGCCATCCTTCCAATACCTTGACTTTGGTAAGATTTATCAATCATCATTCGATACAGATTATATTCGTTGGGTTTGCCTTCATTAACGCAACGCTCATACATTGCAAAACCAACCACATCCTCGCCGTAACAGATCACTCTTGCTCTGCAATATTCATTAAAATGTGATTCGACAATTGACTCTGAGTTTGGTGCGACGAAAACTTCTTGTCCAGGTTCAACTTCAAGAGACATTACATCCTCATAGTTGTCTTTATCGACATCAACCAAAGATACTTTCATAATTAACCTGCTTACTTTTTAAGAAATATAATTAAGATACGGGCGGTACTTCTCGAAAAAACTTTCACGCTTCATTAATCCCAAAAGTCCACATAAACTTAGCCAATTGTAATACAGATTTTCACGCGGCATTTTTTCTTTAATGCTCTTAAAACTTACAATGGCTGAAGCTCGAGTATGAAAATCGACATTAAAAGAAATGCTATCAGTCAACGTTCTTACATGATGCAGCATACCCGCTGGCATGATTAATATATCGCCCTGATGCACTTCAATCGTGGATTTATTTATATTAGCTATCTCACTAACATTCTGAACTTCTGGATTATACTCAAACCAGCGCCACCCTCGACGAGAACAGGCTGCTCTTTCTTCCCAAGGAATAAAAGAGAATCTCTTGCTTCCCTTGATCTGAAAAAATAGATTGTTTGTTCTTAAAGTATCAAAATGCAGTGGCGTTATAGCGCCGGCTGGAGACATAAAAAATTGGGCAAACTTCCACCATTCATTTCGGTAAAGCTTTGGCAAAATAGTTAGCGGAAAATCACTAACGTCATTAAGTAACTTCTGAGCTTGTAAAAAGATAGGAATGTCATGACAATAGGGAATATTATTACCCATCTCTCCTTTTTTATATGCATGCAGAATTTCTAAATAACGATACATCTTGGCTTGCTCAAAACGCACGCCATTTGCATCAAAGAATTTGATCACAACGTCAATTTGAGGAAACTTATCTTGAAAGTATTCAGAATTCCATCGCTTTATCGCAGGCCAGTCTCGCAGTAATCCTCGGTAAACAATCACGTATCCCCGAGCAAGTGTGTGATGGAATTCAAGCTGATTAAACTTAGTAAGCTCTACTACACGGCTCATAATTCTACACTCCCAACTAGAACTTTATTCCTAATCGCCACTAACCGATAACCTTTGGTCTTCACTTTCGCAGTTATTACTATTCCTCGATTTTAAACTGGCGAGAGCCTGTTCTATAATATTCAATCCTTTTACAAGTGTGTCTTCGTCAATGGTCAAGGCAGGCATCAATTTCAACACTTCATCATTGGGGCCACATAACTCCACAATCAAACCATTTTCAAAGCAATGCTTCACCAAATACTGTGTTAATGAGGAATCAACCATCTCTATACCCTGCATGAATCCAATGCCTTTAACTCGCAGTATGAATTCATGGTACTTTTCAGCCAAAGAATTCAAGTATGCCCGAATTAATTCAGCCTTATGTTCAATTATCTTCTGAAAAGCGCTATCACCCCAATATTCATTTAACATCGCTTTTGAAGCGACAAACGCCAAGTTATTACCTCGAAATGTGCCGTTGTCTTCTGCCGGTTTCCACACATCGATATCGGGAGAAATAAGCAGTAAAGACATTGGTAGCCCAATACCGCCAATAGATTTGGAAAGACAAACCAGGTCAGGTTTAATATTTGCGCGCTCAAAACTAAAGAATGTTCCGGTACGACCACAACCAGATTGAATGTCATCAACGATTAATAGAATGTTGAACTCTTCGGTGAGTTTTCTCAACGCCCTCAACCATTCAACAGAAGCAACATTTAATCCGCCTTCTCCTTGCACAGTCTCGAGAATTAGCGCAGCAGGAAGATCAACCCCTGAACTGGGATCGGTAAGTAACTTTCTAAAATATCCTATATAATCAAATTTTCCATCGATATAACCGTCAAATGGTAAGCGCGTAATTTGAGAATATAATCCAGGTTGGCGATGATGTTGACTACCGGTTAGACTGAGCGATACCCCTGTCATACCGTGGAAAGCGTTGGTAAAACAAACAATATTTTCTCTTTTTGTATACTTTCTTGCTAATTTTACCGCAGATTCAATGACGCTCGTGCCCGTAGGGCTGGTAAATTGTAAACGATATTCAAGCTGTCTCGGTTTCAAAATCTTATCAACAAATGTCGATATAAATTCCATTTTCGCTTCTGAATACAAATCAAGCCCCATAATAATACCATCATCTTGAATATACTTGAAAATCTGTTGTTTTATGATTGTATTATTATGCCCATAGTTCAACGCGCCAGCGCCACATAAAAAGTCAATGTAACTTTTTCCCTCTATATCGATTAAGGTAGAACCTATACCATTTCTAAATATTACGGGAAATCTACGGCAATATGAGCGAGCGTTAGACTCATAATTATTAAATACTTCTTCTATTTCCATAATAACTCCACAGTAATCCAGATAAAAGCTAGATTGATTTAAGTCGGAGCAACCTGTTTATATTGAGTTAATCATAATATAATAACTAAAAAAATTATTTCAGTTGTAACTTTTTCATTATAATCTTTAGCTGAAAACCTATAAAACCATCAAGGTAATCGGGTATTCTTTCACTATATCATACAGCCCTAAAGCCTTTCCCGATACATACAGGCTTGAAGCATACTTCATCACACCACTATTTTCTTCACTCATCTATTTTTCTAAGAAAATCTATTCCCATCACCTATAATTGTTATCCGTAATAATTACCTACAATTGTTACTAGTAATTATTACCTATAATTCGTAATTGTTACCGGTAATTTTTACTTCATAACAGGTATGAAATAGGTTTGTGTTAATATAATGCTTTTCTAATCACAGAACTCTGTATATTCCTAATATCTATTTTTTCAATAGTTCCATAACTAAATCTACTACAATTATACATTTGATTAAATCACAGGCAATTTAATGTCGTAATATTTAATTCTGTGCTTCAATATACCGCTGAAAAATAATAACCAGCCAACACATGTGAAGGCAAAAGCAAAATACTGCCTGGAACAATTGTTTATGTTTAGACAATAAAATTAACGTTAACACAAGCTGAACATTAACACAAACACAAGCCAAACACCAATCAAATAAATAGAAAAATAATAGAAAGATTTAATATATTATAAAGAAACTTTACTTGCTTTCGAACTCATGAACCTCTAAACAACAATCGCTTTTACCTATTAACATCAATTGATAAAACTATCGCTGCTAGTGAAGCACTTAAACCATATATAGATCAAGTTGGCTACCGTTATTTATTCTCCTGAAATAAACAGAGCATTGGTTCTTACTTTGCCCTTGGAGTTAATTAACAGACGTTATAATTATGCTCAACAGAAAAAACCAATCAGGCAGCTCACCACTTCGTAGCTCCCGATTGGTGCGTTCTATACTATTCATCATTTAGCAAAAAACAGCTTCTCGAATGACTTCTAATGAGGCAGGATTTTCAATCAGGGAAAGATCACCGGGTTCACGCCCTTCACATATTGCCTGCATAGTTCGACGCAACATTTTTCCTGAACGTGTTTTGGGAAGCTGAGAGACAAAATAGATCCGTGCCGGGCGGCCTACACTGCCAATTTGCTTATTGACCAAATCCATCAAAACTTTTTCCAATACAGCAAAATGCTCGGCGCTTTGGATTTCCTTCCCATCCTTAAGGACAACAAAGGCAACTGCGGCTTGTCCCTTGATTACATCTTTGATGCCAATAACAGCGACTTCGGCAACATCTTCATGGCTGGCAATACACTCTTCTATCTCCCTTGTTCCCAGACGATGCCCGGCCACATTAATCACATCATCCGAACGCCCCAAAATAAAATAATAACCATCACTATCACGGATACCCCAATCGAATGTGGAGTAAACAGTGTGATCAAAGTGTCGCCAATAGGTATTGAGAAAACGTGAATCATCACCATAAATAGTTTGAATACAACCCGGCGGCAAAGGTCCTTCAATAACGAGCATTCCTTTTTCGTTATCACCACACTCCTCTCCGGTCAGTTCATTGATGAGCTTGACATGAAAGCCATACATCGGGAAACCTGTACTGCCAAATCGACTCGGCCTGTCATCCAAAGTGCGGGCGATAGCCATAATCGGCCAACCGGTCTCGGTCTGCCAGTAATTATCTATGACCGGGACATTAATAGCCTCAGCAATCCAGCGCGCGGTATGCTCATCTAGCGGTTCTCCCGCCAAATACAATGATTTAAGTGATGAGATATCGTATTCACCAATACATTCCATCGGATACTTTTTCAGTACACGAATAGCCGTCGGCGCTGAAAACATCCGGGTTACCTGATATTTCTCTATTATCCTCCACCAAATGCCCGCATCCGGCCGTATTGGCAACCCTTCATACATAACCGTCGCCATTCCTGCAATTAAAGGCGCATAGACAATGTAAGAGTGCCCCACGATCCAACCAATATCTGAGGTGCTAAAAAACACCTCACCCGCTTTACCACCAAAGATAATATCCATAGATGTTGCCAATGCGACGGCATAACCACCAATATCACGCTGTACGCCTTTTGGCGTACCCGTCGTGCCGGATGTATAGAGCACGCAGGAGGTTTCATTTGATTCAAGCCAAGTCACGGGTACATCAGCATCAAAGTGTTCTTGCCGCAATGTAGCGAAATCGATATCTCTCCCCGGCACCCAAACCATTTCCGACAGTCCGCGGTTCACCATCAACACATAACGGGGTTTGTGGTTCGCCAGTTCAATAGCTTTATCCAGTAGCGGCTTATAAGGAATCACTTTTCCACCACGTGATCCCCCATCAGCAGACACCACCAACACAGGTTCAGCATTATCCAGCCGAGTAGCAAGGCTCTGAGAAGCAAAACCACCGAAGACAACAGAGTGAACAGCACCGATACGGGCGCAAGCGAGCAAAACAAACAAAGCTTCAGCAACCATTGGCATATAAACTAAAACCCTGTCGCCTTTTTTAACGCCTAGAGAGAGCATCATAGCCGCCGTTCTATTCACTTCCTGATGTAATTCCCTAAAGGTGAATTCTTTCTCACTATTCGTTTCTGTTGAAATCGTGATAAGCGCTTTGGCATCGGGCTGGCTTTCCAGCCAGCGATCCACCGCGTTGTAACATAGGTTGGTTTTTCCCCCGCAAAACCAACGAGCAAAGGGAGGATTGCTATAATCCAGCACTTGCTCAAACGGGTGTTGCCAGAAAATACGTTGCGCCTGTTCAGCCCAGAATGCATTGGGATCATCAATGGATTGCTGATAAAAAGCGGTGAATGACATAATCTCTCCTATATGCTGCCGTAGATGATAGAGCGGCACTTGGGAGAGCGGCCGCCAATAACATTACAAATCTAAATAACGTACAAATCGAGGTATTCGTTTACAGGCATGTTTTCCAGTGACGAACGGTCAAAAGAAACAGACAGGATTCTGCTTTGCTGCGTTTCAGGGAACTGACGTGCCAGATTGGTTCTGAATTTTTTCAACAATAATGGAATGCCTTCCTTACGGCGGCGAGCATGGCCGATGGGGAATTCGACTTTAACTTCATCAAGCCGGCTGCCATCTGTAAACGTAACAGTTAATGCGTTAGCAATAGAGCGTTTTTCCGGATCGTGATAGTCACGAGTAAAATCAAGATCTTCCACACACACTATTTTTTCCCGCAGTGCATCAATACGGGGATCTGACGCAACGCTATCTTCGTAATCCGCCGCAGTAAGGCGGCCAAAAATCAAAGGAATCGCAACCATGTACTGAATACAGTGGTCTCTGTCCGCAGGATTGTTTAACGGGCCTTGTTTATCAATAATCCGTATACAAGCTTCATGGGTACGAATAGTAATTTTTGTAATGTCATTGATGGTCTTACCCACATCTTTCAATTGCTGATGCAGGCTCATTGCGGCTTCCACCGCGGTTTGCGCATGAAATTCTGCCGGGAAAGCGATTTTGAACAGCACGTTTTCCATCACATAAGAGCCATAGGCACGCTGGAATTTAAAAGGCTGACCATTGAACAGAACATCATAGAATCCCCACGTTTTTGCGGTTAATACCGAGGGATATCCCATTTCACCCTTTTGCGCCATCAAAGCCAAACGCACCGCGCGGGATGTCGCATCGCCGGCAGCCCAAGATTTGCGTGAACCGGTATTGGGAGCATGACGGTAAGTTCGCAGTGATTGACCATCAACCCAAGCCAGTGATACCGCACTCAGGATCTCTTCCCGATTCAATCCCAACATTTCAGCAACAACAGCCGTCGAAGCCACTTTTACCAGCACAACATGATCTAAACCGACTTTATTGAATGCATTCTCCAGTGCAAGACATCCCTGAATTTCATGCGCTTTAACCATACTCGCCAAAACATCTTTGATCGTAAGAGGCTTTTTCCCACCAGCAACGGCATTTCTTGATAGCCAGTCAGCTATTGCCAAGATGCCACCGAGGTTATCGGATGGATGCCCCCATTCAGCGGCAAGCCATGTGTCATTGAAGTCTAGCCATCGGATCATCGCACCAATGTTAAATGCCGCCTGTACCGGATCGAGTTGAAACTGCGTTCCCGGCACGCGCACGCCATTAGGTACCACTGTCCCCGGCACAATCGGCCCCAGTAATTTCTTACAGGCCGGGTATTCCAGCGCCTCTAACCCACAACCTAACGTATCCAGAAAACAGTAATAAGCCGTTTCATAGGCGATGGATGATGTGATGGCGTAATCCATAACATAATCCACAATATCCGCAATCACTTGATCATATTCAGGGCGATTGCTTATAACAGAGGTAGACATAATAATTCCTTGTTAAAAAAACAGTCATGCAAGAATCTCTGCACCAAAAATAGTGCTATCCACGTTTACTAATTGGCGTAAATACCTGATTTTCCGGCCCAGTATAGTTAGCCGCAGGACGAATAATTTTGTTATCAATCCTCTGTTCAATGATGTGAGCAGCCCATCCCGCAGTACGGGCAATCACAAACAGTGGTGTAAACATCGCAGTTGGCACCCCCATCATGTGATAAGAAACCGCTGAGAACCAATCAAGGTTTGGGAACATTTTTTTATTGGCCCACATCACCGTTTCTATTCGATCCGCGATATCAAACATTTTGGTTGTTCCTGCCTGTTTGGAAAGCTGCAAAGCCAAATTTTTAATCACTTTGTGACGAGGATCTGAAATGGTATAAACCGGATGACCAAAGCCGATAATGACCTCTTTTCTTTCTAATCGCGCCAGGATATCCCTTTCAGCTTCATCAGGATTTTCATAACGCTGTTGAATTTCAAAAGAGACCTCATTTGCTCCACCATGTTTTGGTCCTCTCAACGCACCAATCGCTCCGATAATGGCAGAGTAGATATCTGTGCCAGTTCCTGCGATAACCCGGCTGGTAAATGTCGAAGCATTAAATTCATGTTCTGCATAAAGGATTAGGGAGGTATGCATGGCTTTCCCCCACGACTCACTGGGTTTTTTACCATGCAGGAGGTGAAGAAAATGCCCGCCTATCGACTCATCATCCGTTTCCACCTCAATACGGCGTCCATTGTGGCTATAGTGATACCAATAGAGCAACATGGAGCTGAGAGAGGCCAGTAATCTATCAGCAATATCACGCGCCCCCGCAAGATTATGATCGTCTTTTTCAGGTAATGTACAACCAAGAACAGAGGTGCCTGTACGCATAACATCCATCGGATGGGCGGCTGCGGACAATGTTTCCAATGCTGCCTTTACGCTACTCGGCAGACCTCGTAATGCTTGTAATTTCGTTTTATAGGCAGCCAGTTCAGCGCAGGAAGGCAATTTTTCATGGATCAGTAGGTATGCAACTTCTTCGAATTCACACTGGGTTGCAAGATCAAGAATATCGTAACCACGGTAATGCAGATCATTACCGGTCTTTCCAACGGTACAAAGCGCAGTGTTACCCGCACTGACGCCAGAAAGTGCTACCGATTTTTTAGGCTTGAAAGTGGTTAACTCAGTCATCGTGTTCTGTTCGCTCATGGGTATCACCTCTACTGTTTTTATGCCATATAAGACGATGAAATCTAGGTGGAACTGTCCATCATTGAGATTTTTTCTGGGAGAAAAGCACATCCAGTTTTTGTTCAAAATCGTAGTAGTTGATGCTTTCATATAACTCATTGCGAGTCTGCATCATGCTAATCACATTCTTCTGTGTCCCTTCGCGGCGGAGTGTGGCATAAACCTGCTCGGCGGCCTTATTCATTGCCCGGAAAGCAGAAAGCGGGTAAAGGGCAATGGAGACGCTCACACTTTTCAATTCCTCAATCGTGAAAAGCGGAGTCGCACCAAATTCGGTGATATTAGCTAGTATTGGAACCCCGGTTGTTGACGCAAATGCTTGATACATATGTAATTCAGTTATCGCCTCAGGAAACAGCATATCTGCCCCAGCTTCAATATAGGCTTTTGCCCGATCAAGGGCCGCTGCTAATCCTTCAACAGCCAAAGCGTCAGTGCGGGCCATAATGACGAAATCTTTATCAGTACGGGCATCGACTGCGGCCTTGATGCGATCAACCATTTCCTCTTTGGATACAATCTCTTTATTCGGTCGATGACCACAGCGCTTCGCACCGACCTGATCCTCAATGTGCAACCCCGCCGCTCCTGCTTTAATCATTGAACACACTGTGCGGGCCACATTAAAGGCGGAAGAACCAAAACCGATATCAGCATCCACCAACAATGGCAAATCGCATACGTCTGTAATACGGCGGATATCTATTAACACATCATCCAGCGTTGAAATTCCCAGATCAGGCATCCCCAATGAACCCGCCGATACACCACCACCAGAAAGATAGATGGCTTTATAGCCAACCCGCTTTGCCAGCAACGCATGGTTAGCATTAATGGCGCCAACGACCTGTAGTGGAGATTCAGCTTTTATAGCCTGACGAAGTGCCAAACCGGCAGAGGAAAGCGCCATACATGACCTCATTGTTATTGTAATGAAACACATTTGTTACTTAGCAATATACGTACCAATAAAATAAAAAATGGCTGATAGATTAAAAAAATAAATACAAATCAGACGCTAGCAATTTGTTTTCTAATTAAAAAAAAATACTAAAAATATTCATTATCTTGTGGCAAAGGGCCATTGATAGAAAAATTCATCTGTTTCATAATGAATCAATTACGTTTCACGAAACACGAATGAAACAATTGCGAAACATTGAATTGTTGTGGCGGGCAAACGAATAAAGTTCATCCAGGAAAAGTGAAAACAGCATACAGAACGTACAGATAGAGGAATAGCATGGCAGAAACACCATCAGCAGAACGTAATAAACCGGTCATTTGGACAGTCTCTGTTTCCCGTCTTTTTGATCTCTTCCGTGATATCACACCAGAGTTCGATCATCAGGCCAATATCACACCCATCCAACTTGGGTTTGAAAATGCGGTTCAACATATCCGTCAGCGGTTAACAACCGAATGTTGTGATGCCGTACTCTGTGCTGGTTCCAACGGAGCCTATCTGAAAAGCCGTTTGTCGGTACCAGTCATCATTGCCAAGGCCAGCGGTTTCGATTTTATGCAGGCATTGGCCCGTGCACGACAAATCAGCTCCCGTATTGGTGTTATCACCTATCAAAACACGTTACCCGCGCTAGAAGAATTTCAGCAACGGTTCAATTTGCGAATTGAACAACGCAGTTACGTAACGGAAGAAGATGCACGGACCCAAGTCAACGCACTAAAAGCCATTGGCATTAAAGTGATTGTCGGTGCCGGGTTGATTACCGATCTCGCCTATGAAGCTGAATTGGTGGGCGTTTTTGTCTACTCTGCTGATTCTATTCGTCAGGCATTCCATGATGCACTGGATATCGCCAGAATGACCAAGCTCAACCAAGCTTCAATTTCTGCCTATTCAACCGAGAATAGTTTGCTTACTCGCCATACTCTCAATGATATCCGGGGAGACTCAGCGGTAATGGAACATGTGCGCAACACTATTATGCTATATGCCCGCTCGCCTGCCACAGTGCTAATACAAGGGGAAAGTGGCACAGGGAAGGAGCTTGTAGCACAAGCCATTCACCATGAATATGCTCTGCGGTATGGTCAGATTGCAGGTAAACATCAACGCCCGTTTGTCGCCGTTAACTGCGGCGCCATTGCTGAATCCCTATTGGAAGCTGAATTGTTTGGTTATGAGGAAGGGGCTTTCACTGGTTCACGACGTGGAGGGCGTGCAGGTCTTTTTGAAGTTGCCCATCGAGGCACGTTATTTCTGGATGAAATTGGTGAAATGCCACTGCCTCTTCAAACGCGGCTATTGCGGGTATTAGAAGAAAAATCCGTTGTCAGAGTAGGAGGACACCGCCCCATTGCCGTTGATGTTCGGATCATTTGCGCCACACATTGTGATCTGGATACCTGGGTACAAGAGGGGCGTTTCCGAACAGACCTGTTCTATCGCCTGAGTGTATTGCGCATCAACATCCCGGCCCTCAAGGAGAGAGGTCACGATATTGGTATATTGGCGCTGGAATATCTGCGACGAGCATTCGCCGCATTGAACTTACCGGTATCACAATCAAGAGTGCAAGAGCTTGCCGCCTGTCAGGAGGCGTTGCAAACCTATCACTGGCCCGGCAATGTCCGGGAATTACGTAATCTCATAGAACGGGTAACGTTATATCTCAGTGCTCATCCTGAGCATACCTTAACACCAGAATTGATATTAGCCCTTTCACCGGAGCGTAAATCTACACTCAAGCTGGCAGAAAAAAGTATAAAACCTTCGTTGACTGAACAATCTTCACTTGTCGCACCACTTTCAGCCCATGAAACCTTGAAACGGTTTTCTGATGATCGCCAAGCCGCCGCGGAATATCTGGGGATTAGCCGCACTACGCTATGGCGACGATTGAAGAAAGAGATGGCGGAGGATAAAGAGAATAAATAGCTAAAATGTCGCTTTGAAGTGCTTACGGTATTCCTGTGGGGTACTACCGAACGCCCGGAAGAAACCACGGCGTAAAGTATCTTCACAGCCAAAACCGCAACGGGAGGCTATGCACTTAAGCGACAACGTAGATTCAACCAAAAGATGACGCGCCGCTTCCAAACGAAATCGCTCCACCGCCTTGGCGGGTGTCATTCCTACATGTTGGCTGTAGTGGCGCACGAAACTACGCTCACTCATATTTGCACGGGCGGCCAAAGCTGTAACTGAAAGATCTCCCGCCAGATTGTTGGTCATCCAGGCGTGTAAATCTGAAAATTTACTCGTGCTGCTTTGTAACGCCAGTGGCGCACTAAACTGCTCCTGTCCGCCAGAGCGTTTTAGAAACATAACGAGCTCCCGCGCAACATCCAGCGCCAGTTTATGACCGAAATCCTCCTCCAGCAATGCCAGAGCCAAATCAATGCCTGCGGTGACGCCAGCAGAAGTCCACACTGGGCCATCCTGAATAAAAATGGGATCACATTCTACCCGCAATTTACTGTAACGCCGGGCCAGCTCGGCACAACTACTCCAGTGTGTGACGACTCTGCGACCATCAAGCAACCCGCAAGCAGCCAGAATGAATGCCCCGCTGCATATAGACACAATACGCCGGGCCAGCGATGCATGCCCCTTTAACCAATCACGTAATGGCAAATGGTTCGACGCTGATTCAACGCCAATACCTCCTGCAACGATCAGAGTATCGGCGGGAGAATCCAACTCAGGTAGGGGTTCTGCCTGCACAGTTATTCCGGCCTGCGTCATCACCTGCCCAGGCTCACAAGCCACGACTTTTATGGCATAAGGCCGCCTGTGGCCGGCTTTCTCTGCTAGTTCATTGGCTGTGGTAAAGACCTGCAATGGTCCTGAAAGGTCCAGCAGATTTACGTTGGGGAAGATGAGAAAATAGAGCGTTTTAATGTCCATAAGGCAATTATGGCAGTTGGCGTAAATCGTCGCAATATTGGCATATACGCCAATTAGTTTACGGTTACAGTTGTTCCATCAATTTACTACCGGGAATACAGATATTCAGCGATCGCTAAAAATAGCGGCACATGAATTTCAGTTCTCGTTTCAATCTCGATAAGGAAAACTTCTCCATGAAAAACACATCTAAGGAACATCCTGCGGCATTATCTTCGTTAACGAAAACATCGGCTGGAGAAAAACCCACTCTCGCCTTTGTCATTTTTCCAGGCATGACGCCGCTTGATATGATTGGTCCCGCAACAGTTCTTGAAGTAGGAGGATGGTTAAATATCGAATATGTTTGGCGCGATTTACTTCCGGTGCGTACTGAGCTGGAATATATATCATTCTCGCCGAGCACTACATTTGAGCAATTAGATAAAGTGGATATTTTGTGTGTTCCCGGTACAGGAAATCCTTATGCTTTGCTTGCCGAATTAGACATGCTTGATTGGATGCATAAAGTGGGAAGTAAAGCATCCTGGGTCACAAGCGTGTGTACAGGATCTATCCTGTTAGGGGCCGCAAGCTTGCTAAAAGGGTATCAGGCGGCGACTCATTGGTCGATGATAGACGATCTCAACGAATTCGGTGCAATACCGGTTAATAAAAGAGTCGTTATTGATAGAAACCGGGTTACTGGAGGTGGAGTCACCGCAGGTATTGATTTCGGTTTAACATTGCTGGCTGAAATCAAAGGTGAAGAATATGCACAAGCAGTCCAATTGGCAATGCAATATAGCCCAGAACCCCCGTTCAATAGCGGCATGCCAGAATTCGCCGGCAAAGAAATAACTCATGCCACGCTTCAAGCTATATTTTCCAATGTGGAAAAACAGACTCCTGATTACAAAGAAATCTTAATTAAAAGCGCCAAGAGAATATCAGATATCTACTGAATATATTTTCGTATGATGGCTTAATTCAACCTGTTTCAGCGGTCGATTATTTACCAATAACGGAAATATTTCCTATTCTGAGAACGACTAATTCATAGGTGCATAAATCCAGATTTTTTTTTAGATTAAAAGGTATAGGCAACCAATCCGGTTGCCGCTTCCAAGAGAAAATTTATCGGATTACAATGTTTCGAATATTATATTTGAGGAATATTCTTTAATTATTCAAATACTATTTCAATTAAAAAGCTTAATACCCGACAGAAAAATTATGATTTCAAACTTATCCAAACAATATACCGCTTCTATGTAAAGTTTTGTGCACTTATTTACACGAACTTTCATGCCGATTAAGGTATCAGCATAAGTCAATCGGCTATTTGTTCAATCTTACTCCGGCTCATCACAATGATTTTAATTATCGTTTCATGGTCTATACCATTGTCTATCATTGCATACACGATTTTCACAAGCGCCAGTTTTCTACCTATCTGTAATCCTTTTCTGTATCCTTCTCTATATCCTTCTCTATATCCTTCTTGGTATGCTTTCTGCGTTAGTTTCTGCGCTATTGTCATCAGTACCTCCTCATATTTCAGGGACTGTTCTGCCAGTCGCCAGACAAGCCCCTCTTTTAACACGAATCGTTAAATACCGATTCAGGCTCTCAGCACGAATCAGTGATGTATTTGTTCAAGTTCTTTCTGGCTCAACCCTGTACTTTTCATTATCGTTTCATGATCGATACCATTATCCATCAACGCACGCGCGATTTTCAGACTCGCCCGTTTTTCACCTTTCTGTAATCCTCCTTGATGTGCTTCTTGGCATTTTTGAAGTCCTTCTTGAAGTCCTTTATGTTTCAATTTCTGCGCTATTGTCATCAGTACCTCCTCATACTTCGGGAACTGTTCTGCCAGTTGCCGGACAAACTCCTCTTCTAACACGAATCTTTAAATCCGATTCAGGCTCTCAGCACGAATCAGTGATGTATTTGTTCAAGTTCGTTCTGGCTCAACCCTGTGTTTTTCATTATTGTTTCACGATCGATACCATTGTTCATCATTCTACAGGCGATTTCCAGAATCGCCTGTTTTTTACCTTTCTGTAATCCTTCTTGATGTGCTTCTTGGCATTTTTGAAGTCCTTCTTGAAGTCCTTTATGTTTCAATTTCTGCGCTATTGTCATCAGTACCTCCTCATACTTCGGGAACTGTTCTGCCAGTTGCCGGATAAAACCTTCTGGATCGGCGGTATCTCCCACCAGTAATATGTAGTTTAGCATGCTTTTTAGCTGCTCATCTGTATAGTAATCATACGCAAACAACATAGCCAGCTTTTGCCGTAACTCCGCCATATCACGTTGCCGGATATGTTTTTGTACTATTTCCAGTAGTGCGACCCGTTTGTGCGTCAGGATTTCATCATCCGGGATTACCGTCACATCTACCAGCGGAAACGCGCTGGAATAGATCTCTTCCGCCAGAGCCGAAGCATCAAAGCAATCGAGCCAGTTGGTACTCCACGGATATGGCCGCGTTTTCCCGTGATAGAACAACACCGGAATAACCAGCGGCAATTTTTCATGTCCCTGCTCCAGATGCCATTGCATCGCTGAAATACTGTAACGCATCAGACGGAATGCCATCATCTTATCCGGGGAACTCTGGTGTTCAATCACGCAATACACATAACTCTCACCCTGCGTAGTTTTTAATGAATACAGGACGTCGGAATAATGTACCCGCAGATTGTCCTCAATAAATGATCCCGATTCCAGTCGCAGTGTATCAAGATCACAAACTGCCCGTAATGTCGCAGGTAAGTGTATCTCTAGAAAATCTCTGGCGGTATCAATATGACTTAAAAACTTTTTAAAAATAGCATCATGTGGCGTCGGTGTATTTTTTCTTTTCATAAGAGGATAGTAACATATTTTTATATTGAAGGAATATTAAATAAATACCGTTTGCGGCTTGAATGCCGAAACGGTATTTAAACTAACAATTAATGTATTTCAGTTAAATAATTCAATAATAGAACGTCTTAAAAATCAAATTTAATTAGTCCAATCAAGCCTAATTAATTATTCTACGGAACTAATTAACTATTCCCATCAATATGACCTTACAGCAGATTTTAATGCATTAATATCCGAAGCACAGAGATAAGGTTTTAAAGCATTAAATTTCTCTTCTGACCAATCATATATCTTTAACGCCAGTAGCTCATTGATAATGTGCGGCTCAAAGCGATATTTAACTAATTTCGCAGGTGTGCCAGCAACAATACTATATGGTTCAACATCTTTAGTGACGACGCTATTAGCAGCGACTATAGCGCCTTCTCCAATGGTGACGCCTGGCATAATCATTGAACGCATACCAAGCCACACGCCATCATGAATATGCGTGTCACCTTTGCCTACATACGCCTCTTCGATATATTCCATGAATGGATATAAACAGAACCAATCCGCTCTGTGTGTATTGTTTCCACCCATAAGAATGATAGTTTCAGCGCCGATGCAAACATAATCGCCAATATACAATTTATCAATTGGCCACTTAGACTCCCATTGAAGACTGATCTTATCACCATACAAATAGCGAACGACAGATTCTTCAAAACCGCCACTCCAGCAATCGCTATAATAGCTATGGGTTCCTTTGATGACAATACTTTGATTAGTTATAGCTTCATGTAAAAATTGGGTTTTCGACCAATGTTTTTCTTTCATGGTAAATAGTCTCTATTAATTATTTATTTACCATAGAATGCTTTCTATGGTGATGTATTCGCACTCAAAATACATCACGCCTAGCTGATTCGGGGTTGATTTAATAATGGGATTCTTTTCATATTAAACGATGAGTTAATTATTAACTTATATTGATTATCATTCTTAAATTCTTTTTATTTAATTTACATCATATCAAAAGGTATATTTTCAATGCGACAGCATTTTCTAAAAAGAATACAGAACTGGAGCGAGCGAAGGGAATCGAACCCTCGTATAGAGCTTGGGAAGCTCTCGTTCTGCCATTGAACTACGCTCGCTTGGGGATAACATAAATTATTATAGCGACTTCGTTGGCATCAGCAAGCCATTATCTGTTTCAGTTGTCTATATTTAAGGCAGTTGAAAATAAAAACTCCCCTGGCAGTTATACTACAGGGGAGTTGGAATTTAAAATTTAATTCAAACTGTTATTTTTGCGGGCGCATTGCCGGGAATAGAATGACGTCACGGATGGTATGGCTATTTGTCAGCAACATAATCATACGGTCAATACCAATACCTAAACCGGCTGTTGGCGGCATACCATGTTCCAAAGCCGTTACATAATCTTCATCGTAGAACATGGCTTCGTCATCGCCTTCGTCTTTCTGGCGAACCTGTTCAGCAAAACGTTCCGCTTGATCTTCGGCATCATTTAATTCTGAGAAGCCGTTGCCAATCTCACGTCCACCAATAAAGAATTCAAAACGGTCAGTGATAAACGGATTTGCATCATTACGACGCGCTAGC
This sequence comes from Photorhabdus namnaonensis, assembly GCF_001684335.1. Classification (GTDB taxonomy): domain Bacteria; phylum Pseudomonadota; class Gammaproteobacteria; order Enterobacterales; family Enterobacteriaceae; genus Photorhabdus; species Photorhabdus namnaonensis. The sequence goes on from NZ_LOIC01000018.1 coordinate 129,754, forward strand.
GGAGAAACTTCTGCCGGATATTCAGTGATAAATGTTGGTTGAATCAGATGGCTTTCAGCCGTTTCTTCAAAGATTTCACACTGAACACGACCAAGGCCCCAACCTTTTTCCACTTCAATGCCAAGAGATTCAGCGATAGCCACCGCTTTATCCATATCATCCAAATCAGCTATGTTGGTTGCAGGACGATATTGGCAAATGGCCTGTTTCATGGTCATTTGGGCAAATGGTTTACCGAAATCGAATTCCTGCTCGCCATATTTAACCAGAGTATTCCCCAAAATATTTTGAGTCAGCGTGCGGAACAGCTCTTCTATCAGGACAATCAGATCTTTGTAATCCGCATACGCCATGTAGAGTTCCATCATGGTGAACTCAGGGTTATGGCGCGGAGATACGCCTTCGTTACGGAAGTTGCGGTTAATTTCAAACACACGTTCAAAACCACCAACAACCAGACGTTTCAGGTAAAGTTCCGGCGCAATACGCAGATACATATCAATATCCAGCGCATTATGGTGAGTAATAAATGGACGAGCCGCCGCACCACCAGGGATTACCTGCATCATTGGCGTTTCCACTTCCATAAAGCCTTTACTGACCATAAAGCTACGCAGAGCCGATAAGACTTGAGAGCGAATTTGGAAAGTTTTGCGCGATTCTTCGTTGGCGATCAGATCCAGATAACGCTGACGGTAACGAGTTTCCTGATCAGCCAAGCCGTGGAATTTATCCGGCAATGGGCGCAGCGCTTTTGTCAGCAGACGCAGTTCGGTACAGTGAACAGAAAGTTCGCCGGTTTTGGTTTTAAACAGTTTGCCACGAGCCCCCAGAATGTCTCCCAGATCCCATTTTTTAAACTGTTCGTTATAAATACCTTCCGGCAGATCGTCACGGGCAACATATAACTGAATACGACCGCCCATATCTTGTAGCGTGACGAAAGAAGCCTTACCCATGATGCGGCGAGTCATCATACGACCGCCAACCGTCACTTCAATATTCAGTGCTTCCAGCTCTTCCTGAGTTTTGTCGTCGTATTTGGCGTGCAAATCTTCTGAAATATTTTCACGACGGAAATCATTCGGGAACGCAATACCATTTTCCCGTAAAGTAGCCAGTTTTTCGCGGCGAGTTTGCAGTTCATTATTTAAATCGGGAGCCTGTTCAGCACCCTGTTGTTGTTGTGACATTTTAGTTCCTCATAAGCCAGCTTTAAGGCTTGCTTCAATGAATTTATCGAGATCGCCATCCAGCACCGCTTGTGTATTACGCGTTTCAACGCCGGTGCGCAAATCTTTGATGCGTGAGTCATCCAGAACATAAGAGCGAATCTGACTACCCCAACCAATATCGGATTTATTCTCTTCCATTTCCTGTTTATTGGCGTTCTTCTTCTGCATTTCCAGTTCATACAGCTTCGCTTTTAGCTGTTTCATCGCCTGGTCTTTGTTTTTATGCTGAGAACGATCATTCTGACACTGAGTCACAATGTTGGTTGGAATATGGGTAATACGCACCGCGGATTCTGTTTTGTTAACATGCTGACCACCCGCGCCGGATGCACGATAAACGTCGATACGTAAGTCCGCCGGGTTAATTTCAATGTCGATATCATCATCCACCTCGGGATAGATGAAAGCAGAACTGAATGAAGTATGGCGACGACCGCCAGAATCAAATGGGCTTTTACGTACCAAACGGTGCACACCGGTTTCAGTACGCAACCAACCATATGCATAATCACCCATGATCTTAATAGTCGCTGATTTCAGGCCAGCCACCTCACCATCTGATTCTTCTATAATTTCAGTTTTAAAACCTTTGGATTCAGCCCAACGCAGATACATACGCATCAGCATACTTGCCCAATCCTGAGCCTCGGTACCACCAGAGCCGGCCTGCAAGTCAAGATAACAATCCGCACTGTCATACTCACCAGAAAACATACGGCGAAATTCTAACTCACCCAACTTGTCTTCAAGTTGTTCCAGCTCTACCACCGCTTCATTAAAAGTCTCTTCATCGTCAGCTTCTACTGCCAATTCCAGCAGGCCCTGTACATCTTCCAGACCTTGCTCAAGCTGATCGATAGTCTCAACAATCCCTTCCAGTGAAGAGCGCTCTTTACCCAAAGCCTGTGCCCGATCCGGTTCATTCCAAACATCAGGCTGTTCCAGTTCAGCATTAACTTCTTCTAAACGTTCTTTCTTGGCATCATAGTCAAAGATACCCCCTCAGAACCGTTGTCCGTTCAGACAGGTCCTGAATGTGGTTTTTTACCGGATTAATTTCAAACATATTTTCGTGTCTTACGTTGTGTAGTCGTAGATAAATGGATAATTTTCGAACCGCGTATTGTAGCGGATTCGACACAGGGTTTATAGCACTTCAACAGATTTGTCACGTATTCATACAAGCGTACATGACAATAACTGGCTACCTACTGATCGAGCGGTTAATAAGGCCAAAGATGTTGGATCAAAAGCTGTACATTACGGTTGCCACGAAATTCATTAATATCCAGTTTATAGGCAAGTTCTACTTCGCGGACACTGTTATCCGGCCAGCGGGTAGGATCGATATTGAACGCGATCCCGTCTAGCGTCGGCCCACCATTTAATGGCTCCACTATCACCTTTAAATGGCGTTCTCCAACAATACGTTGTTGCAGTAGTTTGAATTTTCCGTCAAAAACCGGCTCCGGGAATGCCTGCCCCCAAGGACCGCCATCACGCAATATCTCTGCAATGTCCAATGACAGCTCGTTGATCGCTAGTTCACCATCACTCCAGATAACACCTTCAAGTTGCGAAATATCTAACCAATCCGCCATTAACGCAGAGAAGTGATGCTGAAATTGTTCAAATTTATCCTGTTCAAGCGACAAACCCGCCGCCATCGCATGACCACCAAACTTAAGTATCAACCCCGGATGCAACGTATCAAGCCGTTCAAGCGCATCACGCATATGCAACCCCTGCACTGAACGGCCAGAACCTTTCAAAATACCATCGCCTGCCGGTGCAAAAGCGATCACAGGCCGATGAAAACGTTCTTTAATGCGAGAAGCCAGAATGCCGACTACCCCTTGATGCCATTCTGGATGATAAAGCGCTAGCCCATAAGGCAACTCAGTGCTAGTACGTTCAAGTTTGTCACAAATTTGCAGCGCTTCCTGTTGCATTCCCTGCTCTATTTCACGCCGGGTATGGTTAAGACCGTCCAGTTCGCAAGCTATCTGCCGCGCCTTCGCCATGTCGTCAGTTAACAATAAAGTGACGCCAATGGACATATCATCGAGGCGACCAGCGGCATTCAGTCTTGGCCCAAGAAAAAAGCCTAAGTCACTGGCTGCTAGCTTATAGGCATCACGTTTGGAAACTTCCAATAATGCCCGAATTCCCGCACAGCAACGCCCTGCACGAATGCGATTCAATCCCTGATAAACCAGAATCCGGTTATTGGCATCCAAAGGTACAACATCGGCAACCGTGCCTAACGCAACCAAATCCAACATTTCCGCCAGATTCGGTAGAGCAATTCCTTGCTTTTCAAACCACTGATCTTTTCTCAATGCCGCCCTTAAAGCCGACATCAGATAAAACGTGACGCCAACCCCTGCCAGTGATTTAGATGGGAAAGAGCAATCGGATAAATTGGGATTAATAATGGCATCGGCAGCCGGCAAAATATCGCCCGGCAAGTGGTGATCCGTAACAATCACTTTCATACGGTGCTGATGAGCAGCCGCAACTCCTTCATGGGAAGAGATACCATTATCCACGGTAATAATTAGGTCAGCGCCTTTTTTGACGACCTCTTCCACCACCTGCGGGCTTAAACCATAACCATCGTCAAAACGATTTGGCACCAGATAATCCAGATGGCGATATCCCATCGAGCGTAATGATCGGATCGCCAATGCCGTGCTCGTTGCCCCATCAGCATCAAAATCACCGACAATAACAATACGCCAGTGTTCATGAAGTGCTGTCAACAAGAGCGCCACCGCCTGTTCCATGCCACTGAAATGCTGGTAATTCAATAAGCCTTGAACGCCACGCTCCAATTCATTAGCTTGCTGAATACCACGAATGGCATACAAACGACGCAGTAATGGATGAATCTGTTGTGGAAGATGACTGTCATCCACCACCGGGCGGCGGCGAAGTTGTGTTTCAATATTCACTAACTTATTTACCACGTTGCGCCAGTGCCGCCGCCAAAGCCTCTGGCGGCATATATCCACCTAACAGACTACCATCCTTAAGGATAATCGCCGGCGTTCCCTGGACGCCAAACTGGAGACCCAATTTATAATGGTTAGCAATATCCACTTTACAGCTCTTAATTGGCGAAACATCTTCGTTTTTAAACGCAGCATCCAATGATTTCTGCGGTGTTGCGCTACACCAGATAGATTGCATATCTTTAGCAGATTGGTGCTGCATACCCTGACGGGGGAACGCCAGATAACGCACAGTAATACCCAGTTTATTGTACTCTTGCATGTTCTCATGCAATTTATGGCAGTAACCACAGGTAATATCCGTGAAAACGGTAACGACATGCTTCTCTTTTGGCGCTTTGTAGATAATCATTTGATCTGTCATTGCTTCCAGCTTTTTCATCAACAATTGATTACTGACATTCACAGGAGCGCTACCACTGACATCATAAATTGGCCCTTGCAATAAATATTTCCCGTCATCAGATAGATAAATGATCCCTTGCTCAGTCACTACCGTATTTAAACCAACAATAGGCGATGGCTGGATGTTTTCTGCTTTTATCCCTAGTTTCTGCATTGTTCTATGGACAGCATCATCATCAGCAAGCGCATTTCCGCTAAACCAGGCCAGTAATAGAGGGAAACATAACACGCTTTTTTTCATTTTCGGTTCCTTTAAATCCGTGCTCACCCACGCGGATGATGTTGTTGATGTAGCAATTTAAGCCGTTCTGTTGCTACATGAGTATATATTTGTGTTGTGGATAGATCACTATGCCCCAATAACATCTGCACAACTCGCAAATCAGCGCCATGATTAAGCAAATGTGTGGCAAATGCATGACGCAAAACATGGGGAGATAACCGATCAGCATCGATTCCAGCCAACAGCGCATAATGTTTAATACGATGCCAGAAAGTCTGCCGGGTCATTTGTCGCCCCCGTTTGCTAGGAAAAAGCACATCCAGCGTCGCACCATTCAGTAACCCGGCTCTTCCATACTCCATATAATGCTCTAGCCAGTAAATCGCCTCTTCCCCTAAAGGTACTAACCGCTCTTTATTCCCTTTACCAATCACTCTCACCACGCCTTGACGCAAACTGACATCGGAAAAGGTCAACCCTACTAGCTCAGATACTCGCAAACCACAGGCATAAAGCACTTCAAGCATCGCTTTATCCCTTAGCTCCACCGGTTGATCTGTACAGGGTGCATTAAGTAGATCCTCGACCTGTTTTTCACTCAAATCTTTAGGTAATCGCTTTGGTAATTTCGGTGCGGACAAAAGCGCTGTCGGATCATCTTCCCGCATTTTTTCCCGATAAAAATAGAGAAACAACTGGCGCATAGCACTGAGTAAACGCGCCGAGCTACTGGCTTTATACCCGCCATCCATGCGTTCCGCCAGAAAAGAGTGCAAATCTATTGTCTGGACAGATAATAAATTATGACCATGATGTATCAACCAGTTATCCAGTGCTTGTAAATCCAATCGGTAAGAAGCAAGCGTATTTTCCGCGAGATCATGTTCCAACCAGATAGCATCAAGAAATTGTTCTATCAGTGGATTAGTCAACTGAGTTGGTTGTTTTGACACGAAACACTTTCCTTAAATCTGCACATCTCTGCCGGCTATTATACCCTATGGATTTCAAGATGCATCGCGACGGCAAGGGAGCGAATCCCCGGGAGCATAGAAAACTATGTGACCGGGGTGAGGGAGTGCAGCCAACAAAGAGGCAACTTGAAAGATGACGGGTATATGCCTGAAAAAGCAATTATTCTGTTACAATGCCAATCCAGATATTCAAAAACCATAATGATTAATGATGAAGATTGGTCTTTTTTACGGCTCCAGCACCTGCTACACCGAGATGGTAGCAGAGAAAATTCGCGATATCCTCGGTGAAGATTTAGTTGATCTCCACAATATCAAAGAGACAACACCTAAATTAATGGAAGAGTACTCTGTACTGATTCTTGGCATTCCGACATGGGATTTTGGCGAATTACAGGAAGATTGGTTGGATATTTGGGATCAAATTCCTTCCCTCGATTTACAAGGGAAAATTGTCGCCATGTATGGTATGGGCGATCAAATTGATTATAGCGATTGGTTTCTTGACGCTCTCGGTATGCTATATCACCATTTACGCCTTTCAGGCGTCCATTTCATTGGCTTCTGGCCAACCGAAGGCTATGAATTTACCAGCCCAAAGCCATTAACAGATAATGGCTCACAATTTGTCGGGCTGGCATTAGATGACGTAAACCAGTATGAACAAACTGATGATCGTTTATCGCAATGGTGTATGCAAATTCTGCAAGAAATGGAGCCTCTGCTTTAAATTCAGAAAAATTTCAGCTCAATCAGATATCAGGATATTGCAACAACAGTTGATTAATATGCCTCCATTCATCCTGTGACATACCATCGGATGCGACCCATAAACGGATTTTTTTCTGGTTATAAAAAGATTGAGCCGTAATTAATATGCCATAGCGACATAACCACGGGCGCCGGATAATTCGCCATTCGTGCTTCTTCCATTGCAACTTATTATCACTGAACAGAACTAAAAGCCCTTGTGATTTACGGATATTTTTCTGGCTACGCCCCCAATTGGCAATAATCAACAATACCAAAGGGAGCCAGAAAATCCAGAAAATAGCATCACCCGCAGGCCACGGAGCAAGTAGCACTATAAGCGCGACCGCACCATGAACACAGGTGGAAATTAACTGGGTATGCCAAGATACCCTGAGATCACATTTCCACAGGACCACGATCTTTATTTCTATTCTGAATAAGTTTAATCATGCGAAATAGCTCTTCATCTGCCGGGCGTCCATGATTCATCAACCAGTTAAATAGATCAGGATCAGCACATTCAAGCAAACGAATAAAAAGTCGTTTATCATCATCACTGAGTGAGTCATATTCATACTCAAAAAACGGCATAATTGAAATATCCAGCTCACGCATTCCACGTCGACATGCCCAATGAATACGTGCTTTATTATCAATATCCATGTTCAAAAAATCCCCTTTTTAATTCTCATTGTTAGTTTTAACGCCATTAGCCATTAAGTCGCCCGGCAAACTCATGCATCATGCCAGCTAATAGCAATAATAACTACTTGCATTGTGCCTCAGCTCTTTTACCATGATGCATCATTGGCTCAAATATCTGACTGGCAGGATGTGTCATGGCTTACAAAACTCCGTTCTCTTCACAATCTCCATCGTCTTCATCAACCCTTCCCCTGACATTAATATCACTGGATGACTGGGGCCTGATAACCGCAACTGGACCGGATACAGAAAAATATCTACAAAGTCAGGTTACAGCAGATATTTCCGCACTTGCAACGAATCAGCATGTACTTAGTGCGCATTGTGATGCAAAAGGCAAAATGTGGAGTAACCTACGCCTCTTCCATCGTGGTGGAAGCCTTGCTTATATTGAGCGTCGCAGTATGCTGGAAAACCAGCTTACAGAACTGAAAAAATATGCTGTATTCTCTAAAATTACGCTAGTTCAGGATGAAAATGCGGTACTGCTCGGCGTTGCAGGTAAAAACTGCCGCGAGGCACTGAATAATATTTTCCCAACACTACCCGATGCTGATAATGCTGTCGTTGAATATGAAACTACGACTTTGCTCCATTTTACCTTGCCGTCTGAACGTTTCCTCTTGGTAACAAACACCGCAACCGTTGAACAATTAACAGAAAAACTTCAAGCTCAGCTTAATAACAGCGAACAGTGGTTAGCTCTGGATATTGAAGCTGGTTTCCCGGTCATTGACGCCGCAAATAGTACGCAATTTATTCCTCAGGCAACTAACCTCCAAGCATTGGCAGGAAGTATCTGTTTTAAAAAAGGGTGTTATACCGGTCAGGAAATGGTGGCCCGCGCCAAATATCGCGGCGCCAATAAACGCGCCATGTACTGGCTGGCTGGCAACGCCGCCAAAACTCCTATGGCTGGAGATGATTTGGAATGGCAATTAGGGGATAAGTGGCGGAGAACAGGCACCGTTTTGGCTGCCGTTAAGCTGAATGATAATAGTGTCTGGGTACAAGTCGTCATGAATAACGATATGGAAAATCACAGTGTATTCCGTGTCCGCGACGATGAAGGACATTCACTCACCATTCAGCCTCTGCCTTATTCTCTCGATGAAGAAAAATAATTGATGAGGTTTATATGTCGTTAGCAGTACCTACCGTTGATTTTGGCCCTTTTACGAATGTCATCGGTTTTTTGATGGAGCTGGATAAGCTGAAAAAAGTTCAGCGGCGAACTAAGTTATTGGATAACTATCGTCGGGAAAATTCAGCCGAGCATAGTTGGCATTTTGCTATCGCCGCAATGAGTTTTGCTCCCTATGTAAAAGAGGTCGATATCCAGCGTGTTATTCAAATGGCATTAATTCACGATATTGTAGAAATTGATGCAGGTGATGTGATGGTTTACGATTTAGCAGCCCGTGAAGCCATTCATGAACAGGAAGTCAAAGCCGCCCACCGTCTTTTTGGTTTACTTCCCGAACCACAGAAAAGTCATTTTATGTCACTTTGGCAAGAGTATGAAGCGGGAGAAAGCCAAGACGCCCGCTTTGCTCTTACATTGGATAGACTCATGCCGATACTGATGAATCTGTATAACAAAGGGCAAAGTTGGGTAGAAGATGGCATTCGTTTTGAGCAAGTAATTAACCGCAATAAATTTATTGCCGATGTCTATCCTGAATTGTGGCAATATCTGCTGCCACAATTGGAAATCGCACAGAAGAAAGGTTGGTTGAAATAACTTTTCCCGAAAATTTTACACTACAAATTCAGTGCACACATTAACCACATGGTGCACTATTAATGTAGCCAATATCATTATCCCTAATAAGCTAATGCGATACAGGAGAAAACCCAAGCTCACTCATTGCCAAATAATTTGTATTTAGGAAACGGAACGTTCAACATAATTTTCCTTCAATACAATTTGCCATTGATATATATCTGCCCCCCCTTTCCTTGCATCCCTGGCTCACCTGACTTTCCATTAATCCCCTTTTTACCAGGAATTCCAGAACAACTTAAGTTTCTAATTCTATCCTTAACATCACACCACGCAGAACCACCATCACCGCCTTTCCCTCCCCTTCCCGCGCTACCACCAGCCCCAGGCAAACCTGCCGTTGACCAATAACTCATGTTTGGATTACCAGTAGAATAGTTACACTCTATGTCACCGCCATCTCCACCATTCCCCCCATTACCTCCATTCCCGCCCGCCCCTCCATTTGCTCCATCCCCTCCATGCCCAGAAAGATACCGTGGGTCCGTAGTAACGTAACTATGACCACCAGAACAATCCCCATCGGCGCCATTATAACAAAAGCCTCCATCTCCACCATTTCCCCCACCGCCGCCATCACCACCATGCCCGCCATTTCCCCCAGCCCCTCCTTCAGACGCCAAATATACAATCCCATCCAGACGAGTAGTTGAGACATTCAATTTCTTCGCCACTCCACCTGATTCTCCATTCGATCCTTTCGCTCCCGGAGAACCATTAGTTCCATCGGTACCCGATGTAGGGGGAGTTACACAGGTATCTTTTTTCTTACGACCAGGTAAACCTTCAATGCCATTCGCTCCGCTACTTCCAGTCGCACCAGGAGCACCAATTTCTCCATCTTTCCCTTTACTGACTAAGTGCAACGGCGTGCTTCCCAGCCCTTGAATGACATCCGCTTCAATCCTGCCATTGGTGTAGCAAATCACTTTACCTTCCGGTTCAATGGTTATCTTGTTGTACACCAAGACAACCAGTTCGCCACAGTATTCTTTATCTTTAATAATCAATGGATTATTTGCAGACACAGTGATCTCTTCACCATTGTAGAACGCAACTTTCATCGGAAAACACTTAGCATTAAGCATTTCTTCATAATCTTTAACCAAAGCAGAATCACCATAGATATAGGCACGAAAGGCTTTGTATAAATCAATATGATTAGCCGAGACATTTGCCAGTCGTTCAGCAGAAAACGGTTCAGGCAACGGATGATGGGATTCCATTTTTCCAGGACCATATCGACTGTCAGGCACACCGTTGAGCGCCTTCAGCTCTTGTATCGTTTGCACTGTAAAAAATGCAGGCGGCACAGTAGCCGTTTCCGGATCGTTAGAAAATATTACCGGCCCGTCAAAGTCGGCGGTCTTAAGTTGCTTTGGCTGTCGTTCCAGACCAAACGGATGGTGATATTGATGTAATATTGCCAACGTCTCAGCAACCGTTCTTATTTTTTCCATGAAAATTCTCCTAAGTTTAAATTTATACATTTAGAATAACTTCATATACCAATTATCCATCTGACCAAGTTCCCAAATCTCTACCACTATCACTACCGGTTATGTCACTATTACCCATCATCTTTCAAGTTGCCTCTTTGTTGGCCGCACTCACCCCGGTCACATATTCGCAATTAACTTCACTTGCAATCGATACGTAATTAACGACGCAAGTTCCGACAGCGGCTTATTGTTCAACAACAATTCCAATGGAATATCCACGCGTAACTGTTTGTTAATTTTTTGCACCAACATCAACCCATTCAGCGAATCAATACCATTGTCAGTCAGTGGTTGATCCGGATGAAAAACCTCAGCTTTCGTCCCAACAATTTCACCGCAGAAAGCCTGTAACAAACTGACAACATCACCCAAGTTATTGACCTCAAGCACTGTGTCTGCTGGTAAAGCTTGAGCTACGCTTTCCTGCTGAATATCACGAAATAATGCCAACTGGCGCATTGGACCGGAGAGTAACACTGACCAATCAGCCAAGAACGGCACCAGTTGCGGCTCAATACGGGCAAACAGACGCTCTAACGTGGCTAATCCCTCCTCTAAGTTAAATAGCGGCAGCCCATTGTCTTTGGACACCGGGAGCATGCGACTATCTCGTAAAGCGATACCTGCTTTCCATGGCCCCCAGTTAAGGCTCAACGCAGGTAAACCTTGCTGACGCCGCAAATAGGCCAAACTGTCCAGCATGGCATTTGCTGCCGCATAAGATGCCATACCCGGCAAAGACAATAATGAGCTTATTGAGGAAAACATGACGAAATGCTCTAACGGCGCATCAGCTAACGCCTGATGCAATGTCCACGCAGAAAGCGCTTTAGCGGCAAAGACTCTATCAAAAGCCTGAGTACTCAATTCACGGTATCCTTGAGCTTCAACATGCGCGGCACAGTGAATCACGCCTCGTAACGGCTGACTGGCCCGCTGCCGATACTGAGCCAGACAATTATTAGTCATTTTTACATCACCCAGATCAACCGGCAGATATTCTGCTTCAACTCCCTGTCGACGTAGTATTTCCAGTAACATCTGATCATCCGCATCAAGCGTATGACAACGGCCGATCAACAACAAATGACGAGCACCATGCTTCACCATCCAGGAAATCAACTGACGTCCCATTCCCCCGAAAGCCCCCGTCAGCAAATAGCTGCCATCTGGTCGAAAATGTACCATTGGCAACAGGGGCGGCACTTCCGGCAATGGCGCAAGACGTAGTGCATAGCGTTGATCACGACGCAGAGCTAACTGATCCTCACCATCATCCGTTAATAATGCATTCCACCACTGGGCTGGCGTAGTAGTACTGTCAATATCTAACAACCCTCCCCAGAGTGAAGTCGCTTCCTGTTGACCGATAACTCGCATCATTCCCCATAATGCCGCAGCAAACGGATCAGGGAGATCTTGTTCAGTCACCTGATGAGCATATCGAGTCACGACCCATAAACGTGGTTTCACCGCTTGTTCTGCCAGTGCCGCACACAAATAGATCAAAGCATGATAAGTCTTGCGTGGATTATGTAACGGCCAGAGGATCAGTATCCTTTCAACCTCGGAAGGAAGAGTATCCACCAACTCCTGAACTTTCTGCTCACTGTCAGGCAGGCCGGAACGTAGGCAGGCATATCCACCACGCCGTTGCAATTCACTCGCCAATTCCTCTGCCAACACAGTTTCACCGCCAAGAATAGCCCATTGCGCTAAACATGGCGCTAAAGGTTCTATCGATGGGCAAGAAGGCACTTCACGCCACAAGGGTTGACCTATCACCAGATTGTGAGGTACCGGCAATAAATCGCTTTTCCTGTTACTGACAAGCTGAACGCAAAACCCTTCGATTTGGCAAATCAGTATGCCGCGGTCAGTGTATACATCGATATCACCAAGCCACTGTTGTTGTGTCTGCTCAGTCATTCGAGCATAGGCTCTCACTCGGCCTGATAGTTTACCGCTAATACGTAGATGTCGAATAGTTACCGGAATACGGAAATCGCTAGCAGGGATTGGGGCATTAACGCCAATAGACTGAATCGCCAACAATGACTGGAAAATGCCATCCAAAGCCGCCGGGTGGAAATTCATTCCCTCTGGTGTAGGTGGCAACTCAATCTCACAGATTGTCTCACTTTCACCGACAATCGCTTGACGCAGAGTACGAAATCTCCCGCTGTAACTAAAATGCAGATGTTGAAACGCCTGATACAATTCTTCCTGATACAGCTCTTCCTGATACAATTCTTCCTGACACAACGCCTCCTGATTCTGCGTACCAAGATAGCGATCATTTACAACAGATGATGGGATAACACAGGCAGCCGCGCCCGGTACGACAATGTTCACTTGTGCACTGGCTGCAAATTGGTATTGGGTATCTTCATCCAGATTACTGGCAGTGTATACCTGCACTTCCATTCGCTGTCGATCCAAGCGAGTTTTTAGTCTGAACTCCATACCGGGTTCCAACAGTAAAGCCGATTGCAACACAATATTATTCAGCGCCAATCCGACACCTGGAAAGCAGATACGAGCCGCAGCTAACATGACTTCGATATAGCCGGCAGCAGGGAACATCGCATTTCCCATGACGACATGATCGAGTAACCAAGGCGCCTGCTCAACAACCAATTCAGCCTGCCAACTCTCACTACCCGGCTGTACTTCGCCCAATAACACACCGCTCGACTTGCGCAGCCGGTGGCGACGGCTGATTTTCGGTTCATGCCAATAAGATTGCTGATGCCAGGGATAAGTTGGCAGATCGATTAAATAAGCCGTAGGCGTGATAGTCCGCCAATCAGGTTCAATACCAGCTTCAAATAATTGTCCCAATAACTGTGACCAGTTCTGCCCTGTTCGACAAGCAAACACCTGACCGCGATAAGGTTTACTCCAATCCTGCAATCCACCGCTCAACAGGGATGTGGGTGAAATTTCAAGGAAATGGTGAAAACCTGCTTTCAGCATATTTTCCATCGCATCATCAAAACGAAAGGGTTCGATCATGTTGTCAGCCCAATGCTCAGGACCCAACTTATCATTAATTTCCTTCCCGGTGACTGATGAAAACACAGGCAATAAGGGCTTTGAGGCCGAAATAGCCGCGGCATCGGCAATTAATCCTTCCCGGAGTGGCTCCAGCAATGGGGAATGGGCAGCAATACCATAGTTAATACGACTACTGGCGATACGATGATGTTTTAAACGATGGGAAATGGCGGTTAATCCGCTTACAGGGCCCGATAACAGACAACTATTGGCGCTGTTTCTTCCTGCAATCACGACAGCGGGATCAATATCATGGGCAGACAAATAAGGCTGTATCTGTTCCACCGTAGCCGCTACCATCAACAACCCTCCCTTCCGATCCAATGCGCTTTGCAGATCGCGATAGCGGTAATAACGATGATACAAAAGTGTCAATGCCTGAGTCAGATCATAAATTCCTGCCAGATAACAAGCCGCCATTTCACCGGTACTATGGCCAAGCAATGCCGCTGGTCTAAGTCCCCACTGCTGCAACTGAGCGACCATAGATATTTGTACCGTAAATTGCACCGGCGGCGCCATTAAATCGTCAGTAACCAGTAATGCAGCACGTAGAGACGGCGCAGAAAATTTAGCCCAAATAGCTTCGCAACGCCTGAATTGCTCGGCAAATGCAGGAAATGGCTGAAACCAAGCTACCACCTCCTGCCACCCTTCACCACCAACGCCAGGAAATACCCAAGCCAAGTGATCTACTTTTCTATTATTATGCTTCGGCGACAGATTCAGATGAGTTAACTGTTGTTGCAACTGCTTTCGGTCACTAAATATTATGGCTTTACGCAGCGGGAAACGGTGACGAGTCATCGCTAAACTGTAACATAGATCATCAAGGGCAATCTCTGGCTGCTGCTGTAGTAAATCGGCGATACGCTGCACTTGTTGTGTCAGGGAAAACTCAGACTGGGCAGACAATGGCAACATGAAAGCCTGCCCTTTGGTCTCGCGAAGTTGTACGGAAGGAGCCGCATGATTACTCAATACCACATGGACATTCGTCCCGCCAAAACCAAAAGAATTCACTCCCGCGACAACTCTACCTTCAGGCAATAGCGTTAACTGCCGCGGAACTTGCAATCCTAATTCCGCAAAACGGATATAGGGGTTAGGCGGATCGGCATGTAAATTGCCCGGCACTTGCTTTAGTTGTAAACACAATACCGCTTTAATCAGTCCGGCAATGCCCGCCGCGGCTTCCGTATGACCAATCACGGATTTACACGCACCGATCAGTAATGGGCGATCTGTCGGATCTGGACGGCATACCTGCCCCAAAGCTTCTGCTTCTATCGGATCACCGATCGCCGTTCCAGTACCATGAGCCTCAATATAATCAATCTCTGCTGGGGAAATACCCGCCTGAGCACAGGCCATCCGAATCACTCGTTGCTGTGCCGCACTACTTGGCTGAGTAATCGTGGGAGTATGACCATCTTGATTTGCCGCCGAGCCGTGGATCACGGCCAAGACGGGATCGCCATCCTGTAAAGCTGCATTCAACGGTTTCAGCAAAACAGCACCTACCCCTTCACTACGCACATAACCATCAGCGTTAGCTGAAAAACTGTGACAACGATTGGTAAGCGACAGAAAACCAGTACGGCTTTCTACTATCGAAAAATCAGGGATTAGCATTAACTGACTGCCACCTGCCAGCGCCAATTGCGACTCTCCCCGCCGCAAGCTGTCACAAGCCAAATGTACCGCCAACAGGGACGATGAACAGGCGCTATCGATGGTCAAAGACGGCCCTTGAAAATCAAACGCATGGGAAATACGGTTTGACAACATGGTTCCCATTGCGCCAGTTGAGGTATAACCCGTTATCTGACGCAAATCAGTAAATTGCAGGTGCAAATAATCATGAGTGAAAGCACCAATATAGACACCAACCGCCTGACCCGCTAATGATTTTGGCGGTATTCTTGCCCGCTCCAGCGCTTCCCAAGTTACCTGCAACATCAGACGATGTTGTGGATCAATAAAAGGCGCTTCTGTACTACTGATATTAAACACTGCTGCATCAAAGCCAGCTATATCAGTGATAAATCCCCCTTCTCGCGCCACCATTCTCCCCGGCAGATTGCGATCACGGGAACTATAAGCCTGAGTTGACCAGCGTTCGGGCGGTACTGGGGTAATAGCGTCACTTGAACCACACAACAGTTGCCAGAACTCCTCTGGGGAGTTAACGCCCCCCGGAAAACGGCAGCCCATACCGATAATGGCAATCGGCATATTGTCACTTCTCATCATATTGATATCCATAGTGGTATTCTTTACTCCGATTAGTCGTTTGCCAGATCATCGTTCTTACTTATCAACACCAAGTCGTCGGGCTGGGAATACATTTCGGTGGATGAGGGGGTAATCCCGGTGTCATCAATGATTGATAGCTAATACCCTTACTGAGCAACTGATAACGCAAACCACTTGGGCAGGTGGTGTCACCATCCATCGCTTGAGTAATATCAATTGTCACCCCAAAAGCGACATTAACCGGTTGTAGTGTATTGTCAGCCGCAGTACGGATGACACGTAATGGCGATCCACCACAAACTTGCAGATGGTTATTCCCGACCTCACTCACCCGAATCACAATAAAGTTACAATATCCTCGGTAACTCAGATCGGTATCCTGCGGCTGGTTAGAAATAATCCAATATTGATCATTTTGCTTTTCAATGATTTTGGCATTAGATAACAGGCTGTAACCGTTATCAGTGAATGCCTGCCGCAACTCTTTTGAGACTGTGCCACTATTCAATGAACTCATCAGCTCAAGCGCCGCACTGAACAAGGGAACACCTGTAAACTTCTTACCAGCTTCCTCAAGCGGCAAAGCTACCGCGCCATTAGTCAGATTAGCGCCAGTCAATTTAGCTTCAGTGAAAATAGTGCCTTGAATTGAAGCAAAAGCTAGAGATGCTGGTTTAAGACCTTGAGTAGGTTCCAACATCGCTTTACTAAAGTCAGTATTGACCAGATTGGCGTAGGACAAATTCGCCCCATATAACCGCGCCTGAGTGAAATTCATGGTAGATAAGTTAGCCTTTGACAAATTGACTTGTTCCAAATTGGCGTTATCGGCCCTAGCGTCGCTGCCGTACCAATGAGCGCCAGACATATCAACCGCATACAAATTAGCGCCAGTCAAAATCGCATTAGGCATAAATATGTTGGCAAGAATTGCCGCATTACCACCATTATCTTGAGCAACGTTTAATTGCCCCTCCTGACGATGGATAAATAGCGGTCTACCCTCATGTTCAACCAACCAGTTTTGGCCTAGCTGACGAACCAACACTTCCGCCTGACCGTTAATCAATACCTTGTCTTGATACAAAAGATGACGTAACTGTTCGGGTAGTTGCTGATTATCCAGTGCTTGAGCATCAGCTTCATCCAAATGTGTCACTGTGGATAAAGCACCAAATTGAGCGCCAGTTAAGTTAACATTTTCCAGACTCGCATTGGACAAATTCGCCCCTACTAAGGAGACATTACCCAAGACAGTGGAACCAGCCAGATTAGCACCGACCAAAACCGCACCATTGAGTGACGTATTATCCAGATTTACCTTCTTCATTGATGCCATCAGGAATATGACTTGATCCAACTTCTGCTTACTCAGATTGACCCCATCCATCTGTGCTTGGGTAAAATTGGTTTTAGCGGTAATCGTGGCATCAACCAGATCCATCCCTGTCAGCACCGTTGCTAATAAGGTACTGTCGCTGAGATTAAGCTGACTATAACCGGTGGTTAACGACAACCGGGCGTTGGTCAGATTCGCGCCACTGAAATTAACATGATTGATATTCGCCCCGGTAAAATCAGTCCCTACTAACGTGGCTTGATTAAAATTCGAAGTCTGCAAAGTGGTATTTTGTAAATTTACCAGCGTCATAATCGCCCCGGTAAAATTGCAGGAAGCCAGACTGGCGCCGCTTAGATCAACATTAACTAGATTCGCCTGCGATAAATCAGCATTCTCCATTATCACCGAAGGTAACAACGCACCAGAGAAATTCGCACCAGGCGCTTTTAGACGATTTAATACCGGCTGACCACCACTGCTCTTACAGCCACGGAAAATGGCGTTCGGTAGCTCAGCGTCAGGCATATTAGTATCACTACCCACGATACAGTTTTCAAAAAGCGCATTTTTGCCATGAACATGCGTTAAATCAGTCTTACTTAAATCACAACCGCTAAAATTGCAATTATCAACTTTGACATTAGTTAAATCAGCGCCAAGCAATGTCGAACCATGCAGGTCGGCATTTGACAAATCGACGGTCATCATCACCATCTCATTCAAATTTTCTTCAGCGAGATAGGCAAAACGCAGATCGGCACCCATTGCTCCCCAGTCTTTGAGAACTTCCAGACTTTTTGTCACTATGGTACGAGTGAATTGGGCTGACAGAGACGGACTGCTAGTGACTGCCTGCCAAATCAGCCCAGATTGTTGCGCCACCAAATAGCTGTCACCACTGCTACTGATACGGCGCAGGCGAAATCCAGATCCTCCTACCTCTTCCAACCGGATCTCAGCAACCGTACCATCGCGCGGTTGATTAGCTTGAGGAGTATTACCGCTTGCAGCCAAATATTGACCATTACCCGCCTGTAACCAAAAGCCAGTAACGCCATAAGCATTAATCATTTGATTAATCGCCCCTGATTGTTTGGCCGACAGGCTAAGCGTACCATCCGCTTGAACCGTAATCAGTTGGCCTGAAGTCGCTGCAAATTGCCATTTGCCAGCAAAAAATCTGGATTCGCTCATGTCATTATCCTCGCAGCAAATGATTTACAGAAACCTTCCCAACTCTCCCAGCCTGACCACCGCTGGCGCTAATCCCTCCAACACCATATTCTCCATTGGGTGCATGTGAACCGTCACCATTTACCCCACCGCGCCCGGCGATCCCCCCAGCACCACCGGGCTGACCGAGTCCTCCGTTTCCGCCATTAGAAGTGGCAGATACCGGTTTTGGTAAGCTAGTCTGGTTATATCTGACCCAAACATTACCACCATCGCCGCCATCCCCTCCATTGCCGCCATTTCCACCATTGCCACCATTACCACCAACACCACCTGGCTTGCCTGACGATGATGAATGACCACGGCCGCCATTGCCGCCATCCCCCCCATTGCCACCATAACCCGCTGTGCCACCATCACCGCCATTACCGCCATTATTGCTAATACGCACCACACTCTGTACGTCAAAACGAGTACAACGCAGGGCAAACCACCAGCCAGAACCTGATTGACCATCCAAACCACTCTGACCTGATTGACCATCACCACCAGGGCTACCGGCAGTGGCTGGCTTACGACGAGAAGCATTCTGACCATCAGCACCCCGTTGACCATCAGCGCCATTGGCTCCATCAGCACCATTCACACCGTTAGTACCGAAAATTTGAATATCTGCGACCATAACTCCTCCTTGCTGTTATTGTTTTTTGCCGTTGATATAAATCGCACCGATAGCACCTGCTTTTCCGGCAGTTCCAGTGCTCCCCGATGAACCACTTCGACCTGGGCTACCACTGGTATAACCCGTACCACCACCACCACCGGCACCACCAGATCCACCGTTGCCGCCTTTACCACCGTTACCGCCAACTGCTCTAGCTTGGAACGTCGCACTTCCCCCTTCATCATAAGTAAAATAGATGTTACCGCCGTCACCCGCATTACCGCCGTTACCACTATTACCACCATTACCGCCAGCACCACCATTACCACCATTACCAGCCCTACATTCGCTGGTAGAACCGCCGCCATTTCCTCCTTTTCCACCACTACCACCGTTACCACCGTTACCGCCATTACCACCATTGCCGCCTTGTGTCAGCATATTCACAAAACCGTTAATGGCGCTTGTTTTAAAATTAACATCATTCGCATTGCCACCATTCTCACCATCACTTCCTCTGGCGCCATCAGTACCATTGCCACCGGCGGTACCGTTCGTAGCCGACGTTGCACAGGAGTTTTTATTATCTTTACCAGCACTCCCATTGCTGCCATCTCTTCCATTGGAGCCATTGTTGCCGCTACCGCCATCACCTCCGTTACTGCCAATATTTTCGAGGTTCGGGCCATCATTATCACCCGGAGTTGGGTATGGATTTGGGGAATTAACTATGACGACTTCATTCGCTTCAACCGAGCCATTGGTCAAATAAATAATCTTACCGCCAGGTTCAATCGTTATCTTATTAAACACCAAGTTAACAGGTTCGCCGTGACTCTCTTTACTTCCAACAATCAATGGGTTACTTGCAGTGACAACGATATCTTCACCACTGTATAACGCGACTTTCATCGGAAAACGTTTAGCGTTCAGAATATCCTCATAATCTTTGACTAAAGGAGAATAACCATAGATATAAGCACTGAAAGCTTTACATATATCAGCATGATTACCGGTGACATTTGCCAACCGTTCAGCCGAATAGGGTTCAGGTAGCGGATGATGCGGTTCCATTCCGCCTGGTCCATAATCACTGTCAGGCACCCCGCCAAGTTCCTTCAATTCTTGTATGGTTTGTACGGTAAAAAACGCGGGTGGCACAGTGGCTATTTGCGGGTCGTGAGAAAATATGACCGGCCCGTCAAGATCCGACGTTTTCAATTGTTTTGGCTGCCGCTCTGTACTGGTCAAATGATAATGCTCACGCAACATAGCCAAAGTTTCTTTAACAGATCTCATTTTATTCATGGGTATTCTCCTGAGTTTGGGTATAAGTTTGCACATTTAGGATCACAGAGGCGTCACATATCAATTGCCCACCTTGCTTAACAGTCAGAGTGTCTACCGCTACCACGATCGGTTGTGGATTCGGATTGCTAATGTTCAGAATCCCCCCATCAGCGATCACCAGTTCTCCAATCGCAAAAACATCAACGGTTGCCGGAAACGTTATTGGCGCTTCAACTGGGGGAATACCAGAAAGGATCAACAGCTCCGCTGCTGACGACACGTTTGATTGGTGGGAAGGAGCCAGTGACTGAGGGTCGTCAGGCCGTAAAGAACCTTGCGACGAAGATGGAATAGCGACTTTCTCCGTTACATCGCCCTCCGAGAGACCTAATAATTGCAAGACCGCTTTAAATCCTGAACTATAACTTTTTAATAACATATTTTTCTCCGAGAAACTGTAGACAGAAATAATCTGCAAATTATCGCTATCTACTGTGCATATAACCGGGTAACGGGTATTAACATCGGTAATGATGAAATAACCATTGTTATTGATAGTTTCGATAGTTGCCTGATTACTAAGAGGATGTTTGTTCTCAGCAAAAACGGCGCGGATTTTATCCATATCGTGTTGCTGGAATATCGGTAGCTGATCTATACCCAGATCGAATATGGGTGTAGTCGGCGTCCACTGGCTGATTTGTGGCTGGGTACGTTGATTTTCCCCCAAGAACTTGCCGTAATTCATCGCCACTAAAGTACGGAATGGATCTATCGCCAGATGCGCGGCAACAATATGCTGACGTTTAGTTGGATCAGGTACCAGCGTCGAATCAGGGACAGTGACCAGAAACTTACCGTCAGGCTCATAGATATCGAGGATATAATCCGTTGGATCACGCCCTTCATTACGGTACGACAAAATATAAATATATCCCTTAGACTCAACCGCCACATCCAAATAAGTTATTCCCTCTGGCTTATTCAGTGGCATATAGGACAGATAATCAGCAACTATAATTTCAGAAGGATTCGTTACATCAAGGGTTAACAACCAAGAACGGGCGCCAGCAAGATCATCAATTTGCCATTTGACACCTTGACCGATAGCGATGACCCGCACGTTACTCAAATCGTTGTATACAGATACCGTTGGTCCCTGAGCGGTCAGCGTGTAGGTTGCGGGTTTCTGCGGATCATATACCAACCAGCTCTGCCCTTGCTGTATCACATCAACCGTTGTGCTGCCAACCGGGTCAATATTACCGTCTGCGGTCTGGTTATAACTTAGATAGATCCCATCTTGCGCAAAGACGGCAATAATCTGCTCATCCAGTACTCCGGCATTCAGTGAATAAATAAAGCTCGTATCACTGTTACTAAACAGGAATGTCAGCCCTTGTTCACGAAATGCTTGTTGTAATGCTGGAGAAAACACCTGAGCATCCAGTGTTGCCTGATACTCCGCAGTAGGCAGTTTAAACAGTGTTGCCCCTGGAAAACTTGGGAATGGGTTCCCTTTAGTATCGAACGCCTGAACACGGGTATTGATTGTTTCCAATAATAAAATGCGACCATCTGGCGTGACAGCTAGGGCAATTGGCCCATGCATGAGCCCTTGTCGAATCCCTTCGCCAGAGACAATCTGGGCCGCAGGTGCCTGAGCATCCGGGTAGCCCTGCTCACCCAACGGCAGAATCTGCATCTTGCTGTATTGCCAGCTGACAGCAATCACATAACCACTTGGATGAACCACCATCGCATCCAGATGAGGAATAGTGAAAGTCCCCCACGACAGCGGATTATCCGTCAAACCAAAATCATGTTTGCCGTCACGCAGATCCACCCGACGCAAGTGATATTCGCCGAATCGTGAATCAATAATAAAGTTATAAGGTGTGATGGTTTTGTCGTCCGGTCCTTCGCCAAAACTGTTATAACTGATCAGCGGTTGTACTTTGAAACCCACTTCGGATAATTTCAGCCGCTCATTCAACGTGTCATTACTCAGAGTGGAAATGTTTTGCAGCACATACATCTGACCGCTATTGGGTGGGCTTAATGGATCTTCCAATGGAATATTCTGACCGGAAGCCTGATAGCAATAACCCACCTGATAATCTGAATTCAGTATTGTCATATTGACCAGCTTGCAGATGTTATTGCCGACATTGCTACAATTGGTTGAAGACTGGGTTTCCAACGGCACGCTGCCTTCAATCCACTGATACTCTTTTTTATCGCTATCGTAAGACAACTGTTCCCAATATTCGTATTGAGTGACCTGAGTCAGAGGTACCAACATCTCTTTTATATTGCCACTGACGCGCATGATGCCCTCACTGGGGTCATCTGGTTGCGCATTCAGCAGCTCACTGGTATAGCTCCCCGCTAACCAGCCAGTAGCGGAATAAACATTAGCCTTAATTTTGAGGGTTCCCCCCCAACCAACCGAATTGAAATTAAAAGTTAGCGGCTTATTGGAACTGGTTGTAGGTAATGGAATAGTCTGGGTGTAGTAGGTGCCGTTGGTATATTCGACCGTCACCTGGCACTGCACTCCCACCGGCGGCCAGATTGCGGTTTCCGGGCGCCCCACTTCACCATGAGCGGGATCAGGATGCAGGGTAAAAGCCAAAGTCATTTGGCGCTTGATATCCACTTCCAAAGTGGCTGGCGTAGAGAGCAATTCCCCTGTAGTCACTGCAATCTGAGCCAAATCTAGCGCAATTGAAGCAATCCGGAACGCCCAACCCACCACAGGAACCGCCTGAGCGGCTGCACTGGCTGCTATCTGAGCTGTAACATAAGCGGCTAACGCTTCCAGTCCTTTTTTAGCCAAAATACCAATGGCAATACTGGCTAAACTGGTGAGCACTTTTTTAGTATTGAATAACGCTGAACCGACAGCGGCGCCACCGCCAATCAATGGGAAAGCAATACCTGCTAATATGGCAACGTTATCCTTATTAGAAATAAAGTCTTTATACCATTGAGTATTGGTTACAGCGGCTCCAGCCAACATCATGAGGGATGGAATACCGTATTGGAACATACCGGTTAAAATCACTCCCGGCCAAACAATCGGGTTTTCCCAACGGGAAGTTCCCAAACCACCAAACAAGAATTTAGCTGCCTGAGCTTCAGCCGGCCAAGGCAAACCAAAATTAGTGGGATCAGTGGGCATCGGAATTCCCATAATCGTATTGACATTAGCCAACACCCCAATGGCTTTTTGTGATTCCGTTTCAAATAACGCCGCCAGCTCAGGAGGGAAATAAAACGGCCAATCACCATGAACTGTTGGATTATCAATCGGTTGTTTCATCTCAGTGTCTTTAAAGAATTGAATATAGACACCTAATTGACGTAAATATTTATTCTTAAAATCAATGGAAAAATGGCTCTGCCCAGGATCGTAATGGATGCTGTCAGGATACACATCCATACCGTGATTAGGTGTACGGTTAGTGGCCGTCCAAATTTGACTAGTATTTCGCGGAGCATCCAATGCTGAAGCTTGATCTTTGAATTCGGTAACGTCGAGAGACGCACTTTGGCTGACACTCCAGTTATGATTTTGCAAACGGGTGTCATTATGCGAGGTTCTCAACGCATTAGAGGCCGGCGATCCTGAATAGTTCTCCGTTTCATCCGACAGATTATATTGCATCACCGGATCACCTTCGGCGAAAATCACCTGCCCGTCTTGACCAACCCAGTCAAATTCATAAAACATCTCGTTGCCATCAGGGTCAACCAATTGACCATAAGTGGCAAAACCGCCGGTCTCTGTCGCAGGTCCCTGACTTGATATTGATATAGCCAATTCATAAACCCGGTTATATTGCTGTGGGTCTATTTCCTGCGGTGGGGCAATATGCGCATTCATCACAATTGATGCTGCATAAGCCTGACTGTTAGACAATTCTGGGTGGGAAAATACAATAGAACAGGCAACCTCCCAGGGTGTTTTCACTTCATTAGCCGCAACCAACAAATCGCTACAATGAATAGGGTTTTGTGCTAAATGTTGGCTATTAACACCGAGAGCGCTAAGTTTACCTGGCAAAGCCACCGCTATATTATTTACGGCCAGTTTTTCTATGTTACGTTTGGCATAACGACGTAAATGAGCGTTAGGGATATGGTAAGAAAGATGGTAAAGAACCGGTAACGAAGAACGGTAAGGCCCGGATTTATCACCAACCACTTTAATTAGAGTAACGTGATTAGGTAAAAAATAGTGTTCGGGTACCTCCGCAAAGTGGCTAATATTGTGTGAACCGTAGCGCAGAACCATATCTATTGCAGGATTTTCTCCAGCTGCTCTGGCTAAACTTGACTCATCATGTTCTTGCAACGGTATATTATATTCACCAACCCAAAGGTTTAATTGACTGGATTGGGTACGTAAATGGCCTTGAGCTAGGTCAAAATGTAGAATATGCTTTTTCATTTGGATTTTATCTCTCTAAATGACTATTTTCGTTATCACAATAAATACTCAATAACCGTATAAATAACTCGGCGGAAAACCCAGAAAAAATAATTCCCATGAGAATGAATACATCCTCCTATAAACTTATTTTTTAAATGAGAAACACCTGAAACTAAGTAGAAAAAGATTTATCTACTTTACTGAAATCAATTGAATGTGACATTTAAACTCTACAATTAAGAATATTAATGCGATTTCAAATTTTTTCCATCAACTAAAGAAAATATTTATGTGACGCATAGCTGGTTTTCAATGTTAGCTGATTAAGAGTTTCAATTTTAAATCTTTATTATCCGAAATTATTAGCAAATAAAAATAAAATAACAACCCTCAGCAAGATGATATTTACTCATAATTACAACAAGATAAAAACACACAACCAATGAAATTATTAGCATGAGTTAAATTAATAGTAAAAATAATTATCTGAAATAATAAAGCCTATCTTCAATAATAAAACCAACCCTTGAATAAATTAACGCTTAAACGATATATCAGAATCTGATTTTATTGCCAATTATAAACCATTCTGTTTACAATACTTTCCAAATGTTTTAAACGCATCACCAATACTGTGAAATAAAATATTATCTTAGTGGCATTTAAAAAATAAAAATAACCGAGTCAGACCGTAATACCCTCCGTTCACTCAAGTACTGACTGCCTATTTAGCAGTCAGTATTTAGATACCACAAATTTGAATATCTATTCCCTAACGCTTCAATAAAAGTATTTGGTGTTATAACTGTTCTTTGCCATTAATATAAACATAGCCCTTAGTGCCGGCTGTGCCAACAACTCCATCTTTACCGGATACACCACTTGAACCCACGCTACCATAGGAAGAACCACTACCACCATTACCGCCGTTCCCTCTATAGCCCCCATAACCTCTGGCGCCGCCAGAGCCTCCTACGGACTTAGCATCAATGGTTGGAGTACCGCTATTATATTTAAAATAGATATTCCCCCCGTTTCCTCCTTTACTCCCATTTCCACCATATCCACCATCTCCTCCACGCCCTCCATTTCCCCCCCTTCCGGCACCGCAATAATTGGTGGAGCTACCACCATTACCGCCATTTCCCCCACTACCGCCATTACCACCGTTACCACCATCGCCACCATTTCCCCCTATCGACGCTAGGTTCACTATGCCGGTAACGTAACCAACTTTAAGACTAATATCTTCTGCATTGCCCCCATTTTCACCATTGCTTCCAGACCCGCCATCTATACCGTTAGAGCCGTCAGTACCTGCGGTAGCTGCTCTTGCACAGGAGTTTTTATTATCCTGTCCAGCATTACCATTATTACCATCCTTCCCATCTCCCCCATTCCCGCCATTACTTCCACTAGTTCCATTAGTTCCTTGATTAATAATATCGAACGAATCATTATATGAATCTAAAGAACTAACCATTGTCATGGTATTCGCTTGAACAGCCCCGCTGGTGCGATAAATAATTTGTCCACCAGGTTCAACAATTATCTGCTCATAAGCTAATACAATAGGTTCACCGTGATTATCTTGACTTTGAACGATCAATGGCTTATCCGCAGAAACAATCATGCTATCACCGCCATATAACGCAACTTTCAGCGGGAAACGCTTGGCATTGAGAATATCTTCATAATCTTTGACCAAAGCAGAATCACCATAGATATAAGCACGGAAGGCTTTACATAAATCGGCATGATTACCGGTGACATTCGCCAACCGTTCAGCTGAATAAGGTTCAGGCAGTGGATGATGCGGCTCCATTCCCCCAGAGCCATAATCACTATCAGGCACACCTCCCAACCTTTTTAATTCTTGTATAGTTTGTACGGTAAAAAATGCGGGTGGAACAGTGGCTATTTTCGGATCATCGGAAAATATGACCAGTCCATTAAAATCCGCAGTCTTCAATTGCTTTGGTTGCCGCTCTATACCCGTCAGACGATAATGTTCACGCAATTCAGCCAAAGTTTCAGCAACAACTTTTACTTTATTCATAAAAAATCTCCTAAGTATAAATGTGTAGTTTTAGAATCATCTTTACGTTATATAACTCTCTGCAATATTTTATTCTCACATGATCCCTTTAAATCCAAAGCATCAATCATTCAATGATATATTTATCTCCATTTAGAGTAAAAATTTATAGGCAAAGGTAATTTATCACCTATCGTTATTCACAATGTTTATTTTCAATCTTATCTTCTTGCGTGATTACTTTATTCATTATAATAGACACTCAACAACTGAATAAATAATTTCAGGAGAATTAACACATCTTCTATACCTTATTCAAAAATACCTATAATTAATTAAAACCCTATAGCGGATTCGACTAACAAGTGCAATTTTTCAGAAGGACGGCCAGTCGCTATACTTCGGCATCTTTCCACCTAAAAGGAAATGCATTATGAAATACAAACAACTGACCTGTGGCGAACAATTATTAGATGTACAACTCCATCACGAAATTTACCGTAAACATGATCTATAATGATAAAAAAAGAGTTATTTATGAACACATCTTCGTTGTCGAGAGTAAACCTTGCCACAAACGATACGGAAAATATGAACCCATTCCCCTTATTTATAGCCTAACCAGTCTAAAGCCCGATCATCACCATGCTTCTGTGCATTACCATTAACATATACCTTGCCAGAAGTACCTGCATCGCCGGGTTTTCCATCAGTACCAGCTTCACCAGATACGCCGGGATGACCATTACTATTTGAATCACTATTACCGGAACCGCCTGACCCACCGGCTCCGCCTATTCCTCCCCTACCTCCTACCCCTGCTCTTCCGCCATCCCCTCTATATGACAGAGCATTAATTACTGGCTGCCCCTGGGTGAAATTCACATATATATTACCGCTGTCCCCACCTTTACCCCCATTGCCCCCATCCCCTCCATTTCCGCCATCCCCTCCTCTTCCTCCATACCCAGCACTACATTTGCTTGTGGCATATCCACCATACCCACCATTTCCTCCATTCCCTCCATTACCGCCATATCCACCATTTCCTCCATTTCCACCTATCGATGCCGCATTGACTACTCCAGTAAAAAGTTCAACATCAATAATTACGTCATTTGCATTTCCAGCCTTTCTGCCATCCATCCCTTGCGCTCCCGAAGAACCGCCAGTCGCATCAGTACCTGGTGTGGATTTAACAGAGCAGCCGTGTTTATCATCTGAACCAATATTTCCATTGCTGCCATTAACCCCATTACTTCCCTGTTCGCCCTCAAAACCATCAGATCCATCAGAGCCTTTACTGATAATGCTCTGCTTTTTATCATTGCTATTCTCATTCCCTACAACAGCGTTAGCTTCGACCTTACCATTAGTGCGGTAAATAATTTGACCTCCCGGTTCAATGATTATCTGGTCATATACCAAGACAACGGGTTCGCCATAATCATCTTTATCTTCAACAATCAATGGCGCATTTGCGGTAACAGTGATCCTTTCGCCACTGTATAACGCAACCTTCATCGGAAAACGCTTAGCATTAAGAATTTTTTCATAATCTTTAACCAAAGCAGAATCACCATAGATATAGGCCCTAAAAGCTTTGCACAAATCGATATGATAACCCGTGTCATTTGCTAGTCGTTCCGCAGAAAACGATTCAGGCAACGGATGATGGCGCTCCATTCCGCCAGGACCGTACTCACTGTCAGGAATACCCCCGAGAGCCTTCAATTCCTGTATGGTTTGTACCGTAAAAAACGCAGGCGGCACAGTAGCGGCCTCCGGATCGCTAGAGAATATTACCTTGCCGTCAAAATCCGAGGTCTTAAGTTGCTTTGGCTGCCGTTCTACACCAATCAGATTATAATCCTGACGTAATACCGCCAAAGTTTCAGCAACAGTTCTTCTTTTATCCACGGTAATTCTCCTGAATTTATATGTTGTTTAAGATAGCTTCATATATCCATTATCCATTTGGTCAATCTCCAGAATATATGCTGTTATTACTACCGTTCGTGGTACTGAATGACTAAATAGTCAAAGTTTTGCCTTTAACTAATCACCAGATTAGTCATAGCGAAAACATCGATTTTTTTCTGGCAAAGGATATAAAATTTCAACAACGGGTATGCCAGAAAAATAATTACTATGAGAATTAATTAGGTAAGCATTTATACCCGTTATATAAAGTGATTGGATATAACATTTAAATCACACAATTTAAAATATTAATGTAAATCCCCATTTTTTCCATTAATTATGGAAAATATTTCTGTGATATATCACTACCTTTTAATAGATGCTAATTAAAAATTTCAATTTTATACTTATCTCATGAGGTATTATTAGAAAATACAAATAAAAACAATAAACATGATTGTATTTTCCAAAAATCACAACAAGGATAAAAACTCACAAATAATATCAAACAATGAAATTATGAATATTATTTAAATAAAAGTCAGAAAATAGTTTTTTACAAAAAGAGGATTTTTCTACGAATAAACCTCAATTTTTAGATAAGCTCACTTTACAAATAACTGCTTAAGTGACCGACAAAAAATTCAATAAAATAACCTTAGTAAAATAATCAGCAAATCAAAATAATTGAATCAGATAATAGAACCGAAGCAATAATTATCATGATAGTGCAGCTATTAGCGATAGCTGCACATCTTGTCATTCAACATAGGCAAATCGGCAATTTAACATGATGGCGGTTCCCCGGCTCTGCCGAGCACAGCTTCCAATTTCATGAGCCATCAGAACCGCAGCCGATTCACATTGATATTCCTTACTTCGATTAATCACTTTTACATTTACTCATCGACGCCAAATCGTCAGCTCAATTATAGTCGTTTAAACCAGCCTGATTATTGCGCCACTAAGGATAACCCTGCACATTACCATTAACATATATCTTGCCAGCTACACCTACCCCTCCTGATTTTCCATCAACACCATCTTGACCAGATACTCCTGGTTGACTGCTATCGCCAGCTCCTCCTTTCCCGCCTTCTCCCCCTTTCCCGCCTTTCCCTCCATTACCGCCATTTCCTCCATATGACCGAGTATTAATTACCGGCTGACCTTCGGACAAATGAATATATACGTTACCACTATCTCCACCTTTCCCTCCATTGCCCGCATGCCCTCCATCTCCGCCATTACCCCCATTACCCCCACTCCCTGCGCTACATTCGCCTACCTTATTACCTCCATTGCCCCCCATCCCTCCATTACCGCCATTTCCTCCACTGCCGCCCTTTCCACCATTGCCGCCTACCGATACCACATTTATTGACCCAGTAAGAAGTTGAACATCAATAACGATGTCATTTGCATTTCCACCACTTCCTCCCCCCATCCCCGCGCCTCCGGAAGAGCCGTCAATCGCATCAGTACCGGCTGTGGATTCAACAGCGCAGCCGTATGCCTTCTCTATACCAGCAACACCATCTCTGCCGTTAAGCCCATCATGCCCTGACTCACCATCAAAACCATCAATTCCATTACTGCTTTTATTGATAAGGTTCGGCTTCTGAGCGCTTCCATGACCTGCAATAGTGCTAGCTTTAACCGTACCATTAGTGCAGTAAATAATTTCACCTCCTGGCTCAATGGTTATCTGGTCGTACACCAAGACAACAGGTTCACCGTGGCAATCTTTATCTTCAATAATCAATGGATTACCTTCGGTTATCGTGAGTTCTTCACCACCGAAGAACGCAATTTTCATCGGAAAACGCTTAGCATTAAGGATTTCTTCATAATCTTTGACCAAAGTAGAATCGCCATAGATATAGGCACGAAAGGCTTTGCATAAATCAATATGATTACCAGAGGCGTCTGCCAGCCGTTCAGCGGAAAACGGTTTAGGTAACGGATGATGGGGTTCCATTTTTCCAGAGCCATACTGACTATCTGACACACCACCGAGCGCCTTCAGCTCTTGTATCGTTTGCACCGTAAAAAATGCAGGGGGCACAGTGGCCGTTTCCAGATCGTTAGAAAATACCACCGGCCCATCAACGTCGGAGGTCTTAAGTTGCTTTGGTTGTCGTTCTATACCAAACAGATGGTGACGTTGATGTAATACTGCTAAAGCCTCAGAAAACGTTCTTATTTTATCCATGAGAATTCCTCTGAATTTAAGTTTATACATTTAGGATAACTTCATATATCCGTTGTCTATTTAGCCAAGTTACAAAGTCTCTACTTACCAGTAATGTCACTAAACTGTTAATAGTCAAAATCTTGCTTTCGGCTAATGACCAGATTAGCCATAGCGAAAACATCAATTTTTCCTGGCAAAAGATATAGGCACTTCGATAGCGGATATGCCAGAAAAATAATTACGATGAGGATTAATTAGGTAAATATTTATTCACTTTACAGAAAGTGATTGGATGCAATATTTAAACTACACAACCTAAAATATTAATGTAATCCCCCACTTTTTTCATTAATTAGAGAGAGTATTTCTGTGATATATCACTACCTTTTCGTGATTAAATTTTTCACCTATTTTATCATCGGTGAGAATTCGGTAGTGATAGTCGCGATGCATCTTGAAACCCATAGGGTATAATTAACCATTAATTTAATTAATTCAATAACAGAAATTCCAAATAAATATAATAAAATTTTATTATTCATTCTATTTATATAAATATAAATATAAATATAAATAATACTGTGGGATGAAATGTTATTTTCGGGATATTTAATAATTGCGGGTAACCACTCAAAACATAGCCGCTCAAAACAATAGTGCAGCCATTTCTAATGGCTGCACGTAAAACTATTATTACTCAAATTAGTACTCAAGCACCTGTTCTTTCCGCGGCGCTTTCAGCAAACGCCAGGCAAGCAATAC
Source organism: Photorhabdus namnaonensis (assembly GCF_001684335.1). GTDB lineage: Bacteria > Pseudomonadota > Gammaproteobacteria > Enterobacterales > Enterobacteriaceae > Photorhabdus > Photorhabdus namnaonensis. The sequence continues at coordinate 161,503 of NZ_LOIC01000018.1, forward strand.
CACCCCCGCAGTCAATGCCGCTGTCAACCAGCTCATCATATGAATAGCGCTGGTGAATGATTCCGCCGCCGCTGTCATCAGTTTCCGCCCCTCTGATTCAGCTAATGAGTTTGCTACAACGTAAGCTCCAGCTAAAGTCTCTAAAGCCAATCCTGCCTGTTCCTGAGAGACCTCATTCGGCAATTGTAATGTTATACGATAGAAGGCCGTGACCAATCCCCCCAGAATCGTCGTACCAAGTACAACCCCCACTTCATAAGCTGTTTCGCTTATTGATGATGCCGCCCCTGCTTTAGAGGAGGGCACTGACGAAAGCACCAAATCGTTAGATACCGAAGCAATGGCTCCCACACTAATATCCAATAATGCAAAAGCAACGATCAAAGTGACTAAATCACTGCCAATACTCGCGACCAGAAGAAATGAAATACCTGAAATACTCAGCAAAATTGGCACCAGATAATGCGCTGGCACCCGTTGAGCAATGGGCACTATCGCCATCCCCATAACAATCGCCATTATTTGTCCAGGAACCAGTGCCAAGCTAGCTAAAATCGGCTCCATACCAAGTACGATTTGCAAGACCTGGGTGGCAAAAAAGACAAAACCAACCAGTAATGCCAAACTCAGTAAGTTAACAATAATCGAACCGGTAAACATGCCATTACGGAATAGGGAAAGATCCATCAACGGCACAGGCAGGTGCCGCTGTCGGCGAACAAATAGCACGCCGGCAATAAGACCAACCGATAGTTCAAATATGACACTTATTTCAAACCCATCACTGGCAAGGTGTTTAATCGCATAAACAATCCCCCCCATAGCGATGATCGATAGCAGAACGCTATACACATCGATAACGCCATCCTGTTTCTTATCGGACTCAGGCAATAACATCGGTCCGAAAATCAGCAATGGTACTAATACCGGTACCGCCAATAGGAAAATTGCACTCCAATCGAAGAATTGTAATAGAACGCCACCCACTACAGGACCTAAAGCTGAACCAATAGTTAATGTTGTCGCCCAAATAGCAACAGCCAATCGACGCTGCTCACGATCCTCAAAAAGAACGCTTATTAAAGCCAAAGTAGAAGGCATCAGCATCGCACCAAAAAATCCAAGTACGGCTCGCCCGATAATCAATTGTTCAGGTGAAGTTGACAGTGCTGTGAACACCGAAATAACCGTGAATCCCAACGATCCAAATAACAGTAATGAACGATGGCCTACACGATCGCCAATACTCCCCATTGATACCAATAAACCAGCCAATACCAATGAATAAGCATCAATTATCCATAATTGCTGACTTGCACTAGGCCCCAGAGCTTCCGCAATTTTTGGTAAAGCAAAGCTTAAGATCGTATTGTCCACAGTCACCAATAATACTGGCAACATCAATATCAGTAATCCCAGCCAATTTCTGAGTCCTGCCCGCCCGTTAGCCTCAGCAACTCTATTTAACGACATCCCCTCAACTCCTTTCCTATATCATTTAAGCGTTGAAAAAATATGCTGGCAATCAGCAGCACTGATATCGAGCTGTTCCCCCAGTTGTCGCGCAATATCTCTGAGGTTATTGCCAAATTCAGTTTGATCGCCAGCCTGTACTATCGAATTTAACTGTTGTATGGCATGCAGCAACGCTTGACGCGGTTCGGCAGCCATCGGGTTTTCATATTGAACGTCCCAGTACACTTCTATTGGATTACGTAAGATCCTTGATAATAACGCCAGCATTGTACGCATAGGCGGTGGCGCGATAGTTGCCAAGGTACCAATATCTAACGGACTTTTCGCCAGTACCAGGCCAAAAATCAGGATCGCGGCATGAGGCAAAGCCTGACAAAGCGCCATAACCCGATCATGTTCCTCCGGCGTCATCCTACTGATACGCATATCAGCCCGCGTCAATACCCTCTCAATCCAATGTTCACTAACATGACAGTTATCGAGAGTGACCGCAACCGGCCTTTTTTGTTCCGGCAAAGATGGTGAGAACATCGGATTAACACCAATGAAAGGCTGCCCTAGGGCGGCAGCTCTTAACGCAGAATGGAAAGGGGCCTGAACTGAACAAGTTGACACGATCTGTACATCATCATCAATAGCAGACAACACCCAAGGCAACCCTTGTATGGCAACAGCTTCCGGTAAAGCGAAGACTACCGCCTTTGCCCCACTAAAAACCTCTCCAGCATCAGCAGCCGGGTTCAAGATATCAATCTGATAGTCATGAGAATGATAGTCATGAGAACACATTCCCTGCGTTCGTTGGTCAACACTGTAAGCCATGTGACCACAGCGAGTAAAAAGGCGACTCAATAAAGAGCCAATAGCCCCTTGCCCACCAAGAATGACCACTTTATGGCTATTCACACAATGGTTACCTACACAATGGTTACCCACAGAATGATTACTCACGCACTTGCTCCGCCATATGACTAAAACTGAAATAGGGCACACTCGCTTTGACCAATGTCTCTTCAAATTCGCCATAAGGATCGGAGTGAGCGACAATTGCGCCTCCAATGCCGAATTCAGCACACTCTTGATGTAATACAGCCGTACGTATCACAATGCTCAATTCCACTTCACCACTGAAAGATAGCCATCCGAGCGCACCGGAATAAACTCCACGAGCCGATGACTCTAAAACATCAATAATCTCCATTGTACGTTTCTTCGGCGCACCAGTCATTGATCCTCCCGGAAAACATGCCCGGATAGCTTCCATCGATGAAGTTTCTTCGCATAATTCACCGCGTATGGTCGAAACCAATTGATGTACAGAAGAGAAGCTCTCCACTTTAAATAATTCAGGTACATGCACACTGCCTGGGCGACATACCTGATTAAGATCATGGCGCACTAAGTCCACTATCATCAGATTTTCCGCTCTATCCTTAGTTGACTGACTCAATTCCATCTGCAAACGCTGATCATCTGCTGCCGTTTTTCCTCGCGGCCGAGTCCCCTTAATCGGTCTGGATTCAATATTTCTGGTCTCATCAATACGTAAAAACGTTTCTGGTGATGCACTAAGTACAGAAAAATCCCCACATGCCAGATAAGCGCCATAAGGTACAGGGCTGGCATAACGCATACGCCGATAAGCATCCAATGGATGCCCGGAATAAGCCATCTTGGCCCTATTCGTCAGGCAGATTTCGTAGGACTCGCCATCTGTGATGTATTGAAGTGATTTATGGATTACATCTATATACTTCTGAGCGCCATATTCCAGACAAATTTTGTTCTGATCAACCGCACCAGGAATAAAGTCAGGTATCACTTCGCCGGTATTTTTCGCATTGGTAATTAAAAGTTCCGGCGGCCAATTTTGTGGCTGTCCTATTAGCGAGATAAGACACTCATAAAGCTTATTCTGTTGATGATCAAATACAAAAAAATGCGGAGCAAATATTAAGCTGGCATCAGGATGTTCTGAACGGTATTTATTGCTGCCAATTGTCAGCGCCTTTAATTCATATCCTAAATAACCGACAAAGCCGCCTTTAAATACAAATGGCATCGATTCTGGCGTCAAAATTTCCACAAAACCAAGCAACTCAGACATCAGTGAGAAAAAATCGCCTTGAACACTTCTCTCGCCATCAGGACCGGTTAAACGCAAACTCTCAGTCTGTACACTATATTCAAGTCTGACAGCGCCCTGTTCATTACCACTTCCCATCATTGAGAAACGAGCATTGGGTCTGTCAGAATTTTCACTATCAAGCCAGAAAGCGTGTGGATCATTGCCGTAACGTTGAATAAACAAGGATTCAGGATCGACTATCTCCTTACATTCACGATAATTCAAGTTGAGATATTGTCTTCCACCTACCGCAAGATAAGCCTCATTGACATCAGTGAATATATTCCGAGCGGCAACCTCCTGTTTGTTATTCTCTTTATACATTTTCGCGATACGCACGAAATTACTGAGTAACTCATGCCCATATTCAGAATCAATCGATTCAGGATGAAACTGAACACCCCAGATCGGCCTTTCGGTGTGCTCAATCGCCATGATTAAGCCATCATCAGTCCAGGCCGTACATTTTAGACTGTCAGGAAGCCGGGTACATACCAGCGAGTGATATCTGACCACTTCAAACTGTTCAGGCAAACCGAGGAATAATCCTTCTCCAGTGTTCCTGATGCGGCTGCGATAGCCATGTACCGGATTGGGGGCATGTTCCACACAGCCGCCAAATGCCAGGCTAATTCCCTGATGACCGAGACAAATACCTAACAGTGGAACTTTGGCGCGAGCAATAACCTCAGCACAGACCCCAAAATCACTGCTTTCAGCCGGATGTCCCGGCCCTGGCGAAAGGACTACCGCATCATATTCGTCTATTGTTAACTCTTCATAAGTCAAAGAATTGGTGACTACAGACGGCACACTGCCCGTCACTTCATACAGATATTGAGCAATGTTTTGCGTAAAGGAATCATAATTATCAATGAGCAGTATTTTCATTATTCTTTACTTTCTCTTGTAACAACTGGTCAATCAGCTCTTCTTCTCGACAGCAAGTCTCTTCAATAACCAGTTGAAATATTGATTCAGTATATTCAGGCCGTAACCCAAAATCTGTTGATTTATCCCGCAACATATCCAATAACGAGATAATACGTTGTGGCTGCATCATCGGAATATCCTGTTCCGCCTTTACCTCGGCGATTTTCATGCAGACTTTCATACGTTCAGAAAGCAGCGCCAGAATCTGCATATTAATATCATCCAGAGATTCCCTGTAAGGTTGTAATATATCCTGCTTATTTATTATTGATTGAGTCATATGTTTAATCTTCGTCACTGATTCATTTCAATTATCTTCTTTATTGATAAGCTAGCGTCGTTTATACCTGTGGAACCACAGCCTGTGGCTCAACCCAATTCAGCCCTTTTTCCCTTATTTCAAATAAGGTATTGACTAAATGCTTGATTTCGTCAGTCTTATGCTCACTAGAGAAAGCAAAACGCAACATCGCATTGCCATCCGGGACCAGTGGATAAAATACCGGGAACAATAAGATGCCGTTGTCACGCAGCAAACGAGCCGCTTCAAGCCCTTCTGCTTCATTTTCGAATAAAGCGCCACGAACGGGAGATTGAACACCGGCATTCATCAAATGGTTCCCCATCAGAGAATCAAATATATTGATGTTTTTCCATAATTGCTCCTGCCGGATTTCTATCTCAAGGCTAAGATGAAGTTTTGCTGAGGCAACGTTAGCCGCCAACATCGGTACCATGATCGAATGACCAAAAACCAGAGGATTCGCTAAGGTACTGATCACTTCGACATCATCGACGCCTGCAACCACCACAAAACCCCCGGCGCCGCCAAATGCTTTGGATAATGAACCTGCAAGTATGAAGTTGGATGGCAAAATATGGTCAAGGGCAGCAAAGGCATAACCGGCGCCATGACGCCCCATAATGGAAATACCATGAGCATCATCTACATAAACATAGCCCCCAGCAGCAGCCAATTGTCGAGTTAATTCCGCAACCGGAATTAAACCATTCATTGAACCAATACCATCAATCAGCAGGATAGGCGTCCGCTGATTCTCCTGACAGTTCTGCAAAGCTTGCTGTACTGACTGTGCATTTGCGCTATCAACCCGTGATACCGGTCCGAACTGTTCGAGAATACCGCGTAATACCTGCATAGATGCGTGAGCAGTTTTATCCATCAACCAATGTACAGGCCGGGAAAGGGGATAGCTAGGTAAAGAACCACTACCCAATAACGGTAATACACCAAGATGAACATTGCTGGTGGAAGTAAACACAGCGACAGAGCCACCCGGATAAATCTCTTCCAACAGTTTCTCTAATTGCCCCAAATATTGGGGCCGCATCGCACCACGGGACGACGACAAATGTATCCCTGTGCGAGACATTGCCTGATTTGCCGCTTCAATTAAAGCAGGATGATGTTCCAATCCCAAATAAGAGCAGGAAACAAATTCAGTAAAAACTTTTCCTTCCTCTGTAGTAATTTGCTTGCCTTGACGCTCCACCACAGTGAAGCTGGTCAAACCTTCATCGATAGCCTGCGCTAAAGCGCCGGTTGTCCGTGACCGGCGAATTGTCATCCAATCCTGCTTGTGTTTTACATTCATTATTTAGATTCCAACTGTCCAAGTTCAAATGAGCTTACAACCAACAGTGATTACCGAACTGCCCGTTGTGTCAGAAACATCTTCATCAATAATAGTTCGTACCAAGGAAAAACCAGCATCTGAAAATAGTGCTCTGACGCTCTCTTCCTGGCCTTCACCATGTTCAATCACTAACCAACCCTCTGATTGCAATAGCTGTTTAGCTTGTTTGATAATCAACCGCGTTAAGTCAAGCCCATCATCCCCCGAATACACCGACGCATAAGGGTGATGCTCCTCCCATTCCGGCAATATTTCCTGCTGTTCCGGCACATAAGGTGGATTCGCCACAATCAACGCTACCGATCCGTTAAATTGAGAAAACGCTTGCCAATCCCGTAAATCTGCTTTTAATGCATCGGCTTTAATCGCCCAATTCGCCAACCGATGGATATTGCGCGTCAGATATTGAAAAGCCACATCATCATATTCAACACAAGTGACCTCTAAATCCGGGCGACGTTTAGCAATGGCTAAACCGATGGCGCCGCTACCGGAACATAAATCCAGAACCACTGCCCCGTGAGGCGCTTGATATTCACTCTCCAGCCATTTATGAATAACCTGGCTATGGGGGCGTGGAATAAATACCCCTGTCCCCACCGTCAGAGGCAATCCATCAAAATCCACAGTGCCGACAATATGCCCAAGCGGTATCCGGTTACAGCGTTCATGAACCGCAAGCATAAACTCATCTCGTGCGCGGTCCTTACAACGCCTTTCCAGATAACGGTCAATCAGACTCGCGAGATCAGTTTCCACATCCCAAATCCCTGCCTCTGACAGTAATTTCCTTGCGTTATCAATGACGACTTGATCTTTCAGCGAAAAACTCATGACCATGCCTCATAATAACTACGTAACCGTTCACGCATGGATTCATAAATATGAGAGAAGGCGACCAGTTCCGGCGGTGGAGTGAACTGCGGATGAAGAGACTCAATTAAATTCTGATAATTGCGCATCATCCCTTCATTCAGCAATGGCAGCCAATAAGGTTTAATATTCCAACGATATTCATAGCCGGTAGCAAACATTTGTTGGGTAGTTTCTTTAGCCATCACTTCACGGGAAAAACCCACCAATGGCGGACGAACGGGATTGAAGGAATCGAGATTAATGAATCTATTTTCTACTCCGGTCAAAGCATTGGCGATGTAATCCGCCAATAATGGTGACTGATGTAAGCCATCACGGTAAGTACCGGTAGCTAGCCAAAGACCATTCACACCACATTCACCAATCAACGGGAATCCATCAGCCGGGATTGGCCGGTTCCCAACCTGGATTGAAAGGATTTCAGCATCATGTAGGTTAATATCCAACTGATCTAACGCACAATCCAACAAGAACTGCACATCAGAAATCGATGCCTGACTGCGTGGTTTTTCAGCCAGAATATTGGTCGCGCCAAGGTACAGCACACCATCACCGCGTGGTACACAATGCAGCCCACAGGCAAATGCCCGGTTAGGAGTACGAATAACTGACGTCGGTAACTCTCTGCCTTTTGGCATCTTGACCAGAATGGATACCCCATAGCCGGCAAAGATTGGCGGAATCTGGCGAACAATAGCAGGTATATTTGATAACAGATCCAACGAGTGCGCACCGGCAGCCACAACGACTTTATCCGCCATTAAACGCTCACCGCTTAGCAATTCAACACCGGTGGCCGAACCCTCTTCAATTAGCACACATTTAATATTCTCTGCTTTAAGGACCCCACCCTCAGCCACCAATGCCGCATCCAGCTTTTCCAGCAATAAATGCGAGTTCAGTGCATGTTCATCAGGGATATACAGAGCACGCAGCGGACGCACTAAATCGTTAGGCTTTAACCACTCAATTTCACGCGGATCAACGGTTTCATAAGGAGCCGCATAATCGATCAGGGTTTGCTCGATAGCCTCATAATTGATCGTGTCAATCTCTTCCATCCCGGCAGTGTTGAGTATCACATGAGTACCCTGAGCAGTGAACAGCGATCGGGTATCACCGGAAGCGTCAGCTAACCGTTGCGCCCAAGCCGGCCAAAGCTCTCTGGCGATACAATCCATATTCAATTTCAACTTACCGTGTTCACTCGCTAATAAACCACTGGTAATTTCGCCAAAACAACCGTTCATTGCACCGGCGGCTTTGGAGGCGGCATTAGTTCGATCAATTTCTCCAACCCTACAAACCGAGAAATTTCTGCTTGCCAGCTCATAAGCGATTGAACCTGCAATTGCCCCTGAACCAACAACAATAAAGTCGTATTTCACTTATTTACTCCTATATGGCCTGTGGCCAATCTATTTTAAATATTTTGTCAGTAACGACGGAAAATAATTACCACCCTCTTATAGTGAGGATATTTTTACTGCTTTACATCAATTGTAAAAAATAACCCTGTATTCATCCGCAATTAAAATGACGAACCACTCTCAGATTTGCACTAAATTTAAAAACAAATATACAATAACTAACCATTACATTAGAAATAGTTTCAATTTATTATCAATAAAATACAATCACCCATATTAATTAATTTGTGAAAATAAAAATTTACAACAAAAACAATATCTTAAAAAATCACAAAATTTCATTTATATTTAAAATAATAATGACAGAAGATATTATTATATTTGAAATAACATCTACAAATCAGGGAAGAACAATAGTCATCAAATACAAAACTGTCAAATAAATTTAGCCCTATATTATAAACAAAATAATCATATAAATATTTTCAGTATAAAATAAAAACAATTTATATTTAAATTGTTACGGGGAACAATATTCTAAATATCTTTTTTTCTTCAATAAAAAAACAAAAATTCTCAAGAAAGGTGTTTTTTTAAATTTATATTTTCCATCAACTTTCACTAATATAGGCAAGTAGAAAACATTAGTTATTGTATTTAAATTGATTATTACATTTGTGATTATTTACGATTAACGTGCACGCAGTGAACATGCACATTTAAGATTATTGACTTTTAACATCTCAACTATCACTGCTGAGTTTTCCTCAATAATAAAACGAGAAAGTTTGTACTGGCAGTTTACATGAGAATGGCATTTTGCTACCACCAGAGGGATTTAACACTGTTTTTAATACCTTTAATCTTTCAGTGTCGCGCTTTTTATTAACTCCACCGCTACCATTTTCTCAGGTTAAACCATATGGATTGCCATTTTTCACCCCATTTAAAAACAGAGGATTACAGCAATTTTCACTCACTGAAATAATGATTAACCACACCTTTATCCCAAGGTGATAAAACAGGTGTTAAGAAAATCCGTTTTTATCTGTCAATGTGGTTTTAAAATCAGAAAAAAGAGCAAGCACATCATGTTTTTAACATTATTCACTTTCTATTTTTACTTTCATTTCCCTTTTTTAGCGATCATAAACGCCTTTTTATCGGCAATGATTCAATTAAGGGTTAAAAAAACCAGCACATTATTAATGTCCGCTTTTAAAAGGTACAACGTGATTTTAAAAAATTCATTTATTGTCATATTTAATATATCTATCGGTGATATTATTTTTCGCTTGCTTTACATTTAAGTAATTTTACATAATTATTTACAGGTGGGAAATAAATTAACTCTTTTATATAAAAGGTAGATTTAACTCAATCAGTAAAATTTTTTAATAGAGCAGTTAATTACATTTAATCGAAATCCATCAGTCGTTAACAAAGAGTTAAAAGAATCAGCGAGTAAAATAGTCTTACTCATACAGTCTAATATTAAAGAACTTTATTTCCATCATTTTACGCATCAGACCATTAAAATAATGTCATAAAAAAATGGGTAAAACAGGTTAATTTGCAGAATTTAAATCTTGAAAAAAGCGTGATTATTCGAAAACGTGTCTTTACATCATCAGACTATTTACTGGCTGATTTATAAAGATAAAAAGCGAGTGAGATTAATGTTTTTTTAATATAAGACACAATAAACCATGATGATTAAGCTTAATAAAAAACAGGCGGAAAAAGGGTTTTACAGGTTTTACAGGTTTTACAGGTTTTACAGGTTTTACAGGTTTTACAGGTTTTACAGGTTTTACAGGTTTTACAGGTTTTA
>NZ_LOIC01000018.1:171846-198665 GCF_001684335.1 Photorhabdus namnaonensis
AAAACTATCGTTAAAACTATCGTTAAAACTATCGTTAAAACTATCGTTAAAACTATCGTTAAAACTATCGTTAAAACTATCGTTAAAACTTTATACCGATTAACCCAAGAGTTAAGACAATGTTTTTTAATTTTAATAACAGCCTAAAGCCTAACTATTATAAAGCCATCAGTGAAAAATGAAAAACAAAAATTGATTTTATTAATGCTTATGTCTGCTGGGAAAAACGGAAAAATAAAAACATGAACAAGTTAATTAGATAATCTATTTTTCCAACAGGAATCGTCTTTAATAACGCCTAAAACCAAGGAATAAACTTTTTCATAAACCAATTAAATCATCAATCATGAAAAATCTGAATAACAAAATATTCAAATAAATGATTTAACGGCATACGAATTAGATTACTTTCAGCGTTATTATTTTATATTTATTATACAAAACCGTGATAGCTTAAATCAGCCTTACACTGTTTTAACCCATCTAATAACATCTCTCTTTTACTATTTAATTTAAACCATTTCTCTTTTTATACCGTCAGTGTGATTTAACGCTAAAATCAATTTAATATCATTATTTTTCCGAGTTGTTTTCACTCGCTGTTAACAGTTAAACACCTGTCTAACCGTTATCACATTTCTGATTTATTAATCCTAAAAACTTTAACCTTTGTTGATAGAATAAAGCGTTATTAAGTATTAAAGAAAAGCTGATTAACCGACAATACGTTATTGAAAGTTTTAGGCAATTTAAGAATATTCCTTATTTTTAAAAAATAATCCATGATTATATTTGATATTTGCGATTCTGAAACACCTATTTTGGAAAAGTCATTTACATGGCGTTCTACAATATGTTGGAACCCCGCAGATGAATTACCTTTCTCAAGAAACACTATGTCGCCAAAGGTTTTATCCAGTGTGATGGCAACCAGTTCTGCGGCTGATGCGCCCACTGCCGCCCCTTTAGCATCTCCACCGCCAATTTCCGCCGCTAGCGCAGACACTGCGGCATGACTAATCGCTTTACCCGGAACATCCAGAATCTGCCCCTGATCACCAATCAGTTTGGCACCCTCGACGTTAATTTGGCATAGTGAACTACACTCCCGAATGTTATATGCTTGTCTAACATTCGGGAGGCAGTTCAAGTTAGGCGGGGATTCATAAAAAATAATTTATTAAATTATAACCTTCTGCTTATTTTCATCTTCAAATAAAATTAAAACACTACCCTTCTCCAAATAAGTTTTATTAGCTATCAATGATAAGTTTAGATCAGCCAAAATAATCGGCATCGCATAATATAAATATTCCCCCCCAACCAAAACACCAAACACTTCATCTTGTTCAATTATTTGATTTATAACTTTTTCTGTTAAAAATATTTTCTGATTTTCTTTACTCCCTTCAATAGTATTTGACTCAGAAATATATCCAGATAACTCATTGTTTTTAGTAAAGACAAATAAATATCCAATGGAAGTGACATCATCAGATTTGTTAATTAATTTATTACTCATCTATTATTCCTTACTATTTCTTCGTATTTGTTGTAATAGCTTGCCCCATGAATTTCTCTTTAAACTCATTGATTGGAGTAAAGTACTGCCTTCCTAATGCTGGATCTCTAATCGCCACAACTTGCTGACCATTCCTTACGGTTATACCGTCTACAACAATAGCGTGGCCACCTCGATCCAGCTTCATTGCCACTATCGCTGGATGCCCGTTTGATGTAGCTTTAGCTAAGTCTTCAACTGAAATTTTTGATGTAAATTTAGCATCCGTTAAGCCTTGATTTCGCATTGCAGATGCAAGATCATTCATCCTTGCTCCATTAGCTGTAACTTTTGCATCTGTTATTAACTTCCCTAAATCATATTTCAATCCCGCCGTATCCATAATCATTGCACATGAATTTGGTCCGCATGTTGGTAGCTGACCTTGATTTAAAACTAAACGATCACCATTTCTTGGAATGCTGGTACTTGCTGGATTACCAGGCTCAAGATTTCCTACATTTTGCCCCGTCGTCCCCTTTGCAGCATATAACTTCTCATTTTCAATCAAACTAACTACGGCATCAGTGTCAGGCTTAGCATTTCTTAACAACGGTTTTGAGGTATTACTCAATCCTTCAGCCAGATTCTTCGCACCTTCTTTGGTATTACCTAATACTTTTACCGTTCCAGCAGCCAAAACACCCGTCCCAACCGCCGCTTCTGGCGCAACCGCATCAGCGACAAAAATACCCACGTTATTCAGGCATAGCGCCGGATTGGTTTTACAACCTTCAAGCGCAACACGCCCCGCGGTTGCTATTTCAGCCGAACCCGCAATCAGTATCTGACCGCCATAAACCAGCGCGTAACCGCCTGCCGCCACTGCGGTGACGGCAATCGCGGCATTCCGCCGCGCAATAACGCGCTCTTCCGCAGCTTTATCCCCTTTTCCTGCCGCTAAGATGTCTTTTTGATTATCTACCGATAACTGATACAACATATGTTCAGTCATGTTATTTCGATAGACAAGCTCTGCGCTGTTCGCCGCACTGTAAGCGCCTTCCGGGGTATGGCTAATCAGTGCGCCTGACAACGCCCCGACAAATTTGGCGGTCTGGGCCTTAACTTCATTACCCGTCAGCGCTTCCTGAAGCTTATGGATTTGTCGCTCGGTTTCATTCTTATACGCCGGTTCAAATAGCCTGCTTTCCATTGTGATTGCCGCTAATTCAGCCGCCAGCGCACCTACAACAGCCCCTTTGGCATCCCCACCAGCAATTTCAGCACTGATGCCTGCCACAACCGAATGGCTCAATATCTTGCCTGAGTGGCCTAAAACCTCCCCATTATCCCCAATCAGTTTGGCGCCTTCCGCATTAATCTGATTACCAATATTACTCAACAATGCGGTTTGCAGATTATCCGTAAAACTGCCGCCGTTAATCGCCGTCCCTATTGTTGAACTCACCACGGATTGCGCCGCCACACGCTGGGCCACCTGACTCCAGTTATTATTACTCAATAAGGGAAGCTGCGCTTTTATCGGATCGACAACGCCTTTTCCCTCCACTAATTTTCCCCATCCCATCGTGTGGTCTAATCCCCCTAATGCGCCACCCACGGCTATTTGGGTAACAAGGGATTTGATTGAATCGCGCTTCGCTAAGGCTGCCAGTGTCTTGGTGAGATCCCCTTTATTTTCAACTAAGGCCACCGCCGCCTGCGAGGTCAACCCTATCATTCCGCCATAAGCCGCCCCATAAACCGCGCTCGCCGTAGCTCCCGTGGCGCCTGTCGCCCCCACGGCGCCACTTCCTGCCCAAGCCGCCAGGCCCGAACCCGCCGTGACCGCCGCAACCGCAATCGCAATCACCGCACCCACAACCGGATTCAAGCTTTCGCTTTTTTTGTCCCAGCTACTGTAAGCGTCCTTAACCTGATTCCACTGGACATCATCGCAGCCTTGAAGATTTTTTAACCATTCGGTGCCGGGGGTGCTACCCAGTACTCCTAACGCGTCTTCCAGTAACTGCCCCTCTTTTACTTTCACATCCGCATTGATGCCTTTCGCCGCATCCACCGTCAGCGTACCGCCAACATGCACTGACGGGATTATCCAGGTCTCTTCACGATGACCTTTATCGCGCTGTGTAATAAAAAAGCCTTTTGATGTCGTGATGGTCTGCTCAAAATCAATATTGGGCATCGCCTTGAAGTTCACTTTCCCTGTCTGGCTGGTGATTTTCGCGTTTTTACTGGTCTCTATCCGACTCGCTTCCAATGTCACCTCATCTTTTGCCATCAGGTTAATATCACCCCCGGCCGTAAATTCCGTGACTTTGTTGGTCTTCTTGATTTGTATTCGATGTTCTGTTTTAGACCCAAACACTTTACACGACTTTATGGGGCCAAAACCTTTACAGCTTTTCTCTGTTTCTTCCCGTTTATAAACTTCCTCCATTGCTTGCGCATAGAGAAAGCCGCCTGTTGCCGCGATATCCATTACACCCTTGGCGATTAATTCCGTCGCCTGGAATAAAATACTGCCTTGGGAGCGAATCGTTAATGCGCCGCCACTATTCAGCCGGCTGGCGTGTTGCGTAAAGCGCTCAATATTCCCCTCGCGGATAAATTCTTGCCGCGATTCAAAACGAACATTTCCACCCGCGGAAAGCCGCATATCATTGCCGGATGTCAAGCTGGCCCCGGATGTCAGCAGGTTGCCTGCCGCAACTAATGTGAGATTTTGGGCCGCGTTGATGGCGCTGGCAGCATAAAGGTACTGTTTATCGCCATCATTAATCGGCGAATATTTCCGGGCAGAGAACAGTAAATCCCGGCCAGCGTTAACCGATACATTTCCTTTAGTCGATGTTAATCTCGCGATACCAGCGATATCGCCCCCCGCACTGAGTTGCAGGTGATCACCCGCGGTAATTTGCGTACCTAATTCAGCGAATTTGTCTAATCCATCTAATTCGGATAAATAAAACAAGCTCTCTGGCGTATTGGGGCGAGAGATATCAATATCACGGCCCGCACTGAGCATGACTTGTTGCCCCGCCCGGATACCAGCTTGCCGCAACATTAAATCATTTCCCGCAAACAGATTAATATTGCCCGCAGCGTTCAATTGGCTTCGACTGGCATTCAGGTTACGACCCGCACTTAATGTCAGGTTTTGTGATTTATCCAACCGGGTACCGGAGAGATCCAGATCGTTGCCTGCTGAAATCCGCAAATGATTATCGGCCGAAATTGAGGCCAATAACTCATGAGACCGATTCCGTCCCATTTGGATGTCGCCTTCCCGCACCAGAAGTTCAACATTTTCTCCCTTTAACTCTGCCTGACGGGCGGTGATATCTTTGCCCGCAATTAAGGTCAGATTTTTATTTGCCGCTAATTTAACCCCGTCAGCCTTAATTTCATGACCCGCGTTTAATGTCATATTGTTGGCTTTATCGAACAAAAGATCCTGGATATTCAGTTCGTGTCCCGCAAACATCTGCACATTATTGCTGGCCGAAATACGCGAATCATGCCGGCCCATTTGAATGTTGCCTTCGCGCGTAAGCAGTTCAATATTTTCTCCCTTCAACCCGACTTGAAAAGCCTCAATATCTTTACCTGCAATCAAGGTCAGATTTCGCTTTGCCTCCAGTGTATTTTGGCTGGCATTTATTCTCCGTTCAGCGATGACGGACAGATCATTGTCCGCCTTGAAGTATCCCATGCTGATAATTTCACCGGCATGAAGCAGAATATTTTTCGCCGAGATGAACGCAGTTCCGTTGAATTGATTAATAAAATCAGCCACCACATTCAGATCGGCTGAGAGTTTATCGTCCATCCCGCTGTTAAAGTCGTGACCGGTTAAGATGAGATTTTTCTTCGCATGAAACTGGCTTTGGCTGTTATCCAGTTTTGTCGCATTGATATAAGCGTTCATTCCCGCAGCGACGCTGGCATTCCAAGCATTATTTAACGCTTTTGTGCGAATAATAATATCCCCGTTATGGGTTTTCAGCGTCGCTGAAGTGTTGTTAATTTCAGTGCTTAAATTACCGCTCGCGTCTTTTTGCAACCAGAGATGGTTATTTGCCTGAATCAGTCCCTTATTCCGATTGTATAAATGGTCGATAAATAACCGCATGTCACCTTCTGCGATAATCTTACCGGTGTTGTTCAAGGTGTTCGCGGCAAGCGTGATATCTTTGCCTGCCTGTACATGACTCGGTTCCGCCGTTTTAATGCTTTTACTGCTAACGGTTATGTCTGTTTTAGCCTGCACATTTCCTAGCGTCACCTCTCCATCAGCGGTCAAACGGATGTCGCCTTGCGTTGCGGTCAGGTTGGTCAGGTTAACTTCCTTACCCGGTTCGGTACTCACCAGACGGATTTTATTAGCATACATTCCCCCCAATGATCCGGTATCAATCGCTTTCCAAGAGGTATCACCCTCGCCTGCAATAGGGACCAAGGTCCCGCGTTTGAAATCAATCCGGTTGGGGCCTTGTGTCAGTGTCAGGTTTTTCGCCTGCACTTTGCCGTTAAGTATCGTGGTCCGGCTGATAATATCGACATCATCCTGCGCCGTCGCATCCAGCCCCTTTTCATCAAAGGTTATGGCGCCTTTTTTCACTGCTAAAGCCGCTAACGCGCCCTCTTTATCAAACACCGGCTTACCCGTCGATAAGGTGACAGCCGGGGTATTGATAAAGCCACAGCCATTACAGGTTATGCCGTTCGGGTTGGCAATGAGGACATTAGCTTTTTGCCCCGCCACTTCCAACAGGCCCTGTAGATTTGAGGCTAAAGTCCCCACCACTTCATTAATAATCAACTCAGCCGATTGACCGTTAAAGTGAGGGTTTGCCCCAATTTGTCCCGCCAGTATGGATTGGGTAGTATCGGTAGCATTATTGAGCACCAGCCCGGAAGCCCCAACATTCAATTCCTGATAACGGTTATGTGAAATACCTCGAGAATTAGGCGCCGCAATATGGATAATAGCCAGGTTATTTCTCACGGCAATCCGCGTTCGTTTATCCGCCAGTTGAATCCCGGGTATGCCACCGGCTATTTCTGGAATATTGATGGTCAGTTGGGGGGCATTGCCTAATGCAAGATCAATCAACGCCGAAGTCACCGGGGTATATTTCCCGTCGGCTAAGTGCAACGCGGTACTATATTGGGCGACTGTGGTCGCGCCTTCTGCCGATAATGCTGTCTCCTTCATATTGCTGCCGGCAATCAGGGTTAAATTGTTGCCGGCAGTAACCTTGCCAATATTAATCGAGCCGCCACTGGTCAGGGTAATATCTTTCCCGGCGGTCAGGGAAATCCCATCCAAATTTATCCCCCATCCAGCATGAAGATCAATATTCTCATCCGCTACCAAAGGCTGATTAGTATTAACCCAACCATTACCTGCTAAAAAGATATTTTTCGCCCGGTTAATTAGCGTATCTGAAAGCGATATTCCCTGTTCAGACAGAATATGTAATGTATTAACCGCAGAAATAGTAGATAGCGCCTGTGTGCCTGCCGCAGTGGGATTATCTCCTCCAGATGAAACATAAATACCACCACCGCTGGAGATTAAGGTAATGTCATGACCTGAAATATCAGTGCCACGCACCGTAAGACTTTTCTCTGCCTGTAGCTGAACCTGGTTCCCGGCGGTGACATTTCCCCCATTTAAAGACAAAGTTTTCGCTTTAATCGCGACATCACCGTCGGCGCCAATTCGTCCCCAATTCTGCAATGTATCGGTTGTCAATATCAGATGCTGACCGGCTTGCACATGACTTTGTTTCGCCGTTTCAATGTCTTTACCGTTAACGGTGATATCCGTTTTAGCCTGTACATCCCCCAGAATTACCTTGCCATCCGCCGTCAGACTGATGTCGCCTTGCGTTGCCATCAGGTTGGTCAGATTGACAGCCTTACCCGGCTCGGTACTCACCAGACGGATTTTATTGGCATACATTCCCCCTAATAACCCGGTATCAACCGCTTTCCAAGGGGTATAACCTTCCTCTGCAATAGGGACAAGGGTCCCGCGTTTGAAATCAATCCGGTTGGGGCCTTGTGTCAATGTCAGGTTTTTCGCCTTTAGTCTACCGTTAAGCTTAGTGGTCCGGCTGATGATATCGATAGAATCTTGCGCCGTTGCATCCAGTCCCTTTTCACCCAAGGTGATGGCGCCTTTTTTCACTTCCAGAGCCGCTAATGCTCCCTCTTTATCAAACACCGGGCTCCCGGTCGATAAGGTGACAGCCGGGGTATTCACAAAACGACAGCCATTACAGGTAATGCCGTTCGGGTTGGCAATGAGGACATTGGCTTTTTGCCCCACCACCTCCAACAGCCCTTGCAGATTTGAGGCCAAGGTCCCCACGACTTCATTAATAATCAGTTCAGCCGATTGACCTTTGAAGTTAAGATTGGCACCAATTTGGCCCGCCAGTAGAGACTTCGTATCATGGGTCGCGTTATTAAATACTAATCCCGAAGTGCCAACATTAAATTCCTGATAACGGTTATGTGAAACACCACGGGCGTTAGGCGCCGCAATATGAATAATAGGGCGATTGTTTTTCGAGGTGATCCGTGTTTGCTTATCCGCCAGTTTAATTCCCGGTACTTTTCCTTCTACTTCTGAGGAGTTTATGGTCAGTTGAGGAGCATGACTTAACGCACTTCCAATCAGCGCAGAAGTCACCGGCGTATATTTCCCTTCAACTGAGTTATACTTCCCCGCCGGTGAATGCAACTCTGCGTTGTTTTTGGTGATGGCAGTTGTCCCTTTTGCCAATAACGTTGCCTCAGTATCAATAATGTCACCACCGGTATTAATGGTTAAGTTATTGCCGGCCGTGAAGGTACTTTTTATTATCGGGAATTGAAATTGTGGGTAAGACTGTTCGTCTTCCTCGTCATCGGCATTTTCATAATGTTTTTCATAGTCATCTCCATGCTCATTTGAATATTCATAGGGGTCCTCTGCTATTCTTTTGCTAATATCAAGCGTGCCGCCACTGGTCAGAGTGATATCTTTCCCCGCTGTTAAAGAAATACTTCTCAGATCGATAATCTTTCCTGCATGGATCTCAATATTTTCATCCGCTTGCAATTGGCTAAGCTGGCGCAGACGCTGATTAATTAATGCTTGTTTAGCGCCGTCACTAAGTGGACTCTGTTCATCAATTAAATCACCAGAGGCATAAATCTCAAGCTTATCATTGGTTGCCAAAAAGATATTTTTCGCCCGGTTAACCAGGATATCTGCAATATCAATAGGACCATCGGCGATAATGCGTAATAGGTTATCAGCAGAAAGCGTGGTTAATACCCTTATTCCTTCCGGGGTATAATCGTCCCCAGAGACAACAGACAGCATTCCCCGGCTGGCAAGCAAGGTCACATCACGACCGGAGATATCATAGCCATTCACATCAAGGTGTGACTTTCCATCCAGCATGACATGGTTCCCGGCTTTTAAATTCCCTTGTCCTAAATAGATTGTTTCTGCGTCAGCGGTTAAGTTTTGTTCTGCCCTCATTGACGCACGACTCACTAAATCTCGGGCAGTGAGAGAAATGTTTTTCCCGGTGATTAACGCCAGATCCGTGGGTTTCTTTCCCGCTTTAAAATGTTCTTTATCAAAATCAAAACGAAATGTATCTTGAAATGTCGCCGTCAGATCCCCACCAGCACTCAGTTTACCGATGATATTCTGTTGACTGTCTTTTATCGCTTTGGTTGAAAAATTTTTACCTGTCAGGGTGAGGTTTTGCGCCGCGCTTAACTCGCCAACATTATTTATCTCGTTAGCAGTGATGCTGTTGTTTTTACCCGCGGTAATAATAGGGTGACTTTTCTTGGTCAGGTTTACATTATCCAGTTTAGTCGCTTTAATCGCGACATCGCCACCCGCACGGATTTGACCTTGATTGCGCAGTGTCTCGGTAGTCAATCTCAGATGTTGACCCGCTTGTACATGGCTTTGTTCTGCCGTTTCAATGGCTTTACTGTTGATGTTGATATCGGTCTTAGCTTGTACCTCCCCCAAGATAATTTTACCCTCAGCGGTTAAACTGATAACGTCTTGGGTTGTGGTCAGATTGGTGAGATTAACCCCAACCCCCTTTTCAGTGGCAACCAGTCGGATTTTATTGGCATACATGCCGCCTAAAGCTTTGGTATCAACCGCTAATTGCGGTTTTTTCCCTTCTCCGGCGATAGGTTTAACCGTGCCGTCTTTCAAGCTGATACGGTTGGCCCCCTGAGTCAGCGACAGGGTGTCAGCCTGAATTTTTCCATTTAATTCCGTTGCCCGGCTGATGATATCGACATAATCCGTCGCCTTGCCGTCCAGCCCTTTGCCGCCAATGGTAATCTGGCCTTTTTTCACTTCCAGTGCTTCTAGTGCGCCCTGTTGATCAAATTGCGGTTTACCGGTGGTCAGGGTTGCGCCGGTGGTATTAATAAAACCACAACCATCACAGGTAATGCCGTTAGGGTTGGCAATCATCACGTTGGCTTTATTGCCAACAATTTCCAACTGGCCTTGCAGGTCAGAGCGGCCACTGCCGGTGACTTCGTTAATAATCAGTTCCGCCGCTTTGCCTTTCAGGTTAGGGTTCGCGTTAAGTTGCCCTGCCAGTTGCGATTGAGCCGTTTGTGTCGCGTTATTAAGTACGGCTCCCTGAGTGGCGACATTGAATTCTTGATAGGTATTGTGGGATATGCCCGCATCATTCGGCGTGGCGATATTCACCACCGGCACATTGCCCTGATTTTGTACCTGTGTGCGGTTGTTATCCGGTGTTATGCCGACAGCCATAGCCGGGTGCAATGGCTGGATTGCCGTCAGGTAAATTAAAAGATAACTCGTGACCCTAGCCATCGAGTTGTGGCGTTTATCCATCGTACTGTCTCTTTTCTTAATTTAAGTTCTTGGTCTGACCGGGACAGACTTTCTGCCCCTTCAAATTTAATCCGGTGAATCGTGTGGCAAATAGATTTCAATGCATCCGGTGTTGAAACATGCGTCCATTTGGATATTGCCAGCAGGATAAGTGCTGCCAGACCGCGGTGATAAAGCGATAATCTTTCCATAGAAAATATTGATAATTTTATAGTGACATAATAAAACTATTCTAATGATGAATTATTTGTCTGTCTAAATCATCAGTATAAAATGTGATCAGGATCAGGATTTTTAATCTTGCTAATGGAGAATCTGATATATTAAATGCCAGAAAATCACGATAAGGCTGGAGATATTGAGTGGTGACGGAATAGAAGGAAAAGAATCACTCTCGTACTACTCGCCGTGTTTCCCTGTTTCAATAGAAGAGACACTCATAGGAAAACTGAATTTATGTGGTTTCTAAGATCGGGAATTTCATACAATAATAAATTATTATATTAATGATAGTTTCAATTTTTTATTAATAAAATATTATTACCTATAAAAACTTATTTAACCTGAATTCTGGATAAGAAATTGACGGGAAGCCTGTTCTAGGAGCCATGTTTTGGTGAACGCCGAAAACAGCTCTGAGGAGGAACAGGCTATGAACAACTTAGTTGAAATTTTCTGTGATGTCGACGATTTTTGCCGTTTTTTCATCCCGCAATGGGAGCCGTTTTGCCTCGATAACGGATACCGCCTGCGCCGCCGACAAGGTCACATGTCTCCCAGTGAAATCATGACCATTTTGATCCTCTTTCACCTGTCACATTATCGTCATTTTAAAGCCTTCTATTTGGAATGCCTCTGGAAATATCACCACAACGATTTTCCCACCTTGCTCAGTTAGACCCGTTTTGTCAGTGTCGCCCCTTCCGTTTTGGTGCCACTATGCAGTTATCTGACTCAATTAAAAGGGAAACCCACTGGAATTGCTTTTATTGATTCCACCCGTTTGCGTGTTTGTCATAACATCCGTATTCCCCGTCACAAGAGTTTTGAGGGGATAGCAAAGGTTCATATTATCCTTGACGGAGCCGGTTACCACCGAAGCAGGCTGGTAAAAGACTGGGCTTATGTGATGAATATTGAGCTTCATTACTTACCGCCATACAGCCCGAATCTGAACCCGATAGAAAGGCTGTGGAAGGTGATGAATGAACAGGTCAGGAATAACCGTTATTTCGCCTCGGCGACCTTGTTCAGGCAGGCAATCCATCGCTTTTTTACGGAAATATTACCGGAACTTGCCGGGAATCTGTCGTGCCGTATTAATGACAACTTCCAGGTTCTGAATCCTGCATCTTCAAGTTAAGCGGGTATATACCGAAGATCAACAGTGATCATACAGCAACATTTTGTGTTGGTTGCTATACATTTTTTAGCCTAAAGATAAAGAATTTTTAAATCTTTAATTCTTTATATATCAGGCATATAGTTTTTAACCCATTGACTTTATTAGAATTAACCTTGTCAGGGTTGCACTTTTAGACGTACACTATATGTGTAAATTGCCAGTCTGGTATTTCGAAAAAGTCTTGGAGGTTTCTATGTTTTGCGAAGAAAAAGTAGCTCAAATGGCTGCCTACCTGCTGCATAAGCGCGGCGGGCGCATGGCATATCTAAAACTTATGAAGTTGCTTTATCTGGCAGATAGGGTATCTATGAATGACTATGGCTACCCTATCACTGGTGATCGAATGGTATCTATGCCTAAAGGGCCTGTTTTATCGCAAACCTTAAATTTAATTACTGGAGATTACTCCAGTGATGAATTTGGATGGGGGGCGTGGATTCAAAGTGAAAAGAATTATGAAATTTCACTCAAACGGAAAAATGTAACAAGAGATGATTTTGAATCTCTTTCTGATGCTGAATTAGGGGTTCTGGATGCCATTTGGGAACAGTTCGGTCATATGAGCCGCTTTGATATTGTGGAGTATACCCATAAACATTGTACTGAGTGGCAAGATCCAGGTGGTAGTTCTTATCCTATTTCACCGAGTTCTGTTTTTATTGCTGTCGGTAAATCACCAGAAGTTGCTGAGAAATTGGCGCGAGAGTTAATAGAAAGGCAACAACTGGACTGTTTTCTTCAAGGATTGCGGTGATGCCGGGTAGGATTTTAAGGAAAGGAAGTTTACTTATCCCATCCGGGTATACAGATCACTTATATATTATCTGCTGCGATCCAGTTTTTTACCCTAAAAAAACTAAGGCATGTTTTCTAGCTGTAAATATCAGCTCTTTAAAACCGGACATACCGTATGATCATACATGTATATTAAATTGTGGTGATCATCCTTTTATTAGACATCCGAGTTTTGTTTTCTATAGTCGTGCTGATATTTTTGGTTCAGTAACAGTTGAGCAGCATATGGCTGCTGGTGATATTAAAATCCATGAACCATGTGATGATTCTGTTTTTAATCGGATTCTTTCTGGGTTTGATATATCTCCGCATGTAACTTTAGAAATTCGAAATTTCTATAAAAAATATTGTATTAACTAAATTTCGTTTGAAATATTAAATTCAAGGCTGCATTTCGGTGTAGCCTTTTTTTATGGATGGAATATGGCAAAAGTAATCAAAGGTCAAAAAGGCGGTGGCGGTAAGCAGAGAACCCCAATTGAAGCCCCGGATTCAATTCAATCAATATCTAAAGCCAAGCTACTAATAGCTCTTGGTGAAGGTGAATTTGCTGGTGGGTTAGATGGTACCAATATTTATTATCGAAACAATTAATGGGCAATTAAAGACAATTTCTCAAATAGAACATTCTCGCCACCGAAGTATAAAAGGATTTCTGTTGACCGTTTTAGGTGGCCTGATTGCTTATTGCCTTAAATTGAAGAAACCATCACTGAAAGTTTTCTACTCAGAAGAAGATTTTTCAGTGACGGCTTAAACGAAATTCGGGTTATTTAAATAAAATATCAATAAAAACATTTTATTAAATAAAAATATCGATAATGAAAGATACTATTAGATTAGAAATAACATGTAAAATTTGGGAAAAAAAGGCATTAAATATATAAAATAATTTTATATTTTAATCGACTTCGCCAGTAAATATAAATAATAGCAACACCAGTTATTATACTGGTGTTGACTATTATATTAGTGATTATTGATAATCACTGACAGGTGCGCAGGAACAATGCAAATTACGATCACCGTAAACATCATCAAGGCGTTTAACCGCAGGCCAATATTTATTGGCTTTGGTTTCCAGGGTTGGGAAAACCGCAGTTTCACGGCTGTAACTATGGCTCCAATCAGAAACCAGTTCAGCTTGTACGTGAGGCGCGTTAACCAATGGGTTATCTTCTAATGACCACTCACCTTTTGCCACTTTGCCAATTTCAGCACGGATCGCCAGCATGGCATCCACAAAGCGATCAATTTCCACTTTGCTTTCTGATTCCGTGGGTTCCACCATCAGCGTGCCAGCAACCGGGAATGACATGGTTGGCGCATGGAAGCCGTAATCAATCAAGCGCTTGGCAATATCCATCTCGCTGATACCAAACTCTTCTTTCAACGGCCGAATATCCAGAATACACTCATGCGCCACATAACCGTTATGACCGGTATACAACACGTCATAATCATTCTTTAAGCGAGCGGCAATGTAGTTAGCATTCAAAATCGCCGTCTGACTTGCCTGTTTCAATCCTTGTGAACCCATCATACGGATATACATCCAGCTAATCGGCAGAATAGAAGCACTACCAAATGGCGCCGCTGAGACAGCTCTCTGTTCAGTAATGCCATCCATTTGAACTACCGAGTGTCCCGGTAAGAACGGCGCCAAATGAGCTTTTACGCCAATCGGCCCCATTCCTGGACCGCCGCCGCCATGTGGGATACAGAATGTTTTATGTAGGTTGAGGTGTGAAACATCCGCACCGATAAAACCTGGCGCGGTGATGCCAACCTGCGCGTTCATATTCGCACCATCAAGGTAAACCTGACCACCATACTGATGAATGATTTCACACACCTGACGGATCGTTTCTTCATATACGCCGTGGGTTGATGGGTAAGTCACCATGATGCAGGAAAGTTCGTCACCGGATTTTTCCGCTTTTTCACGCAGGTCCGCCAGATCAATGTTGCCCTCTTTATCGCAACTCACCACCACCACTGTCATTCCAGCCATATGAGCGGAAGCCGGGTTAGTGCCATGCGCAGAACTGGGGATTAAACAGATATGACGATGCCCTTCTCCACGGCTTTCATGGTAACGGCGAATAGCAAGCAGACCCGCATATTCACCCTGCGCACCGGAGTTTGGTTGCATACAAACGGCATCATAACCTGTCAGTTGCACCAGCCAGTGAGATAATTGGCTGATCATTTGCTGATAACCCTGCGCTTGCTCTGGCGGGCAGAATGGGTGTAGTTCATTAAATTCAGGCCAAGAGATCGGTAACATTTCTGCCGCGGCATTGAGTTTCATGGTGCAAGAACCCAACGGGATCATGGCCTGATTCAGTGCTAAATCCCGGCGCTCAAGACGATGCATATAGCGCATCATATCCGTTTCGCTGTGATAACGGTTGAAATTTGAATGCAGAAGGATTTCATCACTGCGCAACATGGATGCAGGAATGGAGCGACTTTCCGTCATCAGTTCTTGATCCAGTGCTTCAACATCTAGTTTGTCATCGGCGCCTGTCAGCACAGAGAACAATTTAATCACATCATCACGACTGGTAGCCTCACTCAATGTGATACCCACCGCGCCGTAAATATCGGTACGCAAATTGATTTCAGCTTTGTCTGCCCGGGCTAATACTGCTGCTTTATCAGCGACTTCAACCGTCAGCGTATCAAACCAGGTTTTGTAACGCAGAGTGAACCCGGCTTTCTGTAACCCGGCCGCCAGTATGTCAGTCAGGCGATGAATACGGCCCGCAATACGTTTCAGCCCCTTCGAACCATGATATACCGCATACATCCCGGCGATATTCGCCAACAACACCTGAGCCGTACAGATGTTGGAATTGGCTTTCTCACGACGGATATGTTGCTCGCGGGTCTGCATTGCCATGCGCAGTGCGGTATTACCGGCCGCGTCACGGGAAACGCCGATAATACGTCCCGGCATGGAACGTTTGAATTCATCACGGCAGGCAAAAAATGCCGCGTGGGGACCGCCATAACCCATTGGCACCCCAAAGCGCTGGGCAGAACCAAACACAATGTCAGCCCCTTGTTTACCCGGCGCGGTCAAAAGCACCAACGCCATCAAGTCAGCGGCGACACTGACAATGATTTTGCGCTGTTTCAGTTGTGCGATCAGATCAGCATAATCATGAACTTCACCGGTTGTGCCAACCTGTTGTAACAGCACACCAAATACGCCTTCCAGCTCCAAGACTTTTTCTGCTTTATCCACAATCACATCAAAGCCAAAGGTTTCCGCGCGGGTACGAACAACGTCTAGTGTTTGGGGATGGATATCATCAGCAACAAAGAAACGGTCAGCATTTTTTAGTTTGCTGGTACGTTTTGCCATCGCCATTGCTTCCGCCGCCGCGGTAGCCTCGTCCAGTAGAGAAGCAGAGGCAATATCCAAACCCGTCAAATCGATCGTCACTTGTTGGAAATTCAACAGTGATTCAAGGCGACCCTGAGAAACTTCTGGTTGATAAGGTGTATAAGCGGTATACCAGCCAGGATTTTCTAATAAATTACGCAAAATAACCGGCGGAAGTACAACAGGCACATACCCCATGCCAATATAGGATTGGTAACGCTTATTTTGGCTGGCAATCGTTTTCAGTTCAGCTAGCGCTTGCTGTTCAGTCGCACCACCGCCAACATCGGGTGGCTCTGGCAACGCGATATCACGGGGAACAATTTTCTGTGTTAACTCATCAAGGGAACTTGCTCCCACTGTCGCCAACATCTCTTTTTTCTGTTCGGCGGAAGAGCCAATATGACGGCGAATAAACTCGCCCTGATTCTCGAGTTGGCTTAATGTCTGGATCATTTGTGACTAATTCCTGAAGCTGGCCGGAAATGGCATACAAATAAAAACGCCCTGCTCACAAGGTGAAACAGGGCGACGGTAAGCATATTATTCTTCTTCGTCCAGAAGTGCCTGATATCCTTCGGCATCCAGCAAACGCGAAAGTTCACTTTCATCAGAGGCTTTAATACGGAACAGCCAACCTTCGTTATAAGGCTCGCTGTTAACTAATTCGGGCGAGTTATTTAGCGCTTCATTAACGGCAATAATTTCACCACTCAGCGGCGCATAGATATCAGAAGCCGCTTTTACTGATTCAACCACCGCGCAATCATCGCCAAGATTGATTTCACCACCTATTTCCGGCAGATCAACAAAGACCATATCGCCTAGCAGCTCCTGTGCATGCTCGGTAATACCTACCGTGTATTCACCATTTCCTTCTGCACGAACCCACTCATGTGATTGAGCATATCTTAACTCTGCGGGTACATTACTCATTACCATCATCTCCTTCAATGCTAGAACCTACCCCGATTAGGCTATTTTGTGCTGCTGCGCCAATCATGCTTACCGGGATAAATTGCTATTTACTCATCAAGTTATTATTCGATAAAAATGACTATACGAGAGGCTTACCCGCCCGTACAAAGCTAGGTTTGACTACCTGAACCGGCATTTCACGATTGCGGATTTGGACAACCGCCTGTTCACCAATCCCCTGCGGCACTCGGGCAAGGGCAATACTGAATCCTAATGTTGGAGAGAACGTACCACTGGTAATAACGCCAGAATGTAAGGTGCCCATCTCATCAGTAAAACTAACTATTAAGCCACCACGTAACACACCCTTTTCTCTCATCACCAAGCCAACTAGCTGCTCAACGCCCTCTTCACGCTGCTTTTCTAGCGCTTCACGACCAATAAACTGGCGATCTTCGGGCTTCCAAGCGATTGTCCAGCCCATGTTAGCCGCAAGGGGAGAAATGGTTTCATCCATTTCCTGTCCATAGAGGTTCATACCGGCTTCAAGCCGCAACGTATCACGCGCACCTAATCCCGCAGGCTTAACGCCGACACTCAGCAATTTTTGCCAGAAATCCACAGCCTGCTCTTTTGGCAACGCCACTTCATAACCCGCTTCACCGGTATAACCCGTTGTCGCGATAAACAGATCGCCCGTCTGAACGCCAAAGAAAGGTTTCATTCCGGCAATAGTCTGTTTTTGTTCATCATTTAATAGAGACTCTACTTTTGCCTGAGCTTCAGGCCCCTGAACCGCAATTAATGCCAGATCATCACGAACCTGAACATCAACCGGGTAACTCGCTACATGTTCATTAATCCAAGCCAGATCTTTCTCACGAGTCGCAGAATTGACCACCAATCGATAAAAATCATTGCTAAGGTAATAAACAATCAGGTCATCAATAACACCGCCAGAAGCATTAAGCATCCCGGTGTATAGGGCTTTACCCTTTTCTGTCAGTTTAGCAATGTCATTTGCTAGCAAATAACGCAGGAAATCACGGCAACCAGTACCATGCAGATCCACAATCGTCATGTGGGAAACATCAAACATACCGGCATGAGTGCGGACAGTATGATGCTCATCCATTTGTGAACCATAATGCAAAGGCATCATCCAGCCATGAAAATCTACCATACGCGCACCACAAGCCAGATGCTGGTCATACAATGGAGTTTGTTTTGCCATTATTTCTCTCTTTTCATTTCCTGCATGAAAACATACCGCGTATTAACCGACAGATACTGTGAATCATGAACAAAGAGCGGCTAAAAAACGCGACGCAAACGATATCTTAAAATAAAAGTTATCACTGAAAACCAAAATGAACCATAAGTAAAAATAGGGTTCAATCCCGTGACCGTCAAAAAACGTGTTATGAGTATGCAGAATTTTCAACTATTAAAATGAGTCATAATACTCAAAATTAACAATTAACTTTAGAAAACACTCATTTTCTGTTACAAGCTAACTGAAATATGAATAAAATCACCTGTTCATATTTCAGCAAGACATGAGAAAAAGTTATCGATAAGCAGAGGCTAAATTAGATTTTTTCAGCCGAATAGAGCCAGTCCGGCAAATCATTCAATCCCATTGCCTGACGAAGTAATTTAGGTTTAATTCCCGGTAAATTATCTGCCAGAGACAACCCGACATCCCGCAAAAGCTTTTTCGCCGGATTATTGCCATCGAATAATTGACGAAAACCTTGCATGCCCGCCAGCATCACCGCAGCGCCATGTTTACGACGGCGTTCATAGCGACGTAAATAAAAGTGCTGACCGATATCTTTTCCCTGACCATGTAAACGACGCAATTCACCTATTAGTTCAGCGACATCCATAAAGCCCAAATTCACTCCCTGTCCCGCCAATGGGTGAATGGTATGAGCGGCATCGCCCAACAGGGCCAGACGATGAGCCGCAAAATTACGGGCATAACGACCGGTCAGTGGAATGGTCAGACGTTCACTCATCAGTTCACATTGACCAAGGCGCAGATCAAAATCTACCGCCAATTGCTGGTTGAAACGCTTATGATTAAGCTGTTTGTACTGTTCTGCGATTTCACCCGGTAGTGACCAGACGATAGAACACAAATGGGGATCGGCAAGGGGTAAAAACGCCAAAATACCCTCACCATAAAAGACCTGACGGGCAACCCGGCCGTGCGGCTCTTCGGTGCGAATAGCGGCTACCAACGCATGATGTTCATAATCCCAGAATGTGAGAGGGATATCAGCATGTTGACGCAACCATGAATGAGCGCCATCAGCGCCAACAACTAAACGAGCGGTTAACATGCGACCATCGGATAAAGTCATAAAAGCTTCATTTTCACCCCAAGCAACCTGTTGCAAAGCCGCCGGCGCCAACATAGTCACATCAGATAATCTGTCTGCTTTTTTCCATAATGCTTCACGAATAACCCGGTTTTCAATGATATGCCCAAGATATTCCAGCCCATGTTCAGCCGCGCTGAACCGAATACGGCCAAAGCTATCCCGCTCCCAAACTTCCATTTCCTGATAAGGACTGGTACGCATATCCAAGATATGTCGCCACACACCAAGATGCTGTAATAGGCGCTCACTCGCTGCATTAATCGCAGAGACCCGCAAAGCATACTCTTCTCCAGCAATAACGGGTTGAACAGGCGGATAGCTCTCTACCACCGCCACCCGCAAGCCACTGCCTTGTAAGCCACAGGCAAGCGCTAAACCAACCATACCGCCACCAGCGATAACCACGTCAAATGATTGCATAATATAACGTCCTCTTACTTTGTCTGCTTTATCCGCGGTTACCTTTGGGCGACCCAACCCAAAGTCTGACGGGCCAGTATCTCCCGCATAGGAGAGCACTTTTCCATCATCATCAAGCCGACGTGACGTCCGATTTGTAATGGAAAATAACGATTGGCAAATATCCGTATCAATCCATCAGTAATATCGATGGTGTTTTCCCGATCTAAAACTCGTTGTTGTTGATAATTGGCCAGAACCTGGTAAGTACCAATATCCTGCCCAGCCGCAAAAGCCTCAGAAACAATCTGAGCCAGTGTCATCACATCTCGCATGCCAAGATTGAAACCCTGACCTGCAATTGGATGTAATGTTTGCGCGGCATTTCCCACCAGCGCCAATCGGTGGCTAATTTGTTGATTTGCAGTAGATAGTGTCAATGGATAACTATGACGCTGACCCGTTTCCAATATTTTCCCCAGTCTCCAGCCAAATGCTCGCTGTAACTGCCGAATAAATTGATCATTATTCCAACCCGCTATCTCCTTTTTCCGCGCCAACTGATGGCACCATACCAGCGAGCTTCGTCTCCCAGACATTGGCAACAAAGCAAGTGGGCCATGTTCTGTGAAACGTTCAAATGCACTGCCTCGCGGATGCTCCGAAGTCAATACATTAGTAATTACAGCAACCTGTTCATAAGCGTGCCGTTGCCACTGAATATTACAAGCACGACCAATGGCAGAATGGCTGCCATCTGCCGCTACCAGCAATTCACCTTGCAGCCGCTCGCCACTGTCCAAAGAGACAGCGACCGATGACAGGGTTCTTTCAACAGCCATAACCTTGGATGGGCAATATAACGTGACGCCAGGCGCATTTTTCAGTAATCCGAACAAACACTGCCCTGCATCATACAACTCGATAACATTGCCTAAAGCTGGAATGTTATATTCTTTCGCATAAAGGTTCACAAACCCTGCATGACCACGATCACTAACATGAACGTGAGTTATCGGTATCACATACTCTTCCAGAACAGACCAAACGCCAATCTGTTGTAAACGCTGGCAAGTACCGTAAGCCAGCGCTATCGCTCTGGCATCAAAACCGGGATGTTTCCGCTCCGGCTCTGCTGCTTCAATCAGGGATACATGAATCCGCCCCTTACTCAGGGAAGATATCGCCAGCGCAAGCGTCGCGCCGGTCATGCCTCCACCAACGATAATCACGTCCATTCTTAACTTAACCCTGTTTTGCTTTCGCCATCAGAGCTTCAATCTCATCAGCTTCTTTAACTACACTGGCTGTCAGGTTTTCATTACCTGTTTCAGTGATCAAAATGTCATCTTCAATACGGATACCGATACCACGATATTCCATCGGCACATCGGCATCCGGTGCGATATAAAGCCCCGGTTCAACAGTCAATACCATTCCCGGTTGCAAAATACGGTCACGCTCTACACCATAGTCACCGACATCATGCACATCCAACCCTAACCAATGACTCAAACCATGCATAAAGAACTGACGATAAGCTTTAGTTTCGATTAAATGTTCAACTTCACCATGCATAATGCCTAGCTTCACCAACTCTTCCACCATAATCTGCACGACATGTTTTGTGACTTTGTTGATGCTGGTCCCCGGCTTATACAATTCCAATGAAACATTGAGCGTTTTCAGGACGATATCGTAAATTTCACGCTGAGCACGGGTAAACTTGCCATTGACAGGGAAAGTACGGGTGATATCTCCGGCATAACCCTGATATTCACAACCGGCGTCCACCAACACCAAATCACCCTCTTTCATTCTACTTTCATTCTCGGTGTAGTGCAGAATGCAGCTATTTTCACCACTCCCGACAATCGTGTTGTAAGCAGGGTAGCGAGCACCTTGATGAGTAAATTCGTGATGAATTTCGGCTTCCAGTTGATACTCAAACATGCCTGGACGGCAAACTTTCATCGCGCGCATATGGGCCTGCGCACTGATTTCACCTGCCCGGCGCATCATTTCAATTTCTGCCTTAGATTTGAACAACCGCATTTCATGCACCCAAGGGCGCCAGTCAGTTATCGTTAAAGGCGCTGAAAGATTACGACGACCGCCTTTTCTTAATATATCCAACGCATGGAAGACAATTTCATCGGCGTAAGCAAATTCGCCCTGTGCGTGATAAACCGCATCCAAACCATTCAGCAACAGATAAAGCTCCTGCTTGATATCATCAAAAGGCAAAGCGCGATCAATACCTAGTTTTTCCGGCGCCGCTTCTTGCCCAAGACGGCGACCAAACCAAATTTCCGCAGTCAAATCACGCGCTCGATTAAAGAGCACGCTATGATTATGCTTATCATCACTCTTAATTAATATCAGCACCGCTTCCGGTTCATTAAACCCAGTCAAATAAAGGAAATCGCTATGCTGACGATAGGGATGTTCATTATCTGAATTTCGTGGCGCAGTCGGGGCAGAAAAAATAATCGCTGCGCTGGCCGGAGCCATTTTTGCCAGTAAAGCCTGACGGCGGGATAAATATTCTTGTTTGATCATACCCTCTCCTGCGACTTATAATTATTTTGCGTTCAATAAACACCAATTAATGCAATGTTGGTTTGTCATTTTTTGCGATTAAAACAGTTTTAGGTTCAGTAAAGGCGATATAGCAAAGCTGTGCAGCCACCCGCACATATTCAAGGACCTCTTCCAATGCCTGAGCCAACTCTTCTTGATCATCACCTTCTTCATAACCAAGCAGAGCGATATTGCGCAAATCGCCAATAATCTCACTGATCTCTTTTCTATCCGCGAATTTCGGTTGAGCAACACCTAATCCCAGTAGAAAATGGTTAACCCATCCCGCTAATGCATCTGCGCGTTCAAACACATTATCTTCCTCATCTGGCAGCAATAAACCGAATGCGAAATTATTGTCATCCAATGATTCAAATGTGATTTCACGTAATTCACGCAATTGTTGAGCTAATGGATGGGAAAAAGCCAGCCCATCATTCGCTAAATCATGAACTAAGACCTGCCAGCTACTGTCGCGATTACCGCCGCATAGCAGGCCGCTAATCAACCCATGCATCTCCGCTGCCGTCAGCGCCACTGACTGTTGATGCAATATTTCGTCAAAAGATTGATAATCTGGTAATGAATTCTGTATAGACATGTGTATTGGTCATCGTTGACGGTGTAAGTTCATGCTATGCTACCACCAAGGGGAGTCGCTATACCAGACAACAACCTAGCTAATCGTTAGTTGTCTGTCGGTATCGCGTTATAATGATTGGCGCCGGTTTCAATTCTATAATTCAGAATTAAAACCGGAGCGCAGTAATAAGTCAGGAAGGGGTCATGTCTGCACAACCGGTAGATATCCAGATTTTTGGGCGGTCACTACGTGTCAATTGTCCATCAGAGCAAAAAGAAGCATTACTGGCTGCGGCTGTGGAACTTGAACAACGTTTAGAAGATTTGAAAGAGCGCACCAGAGTAACCAATACTGAACAACTGATTTTTATTGTGGCATTGAATATCTGTCACGAATTGGCACAAGAAAAAGTGAAAACCCGTGACTATGCCTATAATATGGAACAGAAAATAAAGATGCTTCAACAGACTATAGAACATGCATTAGTGGAACAGGGTCGCATCACTGAGAGCACTATTTCACCAAACGAATGAATTCTATTGATAAATCATACATTAGTGAGTGAATCATTCGAGAATTAGTTGCTTTCTGTGTTTAGTTTCATACAATAGGTGTCATAAAGTTGCTTACAAGCACTGAATAAATTTCTCTGAGATGTTCGTTAACGGGGAAAGTCCCCTGAGCCGATATTTCATACATTATAGAATGTGGTGCTCCGTAGTCTGGTGTGCATGCTCGGTTCGGCCGAGAAGCCTAAAAGCTGCGACGCTGCGTTCACCTTGAACCAAGGGTTCAAGGGTTACTACCTGTAACGGCATCTTGGAGAATCTCAACCTTAATCGCTGCTGCTATCTATCGCAGGTTCTATGCAATCAGAGTCCCTATTATCACTCAGACAAAGCATTAGAAAGAAAATACGCCAGCAACGCCGTGCACTTACTCCTGAGCAACAATCGCTGTTTGCAAGACAAGCTGCTGAGCGAGCAATCAACCACCCCCAAATTTGCCAAGCCAACAAGATCGCTCTATTTCTTTCGTTTGATGGTGAACTCGATACCCGTCCAATGATTAACCAACTCTGGCAGCAAAATAAACAGATCTATCTGCCCGTACTACATCCTTTCCGTCATCACCATCTGCTGTTTTTAAACTATCAACCCAATACCCCACTTGTCAGAAATCACTTCAATATAGAAGAGCCGCCGCTAGATGTTAGGCAGGTTTTACCGTTATCAGAGCTGGATATTATGATAATCCCGCTGGTTGCTTTTGACCGCACAGGTCAGCGGCTTGGCATGGGAGGCGGCTTTTACGATCGCACACTGAGCCAATGGCAACAAAAAAATTTCTATCCGATAGGTCTGGCGCATAACTGCCAGTTAGTCGATACACTACCAACGGCCGAATGGGATATTCCATTACCAGAAATCATCACACCTGAAAAAATCTGGCATTGGCAGTAAAAAAAATAGGCGCCTTATACAAAACGCCCATTTATGACATCTCAAAATATACCCTATGGATTTCAAGATGCATCGCGGAGGCAACTTGAAAGATAGCGGGTATAATCAGTAAAGCAGACGAGAACGGATAGTACCCGGGAGTGCTTTTAGTTTCTGAAATACCATTTCAGCTTGAGCCGGATTTTCAGTCACAATATCAATAACCACATAACCCATATCCCCACTGGTACGCAGATACTGAGCGGCAATATTGATATCCTGTTCAGCAAACACTTGGTTAATACTGTTCAATATACCCGGCCGATTTTCATGAATATGCAGAAACCGGTTGGTATCATCAGCATGAACAGGAAGAGACACTTCTGGGAAGTTTACTGCCGATAAGGTAGAGCCATTGTCAGAGTATTTCGCTAACTTTCCTGCGACCTCATAACCAATATTTTCCTGCGCTTCCTGGGTAGAACCACCAATATGCGGCGTCAACAACACATTATCAAATTTACACAACGGTGACTCAAACGGATCATTATTGGTTGCCGGTTCAATGGGGAACACATCCACAGCCGCCCCTGACAAATGTTCACTTTCCAATGCATCGCATAATGCCGGGATATCCACCACCGTCCCACGTGAAGCATTGATCAAGATAGAACCCGGTTTCATCAGTGTAAGTTCGGTTGCACCAATCATATTTTTAGTTGATGGCGTTTCTGGTACATGCAAACTCACCACATCACTCATATTCAGTAATTCTGACAAATGACGTACCTGATGAGCATTACCTAATGGCAATTTGTTTTCAATATCGTAAAAGTAGACATCCATACCGATATTTTCAGCCAGAATACCAAGCTGAGTACCAATATGACCGTAACCGATAATTCCCAGTTTTTTCCCACGCACTTCATAGCAGCCTTTAGCCTGCTTATCCCACTCTCCTCGATGCGCTTTCGCATTCGCTAAAGGGATACGACGCAGCAGCAGCAGCAATTCGCCAAGGACCATTTCAGCAACAGAACGAGTATTAGAAAATGGCGCATTAAAGACAGGGATACCACGTTTTGCCGCCGCTTTTAGATCAACCTGATTGGTGCCAATACAGAAACAACCTACAGCAACCAATTTTTCGGCTGCCTGAAAAATATCTTCGGTCAGTTGTGTACGGGAACGGATACCAACAAAATGGGTATCACGAATCGCCTCTTTTAACTCCTTGGAATCTAACGCTCCCTTATGATATTCAATATTGCTATAACCGGCTGCTCGCAGATTTTCTACCGTGCTCTGATGCACGCCTTCCAATAGTAAAAATTTAATCTTATCTTTTTCCAGAGATACCTTAACCATTTATCCTGCCTATTGTTACGCTTCGTTACATTTAAGATTCATTCTCTCAACATAACAAAAAAAACGAACACAGCAATATAAACGATTGCTATTCCTGTCACATAAGTCTTAACAAAGTAGTTATTATGCGGAATAAAATGATCTGAAAAAGAACAAAATTAGGATTTAGATTAAATAACCATCAGAGATATGAAATATATCACTAAATTCTTCACCTATTTTAACAGTGAAAAAATTTTTAAGGGCGAAGAACTTCGCCCTCTATGAATAATATTATTGAGTGATGGTTTTCACTCCATCAAGTGTTCCCATCAATATAATATCCGCACCACGGTTAGCAAATAATCCTACAGTCACCACACCTGAGATACGATTAATTTTATTCTCTAACTCAATAGGATCGAGTATGGCTAGATTATGCACGTCAAGGATCATATTGCCGTTATCAGTCACAACATTCTGACGATATTCTGGCACTCCCCCCAACTTAACCAATTCACGAGCAACATAGGCGCGAGCCATTGGAATCACTTCTACCGGCAGAGGAAATTTACCTAATACATCAACTTTTTTAGAAGCATCAACAATACAAACGAATTTTTTCGCTATTGCAGCAATGATTTTTTCACGCGTTAATGCAGCGCCACCGCCTTTAATCATCTGCATATTGCCATTGATTTCATCCGCGCCATCAACATAGATATCAAGGGAATCCACTTCATTACAATCGAATACAGGAATGCCCAAGCTTTTTAACTTCTCAGTAGAAGCCTCAGAGCTGGATACTGCCCCTTCAATCTGATCTTTAATGGAACCGAGGGCATCAATAAAATGTGAAGCCGTTGAACCTGTCCCCACGCCCACAATGGTTCCTGGTGTAACAAATTCGAGCGCCGCCCAACCTACTGCTTTTTTCAATTCGTCCTGAGTCATATCAATTCATTGCCTATATCAGTTACAAGGAAAGACCTCGGCTAGTATAAACTTTGATAGCAACAAAGAAACCGCAATTCAATTAAAGTTGAATAGGATAAGTCACGGGAAATATAAGATTAAATGATGCCAAAACCCGCCATATGGCGGGCGAAAAAAAA
>NZ_LOIC01000018.1:198694-221460 GCF_001684335.1 Photorhabdus namnaonensis
CTGTGCATGTTCTTCCAAAGCCGGACCTACTTTCATGAGAAAATCCAAGGTCTCCCCAACTTTTTTATACGTTTGAATGGTATCGAACATCGGTTCTTTTTGTGTTCTCATTATCAGCACCTCATAAAACAACTTCATATTACTGAACTGATTTCGCCATACAGGAAAAAAATTCCCGACAAAATCTCTCTGTTATGACCATCGCAACAAATGTGACTACTCCCCGTCCAATCGATCAAGGCTTTCTATAACGCGAAAACAACTAATATAGATCAAATAGTTAACCAATTAGACCTACTCTTCAACTTTGCCGTTAATGTTTTAATATCACATGACATTACATATCCGCAGCGCTCCAGCTCAAAACCAAACGAGCGATAGTAAGCTATTTTATCCTTAACAGGTTCATGAATCCTGATGTCTTCACCACCAGACATATTCATGAAAATCAATGTTGCATATAGAGTATACAAAAGCATCTTTCTATGCAACGGATGATTTTCCATATCTTTCACAAAATTTTCCAACACATGGATGTTAAAACTCTTATCACTCAAATCATATATGGACAAAGCGACTCCAGCGGGAGCAGATTCAATTTGAAAATTTTCCCTTGATATGACAAATTTTATACATAAGCTGAAACAGTCATGTCGATTACCGATCTCTGTAATATAATAGTCCCAGTTAAGCTCGCCATAGGTTCCCGTTAGCATGTTTGCATCGCTGTCAGAGATAGGGCCAACCGCCAGATCTATTCCTCTCTGATCCATATATAACTGCAAAGTATTATATGTTAATTGTGCAACATGTTTCAGTGACAGCATAATAAAGCAACCTTACTTACATTTTTATTGTTATTAAATAGCCCAAAGTAACGTCTTTTAGACAATTTTATGAAAAATCCACACTTAAACGAAACATGCAAACAATCCTTAATTCAATCACCTTAATGTCAGTCACCTTACACTCAATCAAAAGCTAATTATTAAGCTAACCAAAACAACTTCACACAGTTGTTGTTCTCCGAGCATATTATTTATTCCACCACGTTAACAAACGTAACCTTCAAAAATGGAACCCCCTTCCCATAAGGGCCATCAATCAACGAAATTTATCCAAAATTGGATGTAACATCGGTAATCTTTGGCAGGTGAGGTTTTACAACACACCAGATAAATTGCCTCATCCATTAGAAAAATATGGCATAGTGCTATGCGGAAACATAAATGGAGAATCTTTCTGTAATGAAACGTCCTGATTACCGAACACTGCAAGCCTTGGATGCTGTTGTCCGTGAACGTGGTTTCGAACGCGCTGCCCAGAAACTCTGTATCACTCAATCCGCGGTTTCTCAGCGTATTAAACAGTTGGAAAATCTATTCGGTCAGCCTCTGCTAGTACGCACCGTTCCTCCGCGTCCCACCGAACAAGGACAAAAACTACTGGCGCTATTACATCAGGTAGAGTTGTTGGAAGAACAGTGGTTAGGTGATGAACAGGGGACAGATACTCCATTGCTGCTTTCATTGGCAGTCAATGCTGACAGTTTAGCAACCTGGCTGTTACCGGCACTACATCCGGTACTCTCTGATTTACCTATCCGACTCAATATTCAAGTTGAAGATGAAACTCGGACTCAGGAACAGTTAAGAAGAGGTGAAGTCGTTGGCGCGGTCAGTATTCAACCTCAGCCTTTACCCAGTTGTCTGGTCGATAAACTAGGCGCACTGGATTATCTGTTTGTCGCCTCGCCAGAATTTGCCGCCCGCTATTTCCCAAATGGAGTTACCCGTTCAGCGTTACTAAAAGCCCCTGCGGTTGCATTCGACCATCTGGATGATATGCATCAAGCATTTTTACAACAGAACTTCGAGTTGTCGCCGGGTAGCGTTCCATGTCATATCGTCAACTCATCTGAAGCCTTTGTACAACTAGCAAAACAGGGTTCCACCTGCTGTATGATCCCTCATTTACAGATTGATCAGGAATTGAAAAATGGTGAACTGATCGACCTGACGCCGGGTTTATGTCAGCGCCGTATGCTCTATTGGCATCGTTTCGCACCGGAAAGCAGGACCATGAAAAAAGTGACTGACGCCCTATTAAAACTTGGGCGTCAGATGTTAAGACAAGATGACACGGATTAAGGTTTTAGTTCAAACACAACATCAACCTGATCGCTGAAATTGATGCTATCCTGCTGGTAAGTTTCACCCACTCCAGCAGCAGCGCCTCCCGCCATCATCACATCAGAATTGCGATACTTCATATGGTCAATTACCTCTGGCGCTCGGTAATTGATACTGTATATCGAACCTACTTTGCTATTAAAACCTTTCGCCAGTGCATCAGCTTGTTCAATCGCATTCTCAATGGCTTTCTGACGGGCTTCATCACGATATTTTTGCGGATTGTCCACCCCAAATTGAACAGATACGATTTCGTTCAAACCCGCTTTTAATGCTCCATCCAGCAGATCATTAAGTTGCTCTAACTTACGAACCTTCACCTCCACTGAACGGATCGCACGATAGCCTTTCAGCACCGATTTGCCAGATACATTGTCATACTCATAATCAGGCTGAGTACGCAGATTCGCGGCATCAATATCTTTCTTTTCAATACCGTTCTTTTTCAGAAAATCAAAATATTTAGCAACCAGCTCATCAACCTGCTTTTTAGCCCCAGAAGCATCTTTAGCAGAAATATTGACGTTAATCATCAATGTTGCTATATCCGGTTCAGCTTTCACTACCGCATTACCAGAAGTAATAACATGAGGGACTCCGGGTAAATCAGCAGCCTGTGCAGCAAGTGGCACCCCGGCACTTAACATGGCGGCCAACCCTAATGATTTCAATTTCACACAACCTCCGAAGAAAACCTGTTACAGAAAATGTTCATCCCACGGAAAAACCGAAATATACATGGGATGAATAAAACACTAACACAGAGAGTGCATGCAAAGAAGTGTCCAGCTCAATCAGAAATTAGTAATCCCTGCTTAGCAAGTTGCCATGCGATATACCACATAATGACACAGATAAACCCATTAATAATCCGTTGAGAAAGCGGCTTACTTAGCACAGGGGAAAACCATGCCGCCAGCAATGACAGAGAAAAAAACCAACTAACAGAAGCACTTGCCGCACCAAAAGTAAACCAAGGTCTGAGTTCTGAAGATAACTGACCACCAATACTGCCCAAAACAACAATGGTGTCTAAATAAACATGCGGATTCAACCAAGTGACCGCAAAGATAATCGCAATGACTCGCCAGCGGTTTTTTGCTATACCACTCGCCTGCACTTGTTCAACATTGGCAAACAAAACCACACGTAAAGCGCCCCATCCATACCAGAATAAAAAAGCAACACCTCCCCAGGTGACAAATTGCAAGAGTAAAGTTGACTGACTAAGTAATGCACTACCACCAAATACACCGACACCAATCAGAAAACCATCACTGATCGCGCACAAAGTTGCGCTCATCAAATGAAATTGTCTCCTGCTACCTTGCTGCATAACAAAGGCATTTTGTGGACCAAGAGGCAAAATCATTGCTGCGCTAAGAAAAAAACCCTGTACAAATGTCGATAACATAAAAAAACTCCTCAATAATTATTCACTTTGCTATTTCAATGTTCAGAATATTAAGAAGAATAGCTCATTAGAGGAAATAAATGCTTCTAATCGATCATAAGAAATTTTAATAACCAACCAAAAGGCAGGTTTTTATAGGAAAACTATTTGATTAATTCAAAGAAAATCAAGCTAATACACACTAAAAGCATTAATGAATCTATCAATGCTATGAAAATAAGAGGAAGAGGTTATTTTGAAAAAAATTACGGGTTTCATACTGTTAGCAATCATTATTATTGCCGCTCTTACTGTCAGAAACTACTATTTGCTTCGAAATGATGTTGAAGAGACATTAAACCACTATGAAATAATTGAATATTATATTGGTACAGCAAATATTACAGATGTGGAGCTCAGTAATTATCAGCCTTTCTTATGTAAAAAAGGCTGTGAACGTTTCGTTCTTAAAATACGGGGTGAAAAAGGAGATGGGATAGTCACTGCTGATATTAATTTCCATACTTCAGATGTTTCGTCTGCTATCCTTTGCTTGTCTGATAACAAGAAAATAGCACTGACAGAAGATATCAGCGATGATTTTATTAAAAACAACCTTAATACCTTATGCCAGTAAAATAAGCCAGAATAATAGAGCGTCCGCGCTATCCACAGCGCGGCGCTGATTTACCGGTAAAGATTTACAGCCTATTCACACCATCAGACGGTTATTATCCAATATCCTCTGAATTAATCACCCATTTTACCCCGCGCCATAGCTTGGTTCTGATGCAAATAAACATCCATTTGTGGATAAGGAATACTGATATTGTGTTTATCCAATGTGCGTTTAAAATTCTCCATCAAATCCCAATAGACCTCCCAAGCATCACCATTGGCAGTCCATACACGCACAACAAAATTCAGTGAAGAAGGCGCCATTTCATGCAAACGAATCGTCACACCTTTGTCATGCTGAATACGGTTGTCTGCGGCAATAACTTCACCTAATACTTTTTTAACTTCATCAATATCCGCATTA
The DNA here is from genome assembly GCF_001684335.1 of Photorhabdus namnaonensis. Lineage (GTDB taxonomy): Bacteria > Pseudomonadota > Gammaproteobacteria > Enterobacterales > Enterobacteriaceae > Photorhabdus > Photorhabdus namnaonensis. The sequence goes on from NZ_LOIC01000018.1 coordinate 203,322, forward strand.
TACGCAACACCGACCATAATCTGAGTTCGGCGATTCGGTTCACGACTGGTATTAATAACATTATCAGCAATAATTTTTCCGTTCGGGATTACGATGATCTTGTCATCCACTGTACGCAATGTAGTAGAGAAAATCTGCACCTGAACAACCGTGCCCTCAACCGCGCCCAGAATAACATATTCGCCCGCACGGATTGGACGAAAAGCCACCAGCAATACCCCTGCGGCAAAATTGGACAAAGAACCTTGTAAAGCCAAACCAACAGCTAAACCAGCAGCACCGATAACTGCAATGACAGAAGCCGTCTGAACGCCTAATTTGCCCAAAACTGCAATAATAGTGAACGCAATAATCGAATAACGAACAATAGCAGCCAGGAAATCTGATACCGTTACATCAATGCCGCGCAATGACATAACTCTTCTCACTCCCTTACTAATGAGTTTCGCCGCCATCAATCCCAGAATAAGAATCAGAATAGCCGCAACAGTATTGACCAGATATTGAATGATTAAATCCTGATGATTAATGAGCCAGCTTGTAGCTTCATTAATGCCACCAGACAGATTGATATCTTCCATTAAAACCACCTTGATTCTTTAGCTATTCAACTATAATTGAGTAAAATTACTCAATGACTATCCTTCATAACAACTATTAACAGTAAGAAAAAAATCTATCGTGCCCGAAAACTCTTTTTGTCTATATACAGCTTTTTACCAATCGTTTTTTAAAATAAAGTCCCGATAATCAGTCAACATATCAAGAAAATCCTTGGTACCACAAAAAGACAGGCTCTCATTATCGTAATAGCTCATGCCCTCCTCCATCGAATCAGTTTCAAACTCAAGCTGATTAGCACGAACCATAACCTCTTCCTCATCCATTAGCAGCGTATATTCGTGACCCACAAGTTGCCATTGACGTTCACTACCTTTAATTTCAGCCAGTGCTGCGGCAACTTTATCTATCACCGTTAAATCACCGTTAACTTCTTCATTCAGCCACTGACCAATAGCTTCATGATCCATTGAGAATCGGCTAGTCACCTTCCCAGTGACATCCAGCAAAAATTCGTAGTCCATCATTAACCTCCGGTGGTTCTTTCCGTTCTAAATTTTCTAGCAATTCCGCCCCAGAATCAGCCCACAAACTGCAAGAAGTGTGAAGACTAACGCCTCTATGCTGACACAACGATATGGTTTGCACCTGGATAACCGAAATGTCCACCCCAAGCTATCCTTGAAGTTTGTGTCTGCTATGGCTTTCATCGGAGAAGAGTTCAGCCTTAGTGCAAATATAGACAAATACACTATAATTAATAATATCTCAGAGAAACAAAAACAGCAAAATCGAACACACATCCACGAATCGATGAGGTATATTCAAGAGCCTTGCAATACAACCAGCTATTTTCTATCTTGTCTGGAAAAACAAAGATACTTTTCAGGAGCCATTATGATACGTCATATTCTTTTGTTAAAATTCGCGCCCGAAATACAAGAACAACAATTAACGACGATAAGAGATACCGCAATTTCCATGCCACATCAAATCAAAGGTATTTCTTCTGTTGTTGAGTGGGGAGGTAATGTAAGTAGTGAAAATAAGAATAAAGGTTTTACACATGCTATCACCATGACATTTGATGATCAAAAAGCTATTTCAAACTATTTGTCTCACCCCGCGCATGATAAATTAAAAGATCTCCTTACAGATTCCGTCGATGATATCATCGTCTTTGATTATGAAGTGTAATTTTCATTTCTGGGGAATAACTATCTACTAATCAATGTTCAACATGACAAATATTACTGGCGTGCCTAAGAATAATTAGGCGTACCGATTATTAGTAGAAACAGAATTACATGGATTCTCATGGGTGATTTAAATATTTAATCAATAATTAAATACTACATAAGAAGTTTTTAACCTTACCTATTTGATGATAGCTTACTGTAAAACCATTATCATATATAAAAGATAATGAGATAATAAAATAGCGGATTCCACCTCCCATTTTAGGCTGTTTAAAAACCTATTTAAAGAAGGGGATAGATTTCTACATCATTGAAAACAGGGTAAAAGATTATAACGATTGGATGGGTTAAGACAGTGTAAAACCAGTTTAAACCGGAATGTTTAATTTATCATAATTTTGCATAATAAATGCAACATAATAACACTGAAAATAACCTATTCATGTGCTATAGAATCATGTTTTTGAGCGTTTTTTTATGTCAATAATTAGATTTTTTCTGCTTTGATTTTTTAGGTTTAAAACCAGGAAGATTAACAGATTTGTTTAATGGCATTAAAATCAAAGCTCATCTCTTTAATAGTTTTTAATGTTGATAAATGTTTTTTTCTTTTTTCACTGCTAATTTTATCAATACAGTTAATACTATTACCCCCCTGATTAATCAATTTAAAATCCGTTTTTCCTGATGTTTTCTCTTTAATGTCAATTATAGCATCGCACTTTTTACTCACTTTTAAAAACCGTTAATCACTACTTTTTACCTTTAATGATTAAAGTTTTTATCTGCTTTTTCACGATACATTTGCCCTTTTTTCCAGATTTTAAAATCATACTAATAAGCAAAAAAACCTTTCTTAATACTTGTTTTATCATCGATAAAAACTTAGCAATGATAGCCGGGGCGTTAAAAGCCAGTAACTAAAATGGGAGGTTTTTACCTCCCATTCATTGGTATTGCAATATCTCGGCATTACACCACGGTTTGGAAAATCACATCATCCGCTTTTTCAGTGTATTGGTTCAGTTGATCAAAATTGAGATAACGGTAAGTATCTTCCGCAGTCTCATCAACTTTAGCCATAAATTGCTGATACTCTTCTGGTGTCGGCAGACGTCCCAACAGAGAAGCTACAGCCGCCAGTTCAGCCGATGCCAGGTAAACATTCGCACCCGTCCCCAAACGATTCGGGAAGTTACGAGTCGAAGTGGAGACCACAGTTACACCATCAGCAACACGTGCTTGGTTACCCATACACAAGGAACAGCCAGGAATTTCAACCCGTGCTCCACTCTTACCAAAGATGCTGTAATAACCTTCCTCTGTGAGTTGAGCTGCATCCATTTTCGTTGGCGGGGCAACCCACAAACGAGTTGGTAATTGACCTTTATGTTGATCCAATAACTTACCGGCGGCACGGAAATGACCAATGTTAGTCATACAAGAACCGATAAAAACTTCATCGATTTTACTGTTCGCCACATCCGATAGTAAACGGGCATCATCTGGATCGTTCGGTGCACACAGAATAGGTTCTTTAATTTCGGCCAGATCGATTTCGATAACCGCTGCATATTCTGCATCAGCATCTGCTTCCAGCAATTGGGGATCTTTCAGCCAGTTTTCCATACCCGTTACGCGGCGTTCCAATGTACGGCGATCACCATAACCTTCGGCAATCATCCATTTCAACAGCACAATATTAGATTGCAGGTATTCAATAATCGGCGCTTTATCCAATTTAATGGTACAGCCCGCCGCAGAGCGCTCCGCAGAAGCATCCGCCAGCTCAAACGCCTGCTCAACTTTCAGATCTGGCAAACCTTCGATTTCGAGGATACGGCCAGAGAAGATGTTTTTCTTACCTTTCTTTTCAACCGTCAGCAGACCTTGCTGAATCGCATAGTAAGGAATCGCATGAACCAAATCACGCAAAGTAATACCGGGCTGCATCTGCCCTTTAAAACGAACCAACACCGATTCTGGCATATCCAAAGGCATCACCCCCGTCGCGGCAGCAAACGCCACCAGACCAGAACCTGCCGGGAAGGAGATACCAATTGGGAAACGGGTATGGGAATCACCACCCGTACCAACCGTATCAGGCAACAGCATACGGTTCAGCCATGAGTGAATGATGCCATCGCCGGGACGCAGAGAAACGCCGCCACGATTCATAATGAAGTCAGGCAAGGTATGGTGAGTAGTGACGTCAACCGGCTTAGGGTAAGCAGCCGTATGACAGAATGATTGCATCACCAGATCCGCAGAGAAGCCCAGACACGCCAGATCTTTCAGTTCGTCACGGGTCATTGGACCAGTCGTATCCTGAGAACCAACAGAGGTCATTTTAGGTTCACAGTACTCACCCGGACGAATACCCGCCGTGCCACATGCCCGGCCAACCATTTTCTGAGCTAGGGAGAAACCACGACTGCTTTCCTCAACCGCTTTCGCCTGACGGAAGACATCACTGGGGGGTAAACCAAGAGACTCACGCGCCTTACTGGTCAAACCGCGGCCGATAATCAGTGGAATACGGCCACCTGCACGCACTTCATCCAACAACACATCGGTTTTCAGTTCAAATTCAGCCAGCAACTCATTAGTTTCGTGGTGACGTACTTCCCCTTTATATGGGTAGATATCAATTACATCCCCCATATTTAATTTGTTCACATCCAGCTCAATTGGCAGCGCACCAGCATCTTCCATCGTATTGAAGAAAATTGGCGCAATTTTACCGCCCAGAACAACACCACCACCACGTTTATTTGGTACAAAAGGAATATCGTCGCCCATAAACCACAGCACTGAGTTAGTGGCCGATTTGCGGGAAGAACCTGTACCCACAACATCGCCGACATAAGCCAGCGGATAGCCTTTCTTATTCAGTTCTTCAATCTGTTTGATTGGACCAACAATACCAGCTTGATCCGGGGCAATCCCTTCGCGGGCATTTTTCAACATTGCCAGAGCGTGCAGCGGAATATCAGGACGTGACCATGCATCCTGCGCGGGAGATAAATCGTCAGTGTTTGTTTCACCCGTCACTTTAAATACTGTGACTGTAATTTTTTCTGCCAATTCAGGGCGTTCCAGATACCACTGCGCATCAGCCCAAGATTGCATAATTTGTCTGGCTTGTGGATTACCTGCTTTTGCTTTTTCTTCTACATCATAGAAGTTGTCAAACATCAGCAAAGTATGAGAGAGCGCTTTAGCTGCAATTGGAGCCAGTTTTTCATTATCCAGAGCATCAATCAAAGGATGAATATTATAACCACCTTGCATCGTTCCAAGCAGTTCAACCGCCTTTTCTGGCGTGATTAGTGGTGAAATAGTTTCGCCTTTCGCAATGGCGGCAAGAAAACCGGCTTTCACATACGCCGCTTCGTCAACACCAGGGGGAACACGGTTAATCAACAGATCTAACAGGAAATTTTCTTCACCTTTTGGTGGGCTCTTCAGTAACTCAACCAGCGCCGCCGCTTGTGCCGCGTCCAATGGTTTAGGGACGACGCCTTGGGCTGCACGCTCGGCTACGTGCTTGCGGTATTCTTCTAGCACGACTTTCTCCTCGCTCTCATTGTCATTTTATCTACCCGGCTCTGCACCCGCCTTAGAACCTGCCTCATCAAGCTATCGTCTTTGCGCGACAATATGTGTTTCGCAACAATATGTGTTATCGCAACAATAGCCCCTCTAGGGACAGGTTGTTAATTATGGTGCCAGGTCAGAGGATTGCCGGCATAACTTAGCAAACGCAAACAAGTTATGCCCAGCTTCGGGCGTCCAGCATACCAAAATTTGAACGCGATGTTAATTCGTTCACATAAAAGTAACATTAACTGATAGTAATATTCTGAATTAACAGCAGACAAAGCTATTAAAACAGATTATTCCGCTGATTTTTGTCAGTAACTCCTACAAAAACCATACTTTTTATGCCGTGTTTCCTCAAATAGGTCGTACCAGAATGAAAAACGGCTTTCATATAAATGAAAGCCGCTTCGGTAGAGATTAATTGATTTAAGAAATTATTTCTTTTTCTTCGCTTTCGCGTTTGGCAAATCAGTGATGCTGCCTTCAAAGACTTCAGCGGCCAGACCTACCGATTCATGCAACGTTGGATGAGCGTGGATGGTCAACGCGATATCTTCCGCATCACAACCCATTTCAATTGCCAGACCAATTTCACCTAGCAGTTCACCACCGTTAGTACCCACAATAGCCCCACCGATAATACGATTGCTTTCTTTATCGAAAATCAGTTTGGTCATACCGTCAGCACAATCAGAAGCGATTGCGCGGCCAGAAGCTGCCCACGGGAAAGTTGCCGTTTCATAGCTAATACCTTTCTCTTTCGCTTCTTTCTCAGTCAAACCAACCCAAGCGACTTCTGGTTCAGTGTAAGCAATAGATGGAATCACTTTTGGATCAAAGTAGTGTTTCTTACCAGAAATAACTTCCGCCGCGACGTGACCTTCGTGAACACCTTTATGCGCCAGCATAGGCTGACCAACGATGTCGCCAATAGCGAAGATGTGCGGTACATTGGTACGCATTTGCTTATCAACATGGATAAAGCCCCGATCGTCAACTTCAACACCCGCTTTACCCGCATCCAGAATTTTACCGTTAGGTACACGACCGATGGCAACCAGAACCGCGTCATAACGCTGTGGTTCTGTCGGTGCGTTTTTGCCTTCCATCGTGACGTAGATACCATCTTCTTTGGCTTCCACCACAGTCACTTTGGTTTCCAGCATCAGATTGAATTGTTTACTGATACGTTTGGTAAAGACTTTCACCACGTCTTTATCAGCCGCAGGAATCACCTGATCCAACATTTCAACAACATCAATCTGAGAACCCAGAGCGTGGTAAACGGTTCCCATTTCCAGACCAATAATACCGCCGCCCATCACCAACAAACGGCCAGGAACCGTTGTCAGCGCCAAAGCATCTGTAGAATCCCAAACGCGCGGGTCATCATGAGGAATAAATGGCAGTTGGATAGGACGGGAACCCGCGGCAATAATGGCATTATCAAAATTAATCGTTGTTGCGCCACCTTCACCTTCAACAACCAGCGTGTTAGCCCCAGTAAACTTACCAAAACCATTAACTACTTTAACTTTACGGCCTTTAGCCATACCAGCCAAACCACCGGTTAGCTGATTAATAACTTTTTCTTTCCAAACACGGACTTTTTCGATGTCAGTTTTCGGTTCACCAAAAACGATGCCATGATCTGCCAGCGCTTTAGCTTCCTCAATCACTTTCGCTACATGCAGCAATGCCTTAGAAGGGATACAACCAACGTTAAGACAAACACCACCTAAGGTAGAGTAACGTTCCACCAGGACGGTTTCCAAACCTAAATCCGCGCAACGAAAAGCAGCAGAATACCCTGCTGGACCTGCCCCAAGTACCACAACTTGGGCTTTAATTTCAGTACTCATCATGACCTCTTAATTGTTTGTCCGGCGGGTCAGGCGCCAAAAACGATATATTCCACCGGGACCTACACACCGCGAGCAGTTTACAGAATTGTTAATAACCTGAAAAGCGCGTTAACGTGACAGAACTCGCAACAAATTCACCAGATGTAAGCGGTTTCTCTGTCACAACAATAACAATCAGGCCGGCACATGGCCGGCCTTTGAGATTACATCACCAGACGGCGGATATCGCTCATCGCATGATTAATAAATGTGATGAAACGCGCACCATCAGCACCATCGATCACACGGTGATCAAAGGAGAGTGACAGAGGCAGCATCAGACGTGGTACAAACTCTTTACCATTCCATACCGGCTTCATGGATGAGCGGGATACGCCCAAGATAGCCACTTCTGGCGCATTAACGATTGGCGTAAACGCAGTGCCGCCGATACCGCCCAGACTTGAAATGGTGAAGCATCCACCCTGCATATCAGATGCAGTCAGCTTACCGGCACGCGCTTTCTTAGACATTTCAGTCAGCTCGCGGGACAACTCGATGATGCCTTTCTTATTAACGTCGCGGAATACTGGAACCACCAGACCATTAGGTGTATCAACCGCCACACCAATGTTGATGTATTTTTTCAGCGTCAGTTTCTGACCATCTTCCGAGATAGAGCTGTTAAAGCGCGGCATCTCTTCCAGCGCTTTTGCTACCGCTTTCATGATGAATACCAGCGGAGTGATCTTCACGCCAAGCTGTTTCTTCTCAGCTTCCTGATTCTGCTGTTTGCGGAAGTTTTCAACTTCAGTGATATCCGTTTCGTCGAACTGAGTAACATGTGGGATCATCACCCAGTTACGGCTCAGGTTGGCACCAGAGATTTTCTGAATACGGCCCAGTTCAACTTCTTCAATTTCACCAAATTTGCTGAAATCAACTTTCGGCCAAGGCAACATACCCGGCAGACCACCACCGGCGGATGCAGGAGCCGATTCAGCACGTTTAACCGCGTTTTTCACGTAAGCCTGAACGTCTTCACGCAGAACACGGCCTTTACGCCCGGTACCTTTCACTTTAGCCAGGTTAACGCCAAATTCACGCGCCAGACGACGGATCATCGGCGTTGCATGAACATAAGCGCTATTTTCAGCGAAATCATTTTTCTCTTCTTCTACGAAGCTTCTGCTAGCAATAACCGGTGCTGCCGCTTTCTCTGGTTCAACCGCTGGTGCTGGAGCAGCCGGAGCAACAGGCGCTGCCCCCGCAACTTCAAATACCATAATCATAGAATCGGTTTTCACTTTATCACCGATCTTGATTTGAATTTCTTTAACGATACCTGCGAATGGCGCGGGTACTTCCATAGAGGCTTTATCGCCCTCTACGGTGATCAGTGATTGTTCAGCTTCCACTGCATCGCCAACTTTCACCATCACTTCGGTAACTTCAACTTCATCACCGCCGATATTCGGTACATGAACATTCATCGCCGCAGAAGCCACTGGTTCTGGCTCTGCCATACGCGAAGACAATGTTATCGCTGCTGGCTCTTCCGCTGGCGCAACTTCTACAGCACCTTCCGCAGAATCAAAAATCATAATCGGTTTGCCAGTTTCAACTTTATCGCCAACCGCAATGATGATCGCTTTAACAACACCCGCCTGAGGGGATGGAACTTCCATAGAAGCCTTGTCACCTTCCACGGTAATCAGCGATTGGTCAACTTCCACTGTATCGCCAACTTTCACCATGATTTCGGTGACTTCAACTTCATCCGCACCGATATCCGGTACCTTAATTTCGATAGCCATTGATTCTTTACCTCTTATGCCAGACGCGGGTTAACTTTTTCTGGGTTAATGTTGTATTTCTTGATTGCTTCTTCCACAACACTCACGTCGATCTCGCCGCGTTTAGCCAGTTCACCCAAAGCAGCAACTACCACGTAAGAAGCATCAACTTCAAAATGATGACGCAGGTTTTCACGGCTATCGGAACGACCGAAACCGTCAGTACCCAATACGCGGAATTCGCTCGCAGGGATGAAGTTACGAATTTGTTCTGCGAACAGCTTCATATAGTCAGTAGAAGCCACTGCCGGTGCTTCGTTCATGATCTGAGCAACATAAGGTACACGTGGCGTTTCTGTTGGGTGCAACATGTTCCAACGTTCACAATCCTGACCATCACGAGCCAGTTCAGTGAATGAAGTCACGCTGTACACATCAGAACCCACGCCATAATCGTTAGCCAGAATCTGTGCCGCTTCACGAACATGACGCAGAATAGAACCAGAACCCAATAGCTGAACTTTACCTTTGCTGCCTTCCAAGCTTTCCAGCTTGTAGATACCTTTGCGGATACCTTCTTCTGCGCCTTGTGGCATCGCCGGCATGTGGTAGTTTTCGTTCAGCGTGGTGATGTAGTAGTAAATGTTCTCTTGTTTCTCACCATACATACGCTCCAAACCATCATGCATAATCACAGCAACTTCATAAGCAAATGCCGGATCGTAAGAGATGCAGTTAGGGATAGTCAGAGACTGAATGTGACTATGGCCGTCTTCATGTTGCAGACCTTCGCCATTCAGGGTTGTACGACCGGAAGTACCACCAATCAGGAAGCCACGAGCCTGCTGGTCACCCGCTGCCCAGCACAGGTCGCCAATACGTTGGAACCCGAACATAGAGTAGTAGATGTAGAACGGAATCATTGGCAGGTTATTAGTGCTGTAAGAGGTTGCCGCCGCCAGCCATGATGAACCGGCACCCAGTTCATTGATACCTTCTTGCAGGATCTGGCCTTTGGAGTCCTCTTTATAATAAGCAACCTGCTCACGGTCCTGCGGGGTATACTGCTGGCCGTTAGCGCTGTAGATGCCGATCTGACGGAACAGACCTTCCATACCAAAGGTACGCGCTTCATCAGCAATGATTGGAACCAGACGATCTTTGATTGACTTGTTCTTCAACATCACGTTCAAGGCACGAACGAAGGCGATAGTGGTAGAAATCTCTTTGCTTTGTTCTTCCAACAACGCTCCAAAATCTTCCAGCGTTGGCAGTTCCAGCTTCTCTTCAAAATGAGTACGACGGCTTGGCAAATAACCACCTAACGCTGCACGACGCTCATGCAAATATTTGTACTCTTCTGAATCTTTATCAAAAGTCACATACGGCAGATTTTCGAGTTGGTCATCAGCCACAGACACATTGAAACGATCACGGAAATGGCGAACGCCTTCCATATTCATCTTCTTAACCTGATGAGCGATGTTTTTACCTTCCGCGGTATCACCCATACCGTAACCTTTAATAGTCTGAGCCAGGATAACCGTTGGTTTACCGGTAGTTTCCTGCGCTTTTTTCAAAGCAGCAAAGACTTTCTTAGGATCGTGACCACCACGGTTCAGCGCCCAAATCTGGTCATCAGTCATATCTTTGACTAATTCAGTGGTCTCCGGGTAACGGCCAAAGAAATGTTGACGCACATAAGCGCCATCTTTGGATTTGAACGTCTGGTAATCACCATCCAGCGTTTCGTTCATCAGTTGGATCAATTTACCGCTGGTATCTTTACGCAGCAGTTCATCCCAACGATCACCCCAAAGTACTTTAATGACCTGCCAGCCAGCGCCATCAAAAATGCCTTCCAGCTCATTAACGATTTTGCCGTTGCCTGTAACCGGGCCATCCAGACGTTGCAGGTTACAGTTGATAACAAATACCAAGTTATCCAGTTTTTCACGGGTTGCGATAGTGATCGCACCCTTGGATTCTGGCTCATCCATTTCACCGTCGCCCAGGAAGGCATAAACGGTCTGCTTGGAGGTATCTTTCAAACCACGGTGTTCCAGGTATTTCAGGAACTTAGCCTGATAAATCGCACCGATTGGCCCCAAACCCATTGAAACAGTTGGGAACTGCCAGAACTCAGGCATCAATTTTGGATGCGGATAAGAAGAGAGACCGTTGCCATGAATTTCCTGACGGAAATTATTCATCTGCTCTTCAGTTAAACGGCCTTCAAGGAAAGCACGAGCGTAGACACCTGGAGAGATATGACCTTGGAAATAAACCAAATCGCCGCCGTCATTTTCATTACGGGCACGGAAGAAATGGTTGAAACAAACTTCATACATGGTTGCTGAAGACTGGAATGAAGCCATGTGACCACCCAATTCCAGATCTTTTTTGGATGCCCGCAACACGGTCATCACAGCATTCCAACGAATAGCAGAGCGAATACGGCGCTCCAAATCCAGATTGCCAGGGTAAGCAGGCTCATCCTCAACAGCAATGGTATTGATATAATCGCGGTTAGCGGCACCGGCCGCAACATTCACGCCACCTTTACGTGCTTCGTTCAGTACCTGATCAATCAAGAACTGGGCACGATCAACACCCTCTTCACGGATGACCGATTCGATCGCCTGTAACCAGTCGCGAGTTTCGATCGGGTCCACGTCATTTTTCAAAATGTCTGACATGGTGTATTCCTTATCTGTTATCTGTTTCTAATGATTGTTTTGGAGCCTACCTTCCCGTCATACCCTTTGACGTTCAGCCGGTCATGACTGGAAGATAGGCCCTCACTGTTGTTGCCGCTAGCGCCCTCAGTAAAGGGACTCAACTTAGCTATGCAGACGCAGCAAATTTCAAGATCTACACAGCTAATTTTATTCCTGATGCTGTTGAAGACGTCGTAATGATCGCTCGCGACGAGTATGCTCGCGGCTGAGATCCAATAAGACATCTTCAATAAAAGCTAAATGGCGATGGGATGCCTCACGGGCTTTCTCTGGTTGCCTCGCCATTATTGCTTCAAAAATCTTCGCCCGATGATCGCTGACAGCCGTCAGCATTTCCCGGCGGGTATACAAAAACTCAAAGTTCTGCCGGATATTTTGTTCCAGCATAGGTGCCATACAGCGTAATAAATGAAGGAGAACCACATTATGCGCAGCTTCGGCAACGACGAGCTGATATTGCAAAACAGCCTCGGATTCCGCGTTGACATCACCACTTTCCTGAGCTTGTTGAATAACGAGATGATATTGCCGAATGCGTTCAAAATCTTCGTCAGTTCCACGCAATGCCGCGTAATAGGCAGCAACGCCTTCCAAAGCATGGCGGGTTTCAAGGAGGTCAAATTGAGATTCTGGGTGACCAGCTAGTAGTTGTGCCAGTGGATCGCTGAAACTTTGCCAGAGGTTACTCTGAACAAACGTCCCCCCACCCTGACGGCGAAAAAGAAAACCTTTAGCTTCTAACCGCTGAATGGCTTCTCGCAGTGAAGGGCGTGACACATCAAACTGTTTCGCCAACTCACGTTCAGGCGGTAACTTCTCCCCTGGACGCACAGATCCTTCAAGGATGAGATGTTCAAGACGCTGCTCAATAACATCTGATAATTTTGGTTGGCGGATTTTGCTATAAGCCATATTTATTATAAATCAGTTAGAACCAAGCCAGTTAGAACCTATCTCGTAGGCTATTTTGTTTGTCGTTTCGAACCTAGGCAGTGTTCAAACAACCTGCATCAGTAACGCCTACTTAAGGCAGGTACTTATACCCGTCATCTTTCAAGTTGCCTCTTTGTTGGCTGCACTCGCTCACCCCAGTCACATAGTTTGCTATGCTCCCGGGGATTCACTCCCTTGCCGTCGCGATGCATCTTGAAATCCATAGGGTATATATGGATAAACATTGTTTCGGTCTTGACCGAAGTCAATTGGTAATACCAATTTAAACTACTGGGCCATAAAAGTAACAAAGTATTCACCAACTGTCCATAAAGACCTTGTGCTAAATCATAAAAATCTGCAAATTTTAACAGTTTTTTTTAAAAATTAGCGGAAATTGATAACAAATAGGTTAATAAATATCCTAAGATAATTTTTTAACCTAACCCTTTTAAACGCATAAATAGGTATAGTGAATCGTTACAGCAAGAAAATAGTTGGATCTTTATTAAAAAAATATAGCGACCAAATCATCACCATTGATTGCAAACACAATTGCATACCATCAGGTTATAAATGTAGCTCAAATCAATAAAACCGAGGGGCGAAAACTAGCTATTAGCAAGGAATAATGGCAAATATGTGAGGAACCACCAGCAACAGCTCCAAGTAACTCCTGCTGATGGAAAAAATGGACTACATTAAAACCAATAGCGCGTCACTTCATTCCACCCTTTTTTATACATACAGGATGAAATTACCCAACGCCTTGACGATTCATTTTTATCCCAACGCTTAACTTCCGTTTTTGGCACAGTAACGTAATGATTACAGGATTTATCTTCTTTTTCGTCTTTATCTTTACAAGAAAAATGTTTTGTCTCGAAAGAATGAACGACTTCGCTGGTCCAGTCTGATGGTAATTGAGAATAACCCAATGCTTTACATTCAGCGTAATCCCTGTCTCTTTCATACTTAGTTGCGCCTGGTTTTTCCCACGATGTACAACCCGCCAATACAGTAAATAAGGTAAATAAAGGGAAAACAGCTATTTTTCTTATAAAATTCATATAAAAATACCTTAATTAAAAATAAAGAAATAACCAAAGAAATTAAATTAGAATTTAAAAGTCCCCCCGACACGGTAACTCTTATCTTCAAAAGGTGGTCTTCCACCAGACTGGATAATTTGTCTGTCTTGGCTTGAGATATCCCTGTAAATATCAGGAATAGAACGTATATTATCTATTTTAACTTCACTGCCTGAAACTATATCCGTGACATTACATTCAAAATAACCACAGGTTGAAATATAGCTATCAGTAAGCCGTGGCATAGAAGAACATCCTGTAATCACAAATATTGATAATAAAGCAATAAAAAATTTATTCATTTTTCACATCCTTGAATTGTTGTATATATTATAAAAATTTAACTTAAATAAAACCATATAAAAAGAGAGATCATTTCTTATGATCGAGTAAGTAATATCTACATATGCATTTTATCTTTCTGGCATTCCAAGGAATATCAGAACAATATTCCCCCAGAGAGAAATGTATATTCTTACCACTGGGAAAAACCTGATTTATTGGCGCTCCATTAACACCAAAGAATAACAGGCTAGATAAAAAGCATGAAATAAATGATATTTTCATGCATTTACAACTGGTTAATAAATATAAAGTTCCATCTTAGAAGATACCAAAAAACATACAGCAACTTTAATGAATTGTATTAACAGCTATCCTCTCCATCTTCCACATATTCCAATATATCTCCGGGCTGACACTGTAAATATTTGCAAATTTTTTCCAGCGTCTCGATACGGATACCTTTTATTTTGCCATTTTTCAACAATGATAAATTCTGCTCAGTAATACCAACAACAGCAGCCAACTCTTTAGACTTTACTTTCCTTTTCGCTAAGATCACATCCAACCTTATTATAATACTCATGATGGTTCTCAGATAAAATAACGCTGCTCATCGCTTATTTTCTTAGATTCACGCATAATTAAACTAAATATCAGGAGGAATACACCAAACATAATAATAAACAGAGACTCTGAATTAATACCAAATGAGAAACTAAATACCCGTTGTCCTTTTACCAAATCCACAGATAACGCCATTCCTTGTAATGTATTAATCACCGGGTAAAGAAGTTGCTCCAGAATCATCAGGAAACCAATAATAAATGAAACAGAAATATTACGCTTACTCCATATTTCACCTTTAGCAAACCGGAAAAATAAAACTCCGATTAATACATAAGAAGCGGTCGATATGATTCGAGGTATCGTATCCAGAGAGATATAAAGCACCTGACTTAATAAAGATTGCTTAAATCCTTTTGCAGTCAGCGCAGGCATAAGATCGCTATACGCCTGAAGAACAGCCTGACGAGTGGTATCATGCCATAACGCCCAAGACGCAATATGGAACCCGATATCACCAATTGTCATAACGGAAGCAATAATAATAGCCAGAAAGCTGAGTAGCTTGATTCTAGGATTAGTTACAAACTCCTGTTCACCACACATTTTGTGTCATTCCATATACATGTTTAACTAAACTTTCGTTAAAGTACTTCAAAAGTTATCGTATTACAATAATTTTTTATCACTAAATAGACAGAATACAATTCAAAGTAATAGATAAATCAGAGCGATAGTCATTGAAAACCATCATTAATTTATTGATAGAAAAAGAAAAAAGTCATCATTTACCTGAAACAGTAAACAGCAAATGCTACTTGGTCACTGTTCTATCCATCCTGCCATCACATGGTTTACAGCGATACTTTGTTGTGAAGATTGTATGACAAACACAGAACGGTTTACTCTGGGCACCTTTCAAAACCAGCACAGTACCGGTCAATTTCAATACAGAGTGAATCGAAGATGATGGTTCAAAACAAACCTGATATCAGGTCTTAACCAATCCCCTCAATACTGAAATTAATAAAAATAATTAATGTAATGCTTTTGCAATTCTGGAAGTCCGTGTTTCTGCGCAAGGGTAGGAAGGTGTAAGAGCGAGGAAAAACGTTACTCAAAGTAGTGGTGTGGCTTTCAATGACATCAGTTTATGATATGGGACAAAAAACCGAACATTTAGAGTTATTTTGTTCGGTTTTCTTCAATCGCCGGGGAGTATACGGAAAATTTCATCACTTAAAAGAGATTTTTTGTATTTTTTTGTAAAAAATTACTTAATTTTTTGATTTCAAACTGAAATTATTTCTTGCATTACGGATATTATGGCCTGTTATAAGCTCGTTTTTTGATCGATTTAATATTCACTTTCTTATAACAAAGGCAGAAATCCTGAAACTAAATGGTATAAGTCAGAAATAGTTTCATTAAGTTAATATTTATATTCATATATTTCATCAAGTTAATAACTGAACAAAATAACTCTAAATGACCAGTAAACGCACCGCCTTGGCGGTCCGATTGTTTAACCTGTCATGGTGTTGTTTTAGGCAAAATGTATTCAGTAGATGTAGATAAGGAATGTATGAAATGAAAAAGCAAATGACGAAGACCAGCATATTAGCCGCAGTACTCCTAAGCATGGGGATGGGTATGGCACATGCTTCAGATGGCGCTACGGTAAACGTGATGGCCTCCATAGACGCCACGACCCCTGATCTCAACGTTGAAGGTGCAAGCATTGTAGGTAGTAAAGGCGCTTACACTTTAGATATGGGAACAGTTAGAACGTCAAACATTAGTGCTGACATCAATAGCGCTCATTCTTCAGGAAAAGAGTTAGAAGTTAAACTAGCTAACTGTAGTTCCAAAATGGGAAAAACCATAAGCAATGCTAAATCACTCCTTCACAAGATATTCAAATACAGTTTTTGGAACAGACTCTTACTAACAGCAACCAGATCTTAAACGCCAATGCTAATGCTGACGTAGAGGTGACTGTGTATGACGGGAACACCGCCGTTATTAAGGCAGCTCCTATTGTTATCGCTGACACCACAGAATTCTGGCCAACCAGTCCAAAAGATGAAAAAGGCATGAAAAAATTCAAAATGGCGCTGGTTTCCAAGTCCAGCACCGTACCAGCGGCCCAAGAAGTAATAGCACCAGTAACATTCCAAGTGGTTTATGAATAATCATGCCATCAAGTGCTAAGGGCATCATAGCAGCGGAATTGGACAGAGAAATCCAACTCTTGCTGATGCAACACCAAACCAGACACATTCAGGTAACTCAGTGAAAAGATTGATGACAGCGATGATGGCGGCCAGTCTGTTAGGCGGCCCGATCACTTCCACACAGGCGGAGGGGGTGGGGATCAATGCCACCCGTATTATCTACCGGGCGGATAGCTACGCAGCAACCACTTCGCTACGTAATAGCAGTAAAGAGACCGTCTATCTAATGCAGGTGACAGTCAGTTCTATCCCTGATGGGGGCAAGGCTGCGCCATTTTTAGTGACTCCTCCCCTATTTCGTATGGAGCCAGGCAGCCAGAATCAGGTGCGTATCATCAAAACCGGCCAGGCGCTGCCTGCCGACCGGGAATCCCTATTCTGGTTTACCGCGAAGGCCATCCCGTTAAGCCATGACACCGGCAATCCCTCCCGTCAGCAGGTCACCGGGGGCATACAGATTACTCTGGCCCACACGATTAAATTGATGTATCGCCCGTCAGGGCTGCCGGTTGCGCCAGAAAACGGCTTCGGCGCTTTGCGCTTCAAACCGACAGCCGAGGGAATAACTGTCACGAATCCGTCACCCTATTACATCACCTTCACTTCCCTGAAAGTAGGCGGACAAGAGCTGATGACGAAGCAACAGAAAGAGAACATGGTTTCACCTTTCTCGGCCCTTTTTTTACCCCTCAAAGGAGTGCACTACCCGGCTAAAGTGAGTTGGACGGTGATTAATGACCTTGGGGGAGGATCTACCTATCAGGGGGAGATACCGTAATGTTAAAACCGTGAACCTTGATCAGACGGACAACACTGGCTGGTCTGCTTTGTACCATCCCCTTCCCGGGGGCAAGTTCAGACACGGCAGAGCTGACGCTGGCATTAACGCTGGAACAGCCAACCTGTGAACTCAACGTGCAGACATCCCATGTCGAGTTTTCATCCATACCGCTTAACGAAGTACACCGCAGTACAGAACATATCGAAGCAGCGGACAACAAGCCTATTACGCTGGCGTTGTCAGGTTGTGCGAGATCAGCCAGAGCTGGCCGTACCCCGGCCATTAAAATAGCCGGCCCCACACCAGAAAACCACCCGACATTATATCGGGATAAGGCTTCCACTGTGGCGGGAAACGTGGGATTTGGCCTGCGCTATCAATTACCGGGAGGCGGGCTAGGAAGCTACCTGAAAAATGGTGATTATGGCGGAAACCGCACCGGCGTTTGTAGTCACAGTCAGGATCGCCACATTCCGTTATAACCCCGCCGCATCGGCGGAC
>NZ_LOIC01000018.1:221470-316627 GCF_001684335.1 Photorhabdus namnaonensis
CAGAGTGACCTTAATATCAACAACATAGGCTTAATTATAAGCAGAGATGAGCTATGGCAACAAAAACTTCATTTCCGCCTGCACTACGGGCGGATAACCAACACTCACCCGGTCAACCGGGCAGTTTCTGGCCCCGTCCGGTATACCTATGTCTGCTGTGTTCACTGACGGCAACGACCCTGCCCGCCTCGGAGCGGGAATACTTTAATCCCATGTTCCTAATGGGCGCTGATGGTGAACACAGTCATGTCGATCTCTCGGCGTATGAAAACGCGAGATATGTCGCACCCGGGCGCTATCTGGTGGATGTCTACATGAACCAGAATAAGGTGGACAGCCGCGAGATTGAATTCAGGCTGGTTAACGGCCATCTCCAGCCGGTATTAACCGTCGCACAACTGGAAGGGTATGGGGTCAATACTCGCGAGTTACCGGCTTTTCAGGGTAAAGTGGATGACAGTCCCATCACCGAGCTGACGAAACAGATCCCGCACGCCCGCGCGACATTGGATTTTGTCCGTTTACGTCTTTATCTCTGCGTCCCTCAGAGCGCCATGCAGCCCCGTTATTCTGGAACGATTGACCCGTCACTGTGGGGTCCTGAGATCCCGGCTTTTTTGATGAACTACACCGTCAATGGCTCGGAAAGGCATTATGACAATCAGGGAAATTGGGAAGGATCACGTTCCCGTAATCTGTTTGCTTCTTTTCGTAATGGGCTGAATCTGGAACTGTGGCGTCTGCGCAGCCCGCAAACCTACAGTTACAATCGTCAGCGCAACGAAGATGCCTCCAGTTTTTCCACGCCGGCACAGACTCAATGGCAGGTCAACAATACCTACCTGCAACGTGACATCCCAGCACTGCGCAGTGAGTTCACCGCCGGTGAAACCTATACCGGTGGCGATATTTTTTACAGTATCCCATTTCGGGGCATGAAACTGGCTTCGGAGGAGACCATGTTACCTGACAGTCAGCGCGGTTTTACCCCGGGGATCACCGGTGCGGCGAACTCCAATGCGCAGGTGACGGTATTCTAGAATGGCAATATCGTGTATCAAACCACCGTAGCACCGGGGCTGTTTCGGTTCACCGACCTCTATACCACCACCACCGGGAGTGCGGGCAACCTGACAGTGATAATCAAAGAAGCAAATAGGGATAAGCTGCACCTGCTCCGGCGATGATGATGTATTTCAAAATTCACGCTTACTCTACCGGATCGATGGAGCATTTGTTCCGGGGAAACCGAATGCCTTAGCCTCTTCAATAGAGGATATCGCCTTCATGTTTACTGATGCAGCCCACAAACCCTTATCACTCAGTACCGGGCACCGAGGTGAAGGGGAGAACGCAAGATACGTCAAACAAGGGAACGATAACTACGCGGCATCGACTCAATTGTCTGTTGTACCAGTTCTGTTGAAAACTGACGGCGCCGGAGGGCTAGCTCGAGCTGTTGCGGTTATTTCAGTATGGTCGGATATTGACTTCATCGAACCCTCTGCTTAGTTGTCGCAATTGTTGCAGCGCCAGTCGGCGCTGCATAAATCGGCTCTAATAGCTACAGGTAAGCCAAACAACTCCATACACGGGATGAATAAAACCCGAACCAATCAGAATCATTAAGCCAACGCATCAAACCAATGCCCCATAAATTGTCAGTAAGGCAACGACAACGATGATAGAGAAAGTCACTTTTTTCGCCAGGATCACCGCAGCAATAGGCGTTTGAATTGAATCAAGATGAGGTTCGCGACTTAATGAAAATTGAGCAAGCTGACAAAGCACCTTATATTGTGAAGTTCTTAAATCACTAAGAGAAGCAAACCACGCCGGTAAAGCCCGCTCGCCATGCCCTAATAAAGCATAAGCAACGCCAGCCAGACGAACAGGAATCCAATCCAACCAATGCAACAAACCATCAACGCCAGATTGCGCTCGCTGAACCGGTGTACCATATTGTGCCAACCATCCCTGATAAGCCCTTAAGAAGCAATATCCCATTAAAGCAACCGGCCCTAATTCACCCGCCACAATCAGCCAAAAAATCGGCGCCAGATAATAGCGAAAATTTATCCATAGCAACGCATTTTGTATCTCTCGCAACATATTCTCTTTGCTGGCATCAGAAGGTAAACCATGAATAATTGCAAAATGCGTAAAATATTCTCTTTGTTGTTCCCTGTTATCTTGATGAACAGTACGAAAATATTCACGATAATCATGCCGTAAGCGCCCCGCTCCGATGCACAGCAAACAGATAAACACCCATAAAACCAGTTCAAAAATGCCGAACATAAAATCATTTAATATTTCAATCAATACCCATGTAATCATCATGACTACTAACGTCATTAAAAGGCTTTTCCATAACGAAAAAGACTTCAAATCGGTAAACAATGGCTCAAGACGGTGCTCTAATTGCCAATGGTCACCCATTTTAAAAACCCGTTCCCACGCCAACACTAACAACAGTATAAAGAGAGTCATTCTTTCCGCTCCTGTAACAATTGCTGGTAATGTGTCCAATCGAAATAAAGTCCCAGATCAATTTTTCTTCCCAGAACAACATCATTATAGTCAGTGATATGCTCTTTTATACCCGTCATCTTTCAAGTTGCCTCTTTGTTGGCCGCACTCACTCACCCCGGTCACATAGTTCTCTATGCTCCCGGGGATTCGCTCCCTTGCCGCCGCGATGCATCTTGAAATCCATAAGGTATATATTCGGGTCTACCCATAAGTCATTGTGTCAGTACAACAAAACTTTTCTAGAGACAATATGATGAATAACCAATAAAACGGTTGCTCACCCTGTGGGCACGAATCGTGTGAAAGAATTTTTCTCACTCAATTCATCATGCAACCACATTTTTTTCCTTCTTAAACCCAGATGATAAAACCAAGATAGTAGTTGTTCACTACACAACAGGGTAGCATGTTAAGATCATTAATATTGTTATCACCTCTGGAGCTTTTTAATGACAAAACAAAATTGCAATACAGATCAGCGTCGTGCTGTTCTTATGGAACAGTTGCAGAACGACATTCCCACCAGTGTAACCCTCGCACTAAAAGAAGATCTGGGCGGAAATACAAATTTCACTTCTGATATTACCGGCCAATTAATTCCCGAAGATAAACAAGCCACCGCAGTCATTATCACTCGGGAAGATGGTATTTTCTGTGGACAACAATGGCTGAATGAAGTCTTTACTCAATTAGGCGACCAAATCTCCATTGAATGGTTAGTTAAAGATAGTGATACAATTACAGCCAACCAAAAACTTTGCATATTACGAGGCCCAGCACAGATATTACTGACCGGTGAACGCACCGCTCTTAACTTTATTCAGACTCTCTCTGGCGTTGCAACAGAAACTAGTCATTACGTTCACTGTCTTACTGGTTTAAAAACCCAATTACTTGATACACGCAAAACGCTACCGGGATTACGCACAGCCCTAAAATATGCCGTACTTTGCGGAGGTGGTAATAATCACCGCCTTGGATTATTCGATGCTTTCCTTATCAAAGAAAACCATATTATTGCCAATGGATCTATTAAACAGGCAGTAGATAAAGCTCGTTATTCTCATCCTGATGTCCCTGTTGAAGTCGAAGTAGAAACGCTAGATGAACTCATTCTGGCACTAAAAGCTAATGTTGATATTATTATGCTAGATAATTTTACTATTCCAATGATGAAAGAAGCCGTCGCAATCACATCAGGTAAAGTCGCTTTAGAAGTATCCGGCAATATCACCCTAGATACTCTGCGCAGCTATGCTGAAACAGGCATCGACTTTATTTCTGTTGGAGCACTTACCAAACATATTAGAGCATTAGATCTCTCCATGCGCTTTCAGTAATTAGCAATAATAATATTGATGGTGGTGTAAATCAGCAATTGGTAGATCGAAAATTTGCGAACACCACCGTAAATATTTTTGCAAACCTTGCAATTCATAAATTCTTTTTCGAGTCAATTCCATAACCTTCATCTATCCTATTTCATTTTTTTCTCTTTCCTTCATTCTCTATATCATAACACCACAACACGGAGAAGAAATATGAAACAACAACAAGGATTTACTTTAATGGAGATCATGGTTGCTATCGCTATCATTTCCATCTTAAGTGCTATTGGCATTCCTAGTTATCAAGGATATATCCAGAAAGCCGCCTTAACAGATATACTACAAAATATTGTACCCTATAAATCAGGTATAGAACTTTGCAGTTTTGAAGCTGAAGATTTCATAGGTTGCAATGCAGGAACAACATCAATTCCAAAAGAGCATAACAGTAGATATATCGAGAGCATTTCAGTTAAAAATGGGGAAGTTACCATTAACGGGGAAAAAAGTCTTAAAAACCTCAGCATTACATTAAAGCCAACACAAAATACACAAATAGGTACAATTAAATGGAATATTAAATGTGAATCGACAAACAATTCATTAAAAAGTCGTTGTCAGGAAATATTTGAATTTTAATTCATTACTCTTATTAATACATATTTACACAGGAAGCAACAATGAACTCACTTTCAATGGCAGAAAACACATTGATGGAAAGAGAAATCCATGATATTTGTCAACGCCACCAATCTGTTGTAATAAAAAAAGATGATAATGCGATAACAATTGCCAGTAACGAATTACCTAATGATGATTTATTATCAGCATTACGATTTATTTCCGGACGTATCGTTAATGTAGAAATTTGGCCACTGGCAAGAATTGAGTCAATATTACATCAAAATATTTCACTCATTCGTGTACCAGAGGAAGAGTCCTCGTTATTACCACTTATCGCTGATACCAATACAGATGAAAATGATGCGCCCGTTATTCAACTTATTAATCAAACTTTATTAACTGCAATTCAACGGCGTGCATCCGATATTCATTTTGAACCATTCCAACAAGGTTACCGTATTCGTATCCGGGTTGATGGCGCATTACACCTTTTGTCTTCGCCATCTCCTCAAATGAATGCAAGCATTGCCGCACGCCTTAAGATAATGGCTAAATTAAACATCGCTGAAAAACGGCTGCCTCAGGATGGACAATTTGATTGGTCTGACACTCGACACAACTATGCTATTCGTATGGCGACCTTGCCAACAATACACGGAGAAAAAGTTGTACTTAGGATATTAAATACAATGCAACAACTATCACTAGATCAATTAGGTATTCCTGAGCAACTATTAAATCAACTTCGACAAAAACTCGCATTACCACAGGGGATGATTTTAGTCACTGGACCGACAGGTAGCGGAAAAACTGTGACTTTATATAGCTGTTTACAATATCTGAATCAGAATAAAAAGAATATTTGCAGTGTAGAAGACCCAGTAGAGATCCCATTGAACGGTATTAACCAGACACAAACTAACAGCAAAATTGATCTCAATTTTGCCAAAGTATTACGGGCACTATTACGCCAAGATCCTGATGTCATTATGGTGGGAGAAATACGTGATAGCGAAACAGCCGAAATTTCAGTAAAAGCGGCGCAAACAGGTCATCTGGTTCTTTCTACATTGCATACTAATTCAACCATAGATACATTATCTCGCCTACAAAATCTGGGTATTTCAGGTTATATGTCTGCTTCTTGTATCAAATTAATTATCGCCCAACGGCTTGTCAGAAAATTATGTCTTCATTGCCGCAAACAACAAACAGAAGAAACTATTATTAATACTGAAAATAATTCTCTATTTATTAAGCAATGGCTGGCCGTTGGTTGTGAGCATTGTTTTTCCGGTTATTACGGTCGAACAGCTATTTATGAGTTTTTAGAAATAACAGATGATATTAAACAGATATTATCAGAACAGAACTCCCAAAATGGGCAAAAAACCATTATAGCTCAAAGAAAAGATACTTTACTTTCATCCGGTATTTTATTAGTAGAACAAGGCATCACTACATTAGAAGAAATTTATCAAGTCACAGGTCAGGAATAATAATGAAAATTAATTATCTTTATAACTGGCAAGCAGTGAACAACAAAGGCGAAATATCAAAAGGAAAATCACTATGTGATAACCGAAAATCTTTATATCAGCAACTTATTCATTCTGGATTACAACCTTATAATATAAAATGTGAAAAAGTGATATTTTATCATCAACAACAAGTTGCTTACCGTCTGAATTTTATTCGTCAATTGGCAACACTATTATCATCAGGAATGCCATTACTAAATTGCCTCAATATTCTTATTCGTGAATGCGATCATCCACTATGGCACTGTGTATTATTAGATATTAGCAAGAAAATTACCCGTGGAGAATCATTTTCCTCCTCATTAAAAGATTATCCATTTCTATTTCCTCCTTTATTTTGTCAACTTATTACCGTTGGCGAATTGACCGGGCAATTAGAAGTCTGCTGTCAATTATTAGTTAAACAACAGGAGCAACAAGATAAATTACAAAAGAAAATAGCAAAGGCATTGCGTTACCCTTTGATTATTATCATTGTTGCCAGCATCATTATTTTATTGATGCTTATTTTTGTCCTACCCGAATTTGAACATATTTACCATTCATTTGACGCACAACTTCCCCTGCTCACTCGTAGTTTATTAATAACTTCCAACTGGCTAATTCAATATAGTGGCTATGGTGTTATTGGAATAATTATACTGATTCTATTTTACCTACAATTACGTCAACGTCATACAATATGGATCACTCGTGAAAAAAATCTGATGTTACGTTTACCCGTTATTGCAAAATTAATTAATTGCCAGCAATTAGGGCAACTTTTCCATATCCTGTTTATGACACAAAAAGCGGGTCTGACACTCACCGCAGGGTTAGACAGTGCTATTGCATCAATAAATCATCCAGTATTTCTGCAAGCAACTAAATTCTTACGAGCTCAAATTAATCAAGGAATACCAATGAGCGAAACACTGAAACAACAATCTTGTTTTCCTGCTCTGTGTCAACAGTTTGTCAGTGTTGGCGAAGAATCTGGCAATCTGGAACTGTTATTAGGAAATCTCGCTAACTGGTACCAACAACAAGCATTGGAAATTTCTGATAATATGACCCAGTTATTAGAACCAATACTTATAGTCATAATAGCAATTATTGTCGGTACACTATTGCTCGCAATGTATTTACCCATTTTTCAGCTAGGTACGATACTCACCTAAAGTAAAAACGATTCCATAGCTTTGTCTCTAGGTCATCTGCCTCCTTTCGGTTACAATCCCGAAATAGTATCAAGTAATATTAAGGGATAGGATGACTTATATTATTGCACTCACAGGTGGGATTGGTAGCGGTAAAACCACTATCGCCAATGCCTTTGCAGCTCTTGGCGTTCCTCTTGTTGATGCAGATATTATTGCCAGAGAAGTCGTTGCCCCTGGAACACCTGCTCTACAAGCCATCACAGAACACTTTGGTCATGACATATTGATACCCGATGGCAGCCTTAACCGAGCACTGTTACGCCAAAGAATATTCACAAATAAACAAGAAAAACAGTGGGTTAATCAACTTCTTCACCCTCTAATCCATCAAGAAACCCAACAGCAATTGAAACAGATAACTGCACCTTATGTTATTTGGGTTGTTCCATTATTAGTCGAAAATAATTTGGAGCATCTGGCAGATCGGATTCTAATCGTTGACGTTTCACCTGAATTACAAATCAGCCGGGTAACCACTCGCGATGGTATTAGCAACCAACAGGTTGAAAATATTTTGGCTGCCCAGGCATCCCGTAGCGAGAGGCTGGCTTATGCCGATGACATTATCTCAAATCATGATAACGTACAGGCAATTACTCCTCGTGTTGCCGAACTACATCAACAATATTTAAGATTAGCTGGATCAGCCAGGCAGGATAATCATGATGAGTGACACAACTTCTACAATCATTTTTGAACACCCACTGAATGAAAAAATGCGGGCATGGTTGAGAATTGAATCTTCTCTGCAACAACTCACCAGTCAACGCCATTTAGACTCACTAGCAAGCAGCCTCGCCTTCTTCCGCACAGTGACTGAGCTACTTGAAGTGCTAGAACGAGGGGAAGTACGTTCTGAATTGCTAAAAGAGTTAGAGCGCCAACAAGCAAAATTAAAACAATGGGCTGAAATACCCGATGTTGATATTAATATCGTCAATAGTTTTAGATTGAAATTGAAAGAGCGAGCTATCGCATTAAGTAAAGCACCACGGCTGGGACAATCCCTGAAAGAAGATAAAATTATCAGTATGGTGCGCCAACGCCTCAGTATTCCAAGTGGTTGTTGTGGTTTTGATCTACCTACTCTGCATCTATGGCTTCATTTACCGCAATCAGAAAGGGATAAAATGGTCGCATTCTGGATTGATAGTTTGCTACCTCTCCAACAAGCCCTAGAAAGTATTTTAGAACTCATCCGCCAATCTGCTATTTTTCGTTCAGAAATCAGTAAAAACGGTTTTCACCAGAATACGGCAGAAGGCGCAGATTTACTGAGATTACGTTTGCCATTAAAACCTTTACTGTTTCCTCAAATTTCCGGTCATAAGACCCGGTTTGCTATCCGTTTTTTACCATTGGATAGTGAAAAAGGCTTCGTACCTGCCCATTTACCATTTGAATTAGCCTGTTGCTAATATTACAAACTAATTATTAGGAAAGTTATTATGTCTGAGTTATTAACGATTGAATGTCCAACATGTGGTAAAACCGTAGTTTGGGGAGAAATAAGCCCATATCGCCCATTTTGCAGTAAGCGCTGTCAATTAATTGACTTAGGCGGGTGGGCAAATGAAGAGAAACGGATACCAAGCCAAAGTGAAAACTCCGATAGCGATGATTGGAGTGAACAACCTGAGCAATAACAAATAGCCGCGTTATTATAATGCGGCTATTAACAACTCAAGCGATCAGTAATGCAACAATACTGCGATTAGCTGGCGGGAATTCATCAGCAATTAAATCTTTCTGTAATACCCACCGAGAAAGTTGCCCTTCTTTACCGAAAGGTTCATTTTCCCATCCATCCACCAAGAAGAAATACAGGGTAATCAACCTATCAGGAAAATCATGTTCAACCGTTTTTACCAGCTCATAATGAGTAACAATAATACCAATCTCTTCCTGTAACTCACGCACTAAAGCCTGTTCAGGTGTTTCCTGGTTCTCAACTTTCCCGCCTGGGAATTCCCAGAAACCACCCATATGGGCATCAGCATGACGCTGAGTAATAAAAATTTCATGTTGCGTATTTCTAATGATCCCAGCGGCTATATGCAGGTGTTTCTTTTCCATATTACTCTTACTTCTTCATCTATTATTCTTTTTGATTGATCAACGACCAATAACCAAATGCTACATCCAACGTTATTCGCTTAAACCTAACAGCAAAAAGGCGGTTTCCCGCCTTTTTATCATTACTGCAAGCGCCCGTGGCAATGTTTATATTTTTTACCCGATCCACAAGGACAAGGATCATTACGGCCTACTTTACGAGCGCCGCTGGCAATCTGTGCTTCTGTTGTAGACATCAATGCGCCTTTTTCAACTTCATGGCTTAATTGCTGTTGCCTTGCCAAACGTTCAGCTTCTGCCCGGCGCTGTTGCTCCAATGCCTCTACTTCTTCCGGCAATCTCACTTGAACTTTGCTCAACGTACTAATCACTTCATATTTCAGCGATTCCAGCATGTTTGCAAACATAGCGAAAGATTCACGTTTATATTCCTGTTTTGGATCTTTCTGAGCATAACCACGTAAATGGATACCCTGACGTAGGTAATCCATTGCTGCCAGATGCTCTTTCCACAACATATCCAGAGTCTGCAACATGATACCCTTTTCGAAGTTACGCATCATTTCAATGCCAACAATCTCTTCTTTACGTTTATAGACTTCAACAGCTTGTTCAAGGATACGCTCACGCAACGTCTCTTCATGTAGTTCAGGCTCTTTATCCAACCACTCTTTGATCGGCAGCTCCAAATCGAAATCAGTCATTAAACGTTGCTGCAAACCTTCCACATCCCACATCTCTTCCAGAGATTGAGGGGGAATATAAGCATCAATGGTTGCTTTAAATACATCTTCACGAATGCTGCTAATGGTTTCACTAACATCGCTCACATCCAGCAAATCGTTACGTTGAGCATAAATAGCACGACGCTGATCGTTAGCAACATCATCGTACTCCAGCAATTGTTTACGTATATCGAAGTTACGGCTCTCCACTTTACGTTGAGCATTGGCAATGGCTTTGGTTACCCACGGATGTTCAATTGCCTCACCGGGTTTCATACCCAGTTTACGCATCATGCCGGTGACACGATCAGAGGCAAAAATACGCATCAGTGAATCTTCCATTGATAAATAGAAACGGGACGATCCCGCATCCCCTTGACGACCGGAACGCCCACGTAACTGATTATCAATACGACGAGATTCATGACGTTCCGTACCAATAATATGCAAACCACCCGCGGCCAGAACAATATCATGACGTTCCTGCCATGCGACTTTAATCTCTTCAATCTGAGCTTCTGTTGCCTCGGTCAATTTAGCAATTTCCGCTTGCCAACTACCACCCAGCACAATATCTGTACCACGCCCAGCCATGTTAGTCGCAATGGTTACCGCACTCGCCTGACCCGCTTGAGCAATAATATCCGCTTCCATTGCGTGAAATTTGGCGTTAAGTACGTTATGCTCAATACCTGCTTTAGTCAGTTCACGAGAAACCAGTTCAGATTTTTCAATAGAAATAGTCCCCACCAATACAGGCTGCCCTTTACCAGTACGTTCGCGGATATCTTCAATGATAGCTTCAATTTTTTCAGCTTCGGTCATATAAACCAGATCCGGCAAATCATTACGGATCATTGGGCGGTTTGTCGGCACCACAATGGTATCGAGCTTATAAATAGAGCTAAACTCAAATGCTTCTGTATCGGCTGTACCGGTCATACCCGCCAGTTTTTCATACAACCGGAAGTAGTTTTGGAAAGTGATAGAAGCTAGGGTTTGGTTCTCATTCTGAATTTCCACACCTTCTTTAGCTTCAACAGCTTGATGCAATCCATCAGACCAGCGACGTCCCTGCATGGTACGGCCAGTATGTTCATCAACAATAATGACTTCACCCTCTTTCACGATATAGTCAACATCGCGGGTAAACAGCGCGTGGGCACGTAACGCAGCCGTAACATGGTGCATTAGCATGATATTGGTTGGTGAATATAGGGATTCACCTTCTTCCATCAATTTGGCTTCCGACAGTAATTGTTCAATCAAAACCAAACCACGTTCCGTCAAGTTAACCTGACGGGACTTTTCGTCGACAGAAAAGTGACCTTCTCCCTGGAAAGTCTCTGAATCATCTTTTTCCTGACGAATCAATTTAGGGATCAACTTATTGACTTTGATATAAAGTTCAGAGCTATCTTCCGCGGGGCCAGAGATAATCAATGGCGTCCGCGCTTCGTCAATCAGAATGGAGTCAACTTCATCCACTAGCGCATAATGTAATTTACGCTGCACACGCTCTTCCGGACTAAACGCCATGTTGTCACGAAGATAATCAAAGCCATATTCGTTGTTAGTACCATAGGTAATATCCGCCGCATATGCCTGGCGTTTAACAGGTGCCGGCATACCTGGCAGGTTAATACCAACGCTCAACCCCAAAAATTCAAACAGTGGGCGGTTATTTTCAGCGTCGCGCTGTGCCAGATAATCATTCACTGTAACTACGTGAACACCACGCCCTGTTAATGCATTCAAATAAGCAGGTAAAGTCGCTGTCAGTGTTTTACCTTCACCAGTACGCATCTCAGCAATACAACGTTCATTCAGAACCATCCCCCCCAATAACTGAACATCGAAATGACGCATAGCAAACACGCGCTTACTCGCTTCACGTACTATTGCAAATGCTTCAGGCAACAAATTTTCCAGCGATTCCCCCTTTTCTAAACGGGTACGAAATTCGGCAGTTTTACCCTTCAATTCATCATCAGACAATTTTTCAAACTCTGGCTCCATGCGGTTGATCACATCAACAACTTTACGCATACGACGCAGTGTACGGTCATTACGACTACCAAAAACCTTTGTTAATAATTTAATCAGCATAGTTAATTACATCTCAGATAAGGCCGTTATCTCGCAGCCAACAAATAGTTATTTATTATTTCGGAATTTGTAAAAAAACGAAGATTCAGAGATAAGCAGTAGGACCTGCACGGATACCTTGGGCTTTAGCAATCCAAAACGTCGGAGTATAAGAAGATTGTGATGCAATATTCAGGAATGGTATATCTGGAACTGGTTCAGGTGGCTTAGGTTTCTGAGTTAATAGTGCATTCAAAGTTTCTAGTACAAGCTGCTGAATACTGGAAGAACTTAACCGGATACTTTGTTTTGTTGTTTCATCGTTCATAGGTTGAGAAACAGAAAAAACAAAAGAAAGCTGCCTGATCACATTGCGTACCGCATGTTGTTGCCAGTAATTAACGCCATTGACAGGCTGATGTTGAACATTCTGCAATGAGAATAGGTTATCAAAAGCTGATAAAGCCTGATTTTGCCAACTCTGGCTAGGGGAGGTATTAGCTTGTGAAATATTATCGGCAACACCCGCTAAAATGGTAGGAACGCCAATACTTGCCGCAACCACCCCTAATAACAGATGTGACCAGAAATAACGTCTGCCAAATTGTCGCCAAAGATTTAGAATACCCATTAATCCTTCATCATACCGGAGCTACTGTTATTATGCGCGATAGCCGCCCACAATCATTAGATGTTCTTTTTGAAGACGTCGCTGCCGTTGAGAAAAACCCGCTTCATGTTATCCAGCAACGTGCCGTCGCTTTGTTAAAACTCAACCGTGCCGTTATCAGCTTGCTTCCCGCACAATTACATCCGTGGTGTCGGGTCGCTAATTATCGCAAACAAATTCTGGTACTGGAAGCAGGAAACGCCAGTTGGATGACCAGATTACGTTACGAACTGCCAACGCTGCTTTCTACACTAAGAAGCGAAATTCTACCATCATTGTCATCTATCGACATCAGGATTAACCCATCACTTATGATTAAGCATGGCAATAGTGCGCAGAGCTTCGCAAAAACGATGAGCGATGGTCACAAAACGTTACCGATGCGTCAGTTAAGTCAAGAGAGTGCGAAAGAATTAATAGTGCTAGCAAACCGCAGCCCAAAAAAGTTGAAGGAAAGATTAGAGCGATTAGCTGCACTGGCCGGAGAGAGTGCCAGCACAGCTAAAAAATAAGCGCTAACGCTGAGTAAAAAACAACAGCGAGAACAAAATCACTGATAACATAACCCACTGATATATCATTGAATTATTCTCAGCACACTAGAGAGTTACGCCATTACAGTTGATGGAGCACGAAAAGCCAATGGCATTTCAGCTTCATCTTCGAAAGTGATCAGTTCCCATGCGCTTTCTTGCGCCAGAACTGCCTGCAATAGTTTATTGTTCAACGCATGACCCGATTTGAACGCAGTAAACGCGCCAATGATGTTATAGCCACACATAAACAGATCACCAATTGCATCCAGCATTTTATGACGGACAAATTCGTCTTCAAAACGCAAGCCATCTTCATTCAGTACACGATAGTCATCAACAACAATCGCACAATCAAAGCTGCCGCCTAAACATAAGCCTTTAGATTGTAAGTATTCAATATCACGCATAAAGCCAAATGTACGTGCACGACTGATTTGACGAACAAACGCTTCTGCCGAGAAATCCAGACAGTAACGTTGAGAGCTTGAATCAATCGCAGGATGATTGAAGTCAATAGTGAAATCCAGACTGAAACCATTATAAGGTGTCATCTCCGCCCACTTATCACCCTCCTCCACACGTACAGTTTCCTTAATACGCAGGAATTTTTTCGCTACGTTCAGCTCTTCAATGCCCGCATCCAGCAGCAGGAAAACAAACGGGCTGGCACTACCATCCATAATAGGAATTTCTGGCGCGTCAACGTCGATAATAATATTATCGATACCTAACCCCGCAAGCGCTGCATTCAGGTGCTCAACCGTTGAGATTCGCACGTCATGCTCATTTACCAGGCAAGTACAGAGCATAGTATCACGCACGGATTTTGCATCTGCCGGGAAATCAACCGGTGGATTCAAGTCAGTGCGGCGATAGATGACCCCGGTATTAGCCGGTGCTGGGCGCATTGTTAGTGTGACTTTTTTACCGGTGTGTAAACCGACGCCAGTCGCCTGAACAATACGTTTAAGTGTCCTTTGTTTGATCATCGTTTTATCTCGCAATGTTATCCATCCTGCCAACCACTATACACTATGGTTGGCGGGGAAGTTTAGCACAAAAAGCGGAGAATCCAATTTTTTAGCTATTAATCGGCCTGTTTACGCAAAAATGCAGGAATATCCAAATAATCGGGCTCCTTGCTAGTTTGTACGCTTTGGTCATTCACCACTTTTGCCGCTGGTTTATTTTCTTCCGACAATGAAGACATACCGCCAGACATGTGCTGATGACGGTGTTCCATTACACTTGACTGAGAAGACTTATTGGTAACCAACGTAATTTCAGGACGTTTATCCATACCAATACCGGT
This sequence comes from Photorhabdus namnaonensis, assembly GCF_001684335.1. GTDB lineage: Bacteria > Pseudomonadota > Gammaproteobacteria > Enterobacterales > Enterobacteriaceae > Photorhabdus > Photorhabdus namnaonensis. The sequence continues at coordinate 236,108 of NZ_LOIC01000018.1, forward strand.
GGCAACCACAGTCACACGCAATTCATCATTCATGTCTGGGTCCAGAGAAGTACCGATCACGACGGTTGCATTATCAGATGCAAATGCACGGATCGTGTTACCCACTGTTTCGAACTCATCCAAACGCAGATCAAAGCCAGCAGTAATGTTAACCAGAACACCACGAGCGCCCGATAAGTCGATATCTTCCAGCAATGGACTGGAAATCGCCATCTCAGCGGCCTCTTCTGCGCGATCTTCACCCTGTGCAATACCGGAACCCATCATGGCGTAGCCCATTTCGGACATCACGGTACGCACGTCAGCAAAGTCAACATTCATCAGCCCTGGACGCGTGATCAATTCAGCGATGCCCTGAACCGCGCCTTTCAAAACGTCATTAGCTGCGCCGAAAGCATCCAGTAGTGAAATGCCACGACCAAGCACTTTCAACAGTTTGTCGTTAGGGATAGTAATCAATGAATCTACATGCTTGGATAATTCAGTGATCCCTTGTTCGGCAAACGCCATGCGTTTCTTACCTTCGAAATTGAAAGGCTTAGTCACCACAGCAACGGTCAGAATTCCAAGCTCTTTTGCAATTTCAGCTACCACAGGCGCTGCGCCAGTACCGGTACCACCACCCATACCGGCAGCGATAAATACCATATCCGCGCCATCAAGCGCGGTGCGCAATGCATCCCGATCTTCCTGAGCAGCAGTGCGACCAACTTCCGGGTTTGCCCCAGCTCCCAAACCTTTAGTAATACCATTACCAATCTGGATAGTCTGGCCGACAGCCGTTTTACGCAATGCCTGAGCATCCGTATTTACTGCAAAGAATTCAACACCTTCGATGCGCTCACGCACCATGTGCTCAACAGCGTTACCGCCGCCACCGCCGACGCCGATGACCTTAATCACCGCGTCATTGGTTAATTCTATTGGTTCAAACATATAGTTTCTCTCCGCTTTGTGCCTTTATATCGAGGCTAAAGAAAATGCAGCCTCTGTATAAAATTAAAACTCTTTTTTCAGCCAGCTACTGACTCTCTTAAACCAGCGACTCACTGAAGCATGTTTTTCAATATCCGCATCACCATTAAGATGAGAGGCTTTCCCGTAATGCAGCAACCCCACCGCTGTTGAATAATAGGGTTGCTGCGCATAGTCCGTCAGACCAGTAATATTAAGAGGTTGACCAATACGCACCTGAGCGTGGAACACACGCTGAGCACATTCAGCCAAGCCATCAATCTGAGCACCACCACCAGTCAAGACAATACCCGCAGCCAAGTGGTGTTTAACCCCCTGCTGGCGTAACTGTTCCTGCAATCGCAAGATTTCATCATTCACTAAGTTCAATAATTCGATGTAACGCGGCTCAATCACCTCAGCCAACGTCTGGCGCTGTAAGCTACGTGGTGGACGTCCCCCGACACTTGGCACTTCCACACTTTCATCTTTGCTGACTAACGAACCTAGCGCACAACCGTGGCGTACCTTTATCGTTTCCGCATCGCTTGGCGGCGTACCAAAGGCATAAGCAATATCACTGGTGACAACGTTGCCGGCATAAGGAATAACTTTGGTATGGCGCAGCGCTCCGCCGGTATACACCGCAATATCCATCGTCCCGCCGCCGATATCTACCACGCAAACGCCCAATTCACGCTCGTCTTCGGTCAAAACAGCATAGCTGGCGGCCAACCCGGAAAAAATAAGCTGGTCGACTTTCAAGCCACAGCGCTCAACGGCTTTTGCAATATTTTTCGCCATGTCATTATGACAGGTAATCAAGTGAACTTTCGCCTGCATACGCACACCGGAAAGTCCCACCGGATTTTTAATGCCTTCCTGATAATCGATGGCATATTCTTGCGGAATAACGTGCAGTATTCGGTATTCATCACGCACACGAACTGATTTGGCAGTATGAACAACATTGTCTACATCTTCCTGAGTGACTTCCTCTTCGGAAATAGGAACCATCCCGATTTCATTCTGACAACTAATATGTTTTCCAGATAACGCCAGATAAACAGAGGAAATTTGACAATCTGCCATCAATTCAGCCTGATCAATAGCCCGCTGTACACATTTAACAACCGACTCCAGATCGTTTACACCGCCTTTATCCATACCGCGGGATGGACAGCTTCCCACCCCGATAATATTAACCATACCATCGGGCAGAATTTCACCAACAAGGGCAGATACCTTTGCTGTGCCAATCTCTAGGCCAACTACTAATTTTCTGTCCGTCGATTTGATCATCGTTGTTCTGCCTGCCTCATATAATTATTGCCAGTAATTGTTTATTGCCCTTTGGCCGGAGCATTAGGATCACCAATAGGTAAAGGCGCCCAACCTACCGCGGCGCCACTGTCATAACGCAAATCCACGTAATCTACCCTTTTCTCTGTGTTCTGCTGTAACAGCGGATAAAGCTCGATAAAACGTTTAATACGGCCTATTGTATCCATTCTTCCCAGCTTTAACTGGACACCATTATCCAGCGTCACTTGCCAGGAACGACGCGCAGTCATTGCCGCCGCTTTTAATTTCAGTTTATTGGCGGCGAGAAGTTTAGCCATAGCCCGGTAACCATCAAGTACTTCTTTTTCATTACCTTGTGGGCCATAAAGCATCGGGAAATACCCTTTAACTTCCCATTCAGCCGGAATACTGAATGCCTGACCTTCGGCATCCAACATCTGTGTTTCATTCCAGCGTGCATAAGGGACATATTCTACCAGATGAATTCTCAGTTCATCAGGCCACTGTTTACGGACAGTGACTTGCCTTATCCACGGCATCCGTTCAATTTGTTGCTGAATGATATTCACATCCTGCGTCATGAAAGTTCCCGGTTGCCCTAATGACAAAATTGCCTGCCGGATATCATCGTTGGTAGTGTAGTGACGCTCACCCGTTACCACCAGTTTTGAAATAGGCAATCTGTTCGCATCTTTCATCCAATTAAGGACAGCCCAACCTCCCCAAATAATGGTCCCAATTACCATCAGGAAGAAGATAAGCCCTGCCAGGTAAGAGCCGTTACTAGGACGAGAACTGCTATTTTCATTATCCCGTCCCCTTACTTTCAGGGCCGCTTGAGACATATCAATCAGCCAACTCCAAAATTTTTGCTACCAATTGTGAAAAACTTAATCCAGCCTGACGCGCAGCCATCGGCACCAAGCTGTGACTGGTCATCCCTGGCGATGTATTCACCTCCAGCAGAAAGAAACCACCATCACTATCCATCATGATATCTACCCGTCCCCAACCACTACATCCTACTGATTGATAAGCTTTAAGCGCCATTTCTACCAATTGCTGCTCTTTTTCATCACTTAAGCCGCTTGGACAAAAATACTGTGTTTCTTCAGACAGATATTTTGCATCATAATCATAAAAAACAGCAGCGGGTTGAATACGAATAGAAGGTAAAGCTGTATCGCCAAGGATAGCTACCGTGTATTCAGGGCCGTACAACCATTTTTCTATCAGTAAATCAACGTCATAACAAAACGCCGCCTCTAATGCGCCACGCAACTCCGAAATCTCATTAACCTTAGTCATACCAACACTGGAACCTTCCAGACTTGGCTTAACAATTAATGGCAGACCTAAATCTGCTACATATTCTTGGAGTTGAAAATCCGTCAATCGTTCAAATTGCTGAGAATTCATTGAAACATATGGCGAAACAGTCAATCCAATCCCTTGCCATAACTGTTTTGTGCGCAATTTGTCCATTGACAATGCAGAGGCCATCACGCCACTACCGGTATAAGGCAATTGCAAAAATTCTAATACACCTTGCAAAGTACCATCTTCCCCACCACGCCCATGAAGCGCGATAAAAACTTTCTCAAATCCGGCCTCTTTAAGTTGAGTCACAGGAAAATCTTTTGTATCAACTGGATGAGCATCAATACCCGCTTCTCTCAAGCCAGCCAACACGGCTTGTCCCGATAACAGCGAAACTTCACGTTCAGCGGAAGTTCCCCCCAACAGTACCGCGACTTTCTCAGCCATTGTGTTTTTCCTCATTCAAAGATGGCTGTAATTTTGTTTCAGCCAAATTACGCGCTATTTTGCCTATATTGCCGGCCCCTTGAACCAGAATTAAATCATTACCATCCAGCACCTGAGCCAACGCAGCGGTCGCCTTTGCCGGATCAGACACCAAAATCGGATCTAACTTACCGCGGCTACGGATAGTACGGCACAACGAACGACTATCCGCCCCCGGAATAACCGCTTCACCAGCGGAGTAAACGTCCAACATCAACAATACATCTACCTGATTCAATACATTGGCAAAGTCATCGTATAAATCACGGGTTCGGGTATAACGATGAGGTTGAAATATCATCACAATACGTTTATCCGGCCAGCCAGCACGGGCTGCTCTAATGGTCGCGTCCACTTCTGTTGGATGATGACCATAATCATCAACCAACATTGCACTGCCATCTTTGCCGTTAACATGTTCCAGAGAAAAATTCCCCAAAAAATCAAAACGGCGTCCGGTTCCCTGAAAACCGACCAACGCAGCCAAAATATCACTGCCAGAAATCCCTTCCTCAGTCGCAACAGCCACTGCCGCCGCGGCATTCAGCGCGTTATGACGACCTGGCGCATTCAATACGACTTTCAGATCCGCCATATCTTGACGACTGACAGTAAAATATCCCTGAGCACCTTTTTGCTCATAATGGGTAATACGAACATCTGCTTCTTCACTAAAACCATACGTCGTGATATAGCGCCCCACACGAGGAATTAACTCTTTGACAACCGGATCATCAACACACATAATCGCACGCCCATAGAACGGTAAGTTGTGCAAAAAGTTAATAAACGTCTGTTTCAGGTTTTCGAAGTCACCATGATAGGTATCCATATGGTCTGCTTCGATATTCGTAATGACCGCCACCATCGGCTGCAAATGCAAGAAAGAGGCATCACTTTCGTCAGCTTCTGCAATTAAATAACGGCTACTGCCAAGACGAGCATGTGTTCCCGCCGCTTTAACTAAACCACCATTAACAAAAGTAGGATCTAAGCCAGCCTGCGCATAGATGCTAGAAATCATCGCTGTTGTGGTTGTTTTACCATGAGTCCCGGCAATCGCAATACCATGACGGTAGCGCATGAGTTCCGCCAACATCTCCGCTCTGCGAATCACCGGAATTCGGGCCTCACGAGCAGCAACAATTTCCGGGTTACCCGCCTGAATTGCGCTTGAAGCCACAACAACACTGGCATCCAGTATATTTTCAGGCCGATGGTTAAAATAAATCTGAACGCCCAACTTAGTCAGTTGTCGAGTTACCGGGTTTGGCGCCAAATCAGATCCACTAATCTGATAACCTTCATTAGCCAACACTTCGGCGATCCCTCCCATGCCAGCACCACCAATGCCAACAAAGTGGATGTGCCTGACTTTTCTCATCTCAGGCACGAAAGCTCTTAATTTCGCCAGTTGTTGTGTATTCACGTTTTCTTCTTCACTATGTATGTTTGCTTCACCGCCCATTTTAAAGCGGTCTAAATCATTTTTTCGCCGCATCGATTAATGCCGCCGATACTCGCTCAGTTGCATCAACAATTGCCGCTGAACGGGCTTTTTCCGCCATTTCCAACAATTGCGGCCGTTGCCACTGAGTTAATAATTCGATTACTGCATCAACCGTAAATTGGGGTTGTTCCAGTATTTTTGCCGCGCCAACCTTTTCTAGAGGTAACGCATTCCAGTATTGCTGACGATCTTTATGCTGAAATGGCACAAAAATCCCAGGTAATCCCGCCGCAGACACTTCACTAACCGTCAATGCGCCAGAGCGACAAATCACCACATCAGCCCAAGCATAAGCTTGTGCCATATCGTCAATAAATTCAGTAACCTTATGTTCGCATTTAACTAAATTGTTGTAGGCATTCTGAACACTTTCTTTAGCCCCTTTGCCTGTCTGATGCCAAAGCGTGATTTTATCACCCATACGGGTAGCAATTTCAGGCATTGTCTGGTTAAGAATTCTCGCCCCTTGACTGCCACCAACAACCAAAATCCGAATCGGACCTTCACGCCCTGTCAAACGTTGTTCAGGTATAGGCAATGCCAACACATCTTCGCGGACAGGGTTGCCAACAACGGGCGCTTTTGGAAATGCGCCGGGAAAGGCTTGTAAAACAGTCGTAGCAATTTTAGCCAGCCACCGGTTTGTCAGCCCGGCAATACCATTCTGTTCATGCAACACAACCGGAACACCGCACATCCACGCAGCAATACCGCCGGGACCAGAAACATATCCCCCCATGCCAAGCACGACATCTGGCTGATAGCAACGTATAATCGCCTTTGCCTGACGGATTGCTTTGAAAATTCGGACCGGGGCAGCTAATAATGCTTTGATCCCTTTACCTCGCAGACCCGAAATTTGGATAAATTCAATGTTAATGCCATGTTTCGGTACTAAATCGGCTTCCATACGATCCGCTGTTCCCAACCAGAGAACGTCCCAGCCCTGGTCTTTTAAATGATGAGCCACAGCCAACCCTGGGAAGACATGTCCTCCGGTTCCACCTGCCATCACCATTAAACGCCGGGTTTTGCCACTCATCGGGGGCTCCTTACAAACGCCTGAGCTTTTGCCAAGCGTGTTTCAAAATCAATTCTTAATAGCAATACGATAGCTGTCGACATAATCAGCAAACTTGAACCACCGTAACTAATCAAAGGCAAAGTCAAACCTTTAGTCGGTAACATACCTGCGGCGGCCCCAACGTTAACCAGAGCCTGAAAACTAAACCAAATACCCACCGAACAAGCCAGAAAACCCGAAAAACGCTGATCCATCTGTAATGCGCGACGGCCTATCGTCATTGCGCGAAAAGCGACGAAGAATATCATTAACAACACCAAAACCACACCTACGTAACCTAATTCTTCTGCCAAAACAGAGAAAATAAAGTCAGTATGCGCTTCCGGCAGGTATTCCAATTTCTGTACTGAATTTCCTAGTCCTTGCCCTAAAAATTCCCCACGACCAAAAGCCATCAAAGATTGCGTTAATTGATAACCTTTGCCGTATGGATCTTCCCAAGGGTCCAGAAAGGAAGTTACACGGCGTATACGATAAGGTTCAGCAATGATTAACAGAACCACCGCGAATACCCCTGAACCAATAATCGCGAGAAACTGCCATAACTTTGCTCCGGCCAGAAATAGCATTGCCAACGTTGTTACAAACAGTACAACCACGGTTCCCAAGTCAGGTTGAGCCAGAAGCAACACCGCTAACACAACCATCACGCCCATTGGCTTACAGAACCCCCAAAAGTTATTCCGCACTTCCTCGACTTTGCGCACCAAATAACTGGCGAGATAGCAAAATAGAGAAAGTTTCGATAACTCAGCAGGTTGAATTCTCAAAGGCCCAATGGCAATCCAACGCGATGCCCCATTTACTGAATTTCCCACTACCAAGACAACCAGCAACAAAATAACGGAAATAAGCAGCATCAGATTGCTATAGCGTTGCCAGAAATCCATCGGGATACGCAGTGTGATCAATGACAACCCGAAAGCCAGCAAGAGATAAATCGCATCACGCTTAGCAAACAGAAACGGATCTTCCGCAAGACGCTGCCCAACCGGCATCGATGCTGATGTCACCATAACAAAGCCGATAATTCCCAATCCGAGTGTCAGCCAAACCAGTGTGCGATCATACAACACCATATTGGCGGCATCAGTTTCACGGCCACCAATAACCCAGTCTTTTAATCTACTGAATCCCGGAATAGACATCAGCCCAACTCCTCTGCCAAACGAGTAAACTCATGACCACGCTGTTCAAAATTACGGAACTGATCAAGGCTTGCACAAGCAGGAGATAACAGCACCATGTCACCCGCCACTAGCCGCGGAACAATATCGCGTATCGCCTGTTCCATAGTTTCAGTTAATGTCGCTATTTCCGGGCGTAGTTGCGCCAGTCGTTTCCCATCCCGACCAAAGCAGTAAAGCCGAATGTTATCTCCACCAAGGAGAGGCTTGAGCGGAGAAAAGTCTGCCGACTTACCATCACCACCTAACAGCAAATAGAGCGAACCCTCAAGGTTCAGACCATCGAGCGCCGCCACCGTACTGCCAACATTGGTCGCCTTAGAATCATTAATCCAACGCACCCCGTTGTTCAAATGAACAAGTTGGAAACGATGGTCTAGTCCCGGATAAACCGTCAATGTCGCCAAACTGGCTTCACGGGGAATACCAACCGCATCAGCTAAAGCCAATGCAACCAATCCATTGACGTAGTTATGTCGTCCAGTCAGCTTAATTTCATTTGTCGCCAACAGTGATTGGTTGTGAACTTTCAAACAGGCATTTTCACTATCAAGCTGGTAGTCGCCACAATCGACACCAAAGCTGACACAACAGCTGTCCATACCCGTTTCAGGCAGTGTCAGAGGATCTTGAGCATTCACAATGCATCTTTTCGCCTGATGATAAATCCTCAATTTAGCCGCTCGGTACTGAGATATCCCCTGAGGATAACGATCCATATGGTCCTCAGTCACATTAAGCACAGCGGCGGCTGTTGCGTTCAGGCTATATGTGGTTTCCAACTGGAAACTGGAGAGCTCTAAGGCATAAAGCTGACAAGATTTCTTCAACAATTCTAATGCAGGCAGGCCAATATTACCGCCAACCCCCACCTGCCAATTAGCCGCTTTCGCCATTTCACCGACAAGACTGGTAACGGTACTTTTACCATTAGAGCCAGTAATGGCGACTATCGGAGCTGTTGCTTCACGGCAAAACAACTCGATATCACCAACAATTTCAATACCTGCATTAGCCGCAGCCTGCAATTCCGCCGTTGCCAAGGCAATGCCCGGGCTTACGACAATCAAATCAGCATCCATCAACCAGTCAGCATTCAGGCTTCCACTGTGACACTCAACACCATCGGGCAGTTTATCCTTGCCGGGTGGCGCCGCACGCGTATCCATCACTCGCGGGATCACACCTCGTGCCATAAAAAAGTCAACACAAGAGAGACCTGTCAGCCCCAACCCGATAATGACGACTTTTTTACCCAAATAATCCGCCATGATTAACGTACCTTCAATGTTGCCAGGCCAATCAGCACTAGCATCAGAGAAATAATCCAAAAACGTACAATAACACGCGGTTCTGGCCAGCCTTTCAACTCATAATGATGGTGAATAGGCGCCATACGGAAAATACGCTGCCCACGCAGTTTAAAAGAACCCACCTGTAAAATAACTGACAAGGTTTCCATCACAAACACACCGCCCATAATCACCAGTAGAAACTCTTGACGTAGCAACACAGCAATCGTCCCCAATGCGCCACCTAATGCCAAAGAACCCACATCACCCATGAAAACTTGCGCCGGATAAGTGTTAAACCACAAGAAACCTAACCCCGCGCCAACAATCGCAGTACAGACGATAACCAACTCGCCAGCATGACTCAGATAAGGGATATGCAGATAGTTAGCAAAATTGACGTTACCTGTCGCCCATGCCACCAAAGCAAAACCCGCCGCGACAAAAACGGTTGGCATAATTGCCAAACCATCTAATCCGTCCGTCAGATTCACTGCGTTACTGGTTCCGACAATCACAAAGTAGGTCAACAGAATGTAAAGCACACCCAGTTGCGGCATCACATCTTTAAAGAATGGCACGACCAATTGCGTTGCAGGAGTATCTTTACCGACGCTGTACATGGCAAACGCCACCCCTAATGCCAGGACGGACTGCCAGAAATACTTCCAGCGGGCAATTAACCCTTTAGTATCTTTGCGCACGACTTTGCGGTAATCATCCACAAAACCAACAATACCGTAACCAATCAACACAATCAGCACGCACCAAACATAGGGGTTATTCAAACGCACCCACAACAGTGTAGAAATCGTAATTGAAAGTAAGATCAGCAAACCGCCCATCGTCGGCGTACCACGTTTGCTAAAGTGAGACTCCGGCCCATCGTTGCGAACAACCTGCCCAATTTGTAATTTTTGCAGGAAGGCGATCATTCGCGGCCCCATCCACAATGCGATAGCTAAAGCAGTCAGCAGGCTGACGATAGCCCTAAACGTCAAGTAAGAAAAGACGTTAAAGCCGGTGTGATATTTGACCAAATATTCGGCCAGCCAAACTAACATGTGAAACTCTCCTGTAATGCGTGGACAACATCTTCCATTGTGGTATTACGCGAACCTTTAACTAACACTGAAATGACTTTGTGTTGCTGTAATAATGGAACCAATGTTGCGATCAATGCGGCTTTATCCGCAAAATGCCGACCACAACCGCTTGCCTCACTAACATGAATACTTAATTTACCCACACTGAACACACTATCGATACCGCAAGAAGCCGCGGTTTCACCAATCTGACGATGGTAATCTTCTGACTGTTCACCCAATGCCCCTATATCGCCGACTACCAGCACTCGGTAACCCGGCATCTGTGATAACACCTGGACCGCAACGGTCATTGAACCAACATTGGCGTTATACGTGTCATCAAGCAGCAATTTTCCTTCTGTCAGATTGATTGGAAACAACCTCCCCGGTACTGCTTTCAGCTCCGACAAACCCAGACGAATATCTCGTAAGGTTGCGCCAACAGAGATTGCCAACGCACTGGCCGCTAACGCATTGGCGACATTGTGTTTCCCAGGCAACGGCAAGTTGATTTCTGTGCTACCAATAGGCGTGTGCAGACAAAAATCCGTAGTCAGTTGTTTAACCTGAATATCCGTAGCGTAAAAATCAGCACCTGATGCTTGTTGCATGGAAAAACGCTGTACGGTTTTGTCGCCAATAACCTGTTGCCAGTGAACCCAATCATTGCTTTCCAGATTGATAATCGCCGTACCTTTTTCTGGCAGGCCGGTAAAAATCTCGCCCTTAGCTTTTGCGATACTCGCGAGAGAACCAAAATCCGCTAAGTGCGCAGCAAACAGGTTATTGACTAATGCCGTTTCTGGCCGAACCATTTCTACGGTATAGGCAATTTCACCGACATGGCTCGCACCTAATTCAACCACAGCAAACTCATGTTGTTCTGTCAATTTGAACAATGTCAGCGGTACGCCGATATCATTATTCAGGTTACCCGCGGTATAGAGCGTGTTGCCACACTGGCGCAAAATCGCCGCGGTCATCTCTTTCACCGATGTTTTACCGGACGAACCGGTCAACGCAACAACACGCGCATTACTCTGTCGGCGAACCCAACCCGCTAATTTACCCATTGCTAAACGAGTATCTTTAACCACGACTTGTGGAAAGTTAACATCCAACACACGGCTGACAAGCAAAGCACCGGCACCGGCTTTTACTGCGTCAGCAAAAAAATCATGAGCATCAAAGCGCTCACCTTTCAAGGCAATAAACAGGCTGCCATTGCCAACCCGACGGCTGTCAGTAGTCACATCACTGATACAAATATTTGCTGCCTGCTGTTCAGTCACCTGATTCAATACGCCATTCGTTACTTGTGCCAGTTGTTGCAAAGTAAGGGAAATCATGCAATCACCCCCAATAACCGAGCGACAGTTAACCGGTCTGAGTAATCCAGACGACGATGGCCGACCAATTGATAATCTTCATGGCCTTTACCCGCTATCAATACAACCTCATCTGCTTTTGCCTGCATAATAGCGTTGGTTACCGCTTCAACACGTCCATGAATCACTATCGCTCTCCCCGGATCAAGAAAACCCGTCAGAATATCAGCAACAATCGCCTGTGGTTCTTCATTGCGCGGATTATCATCAGTCACAATCACACAATCGGCCCACTGTTCCGCAACGCCTCCCATCAATGGGCGTTTACCTTTATCACGATCACCACCACAACCAAAAACACACCAAAGCTTACCTTGACAATGCAAACGTGCCGCCATCAAAGCTTTTTCCAGCGCATCAGGTGTGTGAGCATAATCAACAACGACAACGGGTTTGCCCGGCGCAGTGAATACTTCCATTCGCCCACAGACAGGTTTCAGGCAAGAAGCTGTTTCAAGCAGTTTTTCCAACGGATAATCCAGAGCTAATAGGGTGGAAAGCGCCAACAGCAAGTTGCTGACATTAAATGCCCCCATTAGGGAACTATCAATTGTACCGCCCCCCCAACTAGACTCGAAGGTGATAGAGACCCCTTTATCGTGATACTTTATTTCACGCGCCGCCAACCAACGGCCCTGCCAATTCTCCGGCAGACGGTTTTCCATCGTTACAGCAACCGCTTGTGGTAAACGAGATAACCATTTCAATCCAATCTCATCATCAGCATTAATGATTTGTCGCTTCACATTATGAGTGGAAAAGAGCAGCCATTTAGCCGCTTCGTAGTGTTCCATATCACCGTGATAATCAAGATGGTCACGGCTCAAATTGGTAAACACTGCCGCCTCAAACGGCAACGCAGCCACACGCCCCTGAACCAGTCCATGAGAAGAGACTTCCATTGCCGCAAAAGTCGCCCCTTGCCGAACAAGTTGTTGCAAATCCAGTTGGATATCAACAGCAGAGCCTGTGGTATTTTCACTTGGCGCCACACGCCCCAGTAAACCATTGCCAACAGTTCCCATCACCGCACTGGTTTCACCTAATGCGTGGCTCCACTGCGCAAGTAATTGAGTAGTGGTTGTTTTACCATTGGTTCCGGTTACACCAATCAAGTGCAATTTATCACCAGGGTGACAATAAAACTCACCAGCTAACTGTGACAACTTATTATTCAAATCGTTCACATAAACAACCGGAACACCATGCATAATTTGTACGGTTCCGTTATCAGCCTCGCTCTGGGCTTCTGCAATAACCGCCGCAACCCCTTGTGCGATGGCTTGAGGAATGTAGTGTCGGCCATCTGTCTGGTGCCCTTTAATAGCGACAAACAGATCTCCGGCAGACGATTTACGGCTGTCCAATGTCATTTCGCGTAACTCACGCACTGGGGCGTCAATACCTAACGGCGCGAGTAAATCGCGTAGATTACGATCTGCCACCTGTATCCTCTTTCTTATTAATCACAAATTCGTTTTTATCACCTGCCGCCAAAGCATCTGGCTCCACATTCATGATGCGTAGAGCGCCCCCCATAATGGCGCCAAATACCGGCGCAGAAACCACACCACCGTAATACTTACCTGTCAGTGGATCATTAATGACCACAACCAGTGCGAATCTTGGGTTACTTGCAGGGGCGACACCTGCGGCGTAAGAGATATATCGATTAGCGTATTTGCCATCCGGCCCGACTTTCTTGGCTGTCCCCGTCTTGATTGCGATCCGATAACCTTTTATCGCTGCCCGCACTCCACCACCGCCAGGCAAAGCCACACTTTCCATCATATGAACGACTGTCCGCATGATAGGCTCAGGAAATACTCTTGTGCCTGGCACAGGTGGATCAACTTTGGTAATTGACAGAGGACGATAAATACCCATGCTGCCAATCGTTGCATAGACCCGCGCTAACTGTAATGGTGTTACCATTAGCCCATAACCGTAAGAAAAGGTCGCTCTCTCAAGGTCTGACCACCGTTGTTTTCCTGTTGGATATAAGCCGCTGCTTTCTCCAACCAACCCCAGATTGGTCGCCTTTCCTAACCCAAAACGTGAATAAACATCCACCAACTCTGTCGCAGGCATAGCTAACGCCAGCTTAGAAACACCGACATTACTCGATTTTTGTAAAATACCAGTGATAGATAATTCCGAATGACGGGATACATCTCTAATTTCTTTGCCACTTATTCTAAAAGGTATTGTATTAATAACCGTATTTTCTTTGATGATACCATCATTCAGCGCAGCCATTACCACCATCGGCTTAACCGTGGAACCTGGCTCGAAAATATCGGTAATGGCCCGGTTACGCATCGCTTCTTTTGGTGTATTGACGAGATTATTTGGGTTATAAGACGGACTGTTCGCCATTGCCAGCACTTCTCCGGTATTAACATCTACCAATACCGCTGTGCCGGATTCCGCTTTATTAAAGGCCACCGCATTGGTTAATTCGCGGTAAACCAGCGCCTGTAAGCGTTCATCAATACTCAATACCAGATTGTGTGCCGCCAGACTATCAACAGATGAAATATCTTCGATGACACGACCAAAGCGGTCTTTGCGTACAGTTCGTTCACCCGGTTGACCAGTCAGCCAACGATCAAAACTTTTTTCTATACCTTCAATACCCTGACCATCAACGTTGGTTACGCCAATAATATGTGCTGTCACCTGACCTGACGGGTAATAACGCCGGGATTCCTGACGCAAATAAATCCCCGGCAATTTCAGTTTATGAATGTAATCGCCAACCGATGGATTAACCTGACGCGCTAAATAAACAAACCGGCCTTTCGGATTAGCACTAACTTTGTCGGTAAGTTGCTCAAGAGGTAAATTAATGGCATCAGATAAAGCTTTCCAGCGGGTATCATCCGTAATCCCCCCTTTTTCAAATACCTCTTTCGGATCTGCCCAAACTGCATTGACTGGAACGCTGACAGCCAGAGGCCGCCCCATACGGTCACTGATCATACCGCGAGCGGTAGGGATTGACTGCACGCGCAGGGAACGTAAATCACCTTCTTTAACCAGTTGATCCGGGTTGATGACCTGCAAATAAGTCACCCTCAGCAATAAACCAATTAAAGCCACGGCAATCCCCCCGCACAACAAAGCAAAACGCCAGCTAACAAAACTAGCTTTATCTTCTTGCCGTTTTAATTTCACGGAGCGTGCTGCTTTCATCGCTTACCTTTTAATAATTAAATTAACTCACTGTGAAACAACAATGTTTTCCTGAGCAGGATTAACATGCTGCATATGCATTTTTTCAACAGCTATCCGCTCAACTCGACTATGATCACCTAAGGCATTTTCTTCGAGGATCAGATTGCGCCACTCGATATCTAATGCATCTCGTTCCACGACCAGATGTTCTCTTTCAGCCGTCAATAAGCGGGTTTCATGTGCAATGGTTACAACGACTATGGCCGAAACCAGTACAGCGATTAGAAGAATTAGCGGTATTTTGGCATTCTTGAGTAAATCGTTGCCGATAATACCGGTTAATCCGTGACGTTCACCTGCCATTATTCACTAACTTTTTCAGCAAAACGCAAAACAGAACTGCGAGCCCGTGGATTATCCGCCACTTCTTCCTCTGAAGGTTTCATCTTGCCAATCGATTTCAAGCTACGCCCACCTTGCGCTTTCAGTTGCTCTTCTGTTAATGGCAATCCCGCTGGCACCTGTGGCCCTCGACTATTCTGACGAATAAATCGTTTAACAATACGATCTTCCAGCGAATGGAAACTGATAACTGAAAGTCTCCCCTGTGGCGCAAGCACTTGTAATGCCCCTTCCAGCGCTTGCTCAATTTCTTCCAGCTCACTGTTGATATAAATCCTAATCGCCTGGAAGCTCCTGGTTGCTGGATGCTTATGTTTCTCTTTTACTGGGCTAGCCTGAGCAATCAAATCAGCTAGCGCTTTTGTTCGGGTAATGGGATCTTCCTGATTGCGTGCCACAATTGCCCTAGCAATACGTTTGGCGAAACGCTCTTCACCAAATGTTTTCAATACCCAAGCAATATCATCTGCTGTCGCATGCATCAGCCATTCTGCTGCTGATTGCCCGCGAGTCGGGTCCATCCGCATATCTAGCGGCCCATCACGCATAAAAGAAAAACCGCGTTCTGGATCATCCAACTGAGGCGAAGAAACACCTAAATCCAGTAATACACCATCAATTTTGCCAGTCAGCCCGGCATTTTCTATATAGTGAGCCAATTTAGAAAATGGCCCATGTACAATTGAAAAACGGGGATCTGTGATCGCTTTTGCCACTTCAATCGCTTGCGGATCTCGATCAATTGCAATTAAACGACCTGCCGTTCCCAATTGCGACAAAATCAGACGTGAATGCCCGCCACGGCCAAATGTGCCGTCAATATAGATTCCATTTTCACGAATATTCAGTCCGTTGACTGCTTCATCCAGCAATACGCTGGTATGTTTAAAATGACTATTTGCCATATTTATAGTGATAATTCCTGTAGCCGTACTGATAAAGGTTCCTGTGTGGATTGCTCAGCCGCAATGTCATCCTTAACCTGTTGATACCAAGCCTGCTCATCCCACAGTTCAAATTTGTTGAACTGACCAACCAGCATAACCTCTTTGACTAGCCCTGCATGCTGGCGCAATGTACCGGCTAGCAAAAGACGTCCTGCACTATCCATCTGACATTCACTGGCATGACCTAAAAGCAAACGTTGCACCCGGCGCTCCACCGGATTCATGCTGGATAAGCGAGAAAGTTTTTCTTCAATAATTTCCCATTCAGATAATGTATAGAGCAACAGGCACGGCTGATGAAGGTCGATGGTAAAAACCATTTGCCCTTGCGATTCCTCATTTAGCATAGCCCGGTATCGGGTAGGTACGGTGAGCCGCCCCTTGCTATCAAGATTAATCTGCGTTGCTCCACGAAACATACTCAGGTCGCCCCTGGTGATCAAGAATTACCACTTTATCCCACTAATCCCCACAATAAGGAGTTTACGGATGGGACGAAAACCTTGTCAAGCCAGAGCGGATGCGCTTTAGCTACATTGATGGCAAGATTTTGGCTGTTGGGAGACATAATTATTAAATTTAGCAATATCAATAATAATTAACACCATGATAATTCTGAATAATTTTACCAGCATAAAGAGAGTAAATGTTTACGATAAAATAATAAAAAAATAGTTGTGTGATTAATTTATTTACATAATTTACATTTCATTACTATTTAACCACCGTGCAGCAATGTTTATCATTCTATTTGACGCATTCAACACTCAAACTAACTAGAAACAAAAAGCTATAAGATAAATATTATTAAAATCAATTTAATATATAAAAGACGGTAAAAAAACGGGGGGTAAACAGACAAATCCCAAACTCAAATAAGCTTTATTCCATGCGTTTCTTCCTACTGAATAATTTATGTATGAACGAAATTGATATTTGCTCACGCTGAAACACCCAACGTAAGGATTGCTTGAAAGTTACCTTTACACACCTCTTTTAAGACAAATCCGACAACCAAAACCCCTCATCAGAAAATTAATGAGGGGTTTTTGTCATATTTTTCGGCTCAGGCTTCCTCGACGACATAAGTCGCGATGTATCCGTGTAATACCTGGCCCTGGCTTCTGCTTTTCATCCAGACTTGCTAACACCAGTTCCAATACCCGTTCAGCAATTTCACGATGACGCTGCGCTACTGAGAGCACAGGGCATTCAAGGAAATCCAATAATTCATGATCACCAAAAGTCGCGATAACCAATTGATTTGGTAAACGGCCGCTGTGTTTAAGGGTAACATCCATGACCCCTTGCAACAGGGCAAAAGAGGTAGTGAACAACGCTTGTGGCATTGGATGAGTTTCTAACCATTTGGAGAACGCTTCAGCAGCGGCATCACGCTCATAGCTGTTTGAGTAAAGATACATCACTTTACGAGGATCATCTTTCCATGCCTCACGGAACCCCTGTTCACGCAGAAAACTGACTGATAATTCAGGTAATGCGCCGAGATAAAGCACAGATTCAGCCGGAAATTGACGAAATTCTTGCGCCAACATCTTTGCATCTTCAAAATCATCACCCACTACGCTGATAAAGTGTTCATTTTCAAGTGCCCGATCGAGAGCGATAATAGGCAAAGAACGATTTGCCCAACGTTGATAAAAAGGATGCTCCGGCGGTAATGCGGTAGAAACAATAATTGCATCTACCTGACGTTGCAACAGGTGTTCAACACAGCGCATTTCATTATCAGGTTGGTCTTCCGAGCATGCTATTAATAACTGATAGCCACGTTGACGAGCCTGACGTTCCAAATAATTAGCAATACGGGTATAGCTGGTATTTTCTAAATCTGGAATAACCAAACCAATAGAACGGGTACGCCCTGCACGGAGACCGGCTGCCACAGCATTAGGATGGTAATTATGCTCTCTAACCACTGCCATCACTTTTTCTACCGTTTTATCACTGACACGGTATTGCTTGGCTTTACCATTAATTACATAACTGGCCGTTGTGCGTGAAACACCTGCAAGGCGGGCAATTTCATCCAGTTTCACATTAACTCCTTAATAACCCCCAAAAAGGCCCTACTTTATCGCAGAGCCTGATAAATGTATGCATATTGCCCCGCAGTTTGCGATTTTTCATCGCATAATTTTATCCCCGCGAGATACGCCGACAATACCTGAACGAGCAACTTCAACGATTTCTGCAACATCTCGAACAGCATCAAGAAATGCATCCAACTTATCGCTGGTTCCTACCAATTGCACAGTATATAAGGTCGAAGTCACATCAACGATCTGACCACGGAAGATATCCGTACTGCGTTTGATCTCTTCACGTCCATATCCGCTGGCCTGTAATTTGACTAACATGATCTCACGCTCTACGTGAGAACCCGATGCCAACTCACTGACTCTTAACACATCCACCAACTTGTGCAACTGTTTTTCAATCTGTTCAAGTACCCTTGCATCGCCCTTAGTCTGAATTGTCATCCGCGATAATGTCGGATCATCAGTTGGGGCGACAGTTAAACTTTCAATGTTGTAGCCACGTTGGGAAAACAGACCAATAACCCGGGACAAAGCCCCTGATTCGTTTTCAAGTAATACAGATAAAATCCGGCGCATAATCAGGTTCTCTCCGTTTTGCTTAACCACATCTCATCCATTGCTCCTCCACGGATCTGCATAGGATATACATGTTCAGTTTCATCCACTGTTACATCAACAAATACCAGTCGCTGATTTTCAGTCACCTCTCTAAGAGCCTCCGCTAATTTACTTTCCAATTCATCATAACGTTGAATAGAAATGCCAACATGACCATAAGCCTCAGCCAATTTGACAAAATCAGGTAAGGATTCCATATAGGACTGAGAATGACGACCAGCATAAATCATGTCTTGCCACTGTCTTATCATGCCCAAGAAACGGTTATTCAAATTTAGAACCAGTATCGGCAACCCATATTGCAACGCGGTAGACAGCTCCTGAATATTCATCTGAATACTACCATCCCCCGTAACACAGACTACCGTCGCTTCCGGTTTCACCA
Organism: Photorhabdus namnaonensis; assembly: GCF_001684335.1. Lineage (GTDB taxonomy): Bacteria > Pseudomonadota > Gammaproteobacteria > Enterobacterales > Enterobacteriaceae > Photorhabdus > Photorhabdus namnaonensis. Next base: position 255,317 of record NZ_LOIC01000018.1, read on the forward strand.
GTTTAACGCCCAAAGCCGCCGGTAAACCAAATCCCATCGTTCCCAAACCACCGGAACTGATCCAACGCCTTGGTTTATCAAATGGGTAATGCAATGCAACAAACATCTGATGCTGTCCAACATCGGAAGTGACATAAGCTTCCCCCTTCGTCAGACGATAGAGAACTTCAATAGCAGCTTGTGGTTTAATTTTTTCACCACTGCGATCAAAATTGAGACATTTACGGCTACGCCATTGCTGAATAGATAACCACCAATCTTTTAGCGCATCGGGATCTTGCGTGTCTTCTACTGTCTCCAGCAACGCCAGCATTTGCCCAAGCACCTGTTTAGCATCACCAACAATAGGTACATCTGCGGAAACCGTTTTCGAAATTGATGTCGGATCAATATCAATATGTAATACCGTTGCTTCTGGGCAATATTTTTCCAGATTATTGGTAGTGCGATCATCAAAACGCACACCGACAGCAAAAATGACATCTGAACTATGGATTGCTTTGTTAGCTTCGAACGTACCATGCATACCGAGCATACCCAGGCTTTGCGGATGAGTTGCAGGGAAACTGCCCAATCCCATCATGGAGCTAATAACAGGGATATTGAATTTTTCTGCCAATACTAGTAATTCTGCTGAACAATCTGCGTTAATCGCCCCGCCGCCCACATAAATGACAGGTCTTTTCGCATTCAATAGTTTTCTCAATGCCCGCTTAATCTGCCCTTTATGTCCTTGAATCGTCGGATTATAAGAGCGCATACTGATCTGCTCAGGATAAATATAGGGTAATTTTACTGCCGGATTTACCGTGTCTTTCGGTAAATCAATTACTACAGGTCCCGGACGACCACTGGAGGCTAGATAGAAGGCTTTTTTCAGTACTTTTGGAATATCCTCTGCTTTTTTCACTAAAAAACTATGTTTTACGATCGGGCGGGATATCCCTACCATGTCACATTCCTGAAATGCATCATTACCAATCAGGGAACTAGCGACTTGACCGGATAATACAACCATCGGAATTGAATCCATATAAGCTGTGGCAATACCGGTAATGGCATTGGTTGCTCCAGGACCGGAGGTAATCAATACCACACCCACCTTCCCGGTAGAACGAGCATAACCATCAGCCATATGAACCGCGCCCTGCTCATGACGTACCAGAATATGCTCAATGCCCCCAACCGTATGCAGGGCATCATAAATATCCAGTACGGCCCCTCCCGGATAACCGAATATATGCTCAACGCCCTGATCAATTAATGATCGGACGACCATTTCAGCTCCTGATAACATCTCCATAGGTTCTCCTCCAGGCTCTGTTTGCAAGTTAATAAATCGGAAGTGACTTCCACTTTTATTTTAGTAAGACGAATAGCTTCTCAGCGGGATATTCATGCTGAGTTAATTAACATAACGCTAGAAACGGGTGTTAGCAATGTAAGTACAAGGAAGAATAGCCACTTTCTGACAATTCAATATCTCTCTTGCAAGCGTTATCTTACTATCAATAAGCCAAAAGTAAGTAGAATATGAGTAGCTATACCTGAAAAGAACGACAACATATAGGTATTATCCGGTATATATACGATAAAAAACTAAAAAGCAGCTTTCAAAATCGTTTAAGTCGCCGAAGTATGAAGCTGATAAAGGGAATGCCGACAAACGCCTCAGATAATTTGACCGTCATTTCCTCGTTTTTGGATAACCATTGCAAATAATTGATTAGGGTAAAATCCACTTACCTCATTTTAATTATAAAATACGATAGAAACCATTATTTTTCCTGGAAGACTAATTCCACACATTCAATACTTACCTAGATATATAAATATTCATTTTCATCATTAAACAACCTAATATAATAATCAGCCAAATGATAATTTAAAATAGAAATAATCTTAATAACCTATAAAAAGCATATCGCAATATTAAAATAAAAATATGTTTTATTGAGCAATAGATAATAATAAAACATAAAAATAACGAGATCGACACTTTATATATTTTAAACAAAACCTGAAAATAACTAAATTTTTTCAAATTGGTTAGTTGATATATTTTTAATATTAAAAAATTATAAGGTTATAAAAATAAACCAAGGATATTTTTAATAAAAGAATAAAGAATAAAGAATAAAGAATAAAGAATAAAGAATAAAGAATAAAGAATAAAGAATAAAGAATAAAGAATAAAGAATAAAGAATAGCGTGAATGATATTATCATCTCCAAATACAAGGTAAAAGAATTTCCTGAGGAAGCTAATATTAATTTTATAAATTCTTTATCCATTATTTTCCTCCAGATAAAATAACCTTAGTAAATATAGGTATTGCAGTAATTACATTTTTTTAAGTATTTCCATTTGAATAATATCCACTATTAATTTAATTACTGCATCTTTAGTTAGTGTATCAGTATCAATAATTTTCCAAGTGTCATCATAAAACGTCTGGTATTGATTAAGAACATGTTTTTGATATTCTATAAAATCATACTTTTCATTTATCTCTAATTTTCCAGACTCACTAGGTTTTAATATTCTTTTCCTTTTTTCAGCAATATTTGGAGGAACATCAAGATATATAACCATGTCTGGTTTTGTGTTTATAGATAGAACTGATTTACTTAATTCTGCTAATTCCGTGGATTTAAGTAAGAATCTTGCTAAATATTTATAATACCAACTATCACATATAATAATTTTACCTTGCAATAAACAAGGTTGAATAATTAAACTATCTAAAACAGAAAACCATGATGCTATCAATAGAATCCAATGCCGGTCACCAAGTTCACCCAATGGAGCTGAAATGTCATAATCCCAAAGGATATCTCGTATTTTTCCCATATGATACATACTATATCCAGATGGTAGTAAAGGATAATTTTTATCTAAAAAAACAATATTATTATAATCTAGAGATAAAATATCATAAATCTCGCGTGAAATTGTTGATTTACCTGCACCATCATTTCCTTCAAAAGCTATAAATAACCCGCGTTTAATCATTTCTTTTTTCCCCGTAGTACGCTTCAGTATCAAGTGAATTTCTACCACTACCGATAATAAATAATTTGTTTTTAGCTATCGCAAAAATCTTATCCCACAAGTAATGATCTTGGTAAATGTTTTCTATGTTTAATGCGGGGCAAGTTTCCTAGAATGTTTTCTTTATTTCTTTTGACTCACGTAGTTCAGTACCATATAAGGCTAACTCTGGCTCTAAGCCATATCCATTTACTAAATTACCTATATAATAAGTAAGTTTATTTATATTTAAATAATCAACTAATTCATTCCAAATATGTATTATTTTGTTAATGCCCCTAGCCTTTCGAATTCCGATATATAAAAACTAGCATTTTTATTAGTTACTCCAAGTTTTTCCAACTCTGAAACAACTTCAAACTCTGTTTTTTCATTATCTATTACTAACCAAACCTTATATGCATCTGAATTGATTTCACATAATGCTTTTTTTGCGAAAAGTATTAATTTCCCATCTTTACACAAGACTCTATACCATAAATTTTTTATTATTGGTTTATTATTTTCATCTGATAATGAAATGTCGGATGTATTAGCTATTCTTTTTTTTGTAAAAGATACACTGTAGCTAAAAATATCTTTTCCTTGACAATAGTCTAAAGTTAATTGCCACATTTTTGCAACTGAATTTATGTAATCAATTGTTGCAATATCATTGATTACATTAAATTTTGAACAAATCATCAAGTATATAGATGTTATTGGATGGTCTTTTCCAAACACCTTCATTGCATTTTGATAGCGCCACTTTATTAAAGTGGATGTGTTTTCACTCGAAGCCAGGATATAATCCATTGCTGAATTAACTGTTCGTTCAAAGTTGAATGCTGCTGATATTAGTTCATTATTTAAAATATTTCCAATCCCATCGGAAAAACACTTTTCTCCAAAGTTTTTTGCTCTGGTCTTAAGTATTTCACATAATTTAGTTTTATTTATTCCTCCTTTTAATGTGTCAAAATTATTTGATTTTACAATCGATTCCCCTGTTAATATCCTATGAGATAAATGTAATTTATACCAATCGGAGTTTAAGCTTCCATTGTTGATTATCTTCATAATTTCTTTTATCTCTTTTAAAGAGATTATCGTCACTTCTAACATTCCGATATCGGATGGTATAAATATCTCTTCGCATTCTTTTTCTAGTTCTTCTTCCAATATAACATAGACATCATAATCAGATTTTGGCGTTGAAAACCCTTCAATGACTGAGCCTGACAAGTAGCAAGTATACAGATCAGTATCATTAAATTTTTTATTTATTATTTCTGTTATTTTCCTTTTTACGTTAATTATGTCCATGCTTTACCCTATTTACCTTTTATCTTATAAATGAAAGAACAAATAAAGGAATAAAGGTTATGATATACCTTTATTCCTTTTTCTATTAATTAGGTGACGAACTCATTAAACCATTATCATAATTTAATGTTTCATCATCAGTTAGCGGTCTAAATGCTTGTGCTGTTATCACATTCACTTTATTCCCCTCCGGGTGACGCCGCGCGCGATAAATTTCGCTTATCCGCTCGATAAATAAAGCGACAATTGCGTTTCATCTATTGAAAACTTTTTACACAACTAGCGTCGTAAATATGACTGTAATTTATTCAATTTACCCATTTTTCCTTTAAATCTGTAGCACGGTAACCAATTCCGAACAGTTAGGCGGTATATTCTGCACTCATTAAAATGGGGTTAACACCCCTATCATAATGCACAGTACAGAAACCAAATGAAAATGATTGGAATGCATTCAGCTATGATTTTAGCTGAACTTGAACCTATCTCTGATGTAAAGCTATTTTAGCCTTATAAACCTCTATCTTGAGACTAAGAAGTTATTAAGAAGCGCTCGGCAAATTCACCTAACTGAACGAGAAGCATGAACGTATAGATAGGAAAAACGTGAAGTCATTTTCGGAATTCAGCATTAACATTAAAGTTAGTAATACGCAACGCGTAAAAATCGTTGGTCAAACTAAGGGAGCCGAAGCTCCGAAAATTGGGGAAATCGCTATAGCTGAAAAGGCCGACGTCATGACCTCATAAACCAACCCCCTCTCCAACCTGGAGCGGAACCGGTTTAGTTACATCTATCTGCGCAAAAGGAGCGCAGATAGTCCCAATTGTAGTGTTAGCCAAGTGAAACGTGTATAGACACTGCACAACACGAAGTATAAAAAACAACTTCAGGGATAAACCCTAATTGTTCTACCACATAGTTAACTATGTGAATCCCTCTTTAGCTACGCTATCTGATGAAACTAGCATAGATAGAAAGTTATCAGCATATCGAGGAATATTTTCTTGGGATTCTTTTTATGAGAACACTTGGCTCTAATGATAACAAATGTGCTATATGAACAAATTCCACAACATCCAATCTTCTTTCACCATTCTCAACTTTCGCAATAAACGATTGAGGGCGATCTAGCGCTTGAGCTAAATTCTCCTGCGTGACCCCCTTTGCTATACGAGCCTCACGGAGTGCTTTGATAACTATTTGATATTCATCAGAGTAAATTGAAACCATATATTTAATCCTACTAAGCATTTAGGATTAAATATCAATCGATTGTTGATTTATACCAAAATGGGATTTTTTATTTTATAAGCTACGATCGTTTTAACTTTCTAGGTTGTTTTTTGAACAACATTTTTTCTAAAATTAGCACATGATCGACAGATAGCAAGTGTGCTATATGCACAAATTCAACCACATCCAACCTTCTTTCACCATTTTCAATTTTAGCAATAAATGATTGAGGTCGATCTAAGGCTTGAGCCAATCTTTTTTGAGTAATACCTTTTTCTATCCTAGCCTTACGAAGAGCGTTTATAACCATTTGATATTCATATGAATAAATCGATGCCATTTCTTTAACCTTGATTAATATCCCAAAATCGAATATCAATCATTTACTTAAATATCCCAAAATAGGATAATTCATGCGTTTGTTATATGGAGATATAAAGGAAATGAATAAAAAAGATTGGCATACCGCCGACATTATCGCTGCCTTACGTAAGCTCGGCACTACCTTAGCAGCAGTATCACGTAAGGAGGGACTTAGCTCATCTACATTAGCTAATGCTCTATCACGACCTTGGCCTAAAGGAGAGTGGATTATTGCGAACAATCTCGGAGTACATCCCTCAGAAATTTGGCCAAGCCGATATTTTGACGAGAATGGACAACCTATTGAACGAGTTATCCGAAATAATTCTTCCAGGTGACTAATTCTCAACTAAATGGTCTAAGCTCGGTATAATATCGAACTTAGACCATGTTAGCTGCTTAGACTGTCTAACTATTGGGGCCAGTTTATTGCAGCCCTTATTCTATTACTCTGGGTTTTTCGGGCCAATTAATATCTGGCACTAAGTTAACATCAATGCGGCTCAGTAATACCCTATATTTCTTCAAATCTGCTAACAGAGATTTTTCCTCATCACTCGCCATCCCCAAATCTACAGCATCTTGTAACGGAGCTATCTGTTTACTTACAGTGAACATAAGTTGCTGTTTCTTATGTTCTGCTTGTTGCTGCTGTTCCTGCCTAAGCTTTATCACACCGCTTTCTGATATTATCCACTTTTCACCATCGTATTTATGATAAACGGACGGAGCGCGTTCAGTAAGCACTGGATAACCCTCTTTATTACTGACAATTGACAAACCGTGTGACTGCCCTGTAAGTAATTCATTGTGTTTTTCTGCGGTTATTTCAACACATTCTTCATGAGCTTCACTATAAAAAGCGCTTTCTTTTCTGGAGAAATAAACCATTTATACCCCCCAAAATAATATATGAACAACTTTGCTTGGATTCTCATTGTTGTTGGGAGTGCCAGCTTGATATTCAAACGTCGATAATGTTGCATTACGTACTAATGTGTGACCTGTTGATGTATTGATACTCGACATGCTTGCGACATAGCCAATAAACTGACATTTAAAAGAAATTGGATAATTGACTTTTACCCATGACTGTTGGCTTGATGCAACTTTAACCCATTGAATAATTATTCCCGTATCCCCGCATTGCCACCAGCCATTTTCAGATTTTATAGCTGCGTTTTGCAATGCGAGCGTACCGCTTCGCTCAGGTATTAATATATTATAACGTCGCTGATTGCTCGGATCGTTAGAATAAATATGTAACAATTTTCCTTCCGAACCATTAATTCCTACCATATACCCATCTTTCGATTTGAAACGTAGCTCAGGAAAAGGAGTTTTACTATCAATTAATAAACTACCAACGGTTGCAGTTTTATCGCTAGAAATACGCAAGAAAGTGTTATCGCTCTCAGATTTAGCATAACTTCCCACATCCCCGGCATTCAATGAAATATCAGATGACAACGCTTTCCCATTCACTTTACGAATGGATGGTACTCGGCTATTAGCGTTGTTATTTGCTGCTATAGCACTTTGATTCGCCGTATCCGTCAGTGATTGCACAAATGCTGTTGTTGCAATCTGAGTATTATTAGCGTTTTTAGCAGGTGTGGGGGCGATTGGCGTTCCTGTGAAAATGGGACTGGCTTTCGGTGCATACTGAGTATGCGGATTTTGCACCTCAGAATGTTCCCTCAACTCATTCCCATTTTGTTCTAGTTTTTGTTTAAGATAACTTGTGCGGTTGACCAACTGTTTAGCCTGCCGATTAGAAATACCATCAGGCCCGCCTAACACGGGATCTGAGGTTTCTATTTGATACACTCCCTCTGACCACTGTGGGGTTTCCGGCAAATTAGCCATTTTAACTGCTCCCATAATTGTAACTACCGTCATAACTGACAGTATTGTTGTAACGAATTGATACAGACTGATATTCCAAGCTGGTAAGGTGGCAGCGTGCAGGCGCAAACGCTGCCAGTGTAGTGCGCAATAGCGAGGCTTGATCATTGGTAATAGGTTGCTGAAGTATGATGCGATAATCTGCCCAAGATGTTGAATCTCCGTGAACATAATTACCGTTATGGCTGGCATGACCGTCATAATTGATTTGACCAGTGCCTTCAATTAAATCAATCTCACCAAACCCAAAACGACGGATAATTTCACGAATTGACCACGGTGTGCCTTTATACCGATGCAATTCTATAGCCGACTTGATTAACGTGCGGCGAGCATTGTCTGATTCGACAAGCTCCCAGCCATCGTTAAATAGGGAGAATTGATTTGCCAGCCAATGCAGCGCGCTGCTATCGACAGTATCAATGAGATAAACCATTAATTGGGTTAAATCGATATCATCAAAACGGGAGGCCAACTGACCTAATGCACGCATACTGATATCAGCTTCTAGTGGAGGTGGTAGATGTAACTTAACCATCAGCGACTCCAGTGACTACAACAGTGATACCGATACAATTCGCCCATTCATTTTCACCTACAACCTGAAACGTAGGAGACTCCAGTACGACTTGATAGACGCCAGAAACAGACAGTGTTGAGATGATTTGGCTGGGAACAATATCTTTTCCTAACGTTGTTGCTCGTTCAGCTACCCATGTTTGTATGGCTTGTTCTGCTGCCGGTTGAATACCAAGCGTATTAACGCCACTGTACAAGGTCAGTTTCGCCTTGATGGTATAATCAACCTTCACAGGAGGTTTTGCATGTACAATGTCAGTCAACGGGCGGATTTTTTCATCAGAACAAAAACTTTTCACCAGCGTTAAAATGCTTTCATCTGGCAACCCTGTTGCCAATAGTGGAAACAGTTCAACAACACCCGGAATGGGAGACCTGACTGCAACATCAACAATATTGGGGTGAGCACGCATGGCATGAAATCGATAAGCCTGACGACTGCCCGCATTAGTAAACGATTCAGGGGCCATCTTGATTCGTACACGTAGCCTCTCGTCACTTTCTTCTGCCGAACCACCACTACTCACTATTGTGTTGATCACTTGCAGGTCAATGTCGTCGATTTCATCCAACAATGTACTGATTTGTGCTGGTTGCCAGCTATTCCCTGATAATCCAGCATCTGTACAAGTAGCTGTGACATTAACGAAACGTGTGCCTGCTTTCAGAACAGCATCTGTATTAGTAGCAAAAATAATACTGTCCGATGCATTAACACGAGTTCCAACTGGAATGAGTACATCTTGCTCTAATGCTTCATCAACCCTAAATTGCAGTGTTGTATGTGCAGGCTGGGCGGGTAGCCGATATACTCCGACCAATTCCCCTAAGTAGTCCAAAATGGGCGCACGGGCAAACTCGACCAGATTTTGCTTGGCGGCTTCCTGAACTTGCATTCGGGTCAGTGCTTCACGATATGCAAATAAATTGATCAGCAGGCGTTCTGCCTGTGCTGGGTACAAAGTCTTACCTACATCAGCCTCATACTTTGCGATCATTTCGGTTGTGATTTTCTCTACATCACGCTCGATAAAATCAGGTTCTGTCAGCGCCATAGCAACTCCGTAGATTGTGTAATGCCATCAACTGCTGTCCAATTCACACGCAGAGTCAGGTGCTCTGCCTCAACATTCGGTTTCACCGATAACAACTGGCAACGAGGTTCCCAACGTGTAATAGCATCAACAGATTCCCTGACAACGTGGGGAATAGCGCGGTCTATTGGGTAATCCATATAAAGGTGCAAGTTACTGCCGAATTCTGGTCGATGTGGATCACTGCCACGTGGTGTACGTAGAATAATGAATATTGCTTGGGCGATATCATCCAGCCCACAGGCAATTTTGCCTGAGTTCTGGAGAGCGGGTTGCCAAAAAACAGAGTGTGAGTTCGTATTCATGGGGACAGTATCGCCCTCGGCAGGAATATCTAATATTAAAGACGTTTAAAGAACCCCATGAGAATGATGATTCGAGCTACCACCTTCATCCATGATGCTGCCCGTTGCATGGATGTTGCCATTCACGCTGACATTGCCCTGAATGGTCGCAGCAACTCCATTACCACCAGAACCCGACAGTCCATTTTGGTAAGTTAATTGGCCTTTCACTAACATATTTCCGGTTACGATTGTTTCCGGCGCATCAATGGTTGCCTGCTGTGTCTGAATAACAACATTGGCTCCCACCGCGATCTTAATGTGCTGAATGCCGCCATTAATAGTCAGGGTGTGTGAGGTTCGATCATAGTAAAAAGCTGCATCATCTGCATAAGTCATACCACGGACGTCTTTATTGTTAGCTGACGGTTTATCAACACTGGAATAGATAGCACCTAAAATAACACCATCTTCACCATTGGCATCCAATAATACTTCGACTTGTTCCCCAACATCGGGCAACCAATAGTCTTTGTTATTCTGGGTATTGCGCTGCAACACATTCAGCCAATTAGTACGCATATTATCGCATTCAGGCAATCGCACGCGGGCACGAACAGTAGCAGGATCTATGGCGCTAATCGTACCAACTTGACGAGTTACACTGCTCATTTGGATTCCTCCTCGATGATCGTGTCGGAAGAACCATCGGGCTTATATACAACCAATTTCTGAGTCTTATCTTTTTTATCTTTCTTGGATTTGCTTGATGTAACAGGGCCTCGAGCAACTTCAAGTTCAGTTATATATCCGCTGTTGCGATCAAAAGAGTGGTGAGCTGAAGTAATTAACCATTGTCCAGATAACTTGCCAAATTCAATCAACTCAATTTTATTTCCGGCGGTTAACTGAGGGGCTCCCATCAATGAAAGTGAGCCATTCTGCTGATACTCATTATGTGAATCCAGTGCTGACGTGGCCTTTATTTCAGCGCTATCCTTGTTAGCAGCCCGGCTGTTTACTTTTAAGGTATCTGCGCTGGTTTCTTTACCGCTACTTTTGCCTCTTGAATTAGACTGACTACTTGTACTGGTCGTGCCATCAGCTTCATAGACAATCAACTTTTTATCATCAGCCTTTTGGTGCTTCACTTTGGCTTTTTTATAGACTTTATTAATCGTGTCCCGCAGTGAAAATCGGGCAACATCGCGAGGGTGTAATTTTTTTATCGGTTCTTGGCTGCGCAAAGTAGCTAAGCGAGAGAAAATTAGCTGTTCACTGACAACCTTAACGGCATAACCATATTCACTAGCCAGCCGCTTCAGGAACGCCACATCGGTTTCAGAATATTGTGTCACCCTGTCAATCTTGATGATTTCGATACTGCCGATCAGCTTTAACCGATGTTTCTTGGCGATACGACTAGCAATAGCGGCCAGTGTTGTATTCTCAAATCCACGGTTAGACTTGGTACGCAATGCCGTATTGATAGACGTTGCTACACCTCGAACAGATACAATAGAAGGAGGGATGCTGACTTCAATTTCATCAATGTAGAATGAGCCACAATTCAGTAGCCGTTCGCTGAAATAGCCCAACTTCAATGTCAACGTATCACCTTTGCCCGGATACCATTTATCTAGCCAGCGACCATCAGTATCATCCAATTCTACCTCTATTTCATCAGATTCGCTTTTGATGTTGTCGGTATAGCTGACACGAGTGACATAAGGAGTGATGTCACTTGTGATATCTTTTTGCAAATATCGTAACGTGAATGTCGGTCTTAAAACCTCTGAGACACCCGTTATAGATGGTGTTTGCTTAGGATAAATTATCTCAGCCACGGTGGTGTATCCTCTTCAGTTACTACATTGTCAGCGTCAATGATAGGTATCAACAATACGATCCCAGATGGCAATACAGGTGTAACTGCAACGTGCGGATTGGCAGCAATTATGCGAGCATAACCTAAAGAGTCACCATAATAATGGTGAGCCAATAAATCCCATCTATCTCCCTCTTTCGTTATGTGTTCAAGAAACATGATCAAAGTGTCCTTGTGGTAATTTGCGCGGCCATCTTACTGAGCGCGGGTGATATTGATGTAAATGTTGAACTTGCCGATTCAAGTTGAGCTGATACAGAATCTAATGCAGCAGAGATATTACTGTTATCTGCACGGCTTAATGACGATTGAGCATTGTTAACAAATGTTACTGCTTGCCCCGTTGCTCTGGTCAATTGAATTGCATCTGGCAATGAGTCACCGAGTGATTGAAAAGCCGGATAGCTTTTCCCTAATGGACCAGCAGTATTGTTGAGTCCGGTAAGAAGACCTGGTACGCGGGTTAACGCTACGGCCGGGTTGTCTTTCATCTTCTGTGCAATACGTACCGCACTGATAGTCGTTTGCAGTGCTGATTGTGCTTGTTTGGCATAATTCACTCCATCCCTGACTTTTTTAGCCATACCTGATGGTTTCGGTATTGCATTAGACAACGCCTTTGTATTCGGGACATGAGATTTAATGGCAGGCGGTTTCAGTGGTTTTTTAGGATCACCGATATATTCACGTAATGTCACTGAGGCATTGAGGGCAAATATATTACCTACTGAATCCGTTTGCTCACTGGAGGCTGTCACATCAGTAATAACAAACCAGCCACGGTAATCACCATTTCCGAATATTAGCGCGAGTGCTTGATGTTTCCGCATTGCTTCACGCAGCCGATTCAATTCAATATCCGGCGCACAATAATGTTGATGAAAGACCAAGCTAATTTGAATTTCATCCAGTTTCTCACCTACGAATTGCAAGCCGGGCTTACCCTGAATTCGGGCATGTTCAGCATAATCAACACCAAACGTTACATCAAAACCATCCCAATATGTGATTAGCTCAAATTCAATATCACCTAATACAGCAAACATTATCCGTACCTCCGACGTTCTCTCTGAATAACAATACGCTCCAGCAGTTTTTCTAATTCACGCATACTCAGGTTTAAGGCTTGACTAATATCGGGTATAGCCGTTTGTTGTTTATCACCAATGTATATTTGCGGGGCGAAAGAGATAGAAAAACCATTATTGCTGTTGCCAGCATCTTTATAACCTGTTCGTTTAATTGGATTGCCCGACATCACCTCAGGAGGTGAGATTTGTGGGACATCAGGGGTCATTCCCTCAGTCAGACGCTGAGAGGCACGAGCAGCCAACGGCGTAGTACGATCAATACCAACAACCGTACCTTGCACAATATTATCGCCAAATCCCATAAATACCCGACTGGGAGATTGAATACCTAATGCTTCTTTAAACCAGCTAGAAACTTTGCCACCAAAGTTTTTAATGGTGTCCTTAGCCGTGGTCAGCATATTAGAAATACCATTAACCAACCCATTAACGATATTTTTACCAAAGTCAGTAAAATTATCGGGCATATCCATGCCAAACCATTTCATAACGTCAGCGAATGTTTTATAGAACAATCCCAATGGCGACCAATTTAAAATTAATTTACTGACCTCAAATATTCCGCCATCAAACGCATTAGTAATGTCATTCCATCGAGCTGTAAACCAACCTTTGACGTTAGACCAAATATTTTTGATTCCCTGCCATCCCATTTGGAAAGCGAATTTTACTAAGACCCAAAGCCGTTTAAAGAAATTACTGATGGGCTTCCAATAGCGATAGATAAGATAAGCGGCCACTGCAATACTAGTGATGATCAATCCGATAGGATTCATTAATAGTGTGCGTCCAATCCACAAAATAGCTCTGCCAGCTAACATCAAGCCCTTATAGAGAGCACTACCGAGGATTCTACCCAACCAGAGAGCTGCTCCGGCTATTTTTCCCAAGATGTTTGCAACGACACCAAATCTGCCGCCACTGCCGATAGCCATTCGAAACAGTAACCACCGTGTGCGCATTAACATTGCGCCTTTCCAGATATCAGTTATAGGGGAAAGCAAAAGATTAAGACCTAATCTGACACCGATTGAAGCTGCTTTGAATGCCAAGAACCCGCCGACCAACGTGACAACATTGCTGATGAGTTCAGGATTAGCGGCCAGCCATTTTCCGGTCTTGTCCATCAATGGAATAAAGGTTTCGGCTAACTGTATTAATGCTGGACGCAGCGACTGACCAATGCTAATAGCCGAATCATTAAACTCAATTTGAGTACGCCGCCACTGTGCTTCTAAGGTATCGTTCTGTTTATCAAAATCGGTATCAACAGATTTTTGTGCCGAATCAGTCCCCATGCCTGTTTTGATACGCTGATAATCTCCCCAACGTTGCCGCATGGCCAAGAGATGGTTGACTGTCTGTACGTCGGTGAAAATAGAGGATAGCCCGAAGGATTCCATGAGCATACGCTGTGCATCTTCATCACCTCTGGCTCCCGCTTTTTTCCACTCTTTCATGAGATCAGCGCCTTTACTCTTGATAAAGCGGTCTGCGATCATGATTGAGGCTTCATATTGTGAGTACCCCGAAGAAACATATCTGCTCATTGAGGTTTGATAATCGACGTCAGCTTCAGCGTATCTTTTGGCAATATCACCACGTCCCATTGAAGCTAGCCAGTTCCTCATATTGGTAGCTGCTTCACCTTCCGTTCCTGCGCCTTCACGGCCAACTTCCAAGCTGGCTATAATCTGTGAAACTGCCTCCTGACCATATATTCCCTTACCAGCAAATTGCTGCGCCATTTCTGGAAAGTATTGGGCGAGATCTTTTAATTCAAAACGACCCGATTTAGCACCGAAAACGGCTCGGTTAAAGGCTTCCTTGAGCGCTTGATCGCCTTCAATTTTCAGGGACTCAAAGGACAGAGCCATTTTGGCTAAGTCATTAATATTAGCTTTGGATGCCGTGGCGATGTGGCCCAATAATCTACTCATATCGGTCGATTTCATGGGAGATTTTCCGGCGGCAACCAATGTACCAATACCTTCCAGCAGAGTTTCTTGTAATTGGTTTGTTTGCTTGGCGTTCTGGCGCAAGATGATTCCGATTTTTTGCTCTTCTTTCGGAGACAAATTGCCCGTGACAGCTATATCCCTTAATCCTGATTCAAAAGAGGCATACTTTGTTACGGACTGAACAACGGGAGAGGATATCGTGCGAGTTAATGCATAGGTTTCGGCTCCCTGTGCATATAGCGCCATACGATTCGCTTTGGCTGCATCACTCATACTAGCCGCAGACTGTAAGCGCTGTTGCTGGCGGTTCAACTGTTCCAGTGTTCGACTGATGCGTTGTAGATCCGCATTCAAACGCTGGGCACTACGGGAACCAAGTTGACCGTAACGTTCAACAACACGGTTCAGTGCCTGCTGTCGGTTCTCCAGTTGGCGAGTCGTTTCTCCCAGTGTTCCTAGAGTACGGCGTGTACCAGACATGGCAGAACTGAATGCACTACTAATGGCCCCACCAATAATGACACCAATGGAAAATTCTGTTGACACGAATTAACCGCCTCCATTCTCGCGTTTGATTTGAGTGTTGGCCTCATTCAACCAACATTCAAATTCATCCAGCGCCAGATTATCAATCTCGCTCGGCTGGAACCGGAACCATCGTGCCAACATCGCCGATGCTTGCCACACTGTTTTTATTTCCCTGATCCAATCCGATAACTTGCTGAAATCGTTTCTGTAATGCCAGATAATCAGCGACATCCATCTGTTCGATATCTTCTGGTAACAATCCTGTCGAACGTGCTATCAAAATATCATCCCAGTCAGTAGGATTTTCGCTGGCTCGCCGGGCAGCCTTGATATCTTTAACTTTCAAACGTGATAACTGAAGCTCTTCAATGCGAACGCCAGCAGCCGTGGTATAGGGAAATTGAAGATGGTAAGTCGTGGTTGACATGATGATACTCCTCTGTAAGTTTCATTCAGTATCATCCATGTATGGAAACGGAAATATTAAAGGGGATTAAAGAAGAAAGGGGCTGATGCCCCTGTCATTAGTGAGTGCGAAAGCCTCTACAGTTACGGAAAAAGTCTATCAGATATTCTTTCCCTTTCGCTGCACCGATATCGGAAAACCAACCTTCCGGAGGAATCCACTTATCAATCAAGTCGGCAAGCTTTCTGGCTTTGGAGCGAGTGCAGTCATTATTTAGTTTAACCTCCAATATTGATGCGATAATCGGTCAGTTGATCAATGCCGCCAACACGGAAGATATTGGCCAGATAATCCAGTTCTAACAGTTCCTCCCCATCCAATACTTGCTTAATATAGGTACTGGTAAAGCTACTGGAAAAATCAGCATTTTCATGTTGTTTAAATGTGCCCAGCGGATTCTTCTTAAATAAAATGGTCAGATATGTCACCAATGGCACTTCATCAATGCGCCCCTGTGAACTGAATTTCTGGACGCTGGAACGGCACTGTAATGCCAGAGATTTATAGGGATTGGCTGCGGATAACATAGCGTCACGGTAGAAACTGTTCCACTTGATCTCGCCTTCCAGCTTATCGAAGCCTGCTGGTAGCTCCACCTTACCGACCATCCCCAGCGCCTTATGTTCCTGCATGGTCATGGAAACGTCTGGCAGTTTCACTTCTTCAGCACGTCCCAACAGGTTATTGCCGTCAATATAAATATTGGCGTTGGTGATGCGGTTAATCTCTATTTTTCCGGCCATTAATTATTTCCCTTTAAATTCAGCAAATATTCAGAGGTAATTTCGGTCTCAAATGTCAGCCGTTCCAGTGGTGGTGGCGGTGTGTACTTATAACTGAGTAACAGATGACCTGATGCCAGCTCCGTTTCTTCGTTATGGGTCGGATCAAACCAGCATTTGAATCCCAACAAAGCTCCATCAGCAATCAATTTACGACCATAGGCATTCACAGATTCTGTCAGGGCATCTATCAGCGCTGGCGTGATCGGCATATCGATATATTGCTGACTGAAGTAACGCAGGGATTCATTAATCACGTCGCCCGTTCTGCGCACGTTCTCGAAGTTACGCATGTGTGTCACAGTTGGCCATGCGGCGGTACGGTTGCCCCATAAGCGCAAACCAGAGCCATAATTATTGAACACTGTAGTAATCCCTTGTTCATTGAGCTGGTTCACTTCACTTTGTGGATCGTCAATTATGGCGGATAGCTGGCGCTCAATACCTGTGATCCCTATAATTTCTTGATTGGAGGATGACCACCAAAAACCTTTGTCTGCATCAATCTTGGCACGCAGCCCTGCTGCACGAGATGACAAGGGTTCCAAGCGCTCGCTATTGCTTTCCGCATCATAGACTTTGACGTGTGGGTAACACAGCCGGACACGATCAGAACTGGTATTAAAATTGATTGTGCCAGACGGGCCGCGGCCACTGATAGCCTGAACAAAAGTGGTGCCTATCGGGGCATCAATATAGGTCATGGCAC
This sequence comes from Photorhabdus namnaonensis, assembly GCF_001684335.1. Lineage (GTDB taxonomy): Bacteria > Pseudomonadota > Gammaproteobacteria > Enterobacterales > Enterobacteriaceae > Photorhabdus > Photorhabdus namnaonensis. The sequence goes on from NZ_LOIC01000018.1 coordinate 272,566, forward strand.
CCAATTTAGTTGCAAGGGCAATCAGTTCTGTTGTCACACTTAGCTGGGTACAGTAGACAGGAGCCAGCAAAATCTTGGCAAAGAACCCATACAGGTTATAAGTATCATTCAGTAACTTCATACCTGTACGGTTACCCGCTGCACTGATGCTGCCAATAATGTCAGCAGGCGTCACTAATGTAGGATCGGCAAAGTCATAGCTGGCAATCACGGTTGCACCCGCAGCAATGTTTTTACCGATATTCTTGAGGCTGCCTGTTTGAGCATCCAGAGAATAATCTTGCCCTTCTATATAAGAAGTACTGTCAGAGGTGGCTTTTAGTAAGACATTACTGACCACGGGATTAGCCAGTTTCGCCGTTCCTGTGGTTTTATCAAAACTAATGTTTTCACTGGCAACATTAGCTTTATGCACCTCAGGATCAAGAACGTTAATGACCAGCACAGTTCCCGCACCATGATCATAAATAGCATCCAGTGCTTGTGGGATGGTAAAACCATTCATTTGAACACCAAATTGAGCGGCATCTTTTTCTGACAGGCAAAGTGTCACTGCATTTACTGGCCCTATCGGTGCAGTACCAATTAAGCCGATCACGGCGGATTTCACTGTCTTGACAGGACGTGAGCCTTTTTCGACTTCGATAGTTTCGACGCCATGCAAATAATTAGCGGCCATCAGTGACCTCCTCAGACTTTTCTTTTTTCTTCAGGATATTTTTTTGCTGTTCTGACAGTGGATGAAGATATCGCAGCGCGATCAATGTCTTCACATAATCATGCTGCTGCGGTAAATCAACAGTTTTTCCTGACCAGAGCAAGACTTCAGTGCCATCAGCTAAAGTGACGCCGCTTGCTGGGCCTGTATAGAGGTATTTCATTGTTCAGTTCCCTCATAATTGATTTGGGCTAACGGCGAACCATTCGGTAACTCACAGTCTTCGATAAATACACTTTCAGTCGCAAAATCCAGCGTGTATTGCCACAAACCAGCTATCTCACCGAGAAATGTATCCCGTACCAGCCAACATTTTCGTTGGCAGTTCGGTGGTTGGAATCCGCCGAGAACCCGGCGTACATCATCTAATGTGGCAACGGCACCGTGACGTCCATTAAGCTGACGAAAAACTATGGTGGCATTGAGCATGATAGTTTGTGTCTGCAATACCGCCCCAACATCTTCAGGCTTGTCGAAGCGAGAACCGGGATAGCTGATTAAAATGGCTCCCACCGGATGGTTCAGCCTGAATTCAGTTGGTCTTTCAGGGAAATACTCCACCTGTAAGCTAGGTAGTTTTTCTCTTAGCCTCATGATAATGGCATCAATGATCGGCGAAACATCCATCAGTATTTCTCCAACATTCCTTTACTCCCCCCAAAGGTGGGACGACGCGCCCGAACACGAAACTCCCCCGGTTCAGGGGTATCTTTTCCTGTGGAAAGCAGGCCCAGTGTCAGTTTGGCATCTCGGATGTCAGCCAGTTGGCGCAAAACAATTTTGTAATCATCTATCACGGCTTCAGGAATAGAACCCTCTGGACGGCGGGCATACAGCCGATAGCGTGTTAACGTAATGGCGGCATCACGTAATACCGTGGGAACTTCCGCCAGAGGCAGGATATAACGTCCACGTAAATGGGCATCGATAAGTTCATCGGCATAGCGAATGACATTGTTAACCACAGTCTCATTGATTGTCTGGGCATTAGGCTCTTCGTTGGACAGCCATATCAATGATTGCGTTGGTATCTGCTCTTGCAAGTCTTTCAATGAGCAATACATGTCATATGCCACGTAAGATGCGAATGATATTACCTGCCGCTGTGGCATCATCCAGCGCAAACCCGACAGATGTGCCGGCAGCATTTTCAGCCGAACTCAGTGGTACTGCACAGGCATCCTTATCCGACTGTACGACTTGCCCACGGGTTATTGGCCCACCAGCTTCAACAGCAATAATGCCCAAGACATTAACTGGAACGACATCACCAGCCTTCGCATCCACCTCTGCTATACCAAGTGCAACGGCTCCAGCCTGACACGGTGCATTATCAGTACTAACTAAACGATGCTGGATGATGTTTGCACTGGCGATAATTGTTGTCGTCAATACGGATTGTTGTGTTACTGCCATGATGATGTCTCCCTTACTTCACAATATTGGTAATCAGATAGCCGGCATCACCGCCAACAACCGCAACTTTATAAATATCGGTATAACGACAGTAATTGACCTTACCGCCCACACCTTCATATTTATCCGCTACAGGCATCCCTTTGCGGCGAAATGTATAGCCAAAGGAGGGTTCATATTCATCAGCGCTTTCTGTTCCTGCCTGCGGAGGTGATACGTAATGCAACATCAAATTATCAGCCCAGATATCAACGGGATTTTCTTTAATACTTGGGGTAGAAACAGGTTCACCAACGACAACGTTTTGGATTTGGAAAAGGTCTTTGAGTATTTCTATTGTGATACGTTTACGTTCGTTGGCTCCAATAGCTGCCTGAATTTCAGGATGAAATTTTAACAGTGACATCACGCTAGCCCCCATTGTCATGAGGTTTGGACGTACACCAATGGTAGTACGAACAGCATCAATTCCAGCCTCAATGACTTTGATTGGGTTACCTTTGCCGCCTACCCATCGAGTATCGTTTTTCAGGTTTATCACCGACTTACTGAGATAAACTTCAGGGTCTTGTGCCAATCGAGCGGCATACAGTTCACGCTTGAGATTCACGCCATTGGTGGAACGACGGATTGCCTTTGCTTCTTCATTAAATAAAGATTCCGATTTCTCACGATAATCAACAGGTGCAGCTAGATCATGTTCGTTGAGCACGATATCTAACGAAGAGCCTTTCTCACGGATCAAAACGTTACTGTTGGCACCAACGGCACGCGTGGTGTCATATTCCACAAAAGCACTTTTGCCAAATGTCGGCACACTAGCACCTTCTTTCTCCATTTCGACAATGGGAAAAATATGTTCACCAATAAACACCGCATTTTTATAGCCACGCGCCACGCTGGTTAGCACAGGGTCAATAATACGTTTGCCTTTCAAATAATCAGACACTTATCTCTCCTCAATAGTTACGGTCACAGTGTTACAGGCAGCGGGTAACAGCTACGTCGTAACTGATACCTTCTTTCTTCGCCAGAGCGATGGCTTTTTGATGCAACGCCAGACGTTCAGGATCTGCATCAGAAAACTCAGCAATATCTGATGATGTGTTTTGGTCAACCCGGTCTTTTGTTGCATGTTCACCAAAATCAATAATAGGCTGGGTAGAACTCAGCAGATCTTTAAACGCAGTAGCCAATGGTTTTTTCACATAATCTTCAGCAAACTCGACAGGGGAATCTCCTTGGGTTATAGCGTCCAGCAAGGCGACCACGACAGATTGAGCAGCTGGCGCCAATCTGCCGTCTGCGATCAGCTTTTCGGCAAATGCCATGTTTCCAGCATGTTGCTCAGTTTGTTTGCGCTTTGCGTCGGCAACATCACGGGCAACAAGCTGTTCTTTCAGGCGAGTGTTTTCATCTTTGAGCGCCTTTTTTTCTTCATTTGTCACGATGTTTTCCTCATGTTGATGTGTGTTATTGGGTTCATGAAAGGCAGGAGCAGGCTGAGTCGTGCTATAAGCTTCTTCACGTAATGAATCCACCTGCCAAGAAGGAAGCGCTTTGTCTGCTTCGTCCATACCGAATTTACTAATCAAAAATTCTCGCAAACGCCCCCAAAGTGAGGCGTTGGTGATATCACTCCAATCAGAGAACTCGACGACACCATATTCTTGTTCACTAAATTCAACCTGTTTCAATCCTTTAATGGCGGGCGGCTTCGCCCCCAAAAAACCGACATGACGCAAATAGAGCACGCCGGGTTTAGGGTTGTTTGGGGAATCAGGTAAATAGAAAGAAGCAGAAATTTTTTTATAGCGGCCTGCATCGACCAGTTCGGCGAACTGAACATCAACCTGTTGAGGCTCTGCAATCAAGTCATCACCAGAAGACGTCAGCGATTTAACCCAACCATAGGCAGGTAAATTGTCTTTTGGATGCCCAATCACAATCGGTGCTTCATGCAACGATGAGTCATAAGCCTTTGCACAAGCTTGCAAATCTGCGGGGCTGAACGGCAATTGTTTGCCATTCATATCGGTATGTGTACCGGATTTGAAAATGTGAAGTGACTTCATTTTACTGCCTCTATTACGTTAATAGAGACAGTTTCACTACAATCAGAAAAAACGACTTTTAATCTGCTTTAGAAAAGGATTGGGGAAGGAAATAGAAAAGTGGAGAACTGCATGCAATTAGATACCGAAAATTTGAGTCTGTAAACGCTTTATAAAGTTTTTTGCGGATGAGAATGATAAATCACCCGCATAGGGAAGCACAGTTTAACGATGCGCCGCTGATTCAAGATGTCGTTGAATGGTACTTAATACGGCTCTTACTGCTTCTGGTGATAATTCGCCTTGTTCTGTTACGGGCAGATAAGGCCGGGCTGGTAGCAATAAAGATTGATTGCGGCCAGCTTTACCTCCCAATTGATGAATACGCCCGTAGACTAAGTTTGTACCGACAACTGCCGTGTGGGAATCATATCGGGTACTGACTGAACGCATCAAACGAGCAGTTTTTTGCAGTGTCTGACCACCACGTTCCTTTGCAGCCACAGAGGGTATCCATGCAGGGCGTCCTTCAGCTTCAAAGTTAAAAGCGGTTTCTGCTGACAATGTTCCAGCAATTTTACGCATGGCAAGTGTCAGATCATTAGTAGCCAATTCTAATGCCCGCAGTCCACGTCTTAGGTCTCCATCATTAATAGTGACAGTGATATTACTCATTCTGTCCTCTCAGTTCGCGGCGGGCCAGTCCAGATAGCTCCCCCTGATACCTGGCCAAATCGGGACGATATGCTGCCCCCGGCGAATATGACCAACCTACATCAGTCGCCACTTTTGTTATGCCGGTGTTGAATGTAACAACGGGCTGCATCTCACCTGTTTTTTGTGAAACCAATTTCAACTCCCAGCCCATTGCTTTACCTGAATGCATAACTTTTATCCCTCTGGCACGAACATCATCATGACTGAGGGCAATTACACCGCAACGGCAACGCCAGCCATTAGGAGGGTAGAAGGCTTGCCAAAATGGGTCGTCAGAGCGAAATACCAAACCATGTAATGCGAGATGGCTCTTGCGTGTATGGTTATCGTTGATCCCTGTATACATCCAGTACGGTCTGTCATCAATATTTTCCATTTGTTCGGCCCAACGGCCCGCACTGTACAGCACCGACATGTTGGTACGAAAGATAGTATCAAGGCGCCACGGGCTACCTTGCTGAACAGTGACACGTTCCCCTGTGACGAGGTCATCGGTTTCTTTCGTTCCCCACCATCCCTTACGTCTTAATGTTGGCTCCAGCTCTTGGCGAAACCAACGATCAGTCTTGCCTTCATCCAGTGCCTGTTGTAGCGCTTGGCGAATATCTTCCAGAATGTCCAGACGCGTGACTTTCGCCACCGTGAATGCACGGGAATGAGTCTCTTGCCAAAGTTCTTCCCAATCCCACGTTATTTTGTAGCCCTTAGATTGCAGATAACCAATGGCTCGCTTGGGAGGTAATGTCATGCAATACGCCAGTTCAGGCGTGGTTATGCTCATGTAAGCGCCCCCAAATGTTAGACACAAACAAAACCCGTGCTAGCCGCTCTTGCAAACCCTCTGCGTCCATTTGTGGATAAAGCTCGGCTAACTGTCCTATAAGATCGCTGGGATTAACACCGTTTTGAACACGATGAAACAAAGGAACCAGCAGAGATTCCAACGATTCATTCAATGATCCTTCATTCATCAAAATATCCAGCGCTTCATCTAAGGTGTCCTGTGCTGCTAAATCTGCGTTAACAGCTTCAGAGAACGCCAGTGGGAGTGGTGGCATAGGCGTGGTTGACAAGGTTGTTTCATCAACATCCCCATCCTGCAATTGATATTCGCGTTTCCAGTATTGCGGAGTAAATCTGACACCAGCCTGACTCAACTTAACGTCACGATTAGCCTGTGTTTCATCAACCGATTGCTGTTCCCAAAGACGATAGACTGGACATTCAACGTTACCGAAGTTCAGTTCTACGACCCAGCGTATAGCCTGATTAATGGCGCTGGTGATAACGTCAACATCAGCATCACGAATATCATCCGTTACCTCCAATCCCGCTTGTGCAGAGGCTTTATTGCTGTTTGCTTCGGTCGTTTGGTTTTGTCCCAGTAACGCAATGGAGATCTCACTGCGAGCAACGGTAATTAAATTCTGGTAAATATCACTGCTGTCTGATTTACCTGCTGCTTCTTTAATCTCAACGGAGGAATCATCAGGAATGGCGGCAACTGCATCATCAATCATCGCTTCCATCGAATCCAATAACAGATCGATTTCACTTTGTGGCGTACCTCGTGGATGCTTTCCAATCACCCACGGTGAACCATACTTCTCAGCAAAGCGCACCCAAAACTTCATGCCGCCTTTCTTAAAGGTGACGGGCCAGAAGCACATGGATAAATCTGGAAATCCATAAGGGTTGTCATAAGTAGCATCTTGACGTGGTGTTACAAATTTATAGAGAGGAACCCGTTCTCCTTCAACGCTTGCATCACGGGCACGAAAACGCAGTTGGTTATCACGGTCATAGTGGAACCAGTCAGGCGGTTTGCTAACAATATCCGTCACTGACCATGATTGATTCTGGTTCCACATCAATTCACAAGGCTGATAGCCGTATAGAACAGCGTCATGCATTTCGCCAATGATACGTGACATATCCAAGTCCGCGAGCATGTCGCGGATAAAGTTAAAGACTTGCACAGGGGCATTGCTGCGTTCTACACCACGCTCCAGTGCTTTCACTCCGGCCTTGCGGCGGCGAATACATCCACCAACTAAAGGATCAGTACGTAATTCACGATAGATACGAATATCTCGCCTTTGGGCTTTGAGAATAGGATCAGGGTTAGGTAGATATGTCCCCAGACCGTAGAAGTCAATGGAACGGCTACGTGATGCAATTTGCTCAGTGAACAACTGCTTTGATTCGGAAAAGTTAATAAATTCTGTTGGTGAAACCCAGATACCACGTGCCATTAGTATCCCTCCAGCATACGTGCAGACTGACGGCGTCGGCGGGAACTTGCCTTCACCGGACCTTTGTTAATTTCACGGCTGGCGAAGTATGCTAGGGCAAGGGCTATTGCTGCATCACCGTGGCGCTTGCCGCCGTCCGCTTTTGCTTTTGAGCGCTGATCAGGTACACGGGGAACACCGTTAATGACCTGTACTGCTCTCAGGTCATCCAAAATGTCTTCATCCTTTGGCAGTGCCTCCAGATTGCCGTCTTCCAGCGCAGCCTTCACCGGGGGCATATTGTCACGGTACCAACCTTCTGTGGGCATGACTTGCTGCACACGGCTGGCACCATATTTTTGCATGGCATATTCGGCCAGATAAGCACCGTTACCACGGGCATCAAAGGCTGCACCCAGCAGATTAGGAAGTCCATCCATTAGATACCAAGTGATTTGTTCCTGTTGTTTAAATGGCACGTTGCGCAGCTCCAGCACGAACGGCACTCTACGTACCAGATTTTTTTGTTGCAGCAATGGATAATCCACGGACAAATCTCCACTGCGGCCAAAATCGCGTCCCAGAAACGAACGAGCATCAGAAGGCAATGCATCTAGCAACGGTTTCAGGTTGGCTTTTAGCCACTCTTCGGTATCTGTGCGGCGTATTTCATCGGATTTAAGCTCATATCCTTTCGGACAAGTCAGTCGCAGCAGTGGCGTATCGGGAGACATCCGAGATTCAATCAGAGCGCGGGACAACCATGCTCCACCACCATTAGCAGGAATACAGTCCAATTCTTCTGATGCTCCAGCTCCGTAGAACTTGTACACCGACATCATCCACTGTTGTTCAGCCTCTTGTGACCATTCACGTCCGGTACGTAAGCAGACACGGTGGAATAGTCCTTCAACCACAGCTTCCTTAAAGGTAATACGGTGGATAACGCCGTCTCTGTGTCCTGCCCGAATATCGTTCAGCAACTCATTAAACAAGTTGCTATCCCCGTTATGGGTGGAGATCACTCGCACTTTACCGCCCCAGATAAGCATGGCTAGCGCCGCTTTCAGTAATTCATCGAGCTGTTCGTGGAAAGCAGCTTCATCAATGACAATGATCCCCTGACGGCCACGCAAATTAGACGGACGGCTAGAAAGCGCCACTACACGGAATCCAGAATCTGGAAATTTGATAGTGAAAGTTTTGATGTGCTTATCATCTTCGTCTTCTTCCCAGAACCCTTCTTCAATTTCACTGGCCGCATAGTTGAAAGCACGAGCCCACATTGCACAGGCTTGAATATATTCAATGGTCATATCTTGGTTATAGGCGATGTAATACACATTCATACCACCCGCAGCGGCAGAAGATGCGGCGATGAGTACATTATCTGACGCTTCAGCCCAAGTAATTCCCGTTCGACGACTCTTCTCATTGACTTTAAGAGGAGACGAGTCGGCCACCCATCGTTGCTGGTATGGCAATAAGACAACAGGTGCTGCTATTGAGGAAGTATCTGGTAGAACAGGTGCAAGCTGACTCATGTAGCAATTCCCAATATTTCCCGACGTAATGCAGCAACTGCTTCGGCAGATAATCCACCTTTGCGTGCAATTTTCTCTGCATTACTTGCGGCAGCTTCAGTCCGTGCCCGGACTTCAGATTGGAATTTTTTCAGATTCACGCTAGCGCGAGAGAGTGTAGCTACATTTTTTGCCACCGTTGAAAGCAGTGTGACACGCTCTTTTGGCGCAATTTCTCCGTCTTCAGCTTCCTGAAGTTGAATAATACTTTCAAAAAGTTCAGTCTGAATTAAAGCAATCACTGCCTCAGAACGTGCATCTTGATCATCCACTGCACCTTCTGTGAGCATCCGTGCTGCTTCTGTTGCCGCCCGTATTGCACCGTATCGCTTTTCTATTTTTTGTCCATAGCGGTGAATAGCGGACTTACTGATTACATAACCTTGATCACGTAGCAAGGTTTCAAGTTCCTGGTATCCACTAAACCCTGATTCAGTCAACGCCCGTTCCAACCAACGCCGAACGTCTTCTGGGAGTTTATCGATTGTGCTTCGACGCGCCATTATTCACTCCAGTACTTTTCAGGACGAGCAATACCAAGGCCGCATTCGATCGTATATTCAACAACATCAACACCAATACGAGTTAAGTCAGCAAACCAACTACCCGATGGCTGTTTATTGAGGTCAATTAATTTACGGTCTGCCAGATAATCCAACTCCTTCCGTAATTCCAATGCAGTGACGTCAGGATAAATCGCGCGAGATATATCCAATAACAGAGTTTCACTGGCGGTATATGGGCGGGTTTTATTCAGTGCGACCAACAGACTCCAGCGCAATGATTCACGACGAACACGAGCAACATCAATCATTTTTACCTCCGGCAATTCGGTGCTGCTGCACCACCTCTAATTTGCTGTAAAGAGCATCCAGCTTGGCTTCAATTACTGTCTGACCACGAATGTAATCTTCACGGCGCACGTAATTCAGCGGCAAGTCAGCCTTAAACTGCATAAACTCACGTTCGAGTTGAGACCAATTGTCTACGGAATTCTTAAGCGCCTGTTCTAATGAGGTATGTCTTTCCTCCTGCCGCTCTTCGGCCTTGCTGAATAACCACTTTGCGATACCAAAAATGAAACCGAGGAAAGAGAGCAGAAAACCTACGGCAGCCCAAAATTCAATCTGTAATGTCATTGTTGTAATCCTTCGATGTAATCCAGCAAGCCATTGACCTGCGCTTTCAATGCAAGACACTGTTCTCCGTTGTCAATGATATTGGCGAGGATATCTCGTTGCGTGATACCGGATGGCTGTAGTTGGGCATCAGAGCTTTCATTTCCACGGAACGTTTCATCAGCGCCGGAGGTAACGGAGGCAGAGCGAGTTTGTTCACTGGACAGGCCGAGGGCAGCGTTGTATTGCTGCATGAAGCCACGAGTAAACACACAATTAACAGGATGAAACTGTTGTTTTTCATCCATCCAACTCTGGGTAACATGGTCAATTTTCCTCTTCAGTTGTTGGTTTTGAGTGCGGAGTTGTTCAATATCGTTGAGATAATTGGATTCTGCCTGATGCGCTGAGTTGACCTGCATTTGGTAACGTTGCTGCAAGGCATTGAGTGCTGACAGTTCCCGCTCTGTCCGTTGCTTTTCCAGCTGAAGAAATTTAGTTTTCTGCTGTGCTAATGCGGTGTTTCCTGTCTCCGTTGCTTTCTGAAAGCCTATGGTATGGCCTCTCCAGTAGGCCAAAGCGAACATGCCAATTAGCGACAAAATCAATACAACAGGTTTAGCCCATAATTTAATTGGCACAGCTGGTACCTCCCCAAGCCAAATAACGAGGCGCGAGTTCCAGTAATATGCGTTTGGAATAATGTCGATTTTCTTTCCATGCTGACGCTTTACGCCCAGCATTCTGAGATTCAACATGACCGAACCAGACCCACGGATTGAGACCAACTGCCTCGGTTTTCTTCTTATCCCGTAGTAACCAGCCTAAGCCTCCATTATAGGAAGACAGCACCATCGCCATTCTTTGGCACTTATCGGCAGCTTTAATGCGTTGCCATAGCCAATGGTCATAGTGAACCATTGCCCGTATAGACCAGACTGGGTTGAAGGGATCTTTATTGGATAATTCAGGAATGCGTTGACTAATCCAATCCACTGTTGCGGGCATAAACTGGGCCATACCCTGAGCACCAATAGGCGAAATAGCTCGTGATTTCCAGTCACTCTCCTGATGCAACTGAGCGGCAAAATCAGCTACAGGCGCATTCAATCCCCAGATCACACGAGAAGCACGTATCAGGTCATTGCGGTATTGCCGCGAACGGTGTGGCAGTTCGTCAGCCAATGCTGGGCTGACCATACCGCTATACCACAACAGCACAATTCCGATAATCTGCCGCCAATTCATAATCACAACCCTGTAGCTACGCTCAGACAGGTGGCGGCAACAATCAGTGCACGGCGTATCAGAGCGGCTGCAAACACCATATGGTAGCCAGGCTGAACGGGGTATTTTCCTTCTTTCATGAGTATTTCATCATATTTCAGATACTGACCGGGCCTTGCTTTCGGGAATAAACTGCGGTCAAGCCAGTACCCCAAGACAACAGACAGAGCAATAAGCGACAATTTGTAGATCACAACAGGGACTTGTTGAGGGGAAACTAAACCGATAGTGATCAGCAATAGAACAGCTGTTAACAACCAGCCACCGAGGCGTAATTTTTTGATAAGTGATACAAACGATTTGAAAGTTTTCACTGAACTGTCTCCGTAGTCGTTGATGGAAACAGTTTTGCCAATTTATCGGGAAAAGGATTTTAAAGGGCGTTAAGAGCGCATCAGAAAAGTAAAAGACAGGATAAGAGCGACCTGCCTAACACTCGAATACTGGGTAGGCTATCAACTCACAGGTATGTACTGTGAGTCAACCGAGGCTCTTTCAGTTATTGATTATTGATGACCGGGAAAGCCGAACTCATTTTCAACTAATGGAAAAGGCTTACGGATAATGAAAGAACAATCTTTACCTATCGTTCCGTGGATTGGTGGTAAACGCCGATTAGCAAAACATATTTTACCGTTATTTCCTGAGCATACCTGTTATGTCGAACCGTTCTGTGGTGCTGCCGCGCTGTATTTCCTAAAAGTACCGAGCAAATGTGAAGTGATTAATGATATTAATGGTGAGTTGGTGAATCTTTATCGCGTGATAAAGCATCACTTAGAAGAGTTTGTCCGGCAATTTAAATGGGCATTGGTCAGCCGCCAAATATATAAATGGTTGCAGATTACCCCCGAAGAAACGCTAACCGATATTCAGAGAGCAGCACGTTTCTACTATCTCCAAAAGCAGGCGTTTAGCGGCAAGGTTGCTGAACATACTTTCGGTACTTCCACCACCAGCCCACCGCGATTTAATTTACTCAGAATAGAAGAAGAGCTATCAATGGCCCACCTGCGACTGGCAAGAACGATCATTGAAAATATGAGCTGGGCACAATGCGTCCAACGGTACGACAGGCCACATACGCTGTTTTATTGTGATCCGCCATATTGGGGTACAGAGGGATATGGCATAGATTTCGGACTTGAGAACTATGATCTATTAGCAGAACTAGCACATACCATCCGAGGGGGCATGGTAATTTCGGTGAACGATATTCCAGAAATGCGTAAAGCATTCAAAGGATTGAAAATGCAAGTAGTCAATATCGGTTACAACTTGAAAGTTACGGGTAAAGCTAAACAGAGTAAAGAGCTGATTATTTGTAATTTCTAATAACCGAGAATGGCAAGGCAATATATTTGCTTTGCCATTTTTTACTTTTAACCTAAGCCAATAGAACGGGATACAAACTGTAAACCTATTCCGAGAGTTTGGCTAATTAAAGACCTTAATGCTTCTTTACTTTCAGTCTTCAGTGTTTCCTTAATACGATCACCTAATGGGGTTTCTAAGCTGTCAGGGATTACTTTGAGAACTTCTAAACCTTCAGCAGTTAATACGGCTCTATGACAACCTTCAGAGTTCATAGTCCCTGCCAAATAACCATTCTTTATGAGCCAATCCACTGTATCCAGAAAAAATCTATGATCTTCTACTGTAGTACAAAGTTCGTCAGAGTATGTTCCATCAGAATATTGAAGGGGTTCACCGATTATATTTATAGATAAAAGATCTATCTTTAAAGGAAATGACTCATATAGTTTCCCAAATATAATACCTACAATTTCATTAAACTTTTCTATGTTTGTAGTAGACATAAATATCCTATTTGTTTCTAAAGTTTCAATTTCAATGTTCCACCAGGTACATTCTGTTGATCTAAACAAACAGATTGGCAAGCTGATTTAGATATGGATAAAATTGTTTCGTTACCCCCTATATCAAGAAAGCAATTATTTCCATTAGCCATATAATCATTGAGAAGTTTGGCATTTTCATCAATATGAAATTTGATGGTTGTGCGTGAAGGATAACTGTTTTCGTAAACTGTGATGTCAGTAAATTGATCAGCATATTTATCCAATCCTGGGCACATTTTCCTAATAGTTGGCAATAATTGATTGATAGTGGGATCATCTGTTGCTATTGAGAACACAGGGGCTGGAGATTTTTCAGGCTCAATCTGAACGCTATTTTCTGTCTCATCACCACACCCCGCCAAAAGAAATATTGTGGGAATTAATAAGTTACGCACAGTCCATACCCTTATATGAAATAGAAAATAACTATATTTTTAAGAATTTCTACGTCGTAAGATTACATCTATGGTATCAAGAACATTCTGATTTTCATATATTATCCTATTTTCTATCTTCCTGTGCTTGTCCATTTTTTTTCCACAAAGCATTACCAGCACGGCCCAAGAAATAAAGATTATCAATGTCCTATCATTAAGTACCAATACATTAGTAAGTCCTCCACCAGAAAATATCATATAAGCGTTCCATAGGGCAAACATGAATGCTATAAGCATGAGGCTAAGTAACAGCAGGCAAGGTGTATTGATGTAATAACGCCATTTAGCATCTTTATTTTTTATAAGTAATTCTCGTTTTATAGCAAGTAATTCCCGACTATCCCTTTCATGAAGCTCACGTGGGCGAGATGGCATGGGGTTAATATTGACGACTGAACCTACATGAATAGAGCCATGATTATTGCCACCAACGCTGATGGTTATCTGTCGTTCCTGCCCATCTTGGGGAAGTTGTTTAAGGCTATTAAAAACTTGTCCTGCTAATGTTTGTAATTCTTCATCTCTTCTGTCCATGCAAATCCTTTATTTTTTAATGATTAACAACCAGTTTTAATACTCTGTCAATTCTACTGTCATCGACAACCGACTCTTTAATTAAAAAGTTATATATTTTTGATGATTGCAGGACGAGTTCATCGGGCGTCCAGCGGCGATTAGCCTGTTGTGCCATCGAATCTAGTTTATGAACAATTTTTCCCAGTAATTCTGCATCTATCTCACTGTTTTTGTAAGCGGTAGAGGCTGACTGTTGAACTTGCCCTGTTATTAGGTACAACACATCAAGACCCGCTTTTGCCCAAAGGCTTATAGCATCAGCCCCTGGTGCAGATTCGTCTTTTTCCCACCTTATCTGTGATTTTCTTGATGCGCCAACCATCTCCGCGAAATCGGACTGACTAAACCCCAATCGCTCACGCTCTTTTTTTAATCTCTCACCAAGAGACATTTTTGTCACCAAAACCCTTTACAAGTCCCATTAATGGGACAATAATGTCATGTATTGTACAAACATCATTGCATTACCGGAGGCCATAGCATGACACCCGAGAAAATTAAAAGCCGCTTTCATCAACACGGCATCACTATTACCCAATGGGCACAGGAGAACGGGTATTCCCGCGAAGCTGTATACCGAGTTCTTAATGGACAATCCAAAGCTAATTACGGAAAGGCCCATGAAATAGCTGTAAAGCTAGGTCTGAAAACGCCAAGTTTAGGCATTTAAATTTAGCCTAACTATTTTATCACTTTATGTAACAGATTATCACATATTGAAAAGGGAGAGTGTGACATGCGCAAAATTAACGTTTCCAGTTCTGGTACGCGCATATTACGGGTTCTTAAGGCTCTACGTGGTCATTCCTTGTCTGGGCTGAGTAATGGTGAATTAGCGGAATTACTGGGGGAATCTCCCGCAAATATTAATCGTGCACTAAATACATTAATAGAAGAAGGGCTGGCGCAAAAACTGAGTAGCGGCAGATATGCACCAGGTATGCAATTACTGCAAATAGCACAATCGTTTTCTAATGAAATGGCTAACACTCAAGCCAGAATTACAGAAATGAATCAGCGCGTTCTAGCGGGTAGCAGAAATTAATTAACAGGGGATTTATATAATGGCACGCTCAAAAAATACAACATCAGTAAAACTGGCCGAAGATGTTCAACTTGCCGACGATCTACAGGTCAATCTCAACGCTATGACAACACACCGTCTGCAAATCATGGAACAGTTTGGTGATGGTTTGCCGTATGAACGTGATCGCATCGTCCATGAAACCCGTTTCTACATGGCTCAGAGTGCTGAAGCGATGTTAGAAGCTGGGAAGCGTCTCATTATTCTTAAAGAGAATGAACCTCATGGCGAATTTGTTAACATCGTTAAGGATCAACTCGGTCTGGAACCCCGTATTGCCCAAAAAATGGCACAAGCTGCACTCAAATTTCTTTCACCTGGATTAGAAACAAAAGCGAAAACGTTTTCGCTTTTGGGACGTTCCAAACTGTATGAATTGATGCTTGAAGACGATGATGAACTGTCTGAATTGGCTGAAGGTGGCACTGTAGCTGGTCTGACATTAGATGATATTGATCGCATGTCTGTCCGCGAACTACGTAAAGCCCTGCGTGATACACGTGCTGATCTGGATATTTCACGCCAGACGGTACAAGAAAAAAAGGAACTTGTTAGTAGTTTGATTGAGGAGAAATCTGAAATCCAGCACAAACTTCAGCGCCGAATCAATCATGAAAAACCGGAAGAAGAAGGTGCAGCTTTGACACAAGAGGTTAATTCATTGTCTTTTGCTATTGATGCCGCTATCACCAATCTTTTCAATGGATTTGAAACGCTTAATGACCATACCACACGCACCGATATTAGTCATGTTGGGTTTATGGCAGGCGTACTCGATGACCTTGAAGTCAAAATTCGTAACCTACGTAATCACTTTAATCTGCCTGAGTACAGAGAACACAGCATTGTTCCTGATTGGGCTAAAGAAGGTGCGGAAGCAGAAGAGGAAAGATTCGAACGACCAGAATGGATGGATAAGGAAGAGGCACATGAATAAATCTGAATTGAAAAAAATGCTTGAAAAGAAATTGAAGAAATAAGGGCAATAACATGAATACCACAATGACCGAACGATTAGTTTCTATTGCACAGGCAGCACATAAAGCCGGACATGGCAGTAAAGAAGCAATATATCGGGCGGCTTGTGAAGAGCTTTGTATGTCACGTTCAACATTGATTAAAAAACTTGGTGAAATTTCTGGCAAAAAGCCACGCAAGAAACGTTCTGATGCAGGTAATAGCGCGCTGACACGTGAAGAAGCAACTTTGATCTCAGGGGTATTGATGGAGGCCACTCGTAATACAGGGAAACGGTTATATAGCCTCGAACAGGCCGTTAATGATCTGCGTTCAAATGGCCTGATTAATGCAGGCCATATTGATACCGAAACAGGTGAATTTTCTCCGTTATCCATTGACGCTATTAGTCGTGCATTGCGCCAGTACAAACTTCATCCTGAACAGTTGAAAATGCCTGCGCCCAGCCTACAATTGGCTAGCCTGCATCCCAATCATGTCTGGGAATTAGACGCCTCAATTTGTGTGTTGTATTACCTAAAAAACCCTAATAAAAACAATGGGATTGACAGTGGATTACGCATGATGCCTGTGGCTGAATTTAATAAAAATAAGCCGAAAAATCTGGCTCGTATCATTAATGATCGCGTCTGGTCGTTTGAATTAACAGATCACACAAGTGGCTGGATATATGTTGAATACTTATTTGGCGGTGAAACCAGTCAGAATTTTACTTCTGTGTTGATTAACGCAATGCAAGATCGTGGTGACGCAGATGTATTACACGGTGTACCCCAAATTTTATTTACTGACCCCGGTTCTGCTTTGACAGCACCTACACTACGTAACTTGTGTAAAGCCCTAGGCATTCAAATGATACAACACAAGGCCCGTAACGCCCGTGCTACGGGGTCTGTTGAAAAAGCACGTGACATCATCGAACGCAATTTCGAATCTGGTTTACGCTTTCGACAGGTTGATGATATTGATGAACTTAACCGCCTGGCACGGCTATGGCGTATGAAGTTTAATCGCAGTGCAATACATAGCCGACATGGACAAACCCGTACAGATTGCTGGCTAAAAATCACAGCAGAACAGTTAGTAAAAGCACCTGCCATTAACATTTGTCGTGAATTGGCAATTAGCACCCCAGAAAGCCGTAAAGTACAGGCAACCTTGCGAGTATCTTTCAGGGGACGTGAGTATAACGTCAGTACTGTTCCTAGCGTGAGTGTTGGTGATTCTATCATGATCACCCGCAATCCGTGGCGTGACGAAGAGGCACAGGTAATCATTACTGGTGAAGATGGCTTTGAGGCTTTCCATCTTGTTAATGAAGTCACTAAAGATGAGTACGGCTTTGCCATCGGCGCACCTGTAATTGGTAGTGAATTCCAAGCCATTCCTCAAACAATTGCACAACGTAATTTAGCCGAAGTTGAACAGAAAATCATGGGGACAAACAACACGGCTGAAACTGAAATAGCACGTAAATTGAAAACACTTCCCCTCAATGGTCGGTTTGATCCATATTTGGATATTGAACGTAATGATGCACCAACGTATATGCCAAAACGTGGACAAGCCTCTACGGTACATAGTCCACGAATTGAACAGCTTATGAACCCCGTTGATGTTGTCAAAATTTTACGTGAACGGTTTCAATTACATGGTAAGACATGGCGTGGTGAATTTTATCAGCAAATAGTTAAACGCTTTCCTAATGGTGTTCCAACAGATCAAATTGATGAGTTGGTTGATGAATTCATGGGGCAATCAACAACTGTTGTACGTAATATTGTTAACGGTAATTAGTTTTTCATGCTGTATATTAAGGAAAAGCAAAATGGCAATTAAAGTTCATGATCCGCTACTTTCATTGACAATTCAAAATACAACTGAGGTTTATTTATAAAAGTGATCCAATTTGTTTTCGTGAAACTCATTATAACGTAGGAAGTATATAGGATATTTTTCCAGGGAGTGATGTTGCTATCTCTTATTATCAATGGCATATGCAGAAATAAAGATAGCCGCTTAACGGGGGATTATTATGCTGGTGTTTAAACAGCAGTTACAGGCACATCAGTTAACGCAAAGTGCAGCAGCAAGTGCGGCAGGAATTTCAGCGGCGGCGTTGGCTCAAATTGTTAACCACAATATATGGCCACGACAGAACGCAGGTGCAATTCGTCAGCGTATTACTGATTTCTTGGCAAAAAGAGGTATTGATACCGCAAAAAGTTTTGAGGTGGTACAAACAACCAATCAATCAGATATCTATACCGATAATAAAAATACAACCCTCATTTCTGAGGAGGAAATCATGTTACTAAAAAAACAAGTGTTATTTCCAGCTACGAAAAAGCACTTTGGTTTATTTCGTGATCCATTTGAAGATAGTGCAATTCAAAGTGCTGAAGATGTTTTTGTGACTCCAGATAGCCGTTATGTGCGGGAAGCCATGTATCAAACAGCCCGCTATGGTGGTTTTCTGGCAGTATCAGGGGAATCGGGTTCAGGTAAAACGACACTGCGTCGTGACCTTATTGACCGTATTAACAGGGAAAATACCCCCGTTATTGTTATTGAACCCTACGTATTAGCAATGGAAGACAATGATGTAAAAGGTAAGACCTTGAAAGCATCAAACATTGCTGAAGCTATTGTGAATACCTTAGCGCCATTGGAAAACTTGAAACGATCGCCTGAAGCACGCTTCCGCCAGTTGCACAAGATATTGAAAGACAGTTCACGGGCTGGCTACCAACATGTGTTAATAATAGAAGAAGCACACTCGTTGCCTTTACCAACATTAAAACACCTTAAACGATTCTTTGAACTGGAAGATGGATTTAAAAAACTGTTATCGATCATTTTGATTGGTCAGCCTGAACTGGAATTGAAGCTATCTGAACGTAATCAAGAGGTTCGTGAAGTAGTGCAACGTTGTGAAGTTGTTAATTTGTTTCCTCTTAATGATTATCTGGAAACATTTTTGGATTTTAAATTTGGTCGCGTAGGCATGAAGACTAATAAGATTTTAGATAATAGCGCTATTGGTGCTATCCGTGACCGTTTATGTCTTAGTCGGCATAGCAGTAAAGAAACTGTTAGTTTATTATATCCATTAGCTATCGGAAACTTGATTATTGCAGCTATGAACATGGCTGCAATTAATGAGATACCTATGGTTGATGCCAATATCATTCGCAGTGTTAGCTGAAGATATCATTATAAGAAAAAGTTCTATTTAACAATTAATATTAACAATAGGCGGATTCGAATAATTTCTGGTTTTATTGGTTTCAAATTGGTTGCAACAAGGATGGAACATACTATAACCAAAGAAATGGAGGTCTTGTAAATATTAAGTTCGGCATTTCATTGTCGATCTACTTGAAAAAAAAGGTTTCTTTGTTGAGGAAAAGAAGAAAACATATTGGTATTAATAAACACATTTATTAAGTAACAGGTAATTAAACATGGCAAAAAGAAAAATTATGTTTAAAGCTGCAGCGGCTTCCTACACCCCATAATTCTGTAAATAAAGCTGTTGTAAAAGATATTAATGAAATATCAATTAATTCAGGTAAAGAAAATTTTTCAATTATCCTATTTGAACAGAAAATTAAGTAAGGAACATACTTATGAAAATAACATGTAATCACTGCAAACAACCTGTTGAAAAAATGAACTTAAAACAAGCCAAGGTTATTCAGACCCCTGAATTTGGTGAGTGGGTTGTTGATTTAATCTTGGTTTGCCCACATTGCAGTCAGCAATACGGTGTATCTGTGTCAACATGGGATTTACAGCCATTGGAGACCACACATGGATAAAACGCCTTATACCGAAAAGCCAAGTTCAGTAGTATCAAGTTAATACTGGTTATTCTGGTTTACTTAATTCAAGAGTACATAGCAGAGGATGAATAAGATGGCAAAACAGAAACTTATTCAGCTTATTCATATTGCACGTAGTGATCTAAAACTAGACGAGGATACGTATCGCCAGATGTTACTTTCAAAAACCGGAAAAACCTCTACGCGGGAGATGGATATCCCGCAGTTAACTCGCGTTTTGGAAGCTATGAAAAAGCGCGGTTTTAAGATTAAATCCTTTAGGAAATCCAAAACATCACATCCATTAGATAGTCATCCCCAATCAAAAAAGATACGTGCATTGTGGCTGGAAATGGCATCTATAGGTATTGTTCGTAATGGTTCTGAACAAGCCTTAGCTCACTGGATTAAATGTGAAACGAATATTGATGGTTTACAGTGGTTAGATTCAGACCAAGCCAGCAGCATTATTGAAAAACTGAAGAAGTGGCAGAACCGCGTCACGAGGAAAAAGTATGAATGATGTGAATAACTTTCGTAGCAAAGGTCCTGAGTTGCTGGTCGAACTGGCACAGCATACAGCCTGCACGGTCAGTGAAATAATCCATGTTGAGCCTGCGTTAGCCGATCAAATTGGTGAAGCTGTTGCGAACCATATGATGCAGGTTTGGGGCGGTCAGAATGTCTATTTTCCTATGGGCATGGTTTGGAAAGTCAGCCTCCGTGATCGTGAGATTTTCAACGAATTTAACGGTAAAAATCATCATGATCTGGCTCGTAAGTTTGGTGTTTCTATTCAATGGATTTACAGCGTAGTGAAACGTATTCGAAAGGAGGAACTAGATCGCCTGCAAGGTAAGTTATTCGATAACGAGTCTGAATAGGCAGGTCAAACTGATTGAGCTTAGTAAAATCAGGTGGCAGACTAAGCATGATTCTCGTTCGGTCTGCCTTTCAAATACTGAAAAGGATTTACAATTGAATCTCCATAACTTCCCACTTAGTCCAAGTTTTTCCCATAATTATCTTTCAATTTCCTGTCAAATATCTTACTTATGATCATCCGGGATGTTTGTTTTGACAAATTACACTGGATTAAAATTTAATTCAGTTTTGTAATATTAACGGTTTTTATTATTTCAGCTATATAATAGTTAATTATTTGTGGGTATCATCACAACTAAAAATGTAACTCATTGAAAAAATTGTACATTTTTTGTTACTTTTTGTGATGAAAATTGTACCGAGCTTGGTATGCTTTTCAATAGGTTAATTTGACATAATTATTTGAATTTGTTGTTATTATTCTTTCAGTCATGCATTAAATGCGGTGATCATCATATAAAATTCCGTCATTTATTAAAAAATTTTTGATGGCCAAAGTTGACGTGAAGTGCCCATTTTGTCAGCAGACCTCACCCTTCATCAAACGATAGAGAACCTCGATAGCAGCTTATAGTTTAATTTTTTCACCACTGCGATTAAAAATGCAGAATATATATTCTCGCACTAACCATTCCACTTCATTTATTTAAATTAAATTTTAATTCCCACTATCCTGCATTTATTTATCATTAGTCATAATCCATATCAATTAAAATAGCCAAGTTATGAATATAAATAAACTTGGCATATCTACAAAACAACAAAATATTTATTTACAACATTGAGTTGTCTTTTAATACCTTTTCTAGCTTAGGAAAAACAGTAAAACCGTCACGATCTAAAAAATGCCCGCTATCAGGGAAACCATATAATTCAGCCCGGAGCTGCTGACTTAAATTTAATGTAAACTGTGGAGATACAATCTCATCATTAAGCGATAATATTACTATTCGTTGGTTTATTCTGTGTATAAGGGGATGGAAATCCAAGTTTTCCTCAGTAAATATACTTAATTCGGGTAAAGTCGGTAATTTTTCATAAAATCCTGCAATTAATACAATCCCGCCAATATTTACATTATCAGGTAAAGATGAAATATAACGGAGTGTGGCAATACAACCCAAGCTATGCCCAATAAAAAGTGTTTTTTCATTAGGGTTAGGTACACTCTCCTGCAACTTTTCTTGCCATAAATAAGGTGAAGGAGCGTGAGATTCAGGCATTTCCGGCACTATTACCCGGACATTTGACCTTTCATATTGACTTTTAAGCCAAGGAAACCAATGATGATCAGGAGTCGCCATAAGGCCATGAACAATAACTATATTATCAAAATTCATCAATTCACCTAATTATACAAAGTATATTTTATTTACCACACAAACTTCATAATTATTTTATCCACATAATTCCCCAAAATAAGATAATTATACCCGTTATCTTTCAAGTCGCCTCTTTGTTAGCTACACTCACTCTTTGTATAAGATTCAGAAAATTAATCTCGATACATGGATTCAATTTCGTTATGGTAACGCTGCATAATAATTTTCCTTCGCAATTTTAGCGTTGGCGTTAATTCCCCTGTTTCCATTGAAAATGGATTTGGCAGTAATGTGAAACGCTTTACCTGATCGAAGTGAGCGAGGTTTTTCTGCATCTCTTTCAAGCGTTGTTCAAACATATTGATAATTTGACTATGACGCAGCAATTCAATTCGATCATGATATTTGAGGTTAATTGATCTTGCATACTCTTCCAATGCTTCATAACAAGGCACGATAAGAGCCGATACAAATTTACGAGCATCAGCAATAACAGCAACATGTTCAATAAAACGATCTTGCCCCAAAACGCTTTCTATCATTTGAGGAGCAATATATTTACCATTCGATGTTTTCATCAAATCTTTCAGACGTTCAGTAATGAACAAATGACCATTTTCATCCAATTTACCGGCGTCACCGGTACGCAACCAACCGTCTTGAGTAAATGCTTTGATGGTTTCTTGCTGATTATTGAAATAGCCCTTCATCACAATTGGGCCACGTACTTGTATCTCATCTTCTTCACCAATACGGACGTCGATGCCAGGTAATGGTTTGCCAATAGAGCCAAGCACATAATCTTGTTCTTCCCAACAGGAAACTGTGGCGCAAGTCTCTGTCATACCATAGCCATATTTGATATTTATCCCAACAGCGAGAAAGAACAGAATAATCGTTTCGTCCAATCGTGCTCCGGCAGCAGGTAAAAACCGAACTTTGCCCCCCAACACATTTCGTAATTTGCTCAACACCAGTTTATCAGCCAGCCGATGCATTGCTGTTGACCAAGGGCAGCTTTTTTTATCTTGCAATTTACGTAAAAACTGCCGCTCACCACATTTAATCGCCCAATTAAAGAGTTTTTTTCGATGCCAGGGTGCCTGAGAAACCTTTTCGAAAATCGCACTGTAAATTTTTTCATAAAATCTCGGCACTGCGCACATCACTGTCGGGCGAATATCGGCCATAGCTTGACGAATAAAGTTAGTGTCGGTCAGATAAACATTTTGTGCCCCTACATGCATGACATAAAAACTCCATGCGCGTTCGAAGACATGGGATAACGGCAGAAAACTCAAAGAAACGTCCTGATCAGTTAACGCCAGGACATGATCATGTGAATACAACTGATAGGCTAAATTACGGTAATCAAGCATGACGCCTTTAGGCTCGCCAGTTGTACCGGACGTATAAATAAGCGTAAAAAGATCATCCAGATCATGATTATTAATACGGGTTTCCAACTCCAACTGATGTTGTAATTTATCATCAGCCATGAAATCAGATAAATGTTGAGCTAATGAACAATCCCGCAAATCGACTGATTCATCTAAGACAATAATGTGACTCAACTGGGGACAACGTTCTGTCAAAGTAATAGCAACATCATACTGCGGCTGCCCACCGACAAACAGAATATGCACACTAGCATCATTCAGAATGAAACTCGCTTGTTCTTGACTACTAGTCGCATACAGAGGAACAGTAACCGCCCGAAGTTGTAATACAGCAATATCTGTCAATGACCACGCCATGCTGTTATGTGCAAAGAGACCAATTTTTTCTTGCACATCAACACCAATCTCCAACAACGCCCGGCTAATAGCATTGGTCTTTTTGCCAATATCATTCCAATTTAGTTCGAGTTGTTCAGCCGGAGACCATTGGCGAAAAGCAATTTTCTCTGGGTGTTGTTTGATTTGTTGTTGCAATCGGTTTATCAAGTGATAAGGATGTAAATTTTTAGTTATCACAATTTTTTTCCTGTTCGAAAAACTTTTTTCTTATCGGAGAAAAAACAGTAATTTTATTCTCTGATAATGCCTTTTCGCATCACTTATTCGCTTTTCAGCTTACAGGTGTTAGCTATTTCCTCGCAGTCTACCGATTCCTGAACAACAGGAAAAGCCTATTTATCAAAAGTTGAAAAATTTGTGATAAAATAAAAAAACTCACCACCCTTATGCAGTAGTGAGTTTCAAATTAATTATCTGTTACTAAGTTGGCTCAACAACGACTTCATCCACTGATGCCCTTTATCTTTCGTTGTAGATTCGTGCCAAATCAAATAACACGGACGACTTACTTGCTCCCACGGTAATGAAACCGCCCTTATTGCTAATTGTTCGCTATAGTGCTCAACCAACCATTTTGGCGCAATTGCAACCAAATAGGTTTGAGAGACAATATGCAACACACTATTCAAGTCGGTACCCTGATAAACAACCGAACGCAGACGTTCACCTCCATCATAATAGGGAACGCTGAATGAACATATATTATCCAATGATACAACTGCATGATGTTCCTCATACAATTGCTGCTCACTAATACTATTTTCAATTCTTGGATGATGATTAGAAACAGCCAAAACCAACTCATCATTGAATAACGGGTAATGATGAAAATCCATGCGTTCTAGCTGCGTATAGCTAATGACAAACTCAGTTTCCTGGTATCTGAGCTGATGCTCAATATTATCATGTAAATATGATCTAATCGTCACACCCAGATTAGGTGTATTTTGTTTTACCTGTTCAACTATTTTCGCAGCCAGCCTAATATCCAAAGGGCTACAAATTGAAAGACTAAAAACCCTATCACTATTATCAGGTTCAAAACCAACCCCAGGTAACTCATTATATACCAGTTGTAATGCCTGACGGACTGGACCAAATAATTGATGGGCCCTTGCCGTCGGTTGTATTCCACGCCCATAACGTACAAATAATTCGTCATTGAACATTAGCTTCAAACGAGAAACCGCATTACTGACCGCCGGTTGTGACATTCCTAATATCTGTGCCGCACGTGTCACATTCTGCATTTGCATAACTGCATCAAAAACAGTCAGCAGATTGAGATCCACATTACGCAAATGAATTTCATTTGGATCTTTTTTGGTTGCAGTTACTGAGGTGTATTCAGCCATTGTTTAACTCCACTAAACTCATGCAGATGATCCCGGCTAATAACAAAACATCGGAAATACCTTCATTTATTACTCAGATATTACGATGACTATAACTATTAACGAGATCAATTGTCTTAATCATTTCGATAACAAATAATTAAGACTCGTCCTTGTACAAATCTGAATACGCATAGCTAACCAGCGCATCCCCCTATTAGTGTTAAAAATAAATAATTTCAATTAGTAGACAATGTAATGCTCATTATTCATTCACAAAAAAGTACAATTATGTTAACAATTTATTCACCCTGCGTTTCTGTAATATGATGATAAATCAAAGAATGACACAATTCATAATAAAATTACTGACTTATTATTATTAAACAATTTTATCAGAGTTATTATGTTATAGAATTATTTTTTCAAAGATATATAACATAACTTCCTATTTGTATCTATTTTTCCAATGACAAATGATGTTTTTCAGAAAAATACAAATCCACTTCCAGCTCACCAAACGAAAAATACTTAATTTTAATTAATCAGTATAATGCACTATTTTTATATAAATCTTAGCTAATCACGAAAGTCAAACCCAAACAAAAAAGGATAAAATAAATTCTTTTTAAATATAAACAGATCAACACTTCAATTTACCGCCATAAGAAAAGTAAAACCAAGAATCATATGCCTAAATGAATTCTTGACATCACTTTTAAGATAACGTATCAATAAAAGCATACGAATCACGAACACTCATTAATACTACTGAAAGGTTGGATCGATATGATTCACTCAATTTGTCTATTAAACCTACTACTTATCGTATCTGATATGCGCGGTATGCTGGTGGACAGAAAACAGAGTTGATTCAAAACAGAGTTGGTCCAAACCAGACATTCACAAGAACCCGCGCCATGCGCGGGTTTTTTTTACCTGCTGGGCGCAAAAAATAACCACGAGAGGAACGTACATATGAACCAGCAAGTTATTATCTTCGACACCACATTACGTGATGGAGAACAAGCATTACAAGCCAGCTTATGTGTGAACGAAAAACTCCAAATTGCCTTGGCTCTGGAAAGAATGGGTGTTGATATCATGGAAGTCGGTTTTCCAGTTTCCTCTCCTGGTGATTTTGAATCTGTCCAAACGATCGCTAAACAGATAAAAAACAGCCGTGTTTGTGCCTTGGCGCGTTGTGTAGAAAAAGATATCGATGTGGCCGCAGAAGCATTAAAAGTTGCGGAAGCCTTTCGAATCCACGTGTTCCTGGCCACTTCCAATTTACATATTGAATCCAAGCTGAAAAAAACATTCGAAAATGTTATGGAAATGGCAGCCCAATCAATCAAACGAGCGCGTCGTTACACTGATGATGTCGAATTCTCCTGTGAAGATGCGGGCCGTACACCTATTGATAATCTGTGTCGGATCGTTGAAAACGCTATCAAAGCCGGCGCAACAACTATCAATATCCCAGATACTGTCGGTTACACCGTGCCATATCAATTTGGCGGCATCATTACCAATTTGATCGAACGCGTTCCTAATATCGATAAAGCGATATTATCCGTCCATTGTCACGATGATTTGGGGATGTCTGTCGCCAACTCGATCACAGCAGTACAATCCGGCGCCCGTCAGATAGAAGGGACGATAAATGGTCTGGGTGAACGTGCCGGCAACTGCTCACTGGAAGAAGTCATTATGGCGATTAAAGTCCGTCAGCAAACGTTAGGCGTTTATACCAATATCAACCATCAAGAAATTTACCGCACCAGTCAGTTGGTCAGCCAATTATGCAATATGCCGATCCCTGCGAATAAAGCAGTCGTCGGTAGCAATGCATTTTCACACTCATCCGGGATTCATCAGGACGGGGTACTGAAAAATCGTGAAACTTACGAAATTATGACGCCAGAGTCCATCGGCCTGAAAGAAATTCAATTGAACCTGACTTCTCGTTCCGGCCGCGCCGCAGTAAAACACCGTATGGAAGAGATGGGATATCAGGATACAGATTACGATCTGGATAGCTTATACGAAGCCTTTTTACGTCTGGCAGATAAAAAAGGTCAGGTATTTGACTATGATTTGGAAGCCTTAGCTTTCATGAACCTGCAACAGCAAGGACCCGAATTTTTCCATCTTGATCACTTTAATATCCAATCTGGCTCCAACGTGATGGCAACAGCCGCTGTACGTTTAGTGTGTGGCAAAGAGCTAAAATCAGAAGCTGCCACCGGTAATGGCCCGGTAGATGCGGTATATCAGGCAATTAGCCGAATAACTGAATACCCAATTGAACTGGTTTCTTATCAGTTATCAGGTAAAGGCCACGGGAAAAATGCACTGGGCCAGGTAAATATCGTTGTCGAATGCTTTGGACGTCGCTTCCACGGCATGGGATTGGAAACCGATATTGTTGAATCTTCTGCCAAAGCAATGGTTCATGCTCTGAACTGCGTTTGGCGTACAGAGCAAGTTAAGAAAGAGAAACAACGTATACAGCAAAATACAAAGGAAATGGTGTAAACATGTCGAACAATTATCATATTGCAGTTTTACCCGGTGATGGTATTGGCCCCGAAGTTATGGCACAAGCCTATAAGATATTGGATGCAATCCGTAAGCGTTTCAATATCCGCATCACCACCAGCGAATATGATGTGGGGGGGATTGCTATCGATCGCCACGGCTGTCCACTACCGGCAAAAACCATAGCAGGTTGTGAACAGGCTGATGCCATATTGTTCGGCTCCGTGGGAGGGCCTAAATGGGAACATTTACCACCAGCAGAGCAACCTGAGCGTGGCGCACTGTTGCCATTACGCAAACATTTCAAATTGTTCAGTAATTTACGCCCTGCCCGCCTATATGCCGGATTAGAGGTATTTTGTCCTTTACGCAGTGATATTGCCGCCAAAGGCTTTGATATTTTATGTGTCCGTGAATTAACCGGCGGTATCTATTTTGGTCAACCCAAAGGACGTGAAGGCCAAGGTAAATATGAACGAGCATTTGATACTGAGATTTATCACCGTTTTGAAATCGAGCGCATTGCCCGTATCGCCTTCGAATCCGCCCGCAAACGTAGTAATAAAGTTACATCTATTGATAAAGCAAATGTGTTGCAGAGTTCCGTATTGTGGCGAGAAGTTGTTACTGAGATTGCAAAAGAGTATCCAGATGTAGAAATCAATCACATGTATATTGATAACGCCACCATGCAGTTAATTAAAGATCCATCTCAGTTTGATGTGATGCTGTGCTCTAATATTTTCGGCGATATCTTATCTGATGAATGCGCTATGATTACCGGTTCAATGGGCATGTTACCTTCCGCCAGCCTGAATGAAAAAGGTTTCGGCCTGTATGAACCCGCAGGCGGTTCCGCACCAGATATTGCCGGCAAAGGTATTGCTAACCCGATAGCCCAAATCCTGTCTGCCGCCTTACTATTGCGTTACAGCTTAGGTCGCAATGACGCCGCAAATGCGATTGAACAGGCGGTTAACTACGCGCTGGAACAGGGCTATCGCACAACAGATTTAGCCGGAAACGG
The DNA here is from genome assembly GCF_001684335.1 of Photorhabdus namnaonensis. Classification (GTDB taxonomy): domain Bacteria; phylum Pseudomonadota; class Gammaproteobacteria; order Enterobacterales; family Enterobacteriaceae; genus Photorhabdus; species Photorhabdus namnaonensis. The sequence goes on from NZ_LOIC01000018.1 coordinate 301,368, forward strand.
TAAAGCAATTAGTACTGATGAAATGGGCAGCGCTATCGCCCGTTATATAGCCGAGGGTATTTAACATGGCTAAAACTTTATACCAAAAATTATATGACGCCCATATTGTCCGGGAAGTACCGAATGAAACCCCGTTACTCTATATTGATCGTCATCTGGTTCATGAAGTGACCTCGCCGCAAGCTTTCGATGGTTTGCGCACCAAAGGCCGCCCAGTGCACCAGCCAGGTAAAACGTTCGCAACAATGGATCATAACGTATCCACGCAAACAAAAGATATTAACGCCTGTGGCGACATGGCTCGCATTCAAATGCAGGAGTTGATGAAAAACTGCGCCGAATTCGGTATTACATTATATGATCTCAACCACCCTTATCAGGGGATTGTTCATGTCATCGGACCTGAACAGGGTATAACCTTGCCGGGCATGACGATTGTTTGTGGTGATTCCCATACCGCAACGCATGGGGCATTCGGCTCATTAGCTTTCGGCATTGGCACTTCTGAAGTTGAACATGTACTCGCCACCCAAACCCTGAAACAAGCCCGCGCTAAAACGATGAAAATCGAAGTGATGGGTGGTGTCGGTAATGCTATCACCGCCAAAGATATCGTTCTGGCGATCATCGGCAAAACAGGTAGTGCGGGCGGTACCGGGTATGTGGTGGAATTCTGTGGTAAGGCGATTGAAGCACTTAGCATGGAAGGCCGTATGACTTTATGTAACATGGCAATTGAAATGGGAGCTAAAGCTGGTTTGGTCGCACCGGATGAAACAACTTTCGCTTATATGAAAGGCCGCCAGTTCTCACCAAAAGGGGAACTGTGGGAACAAGCTGTTGATTACTGGAAAACATTGAAATCCGATCCTGATGCGCAATATGACACCATTATTACGATTAATGCAGAAGAGATCTCTCCGCAGGTTACATGGGGAACAAATCCTGGACAAGTGATCGCCATTGATCAAGCCATTCCAGCGCCAGAATCTTTTAGTGATCCTGTCGAACGGGCATCTGCTGAAAAAGCACTGGCTTATATGGATTTGAAACCCGGTATTAAGCTAACAGATGTGAAGATCGATAAAGTCTTTATCGGCTCTTGCACCAACTCCCGGATTGAAGATTTACGGGCTGCCGCAGCCATCGCACAAGGCCATAAAGTTGCACCTGGCGTTCAAGCAATCGTTGTTCCCGGATCAGGCCCTGTTCAAGCACAAGCAGAAGCAGAAGGTTTGGATAAAATTTTCATAGCGGCTGGTTTTGAATGGCGCTTACCCGGATGTTCCATGTGTCTGGCAATGAATAATGACCGCCTGCAACCCGGTGAACGCTGCGCTTCTACCAGTAACCGCAACTTTGAAGGGCGCCAGGGACGTGGTGGACGCACCCATTTAGTTAGTCCAGCGATGGCAGCAGCAGCAGCGATTAATGGTCATTTTATCGATATACGCCATCCAGCACAGAAGTCATAAAGGAGAGAATGATGGAAAAGTTTATTCAACATACCGGTTTAGTTGCTCCTTTAGATGCGGCAAACGTCGATACTGACGCCATTATTCCCAAACAATTCTTGCAGAAAGTCACGCGCACAGGATTTGGTCAACATCTGTTTCATGACTGGCGTTTTGTTGATGATGCAGGACAAAAACCCAACCCTGAATTCGTATTAAATCAGCCTTGTTATCAGGGCGCCAGTATCCTTCTGGCTCGTGAAAACTTTGGTTGCGGTTCCTCCCGCGAACATGCGCCTTGGGCACTAACGGATTATGGTTTTAAAGTAGTTATCGCCCCAAGTTTTGCGGATATTTTCTACAGTAACGCTTTCAACAACCAGTTATTGCCAGTAAAACTGAACGATAAAGATGTCAATGAGCTATTTGATTTGGTTCAACAAAACAAAGCTTGTCGTTTTACTGTCGATCTAGAACAACAGAAAGTTCACTCTGGTAATAAAAGCTATGCTTTTGAAATCGATAGTTTCCGGCGTCACTGTATGATGAATGGTCTGGACAGCATCGGCTTGACATTACAACATCTGGACGCCATAACAGCCTACGAGCAGGAACAACCGGTTTTTCTGCGTTAATTTTTCCTTTATTAATTCATCCCGTAGTTTTCTACTACGGGATTTTTCTATCGGTGTCAAAAGCAAGAACAATCCCACCACGTCTATACTCATGCAGGCAATCACTTTTCAGCTGCATACAATGCCTTAACTAATATTTAATCATCCAATATCACATTTAAAAGAAATTAATAGATAAAATAGCGATAGTGGCTGGACAAATCGCCACCAATGCCAGATTATTACTCGTTTTAAGCTAACATGTAAAAAAGAAGCGAGGAATACATAATGTACAATAAGAAAAAAAGCCAGTAAGTTTTCTTACTGGCTGGCAAATCACCATTACTCAAGAAAATTGGGGGAGAAGCCAGATTTCGTCTGGCCTATTGAGCTACTTTCAATATGGATAATTATCGTCTCAATATAAGGAAATAAAAATTGATGAATAATACTCTGGAGTTCCTCTTTTATGCCCAGTTCACGCTTACAACAACAATTCATTCGATTATGGCAACACCATCAAGGAAAAGAGGCTGAAACAACATTACAAGAGCTGGCAAATGTACTGCATTGTTCAAAACGTCATATCCGTTCACTGCTCAACAATATGCAGAAAGCTGGCTGGTTACAGTGGCAGGCAGAGTCCGGTCGAGGGAAACGTTCTCAACTGAATTTCTTACGTGATGGCTGGGAATTCCAGCAACAACGAGCTGAAGAGTTGCTTGAGCAACAGAATGTTGAGAAGCTGGTCCAACTGGTTGGTGATAAAGATACAGTCCGTCATATGGTACTCTCCCAGATTGAACGTCGTTTCCGTCAGGGAAAAAACTTACTGCGAATACTCTATTATCGCCCCTTTCCTAATCTTCTACCCGGTTCACCGTTACGCCGTTCTGAAATTCATCTGGTCAGGCAGATATTTAATAGCTTAACCCGCATAAATGAGGAAAATGGGGAACCAGAAGCTGACTTAGCTCATCATTGGCAACAATTATCCTCAAATCATTGGCGATTTTATCTACGGCCGGCCATCCATTTTCACCACGGCAGAGAATTACAGATGGCGGATGTCATTGCTTCGCTACAAAGATTACGCAACCTGCCTCTTTTTTCTCATATTGAAAAAGTCACCACGCCCACACCCTATGTGATTGATATTTTTCTTTCAGAACCCGATCTCTGGCTCCCTTTATTAATCGGCAGCCCACATGCCATGATCTTGCCTCAAGAGTGGCAGAAGTTACCGAACTTCTCTCGTATGCCCGTGGGAACCGGCCCTTACCAGGTCATAAAAAACAGCGCTCAGAAACTACAAATTCGTGCCTTTGATAATTACTTTGGTTTTCGGGCGCTGATTGATCAGGTGAATATATGGTTTCTACCAGAATTAGCCGAGAAACTGGTTTGTACAACTCTGCATCTGGAAAGTGACAGCACGGGTAATAACTCGTTAGATAGCAGGATAGAAGAGGGCTGTTATTTTCTACTACATGACCACCGTTCAACTAAGTGTAAGAGAGAAGAGGTTCGCCAATGGCTATGCAGCCTGCTAACACCGATAAATCTACTAGCGCACTGTGACCCCTTTTATCAACGCCATTGGTCACCTGCTTATGGTTTATTACTACGCTGGCATCACAGTAAGCTGATATCCGAATTGAACAAACCAGAGGATATTACTCATCTGACCGTCACGCTTTGCCATCAACATCACGAATACCACACAATCAGCCAGATCCTGCAAGCCATACTGGCCAAGTGCGGCGTCGAATTAAAAATCAACATCGTGGATTATGACACATGGTTCAATGGCAACACCGAAAGTGACCTCTGGCTTGCTACCGCCAATTTTTATAACCCTCTGGAGTTTTCGCTGTTCGCTACGCTGTACGAGATGCCATTATTGAAAAAGTGCCTTGGTAATGATTTCAGTAAAGAAGTATCACAATGGCGACAACAAGAGTTATCGCTTGAAGAGTGGTGTGAAAAAATAGTTGATGAACATTGGCTGCATCCACTGTTCCACCACTGGCTTGAGTTACAGGGGCAGAGAAGTATGCGGGGAGTTAAAATGAACACCTTTGGTTGGTTTGATTTCAAATCTGCCTGGTTCAACCCATCTGAAGGGTAATTCACAGAAAAGGCCAGAGTTATGAACATACACAGGTGTACAAACTCGCTTTTATTCACTTTTTCTGTGGATATCTATGTGAAAAAGGCAGGGGTAATTCAGGTATAGCTTTATATTATGAATTATCAATTTATAAACAAAAAATGAAATAGTATTTATTTTTCATTGAAATAGCAGCTATTTACCTCGCTATTTCTCGCGTCAATCACGGTTATAATGAACAACGTTAGTTGATGAGGACAAAAAACAACCAAACATCATGTTATCCACAGGTTATGCTTTTTAGTTAAGCAAAAAACCGCGGTTTTTGTAGAAAAAAGTGTTAGTCAAACCTGTAAATCAAACCAGTGATCTCATTTTTGTCTACTTATCCCATAAAACTGTGGATAACATGGTGTAAGATCCTGTTCATTATTACCGGCAATAGGTGAACAAGAACAGCAGCACATTTTACAATATTTGAAACAGCAATAAAAAATGTTTGTATATCATGCTATTATCACTTTTTAGCTATTGCGTGAAACCTCAGATTTATTATTCACATAAACTAAGGCTGTTTTTTGACCTAAAAAACGGATATCCCAAATGAACACTCTTTTTTCCCCTCCACCACCACCAGACAACGAGCAACAATTGCTTGAATGCGCCCACCTTCTGGCTGGCTTATCAATGGGAGAACTCGCGGCAAAAGCCAATTTGCCTATCCCGCCCAATCTGAAACGAGATAAAGGCTGGGTGGGCATGTTGCTAGAATATTACCTCGGTGCGAGTGCCGGCAGTAAGCCAGAGCAAGATTTCGAACATATCGGTATTGAGCTTAAAACCATCCCCGTGGACAGAAAAGGTTATCCACTGGAGACAACATTTGTCTGCGTCGCGCCATTAACGGGGAACAGTGGTATTACCTGGGAAAGTTGTCATGTCAGACGCAAATTATCGCGGGTGCTGTGGATACCCGTTGAAGGAGAACGGGAAATTTCTTTAGCCAAACGCCGGGTTGGTTCCCCTTTATTATGGAGCCCCAATCAACAAGAGGAAGAGTTACTGCGTCGTGACTGGGAAGAATTGATGGATTTCATCGTGCTTGGCAAAGTAGAGAGCGTTACCGCCCGTCATGGCGAAGTATTACAGTTACGTCCAAAAGCGGCTAACAGCAAAGCATTAACCGAAGCAATCGGAGTACACGGCCAGCCTATTATGACTCTGCCTCGCGGGTTCTATCTGAGGAAAAATTTCACTGCTCCTCTACTGGCCCGTCATTTTCTGATTTAACGTTGAGCTCTGACTGATTTTTACATTGGCATACTTACCTTACATCTAATCGCGCGTATAATTAGATTTTTACCTTAAGGTTTTAATAAGCAATGTTAGAATGGATTGCTGATCCCCAAGCTTGGATGGCACTTGCCACCCTGACAATTCTAGAAATCGTTTTAGGAATTGATAATATTATCTTTTTGTCACTTGTTGTGGCAAAACTCCCTAGCCATCAACAAAATAAAGCACGTAAGATCGGACTAATGGGAGCAATGCTAATGCGCCTGGCGCTGTTAGCATCTATTGCCTGGGTTATTCGACTGACCTACCCGATATTGACAGTTTTTGAGCATGATGTTTCCGCCCGTGATTTAATCCTATTCTTCGGTGGTCTGTTCCTGATCTGGAAAGCCAGCAAAGAAATCCACGAAGCTATCGAAGGTGACAATGAAGGAGAGCTAAAACGTCCTGTTCACTCTTTCTTGGGAGCCATCATCCAGATTATGTTGCTGGATATTATTTTCAGCCTGGATTCAGTCATTACCGCTGTTGGTCTGTCCGATCATCTATTCATTATGATGGCAGCCGTTATCATAGCCGTCGGTGTTATGATGCTCGCCGCTCGTCCTATCGGCGAATTCGTTGATCGTCACCCCTCAGTCAAAATGCTGGCGCTGTCATTCCTAATCCTTGTGGGCTTTACCCTTATTCTGGAAAGCGTACAAGTGCATATACCTAAAGGTTATATCTATTTCGCTATGTTCTTCTCAATGGCGGTAGAAACACTGAATCTCATGCGTGGGAAAAAGAAAAGACATTAGAAATAGCGCTACAATAACGCAAAAAAATATCATTCTTTGATTTAAAAAGTATGCTACTAGCAGATGCCCAGTTCAACATTGCGGCATCTCAATTCTATGCAGCAAAAAATTGCCGGTTATTTCGGCATTTTTTGTTATACTTAGCTAATCTAGCCAAGTATGAGGGCTTTATTATGACTATCCAAGCAAATATGCATGAAGCTAAAAGTAACTTAAGCCAACTAGCTGACAAAGCTGTCAGTGGTGAAGTTATCATCATAGCCAAAGCTGGCAAGCCTTATGTCCAGATTGTACCAATAACCCAACAAAATAGAGTTCCTGGAGGATTCGAAGATCTTATTACCATAGGAGAAGATTTTTTTGATGCAGATCGGGAAATTCAGTCCATGTTTGAAGGTGACAAGTGAAACGTTTGTTGCTTGATACACATGTTTTTATCTGGTGGCTCACCAATAATTCAAAACTGGGGCCAATTACTCGGAATATTTTGTCCAGAGGGGCAAACATTGTTTATGTTAGCGCGGTTACGCCTTGGGAAATATCTATTAAACGCTCCATCGGTAAACTGGACTTCAGAGCCGACTTTGAAATTGCTATGGAGAAGAATAACTTCTTTCCACTACCTATATCCCATTCCCATGCTGAGTACGCAGGGGACTTACCACGCTATCATAGTGATCCTTTTGATAGGATGCTAATTGTTCAATCTCAGATGGAAGGACTGACACTGATTTCAGCCGATAGTATTTTCTCTCAATATGATATTCGGTTAATTGATGCTCGCATGTAAAAATGACAAAGAGCATTCAGAAAAGCATATAAAGGTTACATCAATCAAAATAGCCGAATTTCAAGGGGATAGCTCCACAACTCAGTACGAGCTTATCTCACTATCCCCCAAGTATATTAAGGCTATGCGCTATTTAGCGCTTCTTAGATGCCTGTAAATAGAGCATCTCCAGTGCAATAGTCGCACCTGCCAGAGCCGTAATTTCAGATTGATCATACGCTGGAGCGACTTCCACCACATCCATACCGACAATATTTAGCGGTTGCAAACCACGCAGTAATTTCAGTGCTCGATCGGTTGTCAAACCACCAATGACGGGTGTCCCCGTACCCGGCGCAAAAGCCGGATCAAGACAATCGATATCGAAAGTCAGGTAAACCGGCATATCGCCAACCGTCTCTTTTATCTGAGCAAGCAAATCATCCACACTACGATCATTAACCTGATCAGCATCCAGCACCGTAAAACCATTGTCCCGTCCATGTTCAGTACGAATACCAATTTGTACTGAACGATGCGGGTCGATCAACCCTTCATTTGGCGCATGATAGAACATGGTACCGTGATCAAACTGGCTACCGTTTGGATAGGTATCAGCATGAGCATCAAAATGAACCAGAGCCATTTTGCCGAAATGTTTGGCGTGAGCGCGTAGCAAAGGCAAAGTAATAAAGTGATCGCCACCAAAAGAGAGCATACGCTTACCGGAAGCCAGCACTTTTTCAGCATGAGCCTGCAACTTATCACTCATCTCCTGAGCATCGCCGAAGTTAAAGACTAAATCACCACAATCCACAACGTTAAGACAATTGCGTAATTTAAAATCCCACGGCCAACGGCGGCTTTCCCATGCCAAATTCGTCGAAACCTGACGAATAGCCGCAGGCCCGTGGCGGCTACCTGCACGACCTGATGTTGCCATATCAAATGGCACCCCGGTAATTACCCACTCTGCATCGCTAGAATATGGCTGGAAATTCAACGGAAAGCGCAGGAAACCGAAGGCATTAGAAACCAAAGAATCATCTTGTTGGTTGCCCAAGGTACTTATTGTCATGAGATATATCCTCAAAAGTTTCCTGACAGAACAAAGTTATTTAATACCAGAATACCCATGCCATGACGAAATGGGGTATTTCTGAGACAACCCCATTTTTCTGCATTCTGTATCTGGTTTATATAAATAACGTTATCTGTATACAGGAGGCTTAATTAACACCAGAAGATTATTCATCTTCCAGATATGTGTAGCCGTAAAGACCACTTTCAAATTCCAGTAAAAATTGCTCTTGCAAACCTGTATCCAAATCCGTGCCTTTTACTTGATCACGGAAACGGGCCATCAGTACGTTAGGGTCCAGTTTCACATATTGCAGCATATCAGCGACTGAATCCCCCTCTTCACTTTGGTTATAGGTCACTTCGCCATTATCAAATACATAAACATCAATAGCCGCTGTATCGCCAAACAGGTTATGCATATTACCAAGAATTTCCTGATACGCTCCCACCATAAAGAAACCAATCATTGGCGGACAATCAGGATCATAAGCGGGCATCGGCATTGTCGCCGCTACACCATCACCATCCACATAATGATCAATAATACCATCGGAGTCACAGGTGATATCTAACAACACCGCACGGCGATCCAACGGCTTATCCAGCCCCTCAATGGGTAAAACAGGAAACAACTGGTCGATACCCCATGCATCAGGCATAGACTGGAACAGTGAGAAATTCACATAGAATTTGTCTGCCATACGCTCTTGCAGCTCATCAATAATCGGCCGGTGAGCACGGTTGCTTGGATCAAGATCTTGCTGAATACGGCGACAGATATTTAGATATAACTCTTCCGCCCATGCTCGTTCCGTCAAATCCAGCATGCCATGAGCATATTGTGTATGAACATCATGCAGATCGAGCTGCCCATCATGCAACGATTCACGTAAAGAGCGTCTATTTCCTTCCGAGTGCATCTCCTGCCACGTTTCCCACAAACTAGCGAGCGGACGGGAAGCATCCTCCGCTGGTGGCGTCGTCTGCGTAAATTCATTACGCTCAACCCCGATAACATTGGATACCAAGACAGTATGATGAGCAGTCAGGGCACGACCGGATTCTGTGATAACTGTCGGATGGGGCAAACCATGCTCATCACAAGCATCACCAATACCCCAAATGACATTGTTGGCATATTCATTCAACCCATAGTTCACAGAACAATCAGATTGAGAACGGGTCCCTTCATAATCGACACCTAATCCACCACCAACATCAAAACATTGAATATTTACCCCGAGTTTATGTAATTCGACATAAAAACGCGCTGATTCACGGACGCCTGTTGCAATATCACGGATATTCGCCAACTGCGAGCCAAGGTGAAAATGCAACAATTGCAGACTATCAAGTCGATCCACTGCGCGTAAAGTCTCAACCAATTGCAATACCTGAGTCGCCGCCAGCCCAAACTTCGATTTTTCACCGCCGCTGGCCTGCCATTTGCCTGACCCCTGAGATGCCAAACGTGCACGGACTCCCAAGCGAGGGATCACATTCAATCGTTCAGCCTCCTCCAATACTTGGGCAATCTCAGACATTTTTTCGATCACCAAATAAACCTTGTGACCTAACTTTTCACCTATTAGCGCCAGACGAATATATTCACGATCTTTATATCCATTACACACGATAACGGTACGAGTCATACCCGCATGCGCTAGCACCGCCATTAGCTCTGCTTTGGAGCCAGCCTCAAGCCCTAAAGGTTCGCCGGAACTGGCCAGTGATTCAATAACGCGGCGTTGTTGGTTAACTTTAATGGGATAAACTAAAAAGTAATCGCCTTTATAACCATATGACTCCCTAGCACGTTTAAATGCAGCGTTGATTGAACGCAAACGATGTTGCAGGATTTGAGGGAAACAAAATAGCGCCGGCAAGCGCAAATTCTTCTGCTCCTGCTGAACTCTTTTCACCAATTCCGCAAGATCAATCTTTGCCCCCGGCAAATCAGGATTTGGACACACACTAACATTGCCAAGATCATTGACGTAGTAGTAACTCCCTCCCCAATATGCAATATTGTAAGTCTGTTGCATTTTACGAGCGATATTATCATTCATGGCAGTCTCCTTAAGGGAGTTAGAGTTTTTCACCTTCGCCTGTAATTAATAAATAAACCCAAACACTATACTCTCGCGTGTTGAGAAATATCAGGGAAAAGCATGCTCTCAAGTTGTAAATAAGCGTTTAGTTACTACTAAACAATGACAAAATTACCGAGTGACAATACGCCTGTCCGACATATCCGGCCTGTTTGCAGACAACAGATAACATCGAACTAAAGACATATTGAAAAGAAAGGAAAAAGACGCGGATACATCCGACGACAAGTGTGGCTGTTGGCCATTTGCAATCAGCAGATAATGGTTCATTACCCCATTCACCCCCACACATGACTCATATCTAAGGAGCCATTTCTCGATTGAGAAACAGAAGCTGTTTAGCTTTCTGCGAGTCTGTAGCACAAATCATTCAACTACGGCCGCTGTTTATACTCGCAATTACATAAAATTGCAAAATGAAATTGACAGAAACTGACATATAAACCAAGAAATTATTATTCACCCGATGAAAATTACTCACTGAACTAAAAAAATCTAGCACATGGATAAGAATTACCCTAAAATAGCCATCTAGATGTTAATCCATCCATTTCCAAACTGAAATTATACTTTAAGGTAACGTTATATAATGACCACATACCTTTTCACTTCCGAATCTGTTTCCGAAGGGCATCCTGATAAAATTGCAGACCAAATATCTGATGCCGTTCTTGATGCTATCCTGGAACAAGATCCAAAAGCACGAGTTGCCTGCGAAACCTATGTTAAAACCGGCATGGTCATGGTTGGTGGTGAAATTACCACCAGCGCTTGGGTTGATATTGAAGAAATTACGCGACAAACAGTTCGAGAGATTGGTTATGTTAATTCTGAAATGGGTTTTGATGCGAACTCATGTGCAGTATTAAGCGCCATTGGTAAACAGTCACCGGATATTAACCAAGGTGTTGACCGTGAAGATCCCCTGCAACAAGGTGCTGGCGACCAAGGTCTAATGTTTGGTTATGCAACCAACGAAACTGACGTACTCATGCCCGCGCCTATCACCTATGCACACCGCCTGGTTCAACGTCAAGCCGAAGTTCGAAAAAATGGTGTACTGCCTTGGTTACGTCCCGATGCTAAAAGCCAAGTCACGTTCCAATACAATAACGACAAAATTGTCGGCGTTGACGCGGTTGTACTTTCCACACAGCATGCTGAAAATATTAGCCAGAAAGATCTGCAAGAAGCTGTCATGGAAGAGATCATCAAGCCGGTTCTGCCTGCTGAATGGTTAAATCCAACAACCAAATATTTCATTAACCCAACCGGTCGTTTTGTCATTGGCGGCCCAATGGGTGACTGCGGTCTAACTGGCCGTAAAATTATCGTAGATACTTACGGTGGCATGGCGCGTCATGGTGGTGGAGCATTCTCTGGTAAAGATCCATCCAAAGTTGACCGTTCAGCGGCTTATGCAGCACGCTATGTAGCAAAAAATATTGTTGCCGCTGGTCTGGCTGATCGTTGTGAAATTCAAGTTTCTTACGCTATCGGCGTTGCAGAACCCACGTCCATCATGGTGGAAACATTCGGTACTGAAAAAGTTTCAACAGCAACTCTGACTCTACTGGTACGTGAATTCTTTGATCTACGTCCTTATGGTTTAATTCAGATGCTGGATCTATTACACCCAATCTATCGTGATACTGCCGCTTATGGTCATTTTGGTCGTCCACAGTTCCCGTGGGAAGCTACTGATAAAGCAGAAGCATTGCGTGATGCTGCGGGTTTGAAGCTATCAGCGATGAATATGTAAAAATATAAAAGCCCGGTTTGGATAACTAAGCCAGGCTTTTTTAACATTAGCTGACGACCGAAGAAACCCTAAAAATATTACTATCGGTTGTTCAAGGATTTCTAATAAAATCCACTAATCCTTACCTATTTATTTTCAATACATGAAATCAGCTAGCATTCCAATTCCCTTACAACAAGCCGTTATCAATGCTTTGCGGCAAAAACTGCTACAGGCAAATTCATATCTCAACCGTGATTTCCCTGAACCTACAATAAATTATCGCCAGCGAGGAACTACCGCAGGCAGCGCCTATATAGAAAATTGGGAAATCCGCCTTAATCCAGTGTTATTGATTGAAAACCAACAAGCTTTTATTGATGAAGTTGTGCCTCACGAATTAGCTCATCTATTGGTTTATCGCTACTTTGGGAAAGTGCCGCCACATGGGAAACAGTGGCGTTGGATGATGGAAGCAGTACTGAACGTTCCAGCTAACCGTACACACAAATTTAAAATCGATTCAGTACGTAGTCAAACTTTTACTTATTACTGTAGTTGCCAGCAACATGAACTCACGCTAAGACGCCATAATAAAATTCTGCGAGGAGAAAGTCATTATATCTGTCAAAAATGCGGAGAAAAGCTTATTGTTAAATCAATAGATTCTCTCAACCCTAATTTATAAAGATTTATAACAATAATATATGAACCAACATCCCAAATTCTCTTGACCATAACACGGTTACCCTTTTTCTCCGCACGCTTACGAATCAAGTAGAAATTAAATAGTCTGAGCTCAGTAAAATACATGACTCAGACCTTGATGAACTCATGATTTAAATTATCTAATTTTGGGGAATATAATGCACTGCATCGCCAATGTCCTAAGGGTGAACAACTCATTGCCACCGTTTTAAATTGTGATCCTTGCAAAATATAGCCAAGCAGATATTCTAAATGAATTAAAATAAACTTCTCGAAAAAAGTTAATGAGAAGATACTAAATACCTGAAACTTTTCTGCTGTCTTGAGGAAAGCTGCCGGTATGATAATAGGATTAAAGCAGGGCTATTGCTGCTATTCCTGCTGATATCAGTAATAGGGATTCGATGCGTAAATTCAGTTGACCATATCCAATAATTAACAGTAAGAGCATTACTGCAATTGGCAGTATAGCGAGTCCCAGATTAAGTTTTTTCTTATCATCCATATAAAACAATCACGGTATAAGGTCAATTTATGATGTCTTGAAAACCAGTCTATTGCTGACTGGTAGTAGTGATTGCAGGACTTCTTTTTGGCATTGAAAATCGAAATCAGACACCCACATTGGCAGCAGGTCAGTCTTATTTAAGTGCAAGTGACGATTTAAAAAATCCCACTTAACAGAGCTTGTATTGTAACGATCGATTATCCGGTTGAAATCAGGCAATTTCACTTTGAATTTCCTTTTTATTTAAGGAGTTTTCCGGAGTGATTTTTGCGATACCGAAACCAGTAAAGCCATAAATGAGAGCAAAGAAGACGGCAGCATAGCACTGGATAGCCCAAGGTAGCAGTTCAAGCGTACTGACACCCAATGTAGTCGCCATGTAAATACCGGCAGCAGTCCAAGGGATCAACGGCTCTATGACGGTACAGCCGTCTTCTATTGTTCGTGACAGATTTTTATTATCCAGTCCCATGCGACGATAAGCCCCTTTAAACAGCTCCGCCGGGATGAGGAGAGCCAACTTTCCGTTGCAGGTTGCGCCCGTTACCAGAATAGTTGTTACCAAGGTTGCAGCGATAAGTTGCCCGGTTGTGTGAACAACTTGTAGAAGCCAGTTAATGATGATGGTCAAAGCGCCAGTGAGTGCTAAAGCACCGGCGAACGCAAATGCACAGAACGCAAGCAGGATAGTACTCATCATTGATGACATACCACCCCGATTGAGCAGACAGGAGACATCGCTAACGACTCCAGTGATGTCATGTCCCTGATCAGAGAACATAGAAAGATTGAAACCATCTATCAACACATTAAGGCCCTGTTTAAGGGTGAGCCCTTGGAAACCTATGCCAAGTACAATAGCCAATGCACAGGCCGCAAGCATGACGGGTATCACCGGACGTTTTGTTATTGCTCCCCACAAAACCAGTATCGGTGGCAAAATCAACCATAAATTGAAGTGATACAGGCTTTCAAGAGATTGCACGATTTCTGAGACTTTTTCAGGTGTTGCCACGTTACCGGTTAAGCTTGTGTGACCAGCAATGAAATAAACAATAGCGGCCAAAACAAAACCGGGAATAGTGGTATACATCAAATGTTGAACATGACTGTAAAGATCAGTATCGGCAACGATGGCGGCAAAATTAGTTGAGTCAGATAACGGTGAAATTTTATCGCCGAAATATGCGCCTGAAACAACCGCTCCGGCTGCCGCAGCCAAAGATACATCAAGACCAGCGGCGACTCCCATCAGAGCGACACCAACTGTTCCCGCTGATCCCCATGACGTACCAGTACAAACCGAGATAACACTCGTAATAAAGAAAGCGGCAATCAGTATGTATTGAGGGCTAATCAGTTTTAACCCCCAATACATCATGTAAGGTATAGTTCCGCTGAACATCCAGGTCCCAATTAACCCGCCGACGCAAATCAGTATCATCATCACCGGCATCGCTTTAGCTAGCTTTGCCACAATAGCATCGATAATGTCATTCCAGCGATAGCCTTGCCAATACGCTAGGATAGCTGCTATTCCTGCTGATATCAGTAATAGGGATTCAATGCGTAAATTCAGTTGACCATATCCAATAATCAACAATAAGAGCATTGCTGCAATTGGCAGTATAGCGAGTCCCAGATTAAGTTTTTTCTTATCATCCATATAAAAACTCCAATTTAAGAACCAATCACGGTATAAGGTCAATTTATGACGTCTTGAAAACCAGTCTATTGCTGCCTGGTAGTAGTGATTGCAGGACTTCTTTTGGGTATTGAAAATCGAAATCAGACACCCACATTGGAAGCAGATCAGCCTTATTTAAATGCAAGTGACGATTTAAAAAATCCCACTTAACAGAGCTCGTATTGTAACGTTCGATTATCTGGTTGAAATCAGGCAATTTCACTTTGGATTTCCTTTTTATTTGAGGAGTTTTCCGGCGTGATTTTTGCGATACCGAAACCAGTAAAACCATAAATGAGAGCAAAGAAGACGGCAGCATAGCACTGGATAGCCCAAGGTAGCAGTTCAAGCGTACTGACACCCAATGTAGTCGCCA
>NZ_LOIC01000018.1:316637-396725 GCF_001684335.1 Photorhabdus namnaonensis
GCCGGCAGAAGTCCAAGGGAGCAACGGCTCTATGACAGTACAGCCATCTTCTATTGTTCGTGACAGATTTTTATTATCCAGTCCCATGCGACGATAAGCCCCTTTGAACAGCTCCGTCGGGATGAGGAGAGCCAGCTTTCCGTCGCAGGTGGCGCCCGTCACCAGAATAGTTGTTGCCAAGGTTGCAGCAATAAGTTGCCCGGTTGTGTGAACAACTTGTAGAAGCCGGTTAATGATGATGGTCAAGGCACCAGTGAGCGCTAAAGCGCCAGCAAATGCAAATGCACAAAATCAGTATCGGTGGCAAAATCAGCAATAAATTGAAGTGATACAGGCTTTCAATAGATTGCACAATTTCTGCGACTTTTTCCGGTGTTGCCACGTTACCTGTTAAGCTTGTATGTCCAGCATAAAATAAACAATAGCGGCTAAAACAAAGCCGGGAATAGTGGTATACATTAAATGCATTATTGAATATCTATCTATTTTAATGTAATTTTTTATTATAGAAGAATTAAGTATAATGTTTAAATAGGACTAGTTACTTAATCATATCCTTAAATTTCTGGTTTTTTAAGATAAACAAGTATATTCCATACGAGTTTCACTTACTTTATCTTTAAAAATTTTTTGACACTTGGCAATGGACCATAAGCAAGACTATAAAGCGATACACAAGTCACATTTTTACACTTCATGAAACCGGTTACATGAACAGCAAACTCATCTCACATTCCATTTGAAACAAATTCGTTATTCTTACTTCTGACTATAAGGGAATTCCCTATAGAACAAATAACTATTCTTGCTAATAGATGACGGGTATATATCTGCTAGGTTAAGACCACCTAACAATATATTGACAGAGAAAGAGTGGATGGTGATTTTTTTATTTTTACAAGGTATTAGCAATGAAGACATTGCTAATGAAATGAACATTTCATATCGTACCTTGGAAAGGTATTTTAAAAGTATCCATGCGAAATTATCAATTGGAAAAATTATTTAATTGAAGCTTTTTTGCGAAAAAAAATGATTACGATCTTTATATTCCACCAAAATACCTTAAATCTATGAACTATTTCCTGCTATATTGAAGGGGATACTTCTGTTCTAGCTTTTCTGTCACTTAATCAAGGGGGATGATTTAAGTGACAGAGAGACATGACTTTCAGTAGATTAGTGACATGGATCACCTTCTTAGCCAGATCTAAGGATTTCATCGTTGGTATATTTGTCGGTATATTGAAAATCCTATCATGTTCATACTCCCAATCACTCTTATTCTATTGTTAAACCGTTCACTCAATATTATTCAGATAAGCCCAACTCACATTATTCACTTGAAATAAGGTATACAAATCCTTTCATGATAATTTGAATAAATTGAATAAATTGAGATATGATTATTCTTCATATTTATTTTACATAACTGCTAAGGAAAGATTATGGCCACAATGAAAGACGTAGCCCATAAAGCTGGAGTATCCGTGGCCACTGTAAGTCGTGTTATTAATAATACCGCTTACGTTGAACCGGGCACTCGTGAGCGTGTAGATAAAGCTATGCGTGAATTCAACTACCATCGTAATTCTGCCGCGCTTGCATTAGCGAAAAGGTGCGGGAATATGTTGGGTTTACTTACCGGTAATTTGGCTGATCCTTTTTTTTCGCTTTTGGCTCGCGGGGTTGAAACAATCGCCCGGAAGAAAGAAATAAAATTGATGGTTTGTAGTGGAGGACATCAAGCTGAACTCGAGAAATCCTCCTTAGATTTTTTAATCAACCAAGGATGCGAAGCAATAGTAGCGCATGTCAGTAGAATGAGTGACATAGATGTATTACGTTATGCAGCTCATACACCAGGATTGGTGATTATCAATCGGTATTTTCCTGCTATCGCCAATCGGTGTATCTGGTTAGATAATGTCAGCGCTTCTCAGACTGCTACCAACTATCTTCTTCAAAACGGCCATCGAAAAATTGCTTGTGTGACGGCAGATCTACCGATCGATGATAGAAGGCTTCGCCTGGAAGGGTATCAGGCTGCAATGGCTAATGCGGGTATCACAGTACCTGGCAATTGGGTTATTAGTGTGCCATTCAACGAAAAAGGTGGGGAATTGGCAGCAGAAAAGCTCTTAGAGAGCGGTATCGGCTTTACCGCAGCAGTAACATTTAATGATGTCATGGCTGCCGGTATGATGCGATCCTTACATCAACGGAAAATTAAATTACCGGAACAACTGTCGATTGTTGGGTTTGATGATATTGTGCCGGCCCGATATCTTTATCCCTCCTTAACTACTGTACACAACCCAATAGAAAAAATGGCTCAACGGGCGGCTAATCTGGCATTGAACCTCAGTGCCAAAAAAGAAATAACTCCACAGATGAATATGTTCTCAGCCGAACTCGTTATCAGAGATTCTGTTTTTTTAATTGAGTAAGTAATAAACGTAAAAGCGATATACAGATTACATTTCACAACTCATGAAACAAATTACATAAACAAGTAATCTCTGTCACATCTCGTTCGAAATAAATTCATTATTCTGTTTCAACAACCACCTGAAAATGGAGTTTTAATATGGATGATAAGAAGAAACTTAATTTGGGACTTGCTATGTTACCAATCGCAGCAATGCTCTTATTGTTAATTATTGGATATGGTCAACTGAATTTACGCATCGAATCCCTATTGCTGATATCAGCAGGAATAACAGCAGCCTTGGCATATTGGCAGGGTTATCGCTGGAATGACATTATCGATGCTATTGTGGCAAAGCTATCTAAAGCGATGCCAGTAATCATGATACTAATTGCTGCTTTCTTTATCACGAGTGTTATCTCAGTTTGTACCAATACGTCATGGGGGTCAGCCGGAACAGTTGATGTCGCTCTGATGGGAGTCGCCGCTGGCCTTGATGTATCTTTGGCGGCAACGGCGGGCGCGGTTGTTTCAGGCGCGTATTTCGGTGATAAAATTTCACCGTTATCTGACTCAACTAACTTCGCCCCCATTGTTGCCGATACTGATCTCTACAGTCATGTTCAGCATTTTATGTCAAATATCGCTCCGCAACTCATTAACATATGGGGAAAAAGTCATAAACCGTGGAACGTAAAAAATAGTACTCCGTACTTTATTTACGGTAATTCAGCAACAAAAGAATTTACTCATAATATTGAGAAATTATTTGATTGCAGAAAGCCTTATAATCATGCAATTCCTTAGAATGAATCTGAACGTGTAAGATAATCAATTAACCAATAAATGTACTTTTGAACTAACAGATTGCCAGGTATTACTATATAACCCGTTATTTTGAATATGATAAAAAACACTTCAGTCGGCCATAATACATAAAACTAGAAAATTCTTATGAAAAAAGTCAATTTTATTGCTATATCCCAGAAAACACCAGAGAATCCCATAGTAGAATGTTTCTTTAATCTTCAAATTATCAAGGAGTTTTTATGAAGAACTATACGATATCACCTCAGATTATCAATACAATGGAAATAAGTAACGAACCTTGGGGAGTAAAAGATAGTTCTTCATGTTTTATTTATGGTAATAAAGCGTTAAGTTCTATCAAAAATTTCTCACAATCATTTGATTACAGTGGGCTTTATGATCATGAACTCCCTTGGGATGGCGCTGAATTTGCAAAGGAATATATTCATCACGATCAAGAAGTAATGGAAAAAGGGAAAAAAATATGCTCACTTGAAACACATCTATTTGGTAAAGAGAAAATTCTATCATCTTATTTCTGTGAAAAAATGCCTTTTTATCATGAAGATGGAAGTTGTATAGGCGTTATATATCATTGTTGGAAGGCGAAGGACTATTCATTAATTAGTCTGTATCAATATCATAATAAACTTCCCTCATCCATTTTACTTCAACCACCGACAGATCTTTTTACTGAACGTGAATGGGATATTATTTTCCTTTTCTTACAGAAATGCACGAAAAAACAGATTGAAACAATATTGAATCTCGGTTCCAGTGTAATTGAAAACCATATAAACAAGATATATCATAAAATAAACATTAACTCCATTCTTCAATTAGAAGAATATTGTCGAGTCAATAATCTTTATCACTATATACCTGAGAAATTTTTATTAACTTAAAGGGCTTCTTCTGCGGATGCAGTTAGCCTTATGGCACGCGTCACTGATCATGCCTGGGGTAAAATAGAATTTTATTAAAACCTCAGGCATATTCAATATAACAAAAAACACCTGTTTCATTACCACAAATAAATTTCAAATTAAAAATCCATCATTTAAAAACCTATCGAATCAATATCTATTAATTAAAACAAAAAATAACTTATCTTATTTAACTAAATTATTTCAATCAATATTTTCACTATATTAAATACGTTCATTTCATTCATGTTGATTGATAATAAAACTCAACATTAAATATATAAAAACATTAAGTTAAATTAAATATAAACCCTATTTTCATCTCTAACAAAAAGATATTAGAAAATTCTTTCATCTAATACCATTAGCAAGAAAACAAGAATTTTCAATGACCATTACAGATAGGAATTATAGAGCAAACTCCTATTTAATCAATAAGATACCCAATGAATATGGGTATCTTATTGGTAATTTTAAACGAGTTCTGTCATCACTAATTTCGCTATCTCGAAATAGATAATCAGTCCTGTACCATCAATAAACGTGGCAATAAAAGGCGCTGATACAACAGCCGGATCAATAGAAAGCCTTTTCAATACCATTGGAATAATGGAAGAAACAATGGCACTCCAGAGGGTGATTGCAATGATGGCCAAACTAACAGCAATAGTTACTTCAATGCCGACACCCAATATCCAGGCACGGATAAGCGCGGCAAAACCTATCGTTACCGCAACTAAAAATGAAGCGGAAATCTCTTTACGTAACACAGCCCCTAAATTGCGCAAACTCACTTCCCCCAGTGCCATTGCTCTGACCAAGGTTGAAGTAATTTGTGTCCCGCTGTTGCCCCCCGTTCCTATTAATAACGGGATAAAAAACGCTAAAGAAATTACCGCTTCCAATTGATCTTCAAATGCTTTAAGCACTGCACCGGTATAAGCTTCCGCGACAAATAGCAATAATAACCACCCGACACGCTTACGCCATAATGTTATTGGGCTGGTACTCAGATAAGGCTGCTCCAGAGGTAAAGTCGCCCCCTGCAAATGAGCATCCAACGTATTTTCATCTTCAATCAACTCAGCAATATCCTGCGGCCGTAACACCCCAACTAATTTGCCAAAATGAATGACCGGAACACTATCCATGCCACTGTGATTTATCAAATTATAAACATCATGACGCGGCTGCTCCGGTGATACGGAAAAATAGCTTTGCCTCATAATATCTGACACAAATAAATCATCAGCTACAGTTAATAGCACTTTTACCGGTAATATGCCATTGAGATAGCCTTCATCATCAATGACATATAAATAAGTTGGGATCTGTTCACCCTCAAGCTGATTAATCAAATTACTCTTTACCGACAACACAGAATCAGCAACAGATACAGAGATGAAACATTGGCTCATATATGCGCTGACAGTTGTCTCTTCATTTTTCAATTGGTGTTTCCGCTGCTGATCAGCGTTTGTTTCATTAATAGAATGATTAGCAATCGCTAACGCATCCATTTTTTCATGGGATATGGTCTTCATGTGTTGGTCCCTATTACTGTTGTGAACTTCAAACAGCACTCACATAGGGGCGAAACCAGATGAGAGAATATAACAGCTATCTCTACGTCTCAGTTTTAGCACTATACAACGTATCCTGAATTATCAGAAAGTTACATGGGGATATACCTTGGTTCGATATATCCTGTCCTAATCTTGGGCGTCTCTCGACGTCGTGAGATCAGCAACCTGTGTTTGTATAGGAGCCTCGCCTAACGAGATACTGCACTTAGAATGCGGCGCATATTATAAGCAATAGTCGTAATAATTCAAACTTGAAAATTGTTTTGTTTAATTTCCATTTAAGTTATTGATAATAATAAAAAAATGGCATAGATTTCCACCTTATTGCCGTTTAATGCGAATAATCCTATGAAGGAATTACTCATTTTCTGATCTCTTAGCTTCAATTTTTTCAACTTCAGCAATCAATTGGTCAGCGGTTTTACCATCCAGCAATTTATAGAACTTTTGTTTCGATTCCTTCATGTCACCATTAGTACCTGATTTAACCAAATCATTAAAATCGATACTATTAAACATAGCTGATTGAATTGATTCATCAAACTTCGATTTTTTATCATCAGGTAACGTATCTCTTACTTTCTCAATGGATACTTTCAACGAGATTTCATTAGACGCATCAATTTTAGGTTGGCTATCACAACCAACTAATACAAATCCTAACAAACAAATTACTAACAATTTTTTCATATTCATCCCCCAACAGAATATTAAACAAGGGAATAATAACAGAAGCAGAAATAATTAGCCAAATCGATAAAGAATAGTAATAAGATGAAATTTCCTATCATGCTATTCCAGAATGGTTATCCTTGTGATTGGCAATGATAATGCCAAAATATAATCATTTATTATTTCTTCAACAGCATAAAAAACGATTTTTTGCCTGCTAAATCTATCAAACGACTAAAATACTCGACCAATCGACAACATGACAGTCCCAGATACAGCCGCAGTAATTGCCGATATTCAGATCAATAATGTAACTGGAATCATCACAATCTACCAGAAGACTTGGCAAATTTAGTCTGCTGTTTTTGCCAACCACCACCATAACTTTCCACCAAATGAGAATTACTTTCAACTCAGGAATGCCACTCAACTCATTGTTATTATTTAAAAATAGTAAAAAAAATAAAAATATTATTTACCAAAGTCACTAAAACCATTTGATTAATGTAAATTGTTATCATTATCATTTTAAGATGAGTATAAATAGATGTGGGCCCAATTTGTCAAATTATGCGGTTCAATCAAGAGCGTTCTTTATTCAAAGGAGAAATAATGGCAATCATCCACCGCACTACAAAATATTTTCTGACTGCCATATTGATGTTACTGTCTGTTTTTGCACAAGCAAAAGAAATTACAGTCAAAGACGTTGCTGGCCGGAAGGTCAAAGTTAACTCGCCGGTCAATCGGGTTATGCTAGCTAACAGCCGAGTATTGATTGCACTGAATATTCTTCATCCTGATAATCCGCTTAAAAGTATTGTTGCCTGGGATAATGCATTGGAAATTAAATCTCCAGATTTAGCAATTGCTTATGAAAAAGACTTCCCGCAATTGCGTGATATTCCGGTATTCCCTAATCCTTATCAAAGTGATTTTAGCGTCGAAAAAGCGCTGACTTATAAACCCGATCTGGTTATTTTTGATATTGGTCTTCAAACTAAGCTCAATGATAGTAGAACCATAATTCTACTAGAAAAAGCGGGCATTCCGGTTATTTTTATCGATTTCAGTCAATATCCGCTAACAAATACGATTCCAAGTATGGTTTTACTTGGGAAAGTATTTAGTGAAGAAGAAAATGCACAAAAATTTATTGAGTTTTATCAAGAGAGGATGAAAATTATTAACCAACGCGTCGGCACGTTAGGTAAAGAACAGCGTCCTCCGGTGTTTATCGAACGCCACGCAGGTATGTTGGGTGTTGAACATTGCTGTAAAACTTTCGGAAATGGCAATTTTGGCGAATTTGTTACGGCCGCCGGAGGTGATAACCTCGGTGCTCGCTGGTTTTCAAGTATGGATGGTGAGGTAAACGAAGAACAATTAATCGTCAGTAACCCTGAGTTTTATCTGATGACCGCCGCAGATTGGGATAAAGTCCACCCCGGAAGCTTCTCTGTGCCATTAGGCTACACCGGCAATCTAAAACAGTCACAGGAAAGACTGAAAAAATTACTGACACGTCCCACATTAAGCGTATTAAGAGCATTTCGTGAAAAACAAGTAATAGCACTGTACCACCAATATTACGATACGCCGTTTAACATCATTGCTGTTGAAATCATTGCTAAATTTTTGCATCCGAAGTTATTTGAAGATATCGATCCACAAGCTGATAGCCTATATCTGCATAAAACCTTTACTACTCTTGACGGTAACGGGATATTCTGGGTTACAGCAAAATAATATTTCTTTTCAATCCGTTGGAATACGCCAACGGATACTTAGTTTCACCATTCATTTATAATTTCCGTTGGTTAATATACCTAATATTTTATATAACGTGCTAATAGACATCTATTATTTTGTGCTCTACTATAGTTGATGCTGAAAAAATATAAAACATGACAAGATAAATTCAGTTAAGTAATAAATATAAAGTAAAAATATATTCACATAATGGAACTATATAAAACCTGCTAATTAAGCAACTATTCCAATAGAAATGATCAACACAAGGCCATTATTATCAATAAATTATATGCACAGCCAAAGTACAGAAATCAAGCTATATACATGATATACAGGGAATCATTCGCTCTTTACTAACAAGAATGGAAAATAAAATAACCTAATGAGATAGATTCTGGATGTAACTATTCTTAAACCAAAGTACTCGGAGTATATTAATGAAACGATTACATGATATTGAGAAAGAGATGTTGCCCGTTGAATCCTACAAAATGCTTATTGGTGGGCAATGGGTAGATAGTGTATCCAAAGCAACAACCAAAAGTTATAACCCGGCGACAGGAGAATTACTGGCTGAATATGTATCCGGTAATGCGGAAGATGTCGATCTTGCTGTCAGCGCCGCGAAAAAAGCTTTCCACGCCTGGAGTCAAACCTCCGCCATCGAAAGACAATCAGCTTTACTGAAAATTGCTGATTTACTAGAAGCAGAACAAGAACGTTTCGCCATCCTTGAATCACTGGATACCGGCAAACCATTAAATGAATCCCTGTATATGGATCTACCGGCCTCCATTGACCATTTCCGCTATTTCGCGGGTGTGATCCGTTCCCATACCGATGAAGCTTCAGTTCTGGATACCAATACACTCAGCCTAGTGATCCGTGAACCCATTGGTGTTGTCGGACAGGTGATTCCCTGGAATTTCCCACTACTGATGGCGGCATGGAAACTGGCTCCTGCTCTTGCAGCGGGCAATACCATTGTGATTAACCCGGCGACACTGACACCCATCACCTTACTTGAACTAGGTCGAATATTGGATAAAGTCCTGCCAGCCGGAGTGGTTAACATTGTTACAGGCCGCGGTTCAGTTGTTGGTCAAGCTATTCTGGATCACAAAGATGTCGAAAAAGTGGCATTCACTGGTTCCACCAGAGTAGGTTATACCGTAGCCGAAGCCGCAGCCAAAAAGCTGATCCCTGCAACACTAGAGCTTGGCGGTAAATCAGCCAATATTATCTTCCCTGACGCCAATATGAAAAAGGCGGTAAAATATGCGGCCAAAGCTATTTTGCTGAATCAAGGTCAAGCGTGTGAATCAGGTTCCCGGTTATTCTTGCATAAAGATATTCATGATGAATTCCTCAAATCCTTAAAAGTAGAATTCGAATCCATCCAGGTTGGTGACCCATTAGCAAAAGATACTCAAATGGGAAGCCAAGTCAGCCAGGAACAAATGGAAAAAATTCTTGGATATGTCGATATTGCGAAAAAAGAGGGCGCAACCATTCTCACGGGCGGCAAACGCATTACTGGGGAAAGTTATGATGATGGCTTCTTTATCCAGCCAACCATCATTACCAACGTCACTAATGATATGCGAGTCGCGCGCGAAGAGATTTTTGGCCCTGTATTGACCGTTATTCCATTCAATGAAGAAGAAGAGGTCATCGGAATGGCAAATGATTCTGATTATGGCCTGGCGGGTGCTGTCTGGACACAAGATATCGACCGTGCACTACGCGTCGCTAAAGCTGTCAGAACTGGCCGTATGTGGATTAATACTTACCATGAACTGCCCGCTCATGCGCCATTTGGCGGCTACAAAAAATCAGGTCTTGGCAGAGAAACACACAAAATGATGTTGGATTCTTACACCCTGATCAAAAACATCTATATCAAAACCAGTGAAGAATAATTTCAATCAGTGATTAGAAAAGCCTTCCGTTTGGAAGGCTTTTATTCAGATATTTGCTTTAATATCAACACTATCCGCATTCACATCTTTAATATGCTCTTTTGTCAGCCGATAAACAACTGGGCTCAACAATGCTAATGCAACCAGGTTCGGTATCGCCATCATCGCATTCAATGTATCTGCCAATAACCAGACAAAATCTAATGACTGAGTAGCACCTACCATTAAAGCAATAATCCATACCACACGAAAAGGCGTGATAGCTTTTTGCCCAAATAGATATTGAGTACATTTTTCACCGTAAAAACTCCAGCCAAGAATTGTGGTAAAGGCAAATATTACCAGAGCACCGGCGACAATATAGTTACCACCAGGAATCGCCATAGCGAAAGAAGTCGCTGTCAGTGTCGCACCTGTTTGACCGTTCAACCAACCACCAGTAATGATGATCGTTAAGCCTGTGATAGAACAAACAATAATAGTATCGATGAAAGTACCTAGCATAGCGATCAACCCCTGGCGAATCGGGTTTTGGGTTTTGGCTGTCGCATGAGCAATCGGCGCACTTCCCAATCCCGCTTCATTTGAGAAAATGCCACGAGCCACCCCAAAACGAATTGCCGCCCATACTGCCGCACCCGCGAAACCACCTTGTGCCGCAACAGGTGTAAACGCAGATTTAACAATCAGAACAAACGCGGCGGGAATCTCACTAAAATTCACCCCCAGAACAATAATCCCGGCGGCAAGATAGGCAACCGTCATAAATGGCACTAATTTACCCGCCACATCAGCAATACGTTTAATGCCCCCGATAAGTACCGCACCAACCAGAATCGCCAATCCTACGGCCGTTACCGTGGTGGAAACACCGAAGTTACTTTGCAGCACATCAGCAACAGAATTCGCCTGTACGGTATTACCGATACCGAAACAAGCAATGCTGCCAAATACCGCAAACAACGTCCCCAGCCAAGCCCATTTTTTGCCTAAACCGTTTTTGATGTAATACATGGGGCCGCCAACATAGTGACCGTTTTTGTCAACCTCACGGAAACGGACTGCCAGTACCGCCTCTGAATATTTGGTTGCCATGCCTACTAATGCGGTTATCCACATCCAAAACAGTGCACCTGGCCCACCCAATACAACCGCGGTAGCCACACCAGCGATATTACCTGTTCCAATGGTGGCGGAAAGCGCAGTCATCAGTGCGTTAAAGGGCGATATCTGCCCTTCTCCCCGCTGATGGTTACGCTCAAATAGTAATTTAAAACCCGTTCCCAATTTGCGTATAGGCAGAAAAGAGAGACGGAGCTGCATGAACAACCCAACCCCCAGAAGACCGACCATCATCGGTACTCCCAATACTACCCCGTTAATAGCACTCAGCCATTCTGTGATCAATCCCATATATTCCCTCGGATATTTCATAACAAAATAACAACATATGCGCAGCAACTTAATAAAGAATATTTACAGAAAATATGCGAGAAAAAATTTCATAAAAATGGAAAAAAATTTGATACTTGTGAGTGATATCACTCGATAGAATTTTAAGATTAGAATGTTCAAAAATTTATTATGCCTAATACATTAAAAAACATTTAGGTATAAATCGCCACTTTAATCAAAATAATTTAATAGAAAATCCAAATATTTAAATCAATTAAAGTAAAAACAACAGAACATTACTCTTTATATTCCGTTTTTTTATTAATTAATGAACTGATTAATATTATTTTTAAAAAGCAATTTTTTGAGAAACAACTCATTGAGTAAAAGTTATCAGCGCTTTTTCTGAAAATATCTTGCTCACTCTGCCTATCATGTTTTGCCTTTTAAACAAACCACCATTCTGGAATGGATTTATACATCAACCCAAAGAGCGACAGAAAATATATGTAATATTTTTCTATTATCATAAAACCATTAAATCTTTTTCGAACCGCTTCACAATAATTGAATAACCTCATTGTCTTATTGTTCCATTCAACTCATTTTATCCTCCTGGATTAATGAATGAGAGAGAACCTCATGGTGGAACAACAATATTTCATTGGTGTTGATGTTGGCTCCGCCAGTGTCCGTACTGCGGTTTTTGACCAACGCGGCAAACGGCATGCATTTTCTGCTCGCCCTATCCAACAATTTCACCCAAAAGCTGATTTTGTTGAACAATCTTCTACTGATATCTGGGCGCAAGTATGTGCAACAGTAAGAGAAGCTGTGGCACTAGCAAATATTAATCCTATTGATGTTAAATCAATCGGCTTTGATGCCACCTGTTCATTAGTCGCGGTAGCAACAGAAGGACGTCCTCTTTCTGTGGCTGAAAATGGCAATCCTGAACACGATATCATCATGTGGATGGATCATCGGGCAATAAAAGAAACCATCACGATAAATCAAACCAATGACCCCGCACTCTGCTATGTAGGTGGTGAAATCAGCCCTGAAATGGAACTACCGAAAATCCTATGGCTAAAAAACCACTTTCCTCAACGTTATCAGGATATCTGGCGTTTCTTTGATTTAGCTGATTTTTTGGTGTGGAAAGCAACTGCCGTTGATGTAGCCAGTATTTGCACGCTCACTTGTAAATGGAACTATTTAGCTCATCAAAAACAGTTCAGCGAAAAACTACTTTATGATGTGGGGTTAGAAGATTTAATAAATAAAGTTCCGTCTACCATCATTGAACTTGGCGAAAAAGCAGGTTATCTGACTGTTGAAATGGCTAAAGATTTTGGGCTGCACACAGGAGTCATCGTCGCCGGTGGTATTATTGACGCTCATGCCGGCGGATTGGCACTGGCTGGCGCCGATCCAGAGGGCAGTTTGGTCATTATCAGCGGCACTTCAAACTGCCATATGATTGTCAGTCCTCATCCTGTTATGGTTCCAGGGGTTTGGGGCCCCTATTTCGGCGCAATGCTACCCGATTATTGGCTCAACGAAGGTGGACAAAGCGCCGCCGGTGCATTAGTTGAGTGGTCAATTCGTCAACACCATAGCTGGCTGGAGCTAGAAACCAAAGCTGAGGAATCTGGTCATCATTACTACCAACTACTGAATGAAGCTGTCGCACAGTTAGAAAAGCAAGAAAAATACCCGACCGCACAACTTCATATTTTAGGTGACCATTACGGCAACCGCTCACCAAGGGCAAACCCTAATGCCAAAGGAATGGTCAGCGGGCTGACGCTGGCAGATAGCCGTGATGCTTTGGCCCGCCATTACTTGGCAACGCTGCAATCTATCGCTTATGGCACCCGCCATATTATTGATGCACTAATAGAAGCAGGGCATAAGATAAACAGGCTAGCGATGTGTGGTGGCGCAACTAAAAACCCACTATGGTTACGTGAATATGCCAATGCCACCGGGCGCGAAATCCATCTCACTCAGGAAGAGGATGCTGTCAATCTTGGTTCTGCTCTGCTTGGCGCCGTTGCTTGTGGTTCCTTTACGGACTTCGCCCAAGCGGCGAAATCGATGGTACGTGACGGCAACATTATCAAACCGGAAAAAGAGACATTTTCATTTCATCAAGCCAAATATCAGGTCTATCTGCAAATGTACCGGGACCAGCAGCGATATAACGAAATCATGCAAACCGGCAATTAACTTTTAATGATAAAAACAGATATAAATAACGTTTCATAATTCTGCTACACATGATCTTCTCCAACCCATTGTTATACATAGAATTATGGGCAGTATAAGATGTAGCGCTATTTTGGAATCTTATTTATAATAAAATATAATGATGAAAGGAATAAAAACTCATTAGATAAAATTTCTCCGGCCCCACAAGCCGGAGAAAGGTGATCAATCCTTATAACTGTATTGATAACATCCGCCATAATCATAATAGAGACCAGAATTCTTCTCTACCGCGTTTAGCAACACCCCTTTAATATGAATGCCATTTTGTCTAAACCGGCGAATAGCAATATTAACTTCTTTAACTCTTGTTTTATGATAACGAGCAATTAACAATGAAGTTCCTGCATATCTCCCAATAATCGCAGCATCAGTTACAGCCAAAATAGGAGGAGTATCTACCAAGACATAATCATAATGCTCTTCTGCCCAAGATAATAATTCTTTAAGCCTGTTATGCATAAGCAATTCCGACGGATTAGGCGGAATAACACCTCGATTAACAAAATCAAGCTCAGTAAGATAAGTTCTGGTGATGATCTCTTTTATCTGATGCTGACCAGCCAAATATTCAGACAACCCCAGAGATTGAGGACCTTCCAACACCTTATGTAAACGACCTCTCCTCATATCCGCATCGATTAAAAGCACGCGTTTATTACTTAATGCCAATACAGCAGCAAGGTTTACTGAAATAAAAGATTTTCCTAGTTCAGGCGCAGAACCTGAAAGAAGAATAATTTTATTTGCAGATTCCATCATTGAAAAATGCAAGGTTGTTCTAAGGCTACGTAATGCTTCAATAGCTAAATCTGTGGGATCTTGAATCGCTAATAACCGTAATTTATGGCGATGAGTTCGCTTTTTCTGTTGTTGTTCAAGTTTAATCTGGGTCCCAGATAGTGGAATAGTGGCATAAACGGAAACACCTATTTCTTCCAATTGTTCGGGGCTTTCGATTCCTTTACGAAACATGACTCGTATACAAACCAACCCAGCAGACAATATAAAGCCCAATACCATCATAGATGCAATAATCAGTGACTTCTTCGGTTTTACCGCTGAATTTTCTACAATAGCTTCATCAATAATACGTACATTACCCACCGTCCCTGCTTTCAAGATGTTCAACTCTTGCTGTTTATTGAGTAACTGCACATAAATTTCTTGACCAACTTGAACATCTCTGGTCAAACGTAAAATTTCCTGCTGTGTTTTAGGTAACCGTTTGATTGACTGATTCAGCTCCTTTTTGGTATCAACCAAAGTCTTACGTTTATCAAGCAACGCAATATAAGCAGGATGTTGTTTGGTATACAATTGCTGTAATTCAGCTTCTTTGAAAATCAACTCATTAATCTGTTTCTCAATTTGGACTAATGTTTCCAGAGCCGATTTTGCTTCAAGTGATAAATCGATAGATTCATTCGCTTGACGATATTGGTTAAGCAACTCCTCAGAACGATTGAGTTCAATTTTAACTTTAGGTAAATGATTTTTTAAGAAATTAAGACTACTTTCAGCCTCTTCCGTCTTTCTTGTCACATTTTGTTGCAAGTAATTTTTACCAATACTATCCAGTACTGACTTTATTCTTGCACGATCATCACCCTCCATTTCAAGCGAAATAATACCTGTACTATTACCTTTTTCTTTTACCCGCAAAGCTTGTTGCAACCCACGAATAACCCCCAATTGCCCCCGTTTAACCAACGTGAAACTTTGTCCCGGAGCAGCTGAAATATTTGAGATAAGCAAATTTATGCCATCAGTATCAAATACTTTGTTCACTTGTCCGCGGAAAATTTGATCATCAAACAGCAACCGATAATTTTCTGAATCGTCAACATATATTTTTATCCCTTTGTTCATATATTCGGGTGATATTGTAAAATGTTTAATAACAATATCTGGCTTTGGCATACCACGGAGACGGGCAATTCCCTTACCTATCACAGGAAAATAATCCGCTGTAACCTGAACATCCAAATTAAGATCCTTTACCGTCTTTCCCAATATCATTCGGGAAGTTAATAACTCCAATTCTGCCGATGTATCTGACGGTCTTCCTGAAAGCATATCCGCCATGTCGCCAATTAAAGGCAATACACTACTTCTCTTTTCAACCTGCAATAAAGCATTTGCCTTGTATATCGGAGTCGCAATCAAGGAATAACAAAGGCCAATAATGGTAAACAATAGAGTGATTCCACCAATCACCCAGCGATAATCGAATAAGGCACTAAGAAGACGGCCTAAATCAATTTCATCACTATCCGTATGAGTGTGACTTGATTTATCTGATGTAGTCATAAAAAGCCTATAATTACTTTATTGATAAGTAATGAAGAATAGAAAACCCAGAATTTGAAAATACTTATAAGTTATAATTTCCCAAGCCAACTATTAGCACTCTCAAATAATAACTGATACACATATTCATAAACCTCGATATCAGACTTATATGGATCGGGAATGGCCATTTTATTTAACCAATGGCCAAAAAGCATTGTTTTCCCCCTGACTCCTAGATTTATCCTATTTACAGCTTCAATATGTCTTTTTTCCATAACCAAAATCAAGCTTGACTGCTGGCATAATTCACTGGTTAGTTGACGTGCTGTATGCCCATCCAAGGACAATCCATACTTAGCCGCAACCCTACTTGAAAGCTCATTTGCAGGATTACCAGCCAAAGCAGATATCCCCGCAGAATAAATCTCTTTCTGAGGAAATATCTGCCGCAATAAACGCTCTCCTGTCGGAGATCGACAGATATTACCCACACAAACGACCAGAATAGAATTAAACATTAATTCGGCCACTTACGAATCCACTTAGTTGTTTCAGTCAGGCTATTAATGCTTGATATCGTTGGCACCAACTGATTAATAACCCGATTCCAGCGAACGACTGGCGCACTGGTAACATAGACAATATCGTAAGGTTGCAAATTAAACTCAGTTCCCAACACCAACGCCGTCGCATCTTTAGCATTGAGCTGATAGATATTGGCTATTTTTCCTTTATTATCAGTTACATTACGCAGTGAACGGATGACAAAAATGCCATTAGCATCACTTGATAATTGATCTATACCTTCAGCATTACCCAATGCTTCAGTCAAAGTCATTCCACTGCGATCCATACGCAGAGTAGTCTGTTTTTTGACCTCCCCCATAACAAACACTTTCAAATCATCATTACGAGGAATGTATAAAATATCGCCAGAATAGAGCAGACGATTTTGCTTTAGATCACCATTCTGCATTAAATCTTGAAGAGAAATAATCGTCTCTTTTCCCTTATGAGTCAAAATGATCCTCCTCCAGTCAGCATTTTCGGTTAAGCCGCCAGCATGGTTGATCGCATCAATAATGGTTAAAGGAACGTTAGTGATAGGTTGTTGAGCTGACCTGGCCACTTCACCTGTTACATAAGCTTTTTGTGAACGGAAAGCAGCAATATTAACATCCACTTGAGGTGATTCAATGTACTTAGATAACTTATCAGTAATCATTGTTCGC
Source organism: Photorhabdus namnaonensis (assembly GCF_001684335.1). Lineage (GTDB taxonomy): Bacteria > Pseudomonadota > Gammaproteobacteria > Enterobacterales > Enterobacteriaceae > Photorhabdus > Photorhabdus namnaonensis. The sequence continues at coordinate 333,936 of NZ_LOIC01000018.1, forward strand.
ACCTGAGTGACCGTTTTCCCTTTTACATGAAGTTTACCAACATAGGGATAAAAAATCGTTCCATCAGAATGCACCCAGTTTCCCGTATCACTGGCACTACGGTATTGCCCGGCTGGTATCGTCAATTCAGGATGATCCCAAACAGTAACCATAATGACATCCCCCACACCAATACGGTATTCATACTGTTGTAACTCTTTATCTAATTCAGGATTAGGACGTGCAATAGCAGAATTCACTCGTAACTTTTCAATTAACTGTGGTGTTACTGGATAAACGTTTACCAAATTATTAATATCATAGTTACTATCATCATCATTGATTATTTCTTTATTATAAACAGTAAGGCCACTCCCAGGCATAACAGTACAACCACCTAATAGCGTAGAACAGGACAAAGCCAGAACTATAATTAATTCCTTAATATTCATCAGAAATTTATCCTTAAAAAATAATAAACAAAAAAGAATACAGAAAATAGTATTAATTATAATCTCCCTAACAAAACTAGATTATAATATAATAAAATATAATATAATATAAAAATTTTGCTTAAGGGCCACAAGACACTAGGCTACTGGTCGTATCACTTGGTAAAAACAACAGAAATCAACTTAATGGCTTTGAAAAATTCAGGCCATTAAATAATAGGTAGTAAATTTATTAATTATTTTATTATTTAATATATCTTATAAGATATTATTACAAACAGAAAGTAAGAGCGGCTCATCAAATAATAGTAAAGATATTTATCAGAATTTATCGGAACTGAATACATACTCTCGATAACATTGTGAAAAAACACAGACCTACTTACATCAAATCCGTGTTCATATAAGATACTTTAGTAATTAAGATGATATAAAATAAAAAAACAACCAACTAACCTATCAAAAAACTCCAATTATAAAACCATAAATTTTGCCATATTATAAATAATAGCTCGGTAGTATCGAATATTTTTAGATTGTTTTAATTTTGAAGCTCACCACTTTGTACTTTTCTCGTTTATCAACTACCATTACCGATTGTTTTATATAGCAATAGTAGAAGATCTGAGAATCGGGCATATTCCACAAAAACTTTATCAACTGGGATTACCATGAAAAAATCAACCATACTAAGAATCGCCAGACCAACTGACAACTTAACTCAAATTGCTGAAATGTACTGCCAAGGTTTAGGATTTATTATCCTGGAGCAATTCGAAGATCATGAAAATTTTGATGGTATTATTCTAGGGCATCCAAACCATCTCTGGCATCTCGAATTTACCCATCATCGTGGCACAACAGTAGGAAGATCCCCCACGCAGGACAATTTATTAGCCTTCTATATATCAGACCATTCAGAATGGTTAGAGCAGATATCATTAATGAAAAACGCTGGCTTTATTGCAGTCCCCTCTTACAACCCATATTGGGATATTGATGGTAAAACATTCGAAGATATTGATGGTTATCGGGTTGTGTTACAAAACACAGTATTCCCTGTTTGATTATTAATCGACCTTAAGCATACTTGCCCTAATAACCAATCCATACCTACGTTGTTTTATATTACGCAATAACATTATCAAAACTCAGCTATTGACACTGAGTTTTGATATATTCTTGCAAGTATTTCGTTTGCTGTTCGTTCTCAACAATCATTCTTCGGAGATCGAAATAATCTTGTTCAGCTGCTGGGTTAAGTCGTGGGGGGACTGCATGGCCCACGCTGCCGGAGGAACCGGCTTCGCCTTGATTACAGGTGGCCGCGATGCGCAACCGGCGATGACCAGCGGCAACATCGTTGCGAAGCACATCAATTTCAGATTTCGCATGAGCAAGCTCCTTTGTATGCTGATTATCCAGTTCAGACAGGAGCCTTATCCGCTCCTGCTGATTAACGATTTCATTCTGCTGCTCCAGCAACTCACTCTGTAGCTTAACTGTCGTATCAAGCTGTTTGGTATACTTACCGTAATAGTGGTAAGCCAGAAGCGAGACAAGCGCTAGTGCAATAACAGTATAACCATGAGAGTTAAACTTCATAATATCGCTCTACAAAAGTGAAAAAGCTTTATCAATGACCACATTGCTATAAGGCTGACTACCATTTTCCATGGTAATAACGGACTTAATAAGCTTTGTCATAAATTCTTTATTAAATACATCAACAACCTGATCACAAGTCACTTCAGTGTCTTTACATACATGGCTAATATAAGCATCAGTATTATTTTCATTATGGGGAGCCCATCGTGAAATGATACCTTTCACTGTTTTAAGGCCATGTTTCCGATTGTAATTATGCAGAATTTTAATCATTGCCCGAATACCATATTCAGGGCTGACAAACTGGCAGAAAGATTTATCGGTACGTTGTGATTCCGGTACCAAACCTTGCCAGTCATCACCCCAACGAATGTTGCCAGGGTTATTATTTCGAATACCTCTGCTCATAATTCACTCCTACTGTTTATTGCCTGTTTTGTTATTAACAACTTTTCTTAAGATCTGACCAAAATAGTCAGTTCCCAGATAACCAATAATCACACTGCCGATGTAAGCCAAGTCCGTGCTCATACCAAAAAACTTCAACACATCACGGATAAACCAGGCAATCATGGCACACATAATAGAATCCATAATTGTCGTCCAAAATTTACCGCCGTTATATCGACCTCTGAGATAAGCCATTGCGGCAGCCAGGGCCGCACCTATACCTTGTTCTTTGACTGACAGCAGCCATACCCATAGCTGCATCCAGATGTCAGGCTGTTTATCCATGTATTTCATCCTTTACTCCCATTCATATAATGGGAATCCATAGGCTGCCGTGTAGCCTTAAATTTCAGTTAATAGGAATACTGCGAAATCAGTAGAATAAGAAAAGGCCACACATAGCGCAGCCTTAAATTTTATAAGGTGATTACTTACATTTAGTATAATACCGAGCTCATCAACAAACTCTGGTTGTATGTCATTACGTATAAGGGAATAATAATAATTAATAGATACATAATTTATTAAGGCATTAACTATTCCAATTAAACAATACTCTTTCTGTTAGCTATTATTCTACAAGAATTCATATTCTATCTATTTTTTAATTTCCCAATAATCCATCCTTCAATCAAAAGCAAGGAATTATTACTTCGCCTTGAACTTGATACTTTCAAGTATCAACATGATCACCGTGCATTTAATTTCTGAAATGTCTTGTTATAGTGACCTTATTTCTGCTGATTCATTTAAAAACAAAATAAACGCTAAATCAAGGCCAAATCACTCATCTCCCTTCTAATATAAATAACTTTGCTCCTATCAAGTTGCTCAAATACCCTTATAATGTATGCTGATATTTTCGATCATTTAACCCAGAAAAATGAATGTTCGCAGGAAGATTTTTGTTACTCAAAAAAATAATCATATCGAAAATATTTTATATCCTCACCGTCAACTTAAATGTTGGATTACCCTTCCCAATAAATTGGGAAATAGCAAACTAATCAGGTGAAAACAATTAAAAAATATAACACCTAGCGTATTATAGCCACTATTCCATAAATCTCCTTAATACTAATATTATATTACAACGTATAATGAACCATAATTCATGATAATTATGTACACCTGGTAATAAATCTCTCAAAGCAATTTTTTCAATAAAACGTTTCGCAAGTAATTTTTTTAAGGCAGGATCTTGTATCCTTTTTCTATACAAAATAAAGAAACTGCCAACCTCTCGTATTGCATGACGACTCAGTGATCTTCTTAACGACTTTTCACCTCTAATCCCTTTTGAGATGTTAATAATTGAATCAACTACAGTAATATAACTATCAGCCCGATGATATAATTTTTTAATTTCGCTTGAGCGAGTTATCGATTCCAAATTATGTCGATAACAATATAATAACTCCTCACAAAAACCAATTCGATTCGCGATAAGTGACAAATTAATGGTCCATAGGATATCTTCATGAAGGGTATTTTTTCTAAAATTGAGTTGGTTATTTATAATCAGCTCTTTTTTGATAAGTTGTAACCAAACAAAGTGTGGCCATTCCCTACATTCAACACAATATTCTATCCACTCTTTACCCATTAATATCCTGCCATAAGGTTGTCTACATGTTATTCTTTTATTCTCCTGTGAGAATGGATCTTCCGTAAAACTGACTCCATTGCCAATTAACACATCTAATTTCTGTTCAACAGCTTGATCAAGCCACTTTCTTAATGTTTGCGGTTTCAACCAGTCGTCACTATCAACAAATAAAATCCACTCTCCTCTCGCATACTTTATGCCAGAATTTCTGGCTATTGAAACACCATGATTTTCTTGATTAAAGATCCGTATTCTATTATCTCTTTTTTTATACTCATTAATGACTTCTAAGCTATTATCCGTTGAGCCATCATTAATAATGATAACCTCAAAATTAATATTCTCTTGCGCAGATATTGAATCTAACAAACAGGCTATATAGTTTTCATTATTAAACATAGGGATAATGATAGTAATATCAAACTGAAACATCTATAGTCCTTTTAATGAGTTAGTTTTTTTGATAAAAACATCATTTTCATAGTAAAAATGTGCTTTTTACCCGTTGCGATTCACAGACCATACAATATTTTAAGCATCAGTTACAGATGGAATTAAAATTTTCATCAAAAAAGCAGATGATTAAGTGTGATAATGATGCAAGAAATATATCTGTAATTTACACATTACCGTCTCTTGTAAAGATAGAAATATCCATCCAAACCTATTGGAACAGTTTAAATAAATCGGTAAATGTAGCAGATAAAATCAACAGAATATTTTTGATTTACTAAGATTACTGTAATCTTATAAATACAATTAAATATTTTAAGGTAAAAAAACAAATGTAATCAAAAATAAGAAATAGAAGAAAACAATAGAGAAGAGCGAAAAACATTAATTATCTTTACTAGCCATAATAATATAACAGACGTAAAGATTATCATGACCTAATTAGAAAATAATATTAAAATAGATATTATCGTAGATACTACTCTTATTTAACCTATAATCAAATGGTATTTAAAAATTTAAAAGGCAATATTATTGCCTTATTTATTAATGAAGAAATATTTAAAACTCATAGACATTCTGGATAACACGCTAAAGGAGACAACTGCACTATAATCCTTTTTCCTGCAACAACTCGTTGTTGGCTTTTCGCCTGTACCGCTCGTTCCCCATCCCAACGTAAACGAGTCCTTAAGAATAGCTCACTATGAGAAAACGGTGGACTTAAACGCATAGAAAAAGTGAGGGGTAACATGTCCAAACGATAATACATCTCACCCACTGTCAACACTTTACCTTCAACCACAGTAAACAACGACATCTCAACGTCTGCCGTTTTAGGCAGAGAAACCGGCATAGTCACATCCCCCTCAATCAGATGTGATGCATTATGCTTGACTACTTCACTGACACAACCAGTAATCAGCAAGCACAACAAGACCAGCCCTATTTTGGTCACGGCAGGCTGATCCTACGTTGTGACAACGGGGTATGCTGCCCATCCAACAAACGCTGCAATGTTGTCTCATGTTCAAGCCCTACGACAAGACCTCTACTTAGCACCACAGAAAGTGGCTCATTAACATTTTGCGGTATATGTCCTAAAGTAACCCGACGGCCACAACAAAGACTATTATTTTCATGGGGCACGCTTGTTAAATGAATGGGTAAAGAATTTTCAATTTTCATACTCGCATTCCCAAAGATTCTCTCTGTTGAGAGTCAGCCGGAAGTTGAGCTTGCAATAACTCCTGCCAAAACTCAGCATGATCCAACATACTTGAAAGGCTTTCTTCAAAGAGAGCCAGATTTAGCCGACTAGCTGACATCTGCCGATAAAGCTGTACCATTAGCGTTGACTCATCAAAACCAAAATGAAGATCAAACTGATACCAATGACGATTAAAACTGGCTAATTGACGGAAAATCCCTTCTCCAACCGCAGTGATATCAGCAACATCTATCTGTAAAACAAACTGGTCTCGTTCAGGAATTAAGATCAAAGAGAGGTGAAGGTGCTCATCAAAACAGAGAGCGGACACACCTTCATGATTTAAAGCTAGGTGTGGCAAGCCGAATTTAACAGCAAATTCAGACAAAACTTGGTTGACGATGGCTATCACATCCATTATGGGTTACTCCTGCTAGAGAAGGCAATCAGACCAACTTGAACTACCGAATGGTCAAACAAACGGGTTACTCCCGCAGAAAAGGGGGCCAGTTTACTACCATCATCTTTTGTGCCTCTGTCACTCAAGGGCAATTCTTTTAATAAAAAGGTCACACCAATAAGAGCGCACCTCTCGGTACGCTCAGACTTATTATCCAGCACAGATCTTACTCTGACTGCATCACGCCACGTTAGTCGCCGCGCGCCATGCCTGGACATGACTCTGATAAAGCTGCTGTATCAATTGCAAAACCTCTCTCATAAAATTGTTATTCAATGAGATCTGATCTTCACTCTTCTGTTTTTCATGTTGAGAAATAGATGAATCCACTTCATGTTCCTTAGCTTTAGCTTGAGCCAGTCCCTGTTCTACCTGCACCGAATTATTGGACATACTCTCTAAAGATTTCATCACTGAACTTAAGAACTGCTGCTTGGTATTACGATTTTCAAAAACCAAGGTAAGAGATTTCAGAGCGCTCTTGTCAGCATCTTGTGCTACATTCCATACGTTACCAATTGCTGCCCGATCTGCATCACTACTCTTACCTGACTGTTGCAACTTAAGATCGATTAATTCGTTACGACCAGCAATATTACCTTCCAACGTCTTCTGCTGCTTAATTGACTGACCGTTTTTAACGGAAGAAAAACCACCTATCAGCCCCGAACCAATCGTCATTAAGCCTGAAACCACTGCCATAGCAATCATCAACTTAGCGCCATGTCGCATCTCATCCACTTGTGACTTCTGAGCATCAATGGACGCTTTATTCTCAGTGTCACGCTGCAAAATACCCAGTTCACGCATTCTCTTGGCAATCTCAAACAACAGCGACATCATATCCAGCGTGTTATTTAATTCTTGTCCGACATTTCCTAAGCGACTGGGATCGAAGCCCTGTTTCGGTACAATCAATTCAACCGTATCCGAGTGCCCTGTTTTTTCTAGCTGTCGAATAGCAGCTTCATGTGCTGTTGGTGTCGGCGTGGAGATTTTGTCAGCCACAATATCAACACTATTATTGACACTGCTCACCTGAGAACTGCTGACATTATTAACAATTTCCATCTTCTTACTCCCTAAATTTCCTGTGGTCGGCTGGCAAGGTTATTTATCATGTCGCCCCTGGCATTAAGCATCTGGAAAATCATTTCCATCACATGTTGGAAAGACTCTACCATTTGGGACAACTCCTCTTTGAGCCTGTCCATAACAGCCTGAAATGCGGTTAATTCGCTACGTGAAAGCTGTACATCAGCTTGTCGGTTAGCCGCTTTACTCTGGAAGGCCGAATTGGCAGTTTGAGCGGCGCCATTAGCAAGATTCACTGTCATGTCACTGACCTGCGTAGCCAATTTCACGCTCCGAGCCGTGGCATTTGCTACCGTACTAGCAGCTTTAGCAGAAAACTCCGCAGCCTTAGTTGCCATCTCAGCCGCTTTACCGCCAATCTTAGCTCCCATTTTGGCTATAATCCCAGCTGCCGAGCCACCAAAACTGACTCCCAGTGCCACCAAAGACACTATAATCTGAATCGCCATCATTGCTGGACCCAGCCATTTCATGGTTTCCTTGCTGATTAAACCCGCTTTAGCCGCTTCTTGTAGTCCCTGAGACACTGCTCCCACTACTCCTCCGGCAATTAGCATCGCACCTGCTATCGCACCAACACCGGTAGCAACCATAATTGCTCCGACCACAATTGAAGCAATCGCACTGATCCAACCAAAGATCTTGGAAAATAATCCAGATTTTTGCGCCTCTTTAGCAGAATTTTCAGCTTCTTTAATCTTCTGCTGGTTCTCATCCATTTTCTGCAAGCTTTCCTGACGCGCCCGCTGGATATCTTGGATCTTGAGCTTTGTTTGATTACGCTCGATCTCGCTGGTCAATTTGCCCAATTCAATCTCTATTGCCTCAGATGAGGACAATACTAGAGAAGACAACAGCGACGTTCCTGTCAGCTTCGTTGTCAGCGCCTTTATCAGCCCTGTTGCCTGCTTAGACTCTTGCATAATCGATTCGAGCTTAGCCATTTCTTCTCGCTCAAGGCGAGTATTACTCACAGCCAATGGCGCTGGCAGTGATACCCTTCGTGACTTAGCTACATCAGCCGACAAGTCACTTGCCTGGCTAGGCGTAACATGCTGCTCCCCTTTAAAAGGTGTAGCCACAGAGATATCATCAACCAAGGGACTCTTTTCCGGTTGAGAAACTCGGTAATCATTTGTTATCGGAATCATCTTTCTGAGTCCTTTTTATTGTGATGGCTTCTAACATCGCACTGGAACTGGCGGCCAAAGCGGCCTGTTCCGGCAAAGCCGCCGCAAGTTGTTGGGCTGAGTAGAAGCCACTCTCAGCCCCATCAAGTTCTCCTAATTGCAGGAGACATTCGGCAGCATGAAATGGAAAACGGGGCTCATTAATATCAAGCATCGCTCCATAGCTATAGCTTTGAACCGCCTGTTCCAGTTGCCCCATTGCCTGTCGGCACGCCCCCAATCCAAGGAAGAACCGGGAGTCATAGTGATCCAACATACACAAAGCCTGGAATATCTTATGTGCATCCTGCCATTTGCCTGACTGATACTGGTTGAACGCTAATGAGTAAAGTTGCTCCAACGTATCACTAGAAATATCTTTCAACATGGCAAAGGTGCCGCCATCATGAAGAAAAGATTCCAGCTCTTGTGCATATTGGTCAGAAATTGTTGATGTTTCTTGATGCTCCATAATCATTCCTTAAATTGCGCCGAGAATATTGCGCATGATGCTGTCATACTTTTGAATAAAACGGTTTAACGCCTCGATAGCCGCGTTATAACGGGAACTCGCCTCATTTAAACGCGTGGTTTTTTCCTGGACAGTATTGTTTAGCGGATTTACACGATCATTAACCGAAGTAGAAAAGTTGGCTAGGCGATTATTTTCTTTATCATATTCGTAAGAATTCTCCAGACCCGTCATAGCTCCACTTTGCTTATTAGGATTTTCTAAGAATGACTTAATAGAGATTTTTTCTCCTAATTTAGGGAACATCTTCTTTAACAGAGCATATTCAGCACTATCTTTAAAAATAGTTTCATTGCTAAAGCCATATCTCTTATAGTCCCGTAAATCAAAAGACGTATCACTAATATCAAGTTTCTGCTTATCTTTCTCTGCCGCTAGTTTCGCATTAATCTCCGATTGAATAACACTGTAAATCTTTAACTCTGCGGTCAATGCAGCCAATTCATCACGCAATTCAAGTCGTTTTTTATCATGACCCAACATAACAGAAACAAATACATCGATTACATCATCATCAAGACGATCCGGCGTTAAATTAAAATGAACCGCAGCTAGAAAATCCCTTAATGTCCAATCAGTTTTTAATGTAGGGCTATTCAAGAAGGACTTAAGATTCTCTATGCCATTCTTTATTTGGCTATCGAAATGACCATTTTCGACAATAGCGTTCGCTGGCAGAAAACAGGCAATCAGTTTTTTCAAGAGCCCTTTATCGTCCCTGCCACCCTGAGTAATAACCTGATCACTAAATACCTCTTTATCCCTATTCAGATCATACTTTGCTTCAATCTTGATCTTTTTATTAAGAATAAGTGCAACCAATCCATCAAGCTCCGAAGATCCAGAACCTTTTAATTGAGCTAACGAAACCTTTTCTAGATCTGCCAAGAAAAGCTGTGGGTCATTTTGATATGGCCTAATTTCCACCTTCAAACTCCTTATACAATAATACCACGCATACGAGGTGGGCGACGGAGACGCTTTCCCTCTTCCAGAGAGGGCGGTTGGTTGCTTCGTAAGCGATTAACTTCGGTCAGCAACTCTTGCTCAGCATTCTGAACCAAAGTAACGTCAGTATGACCAAACAGTTCTGTACCCACATTTGGGTTGATGCCAAGAGACTGCCACATCTCCTGCAATAATCGCAGTCTGTGATCGCTGTCCTTAATGGCTGCCTCAGCAGCTTGCAGTACCTTAGCGTTAGGCTTCTCTCGCATCAGTGACTCCTATAATAAAGAGAGATATTAATCCTTCCTGTCAAAGTTGGACTTTTTTTTGTTGTTTTCTCATTTGATGTAACGATATAACGCAACTGGCTTCCAGCTCAAACCAGCCGGGCGCCACCTCGCTCGCGCCTGTCCAGCGGTGGTAAAACCGGGCTAAACGCTCATCATTAAGGGGAGAGTCAACCAAAGTATTAACTTGACCATAAAGCCGGCTACCCGGCCCAAGCACAGCCATCGTCGCTGCCGCCAACAGATAAAGAGGCGCAAATGGATTAGCAAGCCCTCGGCGCTGCCGGGTACGGCGTAACATCACGATCCAAACTCGCGGCGCATCATAGCGCCAGGCAATTTCACAATCTTCATACCACACACGCCAACCAAGAGGGATCGCGCTACTTCCCATATAGTGGGGGTGTACCGAATAACCCCGTTCCTCAAACCAAGGAGTAAGTGGATCATGGTTCATAGGCACACCCTGCCAAGAGGTTGGATGTTGATCTGTTGAGTCAACTCTTGATACGAGAGCACTGGCAAGCCGTGGTGATCGCCTTCAATTAACTTACGAACATAACGACGAATATCCATTGATACGATTAACACTGGCTTATTCTGCATCTGTGTTAAATCGCCCACTGTTTTCTTCATCTGTTCAAGGAAACTTTGCGTCACCGCCGGGTCCAACGCTAAGTAGCTACCTGCGCTCGTTTGACGAATACCGCCTCGGATCTGCTCCTCTAACTGCTGATCCAACAGATAGGCGGGCAGGATATTGTTGCCATTAGCATACTTGTAACAAATGTAACGCTTGAGACTACTACGAATATATTCTGTTAATTGCACTACATCTTTCTCCTTCTGCCCCCACACCACCATCGCTTCAAGAATCGCGCGTGTATTACGAATGGAGATATCCTCACCGACCAACCGTTGCAATATCTCAGTCATCCGCTGCAATGGAATGATGCGCATGGCCTCCTTGACCAATTCACCATAGCTACCCTCCATTTGTTCCAGAAGATAACGGGTTTCCTGCACGCCAATAAAATCTTCGGCATACTCACGCAACACATGAGATAAATGCCAAGTGATCACCTGAGACATGGATAAAACCGCCAGCCCGGACTTCGCCAAACGCTCTTGATGTTCTTCAGCTACCCACAGGGTAGGCTGATTAGGTAATAGCGGTTCCCCTTCTTCATAAGGAATGGCCAACAATTCCAACTGACTGACCGGTTCCTGCACCAGCAAATGTGATGAACGCAACCGACCACGGGCGACAGGCACCTCTTGTAGCTGGATCAGGTACTCCCCCTCCTTCATTCCCTCATTAAAGCGTAAGTGGATACCTGGAAATGGAACCCCTAAATCCAAATAGAGGGCGCGCCGTACCCGTATCAATTCATCATTCAGTGAAATAGCTTCCAGCTCAGCCTGTAACCCCGCGTCCACATCAATAAGCAAAGGAACCGTCATCGCAAATTCCTCTTTCTCACTAAGCTTGCCAGCTTTGGCCTTACTACCGCTTTTGGGTTTAGGTTTGGCTGCCGGAGCGCCTGCTCCTTGGGCTAACAAACTAGGAAGATCCGCTTCCTGACTGGCGTTGGCTTGTCGCTGGCGTTGGAATAGCAAATAACCGCCACCCGCCACCACCAGTGCAAGCGTTAAGAAGGTTAATGTAGGAAATCCGGGAATCAGGCCAAATAACACCAATAAAACGCCGCCAATCAGCAGTGCCTTTGGTTGAGCGACAACCTGCTCGCCGATCTCATTACCCAGATCCGAGGCGTCTTCCGACGAAACCCGGGTAACAATGATACCTGCGGTGATAGCGATCAATAGTGCAGGAACCTGAGAGACCATACCATCACCAACGGTCAAAATAGCGTAGAGCTGCAACGCGTCAGCCGCCGACATCCCTTTTTGGGTGACGCCTATGGTTATCCCGCCCAAAATGTTGACAAAGATGATGAGGAGACTCGCAATCGCATCACCCTTAACAAACTTCATCGCACCATCCATCGAACCAAACATCTGGCTCTCTTTTTCGATAATGCTGCGCCTCTCTCTAGCCTCATTGACATCAATAACGCCGGCACGCATATCTCCGTCGATACTCATCTGTTTACCGGGCATGGCATCAAGGGAAAAACGGGCGCTCACCTCAGCTACGCGTTCCGAACCCTTAGTTATGACGATAAATTGTACAATGGTGATGATCAGAAAGATCACTATCCCGACAATCAGGTTGCCGCCGACAACGAAATCACCGAAGGTATAGACTATCTTACCGGCATCCGCTTGTAGAAGAATCATCCGGGTGGTACTGACGGAAAGCGCCAGACGAAATAGCGTTGTCACCAGTAAGACCGCAGGAAAAGCGGAAAACTGTAAGGGGGAATTGATATAGACCGCCATCATCATGAGCACAACAGAGATGGTCATATTAATGGCGATCAAAATGTCAAGCAGGATAGGCGGAAGCGGCAACACCATCATGAAGACCACAGCTAGCAACAATATTGCCAACATGATGTCCTTACGCTCGCCAATCAGACGCAATAACTCAAACCCACGGCTCATAATTGCGCCCCTTGAGCGAGATAACGTTGATAAGCACTGCGCGCTTCTTCCAGGTTCCCCTCCTGTTGACAGGCGCGGCTAACACAAAGCCAGAGAGCGGCGCTTTGTTCGCCCTGTTCTTGTAAAAGAGCGCAATGTTCTTTTGCTGCGCTCCCCTCTTGCAGTTTAAGTAATGAAACCACCAAGGCGCGACGCCCTTCCTGATGTTCTGGATGCAAAGCCAGTAATGCATCCAATAAAATACGCGCTCGGTCAGGATGACCGTATTGAAGTTGGAGCCAGCCGAGCAGCAACAGGGCGCTCTGCTGTTTAGCACTGAGAGTCATGGTCATACCTTGTGCAACAGGTGCAGAGCCATCTGCAACAACTGTTCATCTTGATTCATTTTTTCCAACAGGGAGACAGCATGCTGTACCCTGACGTCATCATCTTGTTGCAAAATTGTACGCAAACCACTCACCGCCTGACGGAAATCATGTGGGCGCAACAGAGAGTGAAACCCATCTTGCGGGCAAGCAAAAGCCAACAAAGCCTGATCAGCCTTGTTAGCGGGATAAAGACGTGCAGAGTGAGTCTCAACGGATTGACCATCGGGCAATAACGCGTAGCGATCAGGTAAACTAACCCCTATCTCTTCCCGACTGATCGCCGTTAGTTGTTCAATTCCTATGTGGGCGGCAGCGATTTTGCTCACGAAGCGAGCACCTCTCGCTGTATTCTTAACAAAGAGCGAAATGCCTGATGCAGCAAAGGCAAAGTTATATCGCGTTCATCTAGTGTCACAAACAATAACAGGCGATCTTCCCCCAACCAGCCGCAACGCAAGGGCAGTTCTGGCCCCTGACCACTGAAAGTGAGTAACATCGCCTTAACCATGACCTCTTTTCCCTGATGCCAGGGAATTTCGCGGGCCAGCCAAAGTGTTAACGCGCCACCATAACGCTCAATCTGTAACGTACCAGAATACTCAAAATCGATTTGGATCAAGGGGCTAGAAACATCAGACATCTCCATACCCAAATCCTGACAAAACTGGAGTAACTGTGGCTCTATCCAGTTCATGATGTTCCCTCTCCCGACCACAATTCGTCTTCTTCTCTCTCAATTGCTGTATCCAGCGCCAATTGACAAGCATTAAGCAAATTTTGACGCTGTTCTTCATCACTGAACACTTCTACCGGAATTAAGCGAATCAATCGCTTCAACTCCCGGTAGAAATGAATTTGAGTTTGGCTATCCTGCAATCCCAAAGCATGACCGAGCATTTCAACATCCCGCACATTGGCCCAACGTTTCTCAACCAGAGAAACGACATCTCCCATAAGGTCAGAAGGCCCGTATGCCATGACTTTCCCCCTCTATCACGCTTTTCCATAACTGCTCAACCTGAACCGACAAGCTGTTAAGCAGACGGAGTTTATGCATGTCACTCATCACACGTTCCAGCTTAATCGGATCAAGTTGCCGCTGTTGGCTGTCCAAATCAGCGCTCAACGCTTTCATGATGAATCCTGTTACTTCCATCAGGGAGCTACTCTTGAAATTGGCTTGAATATCCCGCCAGGCAGCCGACAACCCTTGATAATCCATCACTGCATCACGATAGATGTTGCGCAACGCTTGCAAGTTGCCAACCCCATTTCTCGCTGCTGTCGTGGCATCAGGCGTAATGCGGGCTCCCAACTCGATAGCAATCCCTTGCTCTTGCGCTAAACGAGACAATTCCTGGTCAATCAATGTCAATATGGCATGTGCCTCTGGCCTGCCAGCCAGCGCGTCACGGGCCTGACTCAGCGCATAGAATTGCTCACTCACCTCGCCAGAGAAACTTTCCAAATAAGCCTGTAATTGGGCAATATTCGTCAGTTGAGCGCTATTTAAGTGAGAGATCAATGCCTTGACCTTTTGTTGACGCTCCAAATCCGGCACCTTCTGCAAATATTCGCCCACCAGCGCCTCAATTTCTCGTACCCTGGCATGCCCATCGCTAACTTTACGCTTGGAGAGCGGCATATCTTTGCGCTCCGAAAATGCAAAGGTCAGCTCTTCAGCCGCATCAGCAAAAGATTGGGATGCCGATACCAGCACGACTTTCTCTCCCTGAAACTGACCAACCTTAGCCTGCTCTTGTTGTGCGGTAACCCCGGTACCCGGTTCTGATAAAGTTATCGAATGAAGATGATTCTGGATAATATCCATAGTCTACCTTGTCATATCAGAGTTAATAATGAACGAATTATAAAGATACCGTCCCAGTGCCTATGCCAAAATCAGCCGTGAATTTTTAGCAAAATCCGCCGTAACCCAAGGCAGAGCCCCATTGATCTAATGTAAAGCGCACCAAATATGAACAATACGCCGTGAATAAAATTAGGAAATCTCATCGATAAAGCAGGGAATGTCCAAACAAACTCCAACCATTTTCTAAAAACTCCCGACTCAGGTTGCAATCCCTCCCCTTCTCCCTTCTTTATAGTATTCGCAGCAGAGGTTATATAAACGATCATGAAGCTTTCCCTTGACCACATTCCCGGCCAAATGCGCCACGCTATTAATGAATGCCGACTAATTCAGATTCGCGGCAGGGTTACTCAGGTCACGGGTACACTACTTAAAGCCGTCATTCCTGGTGTGCGGATAGGTGAACTTTGTCACTTACGCAATCCTGACAACACGCTGTCGCTTTTGGCGGAGGTGATTGGATTCCAACAACATCAAGCGCTGTTGACGCCACTTGGTGAAATGTTTGGTATCTCTTCAAATACCGAAGTCAGTCCAACCGGAGCCATGCACCAAGTTGGCGTGGGTGATTACCTGTTAGGACAAGTCCTTGATGGGCTAGGTAATCCGTTTTCCGGCGGCCAATTGCCGGAGCCACAAGCGTGGTATCCCGTTTATCGGGATGCGCCGGCTCCCATGAGCCGTAAACGGATTGAACACCCGCTTTCACTCGGCGTACGCGCTATTGATGGCTTACTCACTTGCGGTGAAGGTCAACGTATGGGGATTTTCGCCGCGGCTGGCGGCGGAAAAAGTACACTGCTATCTACGTTGATTCGTAGCGCCGAAGTTGATGTTACCGTGCTGGCGCTCATCGGCGAGCGTGGCCGTGAAGTACGGGAATTCATCGAATCGGATCTCGGTGAAGAGGGACTAAAACGTTCCGTGCTAGTGGTCGCGACCTCAGATCGCCCGGCAATGGAGCGAGCTAAAGCAGGGTTTGTCGCCACATCAATCGCCGAATATTTTCGTGATCAAGGTAAACGTGTACTGCTATTGATGGATTCTGTGACCCGTTTCGCCCGAGCACAACGAGAAATAGGTTTAGCTGCCGGTGAACCACCAACCCGGCGTGGTTATCCTCCGTCCGTGTTCGCGGCTTTGCCACGATTAATGGAGCGTGCTGGTCAATCCGACAAAGGTTCGATTACCGCCCTCTATACCGTATTGGTGGAAGGCGACGACATGACAGAACCCGTAGCGGATGAAACCCGATCCATCCTTGATGGTCACATTATTTTGTCACGCAAACTGGCCGCGGCTAATCACTATCCTGCCATCGATGTATTACGTTCCGCTAGTCGAGTGATGAATCAAATCATCACCCCTGAACATCAAGCTCAGGCAGGTTTGTTACGCAACTGGTTAGCTAAATATGAAGAAGTGGAGCTTTTGTTGCAGATTGGAGAGTACCAGAAGGGACAAGATTCCGTTGCCGATAACGCCATTGCACGCATTGAAGCAATACGTAATTGGTTACGCCAAGGCACTCATGAGCCAAGCGATTTACCGCAAACTTTAGCGTTATTGCAACAGATAACAAGATAATGATTAGCCGTTTACAACGCATAAAAGCCTTACGAGTCGAACGCGCTGAAAAACATTTTTCACTGCAACAAATGAAACTGCAAACAGCCCGTCAAAACCATCAACAGGCTTTGCAAACCTTGCAAGATTACGGTCAATGGCGAATAGAAGAGGAACAGCAGCTTTTCGCACTGTGTCAAGGCAAACCTATTGACCGTAAAGGTCTTGAACGCTGGCAACAACAAATTGCCCTGTTGCGCGAAAATGAAGCGCAACTGGAAAAGCAATTGGCTGAAATGAAAGAAAAAACGGAGCTGGAACTCCGTCAATTACAAGAGTGTCAGCGTGTATTGCACCACGCACGCCAGCAGCAAGAAAAATTTAATGAATTGGGTCGTCAGCAACAAGAGGCGATCCGTGCCCAAGGTGAATACCAGGAAGAGCTGGAACAAGAAGAGTTCCATTGCCAAGAAAGAGTGTAAAACAGAAGAGTATGAACCCACTGACAGCTATCGGCAAAGGTGTCTCCTCCCTCCCAACGTCGTCTCCCGCAGAGGCAGACGCCGATTTGCAACGCCGTTTCGAGCAAGCTATCACCTCTCACACCGCCAACACGCGCCAATCAACCACACGGCGAACGGAACAGCAGTTAGCTAATACGACGGCAAACAATAAAACAGCGGATCAACACGCCACATATGATTCAGATGAGGAGCACCCCACATCCGTCCTCCCTCAACCGGCAATTCTGGCAATTGATGATCCACGCAGACAAGCCCTGCCATTGTCAGATCATGACATACCGACGTTGCCTCAAAATCAGAAAAAAAGCTTATCAGCTTCGGTTCATCACCTTAGTGAGATCGCTAACGAAATAAAGGCGTCTCTGTCAGCGCCTGGAATCCCAGCACGTCAGCCAAACCTGAACGTCTTGTCTGATTCTGGCCTGAAACCAGTTGATATCACTGTGACTGCTTATCCTGACACTGCCGCTATTCCTGTACTGCAAGACGCAAACGATGAACTGGCATATCATGCAGTGATGCAGACAACATCGGGCCGATCCCTATCTCAGCCAGACACACCACACAGTGTCACTTCTCACCAACAGACAGATCCGACTTTACCTATACCACCTGCTCGCTATTCCAACGAAAACATCATCACGGAAAAAAAAGCGTTGGATGAAATCGAGACCTACCATTTGTTGGCATCAAAGCCAAAAGAGTCTGACTCTCAATCCTCTTACTCTGGCGGATCAGATGGGAAAACCCCTTTCTTGCCGCAAACACCACTTCTGCCAGGGGAACGCATCCTCGCCACGATGCAAGCAACTTCAACCATATCTCCCCTTTTGGAAGCATTGATCGACAAACTGAGTGTGGAGATCAGTATCGAACTCACACAACAACAGCGTCCGGCAACATTACATTTGACACTTCCTAGCCTGGGGGCGCTTGAGATCCAACTCACTAATGAGCATGGCAAACTTCAAATAGAGATTTTGGCGAATCCCGCAGCTCAACAACTCCTGAAACAGGCACGTTTTGAACTGATTGAACGTTTACAACTTCTTTACCCAACACAAACTGTTGAACTCTCCCTTCCGCCTCAAACGGATAGTGAACACGGATCGCGTCAACGTCGCAGCGTATATGAAGAATGGAAAAAAGATGCATGAATGACCTAACCCTATCCAAAGTTTCATTAAAAGAATTAACGCTGCATCAGACCCTGAATCGCCACCAGCAACAATTTAGTTGGGATAATAACCATCTCTCGCTGGATGTGGCCGCCCCTCCCCAGACGTTGGACAAGGTACTGATCGCCCATTGGCAGGGACAAACTTTTTCCTTTTACTGCCATGCCGCGGAACTAGCATTGTGGCTCGCTCCTGATCTACAACAAGCGGATCTCACCTCGCTCCCTCAAGATCTGCTGCTGGCGCTGCTGGAATATCAGAGCAAAGTGCTACCCACGCTGTCATGGTCAGCACTGCGTACCACGTCAGAACGCCCTTTGTCAGCTTGCTTGCAACTACGTCTTGAACGGCCGGGGGCCACATTGCCGCTCTGGTTACCAGAGCCATCCCCTTTAATTGCTATATTGCCAGAACGTCAACCTGCCGAGCGCCTGTCTATTCCATTACGACTTTCTCTGCAATGGGGAACAATAACCCTGACTTTAGATGCGTTTCGCACCCTGGAATCAGGGGATGTGCTGCTACTGCCCCTACAGCAACAACCAGACGCCCCTTTATTAGCGTATCTAGAAGGACGCCCTTGGGCCTACTTTAAATCCCATGACCATAAACTGGAGTTAATCACTATGCACACCCCCTCCTCTGACAATTCTGACGACACTCTGCCAGTAACGGACTTAAACGACCTGGAAGTTCATGTTAGTTTCGAAGTGGGTCGTCAGACCTTGGATCTACAGACGCTCACCAGCCTGCAACCCGGTTCATTACTCGATCTTGGCGTTCCCTCAGACGGTGTAGTACGTATTCTTGTCAATCAGAAATACCTGGGTTCAGGGCGGTTAGTCGATATTGAGGGGCGTCTGGGAGTAAGAGTCGAACATCTCTCCGTGGAGAAACAATCATGATCCAGTTACCAAACGAATTGGATCTCATCATCGGTCTGGCTTTGCTGGCTTTGCTTCCCTTTATCGCGGTGATGGCGACCTCTTTCCTCAAACTGGCTGTGGTATTTTCCTTACTGCGCAACGCGTTGGGCGTACAGCAGATCCCACCTAACATGGCAATGTACGGATTGGCGATTATCCTCACTATCTATGTGATGGCTCCGGTGGGTTTCGCCACTCAAGATTACCTGCGTCAAAATGAAGTTTCATTCAGCAACTCACAATCAGTAAAGAAATTTGTGGAAGAGGGCCTGACGCCTTACCGAAACTTTCTTAAACAGCATATCAAGCCCAGTGAACGCACTTTTTTTATCGACAGTACCCGACAAATTTGGCCAAGCCAGTATGCAGACCGGCTAGAACCAGACAGCCTGTTGATACTGTTACCCGCCTTTACCGTCAGTGAATTAACCCGAGCTTTTGAAATCGGGTTTCTGCTTTATCTGCCGTTCATTGCAATCGATCTCATTATTTCTAACATTCTACTCGCAATGGGGATGATGATGGTTTCGCCAATGACTATCTCTCTTCCTTTCAAGTTACTGTTATTTGTCCTGCTTGATGGCTGGACACGCCTGACACACGGCCTTGTTATCAGTTACGGAGATTGAATATGAGTAATGCCGATATTTTGCATTTCACCAGCCAATCGCTCTGGTTAGTGTTAATCCTTTCCCTGCCTCCGGTACTCATGGCTGCGGCAGTGGGGACATTAGTCTCGCTAATCCAAGCACTCACCCAAATACAAGAACAAACATTGGGTTTTGTGATTAAATTAATCGCAGTCGTTATTACCTTGTTCGCGACAGCAACCTGGCTTGGCAACGAACTTTATAGCTTTGCCAACATGACCTTTCTTAAGGTGCCGCTGATCAAATGACCTTACCAGAGCTCCAGCAGCAAATGCTGGCTTATACCCTGCTATTACCGCGCATCATGAGCTGCTTTGTGATATTCCCTGTGCTCAGCAAACAGATGCTAGGTGGTGGGTTAATCCGCAACGGCGTGGCTTGTTCACTGGCCCTCTATGCTTACCCAACTGTAGCCGGTAACCCACTGCCCACATTAGGTAGCCTGGAGTTGACGCTGTTGCTCGGTAAAGAAGTCCTGCTTGGTTTGCTCATTGGCTTTATCGCTTCTATTCCATTTTGGGCGATGGAAGCCACCGGTTTTATTATAGATAACCAACGGGGAGCGACAATGGCGTCAGTGCTTAACCCTTCCTTGGGAAGTCAAACCTCACCCACAGGTCTGTTATTAACTCAAACGCTAATCACACTTTTTTTCTCCGGCGGCGCTTTTCTTAGCCTGCTTGGCGCTCTCTTTCAGAGCTATAACAGTTGGCCGGTGACGCAGTTCTTCCCCAACATTACCAACCAATGGCTCCATTTTTTCTACGGCCAGTTTAGTTATCTGCTGCAACTCTGCGCCCTGATGGCCGCTCCTCTGTTAATTGCCATGTTTCTGGCTGAGTTCGGGTTAGCACTGATTAGCCGCTTCGCTCCTTCTCTTAACGTTTTCGTGTTGGCAATGCCAATCAAAAGCGCAATTGCCAGCCTGCTACTGGTTATCTATATCCAGTTATTGATGCATCACGCCTATGACAAGGTGCTGTTAATTCTCTCCCCGGTACGCATGTTAATCCCTATTCTGGAGGCGCCATGAGTGGAGAAAAGACTGAAAAGCCTACCCCCAAGAAACTCCGGGATGCCCGGAAGAAAGGCCAGGTAACTAAAAGTAACGAAGTCGTCTCTACCTCCTTAATCTTGGGGCTAATCGGCATGATGATGGTCATGTCTGAATACTACTTGGAGCATCTGAGTAAACTGATGCTAATCCCGGCTAATCTGCTAGATAAACCCTTTCCCCAAGCCTTAAACCATGTGGTTGAAAACTTGATGCAGGAGCTGGTCTACCTCTGCTTGCCAATTCTGAGCGTTTCCGCTTTGCTATCGCTGGCTTCACACTTCGCCCAATACGGTTTTCTACTGAGTGGACATTCCATCAAACCTGATATTAAAAAGATCAATCCTGTTGAAGGCGCTAAAAGAATCTTCTCTATCAAGAGTCTGGTGGAATTCATCAAATCGATACTTAAAGTGGGGTTGCTCTGTACCTTAGTCTGGGTGACTTTGGCAGGCAACCTACAAGCGTTACTCTACCTACCAGAGTGTGGGGAGAAATGCATTACCCCTGTACTGGGAATGATGTTAACCCAGTTAATGACCGTGTGTGGCATTGGATTTATCGTGATCTCTATCGCTGATTATGCTTTCGAACACTACCAACATATTAAGCAGCTTAGAATGAGCAAAGACGAGATCAAACGGGAATACAAAGAGAGTGAAGGCAGCCCAGAGATCAAAAGTAAGCGACGTCAATTTCATCAAGAATTACAGTCGAGCAATATGCGTGCCAGCGTCAAGAACTCATCAGTGATCGTCGCCAACCCAACTCACATTGCGGTGGGTATCCGTTACAAGAAAGGGGAGACGCCATTACCCCTTATCACGCTCAAGTTCACCGATGCTCAGGCCCTACAGGTTCGACGTATTGCCGAAGAGGAAGGTATTCCGGTGTTACAACGTATTCCTCTGGCACGGGCGCTTTATCAGGATGGCCTAATCGACCACTATATTCCCGCCGATCTCATCCAAGCTACCGCAGAAGTTTTACGCTGGCTAGAACAGTGGCAAGATCGTGCTCCTGAGTCGTAACCTGTCCCCAAATAGCGTTTTTTAACAGCAAAACTACATATATGACTGAGCATTAGCATTCAAAACACCTCGCCAATGCTCAATATAAACGAAATATAATTCAGATTCGTTTCTTAATCATTACGATTAAATTACATAATAACAACAAATTTAATATAAATAAAAATTACTGCCAATAAACCAACATTCCTTAAACAATATTATAATAAACAATCCAATTCAGTTCGGTTGATTTTACCTTTTTATCGATTGATCAAATCGTTGAAACCAGATTGAATTTATTATTAAGTAATTTATATTACATATAGTCATTTGGATTTCACTTTGCACTGACTTCTATACCTGTTAATCCGTTAATATTACTCTAGTCATTACAATTATTAACGTATTCTGAACCATTAATACATTGCCTGAATAAAAGGAGATAACTATCAATATCAGTCAGGAAAAAAGGCCCAGTTTATGATTAAAAGTGCAGAATTTATCGGCAATGGTTATCGTATAAAAATTTGATCGCTTTTTACTCTTCGTTTATAAAACGTGAGAATAATTCGGTATTCGGGCCAAGGAACATAAATGGGCCCACTAGCAAAAATCATTTTAATTAAAAGGTGCTATAGTTAACCATCAGGTTAAATACATAAAACTATTCTTGCTGTCTATTTCAGACAGCGAAACCAAAGAAAATATCTATTAATAATAATAATGTGATTTGTATTTTTAAGACATACACCAACAGATCCAGGACAATAGAATGAACGGCATCACAACATCAGGGAAGGGAATGGATATCTCACTATTCCAACGTAGCATGCCTGCCTTTAACGTTATAGAACATCCTCAGGAAGGGATATATATCCTGCTCGAAGGTGAAATGACATGGCAGGACAGCACCAATACCTACGATATCTCCCACAACGAACTGCTTTTTGTTCGTCGTGGCAGTTATGCGACAAAAACGCGTAGTGATACCTGTAAGTTACTCTGGCTGCCTCTGAGTACCACTTTTCTCCACGGTTTTCTGCAACGTTTTGGTACTCTGCTCAGTGAAGTCGAGCGGCACAATATGCCAACACCCGAATTAATTGCATTTACCCCATCACCTCTGTTATCTCAAAGTATAAATGGGCTGGTCGATTTACTGGCTCATGATTACCCCACAGCGTTGGGTCAACTTAGAACAGAAGAGTTGCTGTTGTTACTAGCATTTGGAGAACAAGGTAATTTGCTCATGTCAGTATTACGACAATTGAGCAACCGCCAAGTGGAACGTTTGCAGAGTTTTATGGAAAACCACTACCTTAAGGAGTGGAAACTCAGTGAATTCGCTAAAGAATTTGGTATGGGATTAACCACCTTCAAGGAGTTGTTCCGTTCGGTATACGGAATATCGCCACGCGCCTGGATCAGTGAACGCCGCATTCTTTATGCACACCAACTACTACTCAACAGTGAGATGAGTATTGTTGATATTTCAATGGAAGCCGGATTCTCCAGCCAATCTTACTTTACTCAAAGCTATCGAAGACGCTTTGATTGCACCCCCAGTCGGGCCAGGTATGGCAAAGAGTAACGATTGGCTAAAATAATCTGACGTTTTTTACAAGTTAACCATTGGCCCGACAGATAAAATAAGGCCATTCCTAATTTAATCGACAAGAGTGACTAGCAGCAAGATGAGCATAGCATGAGCCAGCAAGAACATAATCAGACTCGAACCAGCATGTTTCTCGGCCGCAAGATCTCTGTCATGCAGTCGGGAATTCCACGCCGGGATCAGTTACTCGGAAAATCATCGGCTATTCAGTATCAAAATAGAGACATTATCAATAACCAACAGTTTATTTTATTGCAACGCCTGCTACCCAGACATCGGCTGGAAAGCTTAATGAAATCTGTCTGGTTCCGTAGGCGGCTAACCTGCGGGCAAGCTTTGCAACGTAATGACCTACAGCAGCTCATCAGAGCGGCGGCAGAACCGGAACGTGACTGGAATAAGGTATTGGGCGACCGCATAAACTTGGCTGACAGACATCTTTTACAATACTGGGTATTACAGCCGCTATTTGACTGGTGGCTCCGTTTGTTAGAGCCAGAGATAGGTTTCTGGTTCACTGAATTTGAGCAGTTACAGATTCAAGAACGGCAATTGCGTGCTAAAACGCATTTTTGGCAGCAGGCGGAAAGTGTCCCATCTCAATGTCGGGAGCAACATCATCAAGAGGTTATATCTTTGCAAACAGCGCTTAACCAACGCAAGCAACTATTAGAAAAGCTGCTGTTGACAACGGAAACCCAAGCTCGCGAAGCATGGCCCAACTGGTTTACTGGACTGGATGCACTCCAGACCGGCGGCGACCTGACCGCTTTTACGCCGGTTCCCGAAGCGCTGTCATCCTGTTGGACGTGGTTAACCGCTTTAGAACATGACAACGAGTCGGCCATTCACTTACAAAAATGGCTTTGTGCCCGTGTTCTGTGTCTGCCACAGGACAGTTTTTATTGGCAATCGACGACGACCTAATTATTAGAGGAAACATGCAAACTCTACTCAATCATTTGGCCAGTCGCTTGGGCCAGAAGCCTTTCGTTTCCGATAGACAAGGGCATTACCATTTGCACATTGATAACTACAACCTGTTTCTTCGCCAACAGGGAACCGAACTTGTGTTATCCAGCCCGTTAAGCTGGCGCCATAACCCGAAAGATCCGTCATGTACAGAATTACTGAAAACACTATTGCAACAGGTTACACGTTGGGGACGCCACGCTCCCCACGCACTGACCTTGGATGAATCAGAGAATCTTATTCTGGAGGCACGCCTTGACCTTGATAGTTTGGATGCTCAAATACTGGAACAGACGCTAACCATGCACGTCGATCTGCTGGAACAAGTTATGGCTTTATTGTCAGAAACCCAATCTTCCCCTCAATGGAAACAGGTAATATGGCAACCATGAAACAGTTCCAACGGCTGTGCCGTTCCCTACTGTTGTCGTTGAGCATCAGCGGCGTGATGATTCCCTCTGCTTATAGCCAAGATCTGGATTGGTTTCCTACGCCTTATAGCTATTTGGCAAAAGGAGAAAGCTTGCGGGATGTACTGGTTGATTTCGGCGCTAACTATGAAGCCTCAGTGGTTGTCAGTGATAAAGTGACCGATCAAGTTAACGGCCATTTTGAGCAAAACACTCCTCAGGAATTCCTGCAACATTTATCCTCTCTCTATAATCTGGTCTGGTATTACGACGGAAGTGTGCTGTATGTATTCAAAAACAGCGAAATACAATCTCGTCTACTTAAGCTTGAACAAACCAACGCAACGGAACTACAGCAGGCCCTAAAACGTTCAGGTATTTGGGAACCACGCTTTGGCTGGCGTCCTGATCCAGGCAACCAACTGGTTTACATATCAGGCCCGCCCCGTTATCTCGAACTGGTTGATCAAACCGCATCTGCGCTGGAACAGCAATCATTGTTGCGTAGCGAAAAAACCGGCGCCTTGACGGTGGAAATTTTCCCGCTTAAATACGCCTCGGTAGTCGATCGCAAAATTCAATATCGTGATACCAGCATTGAAGCGCCTGGCGTAGCTACCATTCTCTCTCGTCTACTCAGCGATACCAATGTGACCGCTGTCACTGGTGAAGCGTCTTCTTCTATGGGAGGAAGTTACTCAAGCCGTGCGGTTGTACAGGCAGAACCCTCCCTAAACGCCATCATTGTACGGGATAACCCGGAAAGGATGCCCATGTACGCCCATTTGATCAACGTATTGGACAAACCTTCCGCCCGGATTGAAGTCGCCCTTTCCATCGTCGACATCGACGCGAACAACCTTTCAGAACTGGGGGTTGACTGGCAAGTCGGTATCAACACCGGGCCTCGCCATATTATCGATATCACCACTTCCGCCGGGGGAAAAAATGAGGTCAAAGGAAAAGGGGAAAGCCTCGGTTCAGCCGCGTTAGGTAGTCTGGTTGATCGCCGTGGTCTGGATTATCTACTCGCCAGAATAACCTTACTAGAGAGTAAAGGAAGCGCTCAGGTGATTTCCCGACCAACGCTTCTAACGCAGGAAAATACGCAAGCGGTCATTGACAACAATGAAACCTACTACGTGAAAGTGAAAGGTGAACGGGTTGCTGAACTTAAAAGCCTGACCTATGGCACGATGCTACGCATGATCCCCAGAGTCATCCAAATAGGAGATTCTGCTGAAATCAGTTTAGACCTGCATATTGAGGATGGTAATCAGAAACCTAATAGCTCAGGCCAGGATGGTATCCCGACTATCAGCCGAACCGTTGTCGATACCGTTGCCAGAGTTGGACATGGGCAAAGTCTGCTGATCGGCGGCATCTACCGCGACGAAATGAGTCAAATAACACGTAAAGTGCCATTTTTAGGCGATATCCCCTATTTGGGCGTCTTGTTTCGCAATACCAGTGAGCAAGTTCGGCGATCAGTACGGCTATTCATTATTGAACCACGTCTGATTGATAGTGGAATAGCCCATTATCTGGCTCTTGGCAACGGGCAAGATCTACGTCCTGGATTACTGGCGACACAAGATATCTCTAATCATAGCTTATCGTTGAGTAAAGCTCTGGGGAGTGCGCAATGCCAGCCACTATCCTCGGCCCGTCAAGTACAAGAAACACTACGGCAAGCAGGTAAAAGCTCATTTTTAGACTCATGCCGAATGGGTAAAACTTATGGATGGCGAGTCATTGAACAACAATGTTCACTGAAAGAAACCTGGTGTGTTCGTGTGCAAAATAAGGCGAACAGATGAGTTGGAAAATTCGCTTTTACCGCGGACTGAATAAAAGTATTGAGGTCAATTTAGCTGAGGGGCGTTTAGCCATCGGCTCAGACCCCCTACAAGCAGATATCGTTCTGGTGGATGAAGATATTGCTCCTGTGCATCTGATCTTAGAAGTCGAACCAGACTCAATTCGCCTGTTGGAATGGGCCGGTGAAGTCGCACCAAGTCAGAATGGCGAACCGCTATCATCGGGCGCCACATTGCAAGCGTTAACTCGTCAGGAGGCAGGCCCGTTATTGTGGGCCTTTTGTGACCAACAACATACATTCCCAAACCAACTCGCTGAACCGACGGTCACGCCACGCCAGCGCCCTGCCCGCCAAAATCGTAGCCGGGTAGCGGGTGGAATGTTGATACTGTGCTTGGTACTGGCGCTTGGTCTCTTGATGCTGCTTGGACATGAAGGATGGCAAAGAAGCAACATGTCCAACGGTATGGCCGAGCAAGAGCTACGCCGTTTTCTCAATGGCGATTCAGCCTATCGTCATGTAAGTGTACAAATGATGCCCAATAACGAGCCGCTATTGCTCAAAGGTTATGTAAACCTCAATCAACAACGACTGGCGCTGCAACAGTATCTTGATGCTCACTCTCTCAGTTATCGGCTGGAATTACGCACTATGGAAGAATTGCGTCAAGGGGTGGATTTCATTTTACAAAAACTAGGTTATACCCAAGTGCAGAGCAGCAATGGCAAACAAACCGGCTGGATTCGCCTTATGGGCGAAGTCACTGATACCAGCCAGCAATGGAACGATATTGAACCACTGCTCAAACGTGATGTTCCGGGCTTACTGGGCATAGAAAACAAGACGAAGTTCACGGGTAATCACCTCAAGCGACTGGATATGCTGTTAGCTAAACATGATTTACCCAACACGCTGACCTACAAAGATAAAAATGATCGTATCGAGTTCACAGGTCAACTGGATGAACACCAAGCTCACAATTTCCAACGCTTACAGCAAGTATTTAAACAAGAGTTCGGCAACCAGCCAGCACTGGTATTACTGAATAATAAGCGGCTCACCCGCAATGATGAACTAAATTTCGATGTCCGGGCAGTTTCCCTCGGGCGTATACCCTATGTGGTACTCAAAAATAACCTGCGTTATCCCGTCGGAGCAACAACAGAAAATGGCTTGAGAATCGAGGCCATCCGCCAAGATGCGATTGTTATTACCAAGGGCGAGCAGCAATTTATTATCAAACTCAACAGGAGCCCGGTTTTATGATGACATCCCTGGAGGCACGACTGTTTGGCGCCGATCCCACTTATGTCAACGAAATGCAACTTCGCCTCTCTCAGGCGCTGAACGATATTAAACAACGCCTGAGACGTGGCGGTTCGGTACAAGAATACCAACAATGGCAACTGGAGGCTGACGCCATCCAAGCCGCAATCACAATACTTAACACAACAGAAGGAGACCATCATGGCTAAAACTTTTACTGCCGCAGCAGCACCAAACGCTAATGTACTCGATAGGGTTGCTGAACAGTTGACTACACAAGCCAATACAGCTGAGACAGATGTCAGTGCCGCCATTACAGAACTCGGCAAAGGTGCTGATAACCCCGCCTTGCTAGCTGATTTACAACACAAAATCAACAAATGGTCAGTTATCTACAACATTAACTCTACTGTCACCCGATCCATGAAAGATCTGATGCAGAGTATATTACAGAAGATCTAATCATGACACGTTCACTCAAAGGGCTACTGGCTGATATCGCTCTGGTTGGAAGCGGTCATCACTGCCATGACGAAGCCAATATTATTGCTGACTGGCTGATATCAAGCGAGGAAGGGCAAGAAGCAGCAAACCTGATTCGACTCTCTTCTTTGACAAACCAAGGCCAATATCAACAGGCTCTGGATTTTGGTCGGGACCTTCCCTGGCCTAGTTTGGAACCTTGGTTAGCGTTGTGCGAGTGGCGTCTGGGGCTGGCATCAGCTCTGGAAAAAAGACTGACACGAATGGCTGGCAGTGACGATCCACAATTGCTCTCCTTCGTTGACGGCATGCGGGAACAGCTAGCTCATGGATAGGATTGAAGGGCCATCCCATAACATCGTGCCGCAACCAACGGTACAGCCTTCGGTCAGTTCCAGACATCAGCTCAGCTTTGAGCAAGCACTGGAAACCACGCCGGATCAGCAAATGCTGAAAGAGCGCCAACAACGCTGGTTACAGGGAGAATCGCTGGAAAACGTTTTAGGCGATTTTGATCCAGCGACACAGCGCCAAGTGACATGGCAGTGGTATCAGGCTTTATCGCCTGATAAACAGCCCGCCCAACGTGCTCAGTTAGAAGACAAGCTGATCGCTCCGGTACAAGAGCGGCTATGGTCACAGTTTGGCGGCCTGACATTGCCCGTCAATCCGCCACTGGATATGCCAGAACTGAGAGCGATTGTTCGTGAATTCTCCCCCACAGGCCGACAACAGGAGACGGTGCTCCTCAAGATACTCGGCAAGATTGAGACTATTCCGGGCAATGAGTACCTGAGTGATCTTATCCGGCAAGAGTTGAAAACACTGATCCCCCGTAACGGTATGGTGGATAACCTGATACGAAACTCACACAAACTCGACTTGGAAGAATAATGGACCAACCACAACCCAGTGAAACAGGGATAGACAACCTAAATAAACTCAACCTACCTCAAATTTGGAGGAACAATGGATCTACCACAGATAAGTGAGACACTGATCACCAGCCTGGATGAACTCAACACACCGCAGGCCAGTGCCGAAAATATTGCGAGTTTTGAACACGCTATGTCCAATCAAGAGCAGGGGATTGAAAACAATCTGATCAGTGAATTAGGTCAGCTCAGACAACAATTCACTCAGGCCAAACAGGAGCTGGAAGCGCAACTAGCCGTGCCCGGTAGCGACCCTAACAGCCTGATGCAAATGCAGTGGTCTCTGATGCGAATCACCCTGCAAGAAGAGCTCATTGCCAAAACGGTAGGACGGCTCAATCAAAACATTGAAACCTTAATGAAAGCCCAGTGAGGAGCTGTGAAGAAACCCTATATAATCTGCGTTATGCTCGCTGTCCTGATGCTAACTGGCTGTAAAATCGAACTCTACACCGGCGTCAGCCAAAAAGAAGGCAACGAAATGTTAGCCTTGCTCAGGGAAGCGGGCATTTCCTCTGATAAGCAGCCAGACAAAGATGGCAATATCAAGCTGTTAGTCGAAGAGTCTGATGTGGCGCAAGCGGTTGAAGTGCTCAAACGTAAAGGATATCCACGGGAGAACTTCTCCTCGTTACAAGATGTCTTCCCCAAGGACGGCCTTATCTCCTCACCAATAGAAGAGCGGGCGCGGCTCAACTTCGCCAAAGCGCAGGAGATTGCCCGAACACTTTCTGAGATCGATGGCGTACTGGTAGCACGGGTACACGTTGTTTTACCCGAGGAGCAAGACAGACTGGGTAAAAAGCTATCTCCAGCTTCTTCTTCGGTGTTTATCAAACACGCGGCGGACGTGCAACTCGACACTTACATTCCTCAAATCAAGCAACTGGTTAATAACAGCATTGAAGGGCTGAGTTATGATCGGATCAGCGTCGTATTAGTGCCCGCAGCGGGCGTACGTCAGGTACCGTTGGCGCCACGCTACTCCACGCTGTTCTCTATCCAAGTGACTGAAGAATCACAGGGGCGTCTGATTGGGCTGTTTGTACTATTATTAGCCTTGTTATTTGTCAGTAATCTGGCGCAATTCCTGTGGCATCGAAGCAGGATGCAATAAATGGTAACCGCATTAACGCCCTATCAGTTTCGGTTTTGCCCTGCCAGCTATACCCATTCTGACCACCTACCATCAGAATGGCTTGCTGTCTTATCTTCCCTGCCTGAGTGGCGAAACTCTCCCAGACTTAATGGGCTATTGCTAACCCAATTTAATATGAATGTGAATTATGAATTGCCAACTGGGTTGGGAAATATCGCCCTGTTAGAACAATCGTGCTTAGAACAACTTCTGACTTGGCTAGGAGCCTTACTTCACGGGCAAGCTATCCGCCATTGCCTGCTGGCGACAGAGCTTCGCCACTTACACGACTCACTAGGAAAAGAGGGGCACCGCTTCTGCTTAAAGTATCTCGACATCATTATCGGCAACTGGCCGACTGGCTGGCAACGCTCGTTACCACTAGTAATCAATGCAAACTATTTTCGTACCAGCGCCTTACAGTTCTGGCTAACAGCGATGGAGCCTCTTCCTATCGATTTCGCTAAACGCTTGAGCCTGCGGCTTCCCCCTTATGAAAACCTCGCAGCCTGGCCTGTCAGCCAGGCAGAACGACCATTGGCACAAGCATTGTGTCTCAAATTGGCTAAGCAAGTGAACACAGAATGTTACCATTTATTAAAATAACAACAGAGCATCTTCAACTGGCCCCTGAGCTCCAGATACTGCGTAAAGCGGACTATCAGACCTGCCTTAGCGCCAAATCTCTGCTCGATGCAGCCCGGATGCAGGCACAAGAAATTGAACGTGACGCGCAGGCGGTGTATGAACAACAAAAAGAGCTAGGCTGGCAAGCAGGTATTGATGCCGCCCGCGCAGAACAAGCTACCCTGATTCATCAAACTCAGTTGCAATGCCAGCAATATTACCGGCAGGTGGAGCAACAAATGAGCAATGTAGTCTTGCAGGCTGTACGTAAAATCCTAAAGAATTATGACCAAGTTTCCCTCACCTTACAGGTAGTTCGTGAAGCCCTGTCATTAGTCAGCAACCAAAAACAGGTTATTTTACGCGTTAATCCTGAACAGGCCGCAGCAGTTCGCGAACAAATATCACGGGTACACAAAGATTTCCCTGAAATCGGCTACTTAGAGAT
Organism: Photorhabdus namnaonensis; assembly: GCF_001684335.1. GTDB lineage: Bacteria > Pseudomonadota > Gammaproteobacteria > Enterobacterales > Enterobacteriaceae > Photorhabdus > Photorhabdus namnaonensis. The sequence continues at coordinate 365,627 of NZ_LOIC01000018.1, forward strand.
CACCGCTGATGAGCGTCTCGATCAAGGAGGCTGTATTTTGGAAACAGAAGTCGGGATCATTGACGCCAGTTTGGATAGCCAATTAGAAGCGCTGATGTCTGCCATCAATAACCAGTGGCAAAATTGACGACCTTATCCGCTTCAAAGAGATAACCGGTTTTCGACGGAAAGTGAAAATTTCTTCTGCCGTTATTAATATTCTCTATTTCGACAAAACATTATGATTCACTCTATCTGATATCCAAGCGCATATGCGTATCCCTTGGAATAATTACAAAAGAAACCACTAAAAGACAGAGAATCAGAATAAAATACTATTCTGGCACCATGCAAAAAACCCGCCATTAAAGCGGGTTTTTACTTATTAACGACTTTAACTACTCAGGATATTACCTTCATCGCTATCGTAAAGTCGCTAATAGACTTAAGCAGTTAAATTAAGATAACACGACAACATTTACTGCGGATGGGCCTTTTGCACCATTCTCAATAGAGAATGAAACTTCCTGACCTTCTTCCAATGTTTTGAAATTATTACTCTGAATTGCAGAATAATGAACAAAAACATCTTTGCTACCATCTTTTGGCGAAATAAAGCCAAAACCTTTATCGTTGTTAAACCATTTTACTGAACCAGTCATTGCATTAGACATAGAATTTTCCTTTAATTTTTAAGTTGCCACAAGGCGTTATGAGGTCTGTTTTTCAGTTTTACTTATGGGTACTATTTACGGGTACTAATTAGAAGGAATTCGCAATGAAGTGGTATCAGGGATAACGCTAAATGGTGAACTGCTTTAACTTTAATACTTTTCATAAAAAACTTTCATAAATAGGTCTGTACTTCCAAACCAGTGACGCTATTAAATCACATTGTTCGGTTGTTAGCAAATCTTAATTTCATTTATTTTTTCCTACTGGTCTTTACCTTGTTCCTAAATTGCTGCTTTATTCATATTGCACAGCTTTACCATAGCCATAACTAACTAATTATAAAAGTTTTTATCCACAATCCCTATTTGCCGAGATTACAGCACTGAGTTTGAATCTACAATTTTCCCCTAACGCTCGAATCAGGCTACAATCCGTAGCCTAAAATTAGTGAAAATAAAATTAACATCTTCCCATCTTTAAACGACCATTGCAGTTCATGATCTCTGATACCTTAAAATACGGGAAATACTCAGTACCGTTATCGATAAATCCTCCATTATCAGTACGACATTGTGATGTAATAGCGCAAGTCTCATCTCCTTGCTTCCATAATCAATACATCACAAGACTGGGAAGCACGAGACATACTTCACTGCGCCATACACTCTTGATCAGTTAGTTCAATAGGTTTATCGGCTCCACTGCCTGCGTTTGCGGCAGACGCAATCCCGAGAAGCAATGCCCTTAACATAAACTTCTTCATATTTATATACCCGTCATCTTTCAAGTTGCCTCTTTGTTGGCTGCACTCACTCACCCCAGTCACATAGTTATCTATGCTCCCGGGGATTCGCTCCTTTGCCGCCGCGATGCATCTTGAAATCCATAGGGTATATATCCTTTAAGAATCATTCAATTATCGTATAATAGTGTTAACTAATTGAAATTAATTTTCATAGCTATTTTAGGTATGTAAATATCTTTCTTAAATAATATTTAATTTCTGAATAAAATAATCAATATTCTTTAGTGAATCGGAGAGCTTCATATATCCACATTAAAAAAGCAGTCCATCTTCCACATTATTACAAGTCAATTGGAATATAATATGAAAAAACCGCATATTGATTTCAAATGGTTATCATTAGAATGATATTATTAACTCTACAAGATTCTAGTGAGTTAAATATGGTTTTTTATTCATCAAGCATTAATTAGACAAAACAACATGGATAAATACCTAACATACAGCCATTAAATCAAACCTGAATTAAATAAATTCACTACAATAGTTATATGCTTTAAATAATGCAAATCGTGATGGAATAATATGGACAAAAATAAATATTATGACAATGCATTTAAAATTATATCCATGATATTACTGTAAAACTGGATAAATATTCCAACATCTCTACAAGTGTTAGATAACTTCAGGCTACAATCCGTAGCCTGAAATTAATGAAAATAAGGTTAACATCCATCTATCTTTAAGTAACCATTGCAGTTCGAGAGCTGTGACATATTAGTATAAGGATAAATTTTATAGTTATTAATAAGTTTTCCATTAAGAGCTCGACATTTTGCTGAAACAGTGCAAGAACGCTCTCCGGCTTTCGAGACCGATGCACTACAAGATTGGGCAGCACTAGATACATTCCATTTTGCAATACAATCCTGAGTAGTAATTGGAATAGTCGGCGAAGCAGACTTATCATCTCCACTACTTGCGTTTGCGGCAGACGCAAATCCTAGAAGCAATGCGACTAATATAAACTTCTTCATATATGTATCCTTAGAGAATCATGCATTTCTCATATAACGGATATTGCCAACATATATTATTATTAGCTAATTGAAATTACTTTTCATAGCTATTTTAGACATGTTAATGTTTTTCTTAAATAATATTTGATTTCTGAATAGAATCATAGGACAAATATTCTTTAGTGGATGAGAGAATGTCATACACCCACAATAAAAAAATAGTCCATTCACCACATGATTACAAGTCAATTGGAATATGATATGAAAAAAAATATATATTGATTTCAAATAATTATTATTAGATGTGATATCATTTATCCTGCAAGATTATAATAAATCAAATATGGATTTCCACTAACTAAGCACTAATTAGACAGATCAATATAGATAAATGCTGGATAAACAGCGCTTAAATTAAACCTCAACCAAATCAATTCACTATAATATTGATATGCTTTAAATAATGCAAATCGCTATGGAAAAACACTGACAAAAAGAAATATTATGACAATAAATTGGAAGTTACATCTATGATATTACTTTAAAACTGGATAAACATTTCAATATCTCCACAAGCGTCAGGTAATAACAAAGTAATAATTAAAGATACGCTATAAGAGAAAGATGGAATAATGTTAATAATTGATTCCAGCGTTAAACAGTAACCCAATTACAACAAAATATATTTTCAGGTAAACTCTTCGACTGTAGAGGAAATTGAACCATTCAATGTAACTGCATTTATCTTAAATAGAAAATAAATTGAGAAAATATACAATAATCTCATTCAATACCTTGAAACCCCCTCACTTTGAACTATATTTATTTTAACTATGTTTAATTATGAAAAAAATATTCATCCTTATGAGGGGTTAAAAATGAGTACAGTCTTTGAATGGGACCCAAATAATTCTCAGGTATATACCAAAAATTATGGAACTGGATCTATTACTCTTTCATCTACTCAGTCAGATTCATTCGATAAATTAGGTGGCGCTAATTTCACAATGAACGCTGAAAGTGAAACATTAACACTACAAAATGATTCCGATAATATACCTATTTATTGGCCAGAATTTAATCGCCACAATGACGGAAAAATGACTGATAGCGGCAAAGGATTAGATATAAATGTATCTGCTGGAACATTATTAGTAGACTATCGGCTAAATGATCAAAACCATACAGTTGATAGAAGCCAGACAGTTGCTTATTTAGGGTGCTCTGAAAGCGCTAATTTTATTCTTAAAAATTCAGGCTCCTTAAGCATCAAAAATCCAGGAACTGTATTTATGTTTATAGATTATGTCGTTTCCAATAAACCACCAAAACTCATAATGTCAGGAAAAAGTAAATTTGAAATAAGACAAACAACAAAAATAGAAGATGATGTTCCGGCTTTTATATTTCTAGCTAGTGAAATTTCTCTAAGTGAATCATCTAAGCTCACTTTTGAAAGTAGCAACCTCTACCTTGGAGATGGAAACTTTAATTACTGCAATATCAGCATACAAGATAAATCGACAGTGACCTTGATTAATAATGGCATAATGCAAAAAAATGACATAGAAAAAAACAAGACATGGTTCAAACTTAAATCAGGTTCTCCTTCACTAAACCTAGAATCTTTCGATGGTATCCATTTCCCACTCTACCTTGACAACGTAGAATATCCAGAAGGTCTATTTAATTTCATTACTACAGAAGGCAAGAATGAAGGGAAAATTATGATTGAATTCTCACAACAAAATCCCAATAATAAAAAGGACAATGTAAATAAGATATTTGATAGAAAACTAATAGCTATCAACAATAAAATAATTCCAAAAGAAAAACACGAAGATTATTTTGATATTAGTTATAAAACAGACCAATTCAAAAATAATCATAAATTTATGACTATAACAATATCACTTAAAGATCAACACCAATTACATCAGAAAGTAAATATTTAGCAGTTTAAAATTAATTTTACTCTTTGTGGTACGATATCGAATAAGGTAATGTACCACTTAACATCGATATAAATCAGCTATTATTTAATCATGGTAAACTATAAAATACATACTTTATAAATGATATCTAATGTGGAAATTTCCTCATAAAACCCAGAATTAAACAATTTTATATTTCAACAATATATTTAACATGAATTAACAAAACCGAAAAATATCGAGTTATCACTTCACAAACAGTCATCACAAATACTCTGTGTTGTTATATTCAGTAATTTCTTAAAATGGTAAGAATATCCATGAAAAAAATTCCATGCTAATGAAAATACAAACACAGTAATATTATACATATTTGTCAAGCTACACATTACTTCCCTAATATAAAAAAATATACAATGCCTTATATTAAAATAAAAAAGTAAGGCCACATCGGAGTGTAGCCTTAAACCTAGAATTAAAAACCAGTTAACTCGTCAGCAATCACATCTCTTTTCATTTATAACCTTGCAAAAGCTTATTCGAGTTTATAACCAGTTTATAATATATCAAGAACACAATTAATCTGTAAAAATTCCACTTTAAAAACCGAGCTATCTTGTGTTAGTACAGTCTCATTTGAACAGTATTCAAATCTCCTGGAACCGTACATATAACTTTCAGAGATTTATATCCTCCACCTTTACTATTGCCCATAACCTCTCTTGACGCTTTATAATTAGGGTTATCACCAACAAAATACTTAATAATTCCATCAGGAGTCCTTGCATCTTGGAACAACCAAATATTTCCAATATGATCCCAAAATGATGTCATAACATTAAACCGAAGTGGCTTAATAATGTTATAATCAGTATTTGGTCCTATCACTGGAGCATATATATATTGACCCGATAATGTCTGATCTGGCATGATCAGATACGATTGCATCAAACTTCCTCCAGATAAATCTATATCATCATTGTTACCTATGTAATTACTAATATTCCAAATAACTGTAGTGATTTGATAGTCAAGGAGCTTTTCTAATTCTATGATATATTCTTTTTCTTCTTTCATTTCACTCACCTATAATATTAATAAATTAAAATTATGACAATATTTTGAATAACATTCGCATTCATAAATCCAATATAAATTACAAATTAATTAAATTGATGAACTAACTTCTGTTGGCCTCCTTAATTTTAAAGTGGGTTTTTGACGGAAAACTTTATTTATCATTCCAAGAAGGCATTACTATTTTTATTTATCATGTTACGTTGTTAATTAAATATAGACAAAGTTTCATTCCTTTCCACTAAATTTTAAAATAATTTTATGGCATCTTATCCATTTTCATGATGAAACATTAAAAACCACAAAATCATTTATCCAAAAAAATAAAATCAGATAATTATTTCTCTATTAATGCCAATAAACAATATAAAACAGAATAATATTATGCTTATACTTATTATTATTTCATAATAAAATTAACCACTTTAAAAATCATCACATTCAGGTGTGTTCTCAATTAACTTTATAATTATTTCAGTATTTACAATGCATTATAGTATTTTGCACATATTTCCCCAACAAGATCCTCGTCAGAGGATTACTTCATTTGACAATCGATAATAAAGTGTACGGAAATTAGAAATTTTCTTTTTTGAGATTTAAATCACATATAGGCAAACCGATTAGTTCAATAAGATACCTTAATTTTCTATACGACAAGAAATAAGGTAATAACAGGCTATTAAAACACGCCGACAAACTCACTTATCATCGACTTACCCAACAAAACAGACACAACAAATAGATCAAATTTCCAACAAAAATATCTGACTACTCACAGAGAGTAAAATTCTCAGATTGAAACTAATATCGTCTTCCGATTATACATAATATGTATTGATTACATCAGTGCCCCACCAAACATAACTATCCTGACACAGGATTTTCACCTACCGTTATTTTTTCAATCACAAAGAATTTCTTATAAACTTAAACAACTCTTTTCACCAATTATGCTCAATCAAATTTGTACTTAAACAGCATTATTCGGTTAGAAAGTAGTAATAAACTATTCTCCCATAATATCATTCCTTACATAAACAAACCGTTGAAAAGGCTCTATCAAAAACAGGAAAAAATGCTGATATCAGGTTCCATTGATCAGCAACAAAATCACAATAAATAGGCTGAAAGTATCTTGAAACTCACTTATTTTGAACTATATTTATATTAATCTACATTTAATAATGAAATAATATTAACTCAAAAAAGGGTAAAATTAATGAGCGAGAAATTTATCTGGGTCCCTGATGAAGATCAATCATACGGTCATCAACACGGCAGTCAAACTATTACTCCATCAAGCTCTTTCGATAAAAACATTGGTTTCACCTTCAAAATGGACGCTGGAGAAAATACATTAACACTGAATACTGATAACACAAATAGCATTAAAGCATACGATATTCATTGGCCCAGACCATCAATTCCAGTTGAACTTAAAGAACAATATGAAGCAGTACATAAGGCAGAAAATACAGATAAAATTTTAGGCGAAACAATAAACATCTCCTCAGGAAATCTTATAATATTAGGAAGTCAAAAAAAACCTGTTAATTTTTATCTTAATTCTCAAGCTCAAGATAGATATAGAATAAAATTACAAAACTCAAGTACCCTTGCAATAGCAAAGGCAAACACGGTAAGAATTAGCAGTCCCAAAAATAAAACACTAAAACCAGAAGAATCAGCAGTAGCTATGTCAGGATCAAGTCACCTTACTGTAGAAGCTGTAGAAATACAGCAAGAAAATGAAGTGATAAAAGGTAATATTTCATTAGAATGTGATTTCTTTATCTCAGAATCCTCTAAAACCATGCTTAAAAGTCCTTCGATCGATATATATAATAGCAATATTATCTTACAAGATAATGCACAGATGTTAATAAATTCTCAAATATTAAACATAAGAACTGATTTAGATGAACAAGATCAACCTTTATTCTACACAAATTTCACTCTAAAAGCCGGAGCGACTTTATTAAATCTTAACTCTCCAAATGGCACCGACTTTCCATTAGATATTCACAGAGAAGATTACCCTAAAGGTGTATTCAATTTCATGGCCGAAGGAAAAGAGAACACAGGAAAAGTCGTCATTGATGTTGCAGCAAAAGATGCTAATGCCTATGGGCTTAATACCATGCTTCGTAAAAATTTCACAGCAATTAATGGAACGGTGGTAGAAACCGGAGACCAGATGAGATATTTTGATTTTAGTTATGGAAAAGATACCCGCAACGGTAATCAAGTCGGAACAATAACTATTTCTCTTAGAAACCCTCACCTAAAATTATCTTAACAAATAGATCCAAGGCACAGCATAGAATACAATGCTGTGCCTCCCGGTATTAACAGATCATCCCTACTCTATACACCTATAAGGCTAAAGTGAGTCAAACCCATTAGAAGCCCCTCACACTTACCCATTTTCCCCCTTGCCCTCATTCGGCAACGCTTTCTATACTTCCAATTACCGCCTTTCCCCTTATCCTGAACGGCGAGGTTTCTCGGAGGCTAATTGATGAAGCAGGGAATCAATCAACAACACCAAGCCCTATCCGACAACCACGGTTGGGATCGGATCTTGACTAACAGCCCCAAAATGATGGCGTTGTGCTGCGATACAGTGAACGTTGGCGAAATGCCCCTTACCCTACAGGCCAAACTGTACCGCCTTAACGCTATTCATCTTTCTCCCCTCCTAGAACATCCTAAAGATATTACTTTACTGGCATATTCATTGCCTTACGGACATGCGCCTATGTCAAACATATCCTATATAGGGAATAGATATGAAAAATAAACTCATTAGCACACAACAAGCTATAGCGCATTTCCATGATGGAATGACGATCATGGTAGGCGGTTTTATGGGTGTAGGCACACCTCCCCACCTAATCACCACGTTACTGAGCTCTGGTGTAAAAAATCTGACCCTGATTGTTAACGATACGGGTCGTATCGACACCGGTATTGGTCCTCTTGTGGTTAATAACCGAGTGAAAAAAGTCATTACCTCACATATTGGCACTAATCCGGAAACCGGACGCAAAATGCTTGCTGGAGAAATAGAGGTGGAACTGGTTCCTTTGGGTACGTTGATCGAACGTATTCGCTGCGGAGGAGCCGGTCTGGGCGGATTCCTCACCCCAACCGGGGTAGGTACCGTTGTAGAAGAAGGAAAACAAAAAATCACCGTCAATGGAACAGACTATTTGCTGGAGCTCCCGCTACGCGCCGATCTCGCGTTGATTCAAGCTCATCTTGCTGACTCTCACGGTAATCTGACCTACCAGTTAAGCGCCCGAAATTTTAACCCAGTGATCGCTCTGGCGGCGGATATCACAATTGCTGAACCCGATAGGCTGGTTGAGGTCGGTGAGATTACACCAGACTGTGTGATAACACCTGGCGCATTGATCGACTACATCGTTTATCCAAGGGGGAACTCATAATGAATGCTCGACAAATTATTGCCCACCGTGTCGCACTCGAATTACAAGATGGCGATATTGTTAATCTTGGCATCGGCATTCCCACGCAAGTCCCGAACTATCTGCCGGATCACATTCATATTACTCTCCAGTCAGAAAACGGCATACTTGGCCTTGGGCCGATTACAGAAGAACATCCTAATCTGGTCAACGCTGGCGGAAAACCCTGTGGTATCCTGCCCGGCGCCGCCATATTCGACAGCGCCCTCTCTTTTGCTCTGATCCGAGGTGGTCACATAAATGTTTGTGTTCTGGGTGGTCTGCAAGTTGACCAGCATGCCAACCTAGCTAGTTGGATGATACCGGGGAAAATGGTGCTTGGTATGGGAGGAGCAATGGATCTTGTCACCGGCGCACGCAAAGTCATTATTGCAATGAAACATTGCACCAAAGACAGTTCAGCAAAAATCCTCAAACAGTGTACTTTGCCGCTTACCGCCATCAATAAAGTCAGCATGATTGTCACTGAATTAGCTGTCTTCTGCTTTGAACAGGACCAGTTAATCCTGAAAGAACATGCGCCAAATGTCACATTAGAGACTCTGCGAGAAAAAACTGAAGCAGAATTTAGTATCGCACATGACCTCAAAGTCATGCCTGTACCGAAGGATTGTGTATGATTAGCGATATCTGACTGGTTTTATCCACGCTATTTCATCCCTCACCAATCGCTGCGATGTTGCTACGCATGCATTACGCTTGAATATTCACTGGTCAGATTATAAATAGTAAAGAACTGAATAATAGTGAATAAATAAACCAAATTCTCCTTCACCTCTACCCGTTTGATATAGATATTTTCATGCAATTTCATAACTTATATCGTTTCTTGCCAACCATATAACTAAAGATAAATTAATTTTGTATTTTATCTTACACTTAGGAAATAAACCCACCCCAACATTTGGTATTATTTGATATGTTTCTGATTAAGAAATTTCTAACTATTTATTGCCACCAACCATACAAAAATAATTAACCTCATAAGATATAAGAACATTCCATTATTCTCATTCCTAACTAGACTATGTTCAGAGGGAGTTGCCAGGAATTATTTTTACAATAATTCAATATGTTAATTATAAAATAGTATTATTTAATTTGAGGAAAGTATATGAGTCCTAAGAATGATTTTAAAGCTTTTTCTATTAGTAATAATGCTAACGTAGTAAGCCAAGAAGGGTATGAAACAAACCCGGCTTTAAAGACTGGATTTCCATCAGAAAACATTACCACTCATTTACTCAATAAGGTATTACGTCAATCTTCAACAATATCATCTGTAATAGCTAATTTTATCGCTACACAATATGGCAATGATGTTCTGGATGATGGGGATATAGTTAAACTCACTAGTCAATTAAATAAAGCCTTAGAAAAAAAGATCGCGACAGAAGTGGCAAGCGCTTCACTCACCCAAAAAGGAATAGTCCAACTCACAGATAAAATAGGCAACAACAATTCCCTTGCGGCCACGCAAAAACTTGTTTCTGATGTAAATGATAATGCTAACAACAGATTAGCAAAAAACCAAAATGGCGCAGACATTCTTGATAAAAACGTGTTTGTGAAAAATCTCGGCTTAGCGGAAACCGTCAATTTAACTAAAAATGCGGTGCCGAATAGTAGAAAAATTAATGGGAAAGTGTTAACTGGGGATATCAATCTGAATGCCGGGGATGTAGGGGCATTTAAGCTTGGACTAACAGGAAACAACACTGTTAGTAATCAAGTCCCCTGGAACGCAAACACAGGGTTATATGATTTACTGAACCCTGGCATAGATTCTTCACATATTGCTCATTTCAATAATGGCGTTGGAAGCTGCCCGGCTTTTCAGTTGAAAGTACGATACAGAAACGGCGGAATTGCTTATCGCTCTGCCCGTGATAATTTTGGCTTTGAGGAAGATTGGACTGATATTTATACAACAAAAAATAAACCAACGGCGGCGGATATTGGGGCAGTTAAGCTCGGATTAACAGAAAGATACACTATTAGTAATCAAGTCCCTTGGAACGTAAACACAGGGTTATATGATTTACTGAACCCTGGCATAGATTCTTCACATATTGCTCATTTCAATAATGGAGCTGGAAGTTGCCCAGCTTTTCAGTTGAAAGTACGATACAGAAACGGCGGGATTGCTTATCGCTCTTCCCGTGATAATTATGGCTTTGAGGAAGATTGGACTGATATTTATACAACAAAAAATAAACCAACGGCGGCGGATATCGGGGCATATACAAAATCCGAAGGATCTGAATTTATCCAGCCAAAGTATATTAATCCAGCGAATATCAGTGATCTTACCGCATGGATAAAATCATTGCCGCAGGGTGGTCATGCATTCAGATTTGCAGAAAATCATGGTGGCATTGGATATCCGTGGTCAGGCGGCTATGTAACAAGAATGCATGACATATGGGCGGGATTTGTCGCGGATTATAGCTCTGCCAATATTAGCTTCATTCACGGAAATGATGGGGGAGGAAATACAAAAGTTAGCCGAGTTCTGACAGACAAAAACGCACATTTCGACACTAACGGCATTCTCAGAGTATCCAGCCCAGTTGTAGATATTCATCCAGACGGAACTTACGAGTTAACCAGCGAAGCTGAGGGAGTGACGGTTAAGCGTATAGATACAGGGAAATATCGTATCAGCGGTTGCAATGGTTTTGCCAAAGATGGCGCGTGGGGAATTCACGGCGGAACTATTATCCCGGCAGACAGCAATGGATTAAATCTGATTTGGGTGCGTGAATCGGTAGACACATCCAGCGGCGATATAACCATCGAATGTTACCATCGTCAAAATAAAGACGCTCCGGAATTTGCTCAAAATAAGCGTGTCAAAAGCGTAACTGCAACAGGAGAAGTCGTTTATTACCATGATGCTGAACCATGCGATATTCCAGACGGAAGAGTCATTAATATTCGTGTGCAACTACCTGAGAAGTCATAATAATGTAATCAGGGCTACTTAGCTCTCCTGCATTATTACAATTTGTTGAAACACAGAAAATCGGTTAACAAACCTCGTTCAAAATGACGAGGTTTGTTTTTTTCATCCATAAAACATCTGATATAGGAAAGATCACCGATTAACTACATTTAATAACAAATGATTTAAAGAAATCAATCCAATTTGCATTACGAATGATTATTAACGCAAAAAACTATTGTCATCGGTTTCCATATTAAAACCCCCAAGCAAACCAAGCACATCTTGACCCAGGTATCAGTCCAAATTCTTTAACACCTCGGCTTAACATACCAAGATTTGACGCAGTAAATTATTACCTCAATAACTCATTATAATTCACAATAATCACAGTCTGGCTCAGAAACAACAACAATTACATTCACTACCTCATCATTTATTAATTAGATGGTTCATCGTTATTATTTTACAAGTTATAAGTTATTCAATAAAAGTAAAAAAACTTTATCAATAATCTCATTACTATCAATTCATTATCCGAACGATTATTACCAAGATTATTATTAAAGAAAATAGTCAATTGAAATATCATGGCTATAAATTACTGGATATAAATAGCATTTCACAATAGTGCTATAGTTTATTCGCTTGATTGACATCATAACCGAATTAAATTCCAAATAATTAAAATAATAAGTCTTGTTTATCAACCAAATATTATAAAATAAAATTCCATTACATAAAATGGTCGTGTAATATAATTAAAAACAAGAATGTATTTTATAACCAAAAATAAGGTAACTAAAATGACAATATCATTGGAAAATAATATAGATGTACAAGACAATAATATTAAATTACACCTTTTGACTTTAGAAGCGTTAGATATGATTAAAAAGAAAAGTTTTAATCAGTCAGACTCTGTGTCTCCACAAGGTGTTGTATCCAGTGTATTAAGTATTTTATTAAAACTGACGTACAAAAAACTGACAGAACCTAAAGAAGTCGATGTCATTGGGATTATTCAAGATGCATTAATTAAATATACTAGTGAATGGTTAGAAGCAGAGTATCAAGCCGTAAGAAAAGATGCAGAAAGTTTACAAGATGCCATCGCATCTTATCAAAAAAATCCCACAGATGAAGCAAGACAATTAATTGTAGTTCGTAATGAAATCGCGATAGCGGATATGCGTCGCTTGTGTATTCTCAGTATTAATACAGCGAAGAAAAACAGTATTCCTCTCTTATCCAGCATTTGTGCCCTTTCCTGTTTATTATACTTTTTTACATTAAGAGATACCTTGGTTAATGGATCAGAATGGGGTTATTCACCTGATGATCTTCAAAAATACAGCAAAGCAATAGCCGAACAAGCAGATATTATGTTTAACGATATTCTAATTGCCGCTCTTAATAACTATAACAGTGAAGATTTTTATGAGCCAGAGACACAGGCAAAGCGCTCAATGATATATTGGACAAGTGACTATACTAATATTCAATCCCATTTCACTTTTGGCGCACAACGAAAATCTTCGCGTGTCTGTTTAGATCCAAATGACACAGATAATTTATTTATCGACCATAACTACAATAATATTTTTCTCGGCGATGTATTTTTGAATGGTGGTAGGTCATCTAGAAAAGGTAGCTATAATTATCTTTCAGCAACAGAACCACAAACGTATGAGCGTGGCCCGACTCAAATTACCTTACAGGTTAAATCGGCAGGACGGTATCGTTTACGCATGTATTATGCCTATATGTCAGATTCATTCAATTTTGATTCGGCAATTCAAATGAAGCTAGAACAATCAAACAGCACTATTTTCGATCAAAATATCAAATTCTTTACCGAAAAAGTTTTAACACCTTATAAATCAGGTTCAAACTACGGGCCGGTTGTATATCGGACAACTGAGGTTGATTTAAAGGCTGGGCCTCTAGTGTTAACATTACATGAAGAAGAAGGTAAACGTCTATCTGGTGAGGGATTAATTCAGCATATTGAATTTTTAGGACTATAATATTGCATGAGATTGTCACTGAGACCTTGGTGACAGTCTCAACTCAACAACCACCGATTTTAGTCGGTGGTTGTTGAGTTATCCATTCAGACATGACAAGCAATATACTTTTATAGATATTCAGCTTGTGGGAATTAAAAGATTGTGACTTGCCTTATTTCTTAATCAGGAGATTTTATAAAGCAACAAGTGGGACAATAGAGGACTCCCTCAGCAGGGAGCCTAAATGATAAATTAACACCAAAAATAGATCGAACTTATTTACGACGCCAGCTTGTCCCCTGCGGACCATCTTCCAGCTCGATACCCATCTCATTTAACTGATTACGAGCAGAATCTGCCAGCGCCCAATCTTTATTTTTACGGGCATCATTACGCTGCTTAATCAGCGCTTCAATTTTAGCAATCTCTTCATCGTCAGCCTGAACACCACGGTGCAGGAATTGCTCCGGCTCTTGTTGCAATAAACCTAAAATACCAGCCAACTTGCGTAATTCGGCCGCTAAACCATTCGCTGCGTCCATATCTTCTGATTTCAGGCGGTTAATTTCACGCGCCATATCAAACAGTACCGAATAAGCCTCTGGCGTATTGAAGTCATCATTCATCGCTTCAATGAAACGCTCCTCAAATACTTCACCACCGGCTGGCTGTACAGAAGCATCTGTACCTCGCAGAGCGGTATAAAACCGTTCAAGTGCGGTACGAGCCTGCTTTAGGTTATCTTCTGTATAGTTAAGTTGACTGCGATAATGACCTGACAACAAGAAATAACGCACTGTCTCTGCATCGTAATATTCCAATACGTCACGGATAGTAAAGAAGTTGTTCAGCGATTTGGACATCTTCTCTTTATCCACCATCACCATCCCTGAATGCATCCAGTAATTCACATACGGGCCATCATGGGCACAAGTAGATTGCGCAATTTCGTTTTCGTGATGGGGAAACATCAGATCAGCGCCACCACCATGAATATCAAAATGATTACCTAGCTGTTTGCTATTCATGGCAGAACATTCAATGTGCCAACCCGGACGGCCCGCCCCCCACGGCGATTCCCAGCTTGGTTCCCCAGGCTTGGACATTTTCCACAATACGAAATCCATCGGGTTACGCTTAGCATCAGCCACTTCCACTCGCGCCCCGGCTTGTAACTGGCTGAGATCCTGACGGGAAAGTGATCCGTAATCCTGATCACTCTCGACGGAAAACATGACATCGCCATTATCTGCAACATAAGCATGACCACGTTTTATCAACGATTCAGTCAATGCAATAATCTCCGGGATATGCCGGGTCGCACGAGGTTCCAGATCAGGGCGTAAGATATTCAGCGCGTCAAAATCTTTATACATTTCCGCCAACATACGGCCAGTCAGATCATCACAACTTTCACGGTTTTCCGCCGCCCGCTTGATGATTTTGTCATCAACATCGGTCACATTACGTACATAGGTCAAATCGTATCCCAAATAACGCAGATAACGAGCAACCACATCAAAAGAAACAAAGGTTCTGCCGTGACCAATATGGCACAGGTCATAAATCGTGATACCACACACGTACATCCCTACTTTCCCCGGATGGATTGGCTTAAATTCTTCTTTCTGACGGCTGAGGGTATTGAAAATTTTTAGCATCGAGATTTTCCGTAAATTCACTGTACGTGTGTTAAAAATAACGAATTGATAATTCTGGATTTATGTCCTTATCTCATCAATAAATGCTCGATATGGCATAGTCCAATAGGATATTGAAACCTGATATTAAGCGCTTTGCAAGGCTAGCGATCAATATAGTCTACTGAAACTAATAGGTACTGACTCATTATGGTATATGTGATATAAAAGCCGCCTGGTCCGAATGCCCTAACTGGGTTAGTCAAAACTATTATTAGGATTTCAATTATGGTGACTTTCCATACCAATTTTGGCGATATCGTAATTAATACTTTCGCCGACAAAGCTCCTGTAACTGTTGAGAATTTCTTGAACTACTGCCGCAATAGCTTCTACGATAATACTATTTTCCACCGTGTTATTAACGGTTTCATGATTCAGGGTGGCGGATTTGAACCTGGTATGAAACAAAAGCCGACTGATGCAACTATCAAAAACGAAGCCAATAACGGTCTGAAAAACAACCGTGGTACTTTGGCAATGGCCCGCACCAACGATCCACATTCAGCAACTGCGCAGTTTTTCATTAACGTTGTTGATAATGATTTCCTGAACTTCCGCTCTGAGCGCCCTGATGGTTGGGGTTACTGCGTCTTTGCCGAAGTGATCGAAGGTATGGATGTTGTTGATAAAATCAAAGGCGTTTCTACCGGTCGCAGCGGTATGCACCAGGATGTACCACTCGAAGATGTTATCATCGAAAAAGTGACTGTCAGCGAATAACTCACTGAATATGTGCACACTTTTTATCGCAGATTTACATCTCAGCGAACATGAACCGGCAATCACTGCCGGTTTTCTGCGTTTTTTGCATGAAGATGCCATTCAAGCCGATAGCCTCTATATTCTCGGTGATCTGTTCGATTACTGGATCGGCGATGATGATGACAATCCTCTCCACCGTGAAATCGCCAGCGCATTAAAAACGGTGCGACAACAAGGTGTTACCTGTTACTTTATTCATGGCAACCGTGACTTTCTGCTCGGTTCGCGCTTCGCTAAAGAGAGTGGCGTCATATTGCTCCCACAGGAAAAAGTACTGGAACTGTACGGTAAGCGAGTACTTATTCTGCACGGCGATACCTTGTGTACTGATGACGAAGGTTATCAACGATATCGTAAGCGGGTTCATACCCCGTGGATTCAACGTCTGTTTCTACTGCTACCTCTGTCTATCCGCCAAAAAATTGCCGTAAAAATGCGAGCCAACAGCCAATCGGTCAACAGCAGAAAATCCGAAGCCATTATGGATGTAAACCAGCAAGCTGTTATTGATACTTTTGAGCGGTATCAAGCTGACTGGATGATTCACGGACACACCCACCGCCCTTTTGTACATGAAGTTCCTCTGTATGATAAAACCGTTTACCGCGGTGTGCTTGGCGCATGGCATCATCAGGGATCGATGTTCAAAATAACAGATAAATCAATCGATCTTATCTCTTTCCCATTCTGATTAACCAGAAGCCCCCATATCCAACATCACAATGAAAGTATAAAGTAACGCAATCGTTTTCCTTAGCTTGTGAGCATGATATGATCCGCGGCCTTAAAGCGTTATTTTCATTCTGGTGGACGTTAAAACACAGGAGCATTTGATTTATGACTGCCCAACCTGATTTAGCAGGAACAACTCAACACAATGCCAAAATCGCCGTTGTCATGGGTTCTAAAAGCGATTGGACGACGATGCAGCATGCGGCTGATATTCTCACTTCTCTTAATGTACCTTTTCATGTTGAAATTGTTTCTGCTCACCGTACACCCGATAAACTATTCAGTTTTGCCGAGCAAGCTGAACAAAATGGTTTTGATGTCATTATCGCTGGCGCCGGCGGCGCTGCTCATCTACCCGGCATGTTGGCGGCTAAAACGCTGGTGCCGGTTCTCGGCGTACCCGTACAAAGCGCTACACTGAATGGGGTAGACAGTCTTTACTCTATCGTACAGATGCCAAAAGGGATTCCTGTCGGCACACTTGCGATTGGGAAAGCCGGCGCGGCAAATGCAGCTCTACTGGCGGCACAGATTCTAGCTCGTCATGATAAAGATTTACTGCAACGCCTCAGTCATTGGCGTGAAACACAAACTCAGGATGTACTCAATAATCCCGATCCGCGGGAGGAAGCATGAAGCCAGTTTGTGTATTAGGCAATGGTCAGCTTGGTCGCATGTTACGTCAAGCTGGCGAGCCTTTAGGTATCACGGTTTATCCTGTTGGCCTCGATGCAGAACCGGAAGCGGTTCCTTATCAGAATAGCGTTATTACCGCTGAAATTGAGCGCTGGCCGGAAACCGCCCTTACTCAGGAACTTGCCCGCCATAAGGCTTTTGCTAATCGAGATATTTTTCCCCGTCTGGCTGATCGTCTGCCGCAAAAACAGTTAATAGATAGCCTTGGGCTGGCAACGGCTCCGTGGCAATTACTCTCTGATACCAACCAATGGCCGCAATTATTCTCTGAACTCGGTAGTTTCGTTATCGTTAAGCGCCGTACTGGCGGTTATGATGGCCGAGGGCAATGGCGTATTCGTCCCGGAGATGAAATAGCATTACCCGCTGATATTTATGGTGAATGTATTGCTGAACAAGCCATTCCTTTTTCGGGCGAAGTTTCACTGGTCGGCGCCCGCAATAAAAATGGCGATTGTGTGTTCTATCCCTTAGCCCACAATTTGCATCAAGATGGCATTCTCCGCGCCAGTATTGTCTCTCCTCAGGAAAATAACCATTTACAGCATTATCATCTACAACAGCAGGCTGAGAGTATGTTGTCAGCGATTATGCACGAGTTGAAATATATCGGCGTGATGGCAATGGAATGTTTTATTGTCGGTGATAATTTATTAATTAACGAACTCGCGCCACGCGTGCACAACAGCGGTCATTGGACTCAGAACGGCGCATCTATCAGCCAGTTTGAATTACATCTTCGCGCTATTCTGGATTTGCCCCTACCTCGGCCAGAAGTCACTGCACCGTCAGTTATGATCAATTTGATTGGTACAGATATCAATACACAATGGCTCAGTTTGCCCTTGGTACATTTACATTGGTATGAGAAAGAAGTCCGTCCTGCACGTAAAGTTGGTCATCTTAATCTTTCTCACTTTGATAAAAATGAATTAAAAGATACATTGCAGAAACTTGTTCCCATGCTGCCCCCTGAATATCAGAGTGGCCTTGAATGGGTACAGGAAAAACTAATTTAACTAACGCCTAACACTAACGTTGTTTATTTATCGATCTTGTTATCTTGATTTGTATCCACAATAGTCCCACAGTAAGGATACAAATTAAGAGACAAAGAGGGACATATGAATACGGCTATATTAAAAGTTCGTGTTTCTGAAAAACTGAAAAATGCGATGGCACAAGCCGCCCGGAATAATAATTTGAATATGTCTAGCTTTGTCCGTCTGGTATTAACTAGAGCGACAAAAGAACACCATGTTCCTAATGCTACAACACAGGCAGCGATCCATGAGCTGGAAAGTGGTGGCGGTACAAGTGTAGGTACCATAGATGAATTTTGGGATAAAATAATAGATGACAAACGTCCATCAAAATAATCAAACGTTTGTCATTTAATGGCTTGGGATTAACTGTGGAAGCGGAAGTAAATAACTTACCGCCCCACATTCCAGCTTATTTATATTACTTCAAACTTCAATTATCATATTGATCTATTAGCATTCATCGATCTGGATATTGTGTCTACAATCGTTCTGGTTGTTTGATCTATTTCGTAATTAAGTAAGTCACCAACTTTGATATTACTAAGATTGGTAGTCCTTAACGTTTCTGGAATTAAATTCAATTCTATAGTTTTATCTTCTTCATTTATACCATTTATTGTCAAGCTACAACCATGTAACCCAATAAAACCTTTATGGAAAAAATATCTGATATTATCTCCAGGAATATTAATCACTAATCGATAAGTTTCGCCAGTTTTGATAAATTCAACGACTTCTGCCACACCTTCAATATGCCCATATAGACTATGACCGCCATTTTCTTTATTCATTTGATGTGATCTTTCAATATTAACTTCATCCCCCACATTTAAAAACTTTAATGTGGTCACATCAGCCGTAAAATCTGATATATCAAACCAGACGACATCGTTCTTAAATTGGGTGACAGTCAGGCATGTACCATTAATCGCCACACTGGCCCCCACAGAGACATCATCAAAGAAATGGTTATTATTACTGACGGTTAATGTACTAAACCCGTCTTTTTTATCAAGAGATAATACGCTTTCTTTTCCTTGTACAATTCCAGTATACATAATCACCCTCTTTCTATTTATATTTAAGTAGAAATGCCCTTGTTACATTAAGAGAATTTATGGTTTTCATGAATATATCTAATAAAATTTTATTAGCTCCATTAACCACATTTTCCTACCCATATTCAAAAAATATCTGTTATATACTTGATTTAAATCAAAATTTTAATAAAACATTTAAAAGCCAATAAACTACTTTACCCTATAGTTTTTAACTATATCAAGCTTTTTGTAGAATGGATTATTTCTTACTATTAAATTGACAATTATCAAATATAAACAGAGATAGAGTCGAAGATTATTTTTATAACTTATGGAAACACTTTAATTTGAATACTTATTATTTAATTAAAAGCATATAATAATAAAATTACCAGGCAAATAATTACAATTTTCAATACTTCATTTACAACTTAATTTTTATTCCTTGAAAAACACTTTACTATATATTTTAAAACCAAAGCAATAATTATTTAAATTCGAAAATGATTTTGATTATACAAAAACAGGCGTCCATTTATTATTATTTTTCATTACTATTTTCCATTTGAAATTAATTATATATTTAAGTTAACTAAAATATAATTACCACAAATATTTTCACAAAACCATTAATCAACAATATTTCCCCAACTCTCAACACAAAGTTAAATAAAAAACCTATTGCTAATTCAATAATCAATGTATTAGTAACACTGAAAAATCACTAAGGTTAAAATAATCTTATCTTTCTACTCCCTCCTCCTTTCATCAATAAAATCAAATATCCCTTTGACAAAACTGTCTCATTAGATCAATGCTAGCAATCACCAGCCCGATACCGCATGAGAAAGGGAATCTTCGTGTTACTTGCCACAAAAATCCATAATACGAAAAACTATCCCCCGCTTTTTTTCACCTCAAGGCTCTCTTCTCCATTTTGCGGCGCCGCTTATCTGGCAATGACTTGGCGCTGGATAGGCACTCGATTAAAGAGGAGTGGATTACCTGCAACGCTATTACTGCTACCAACAATCAATCAAGCTCAAGCCGGTCATTTTGTCAATTTTCAATCGATTGATACCAGCCTTTATATGCAATTTGAAAATCGGGTCGATCCCCAAAAAACCATTTCGCCGATTTTAGAGGCTTTTGGCGACTATAGTGTCGGCGATATGTACGTCTATAGTATTTGGCAAAACTCGCTGCAAAGTGATTACCAAGGTGATAAGAGCACCTACTATTATAAATTTGTCCCCAGAGTGAGCTTGAGTAAAGTCACTGGTAATGACGTCTCTTTTGGGCCGGTAAAAGATATTTTGTTCGCTCAATGGATCGCCAAAACGAAAGGGGTAGATTACGACTATTTCCCCGGTGTCAGTATTGACTGGCAAGCTAGCTGGATTAGCTGGCTACGTACAATTTTCTATTTTGAGAATAACGCCAAAGGAAGCTGGAATGACCAACGAATTCATATCGATTACGGCATTCCCTTCAATAATAGCTTAGGGGATTTTCGGGTTGTCGGGACTTTTGACTATACCTTAGGTTTGCATGGACAACCTGAAACTATCGATTTCAAACCAGAGTTGCATTACGATTTGGGGAAACTCCTTGGCAATCAACCCGGTCATTTATGGACAGGCATTGTTTTGAACCCCATAAAAAATAAATACAAAATAAGAGATACCCCTTATTATCGAACGGATCAATTTAGCTATGGGGTCTTTATTCGATATAGTTTTTTCTGATATCGGAATAAAATATCAGAAATTTTCTGATGGCCTTTATCCTGATGGAGTCAAAATGCCCATTCAACATGACCAGTTCGGACGTACTTATCAGTGGCTCCTACTGATACTTTTGGGTTTGATTTACTTTCTGGTCACCGCAACCACATTTACTTCGCTGGGCGTTGTATTACCTAGCATGATTAAGGAATTACACTGGAGTTGGACCGATGCCGGTTTGGGGTTCACGTTACTGGGCCTGTCATGTGGGCTGTCCAGTTACCTTCCAGCGATGTTTATTCGTCGTACAGGCGTTCGCACTACTTTGATGATCGGTACGCTCACCTTTATCACCAGTTTTTATATCCTCTATAACACCTACAGTATCGCAGCCTATTTTACCGGTACCACATTATTAGGGATCGGTTTTAGTCTTATGGCGACGGTTCCCGGTACTTATGTCATTAGCCGGCTTTTTAAAAAACAGTCATTGGCTTTTGGTATCTATTTTACCATCGGGGGATTAGGAGGCGTGGTCGGTCCGTGGATCTATTTCCTGGCAACAGTATTTTGGGAAAACTGGCGTATGCACTGGGCAATTTCAGGGATATCACTCACCCTGATTAGTTTATTAACCATTTTATTTATGCGCGAAGGTAAAAAGGAAAACGCCCACGCTGAAAAGGTTAGTAAAAATCAACAAGACCAGCTCCCCACCAGTATCTATCGCACCAAGGAAATATGGAATGTCCGGCAAGCGCTGCACACCTGGCAATTTTATGCCATTGCCGCCGCTTATACCTCTTTTTTACTGTGTGGGATAACCGTTAATAGTTTTGCAGTCGCCCATATTACTGAAAATGGATTCAGTGAATCTGTTGCCGCCTCCTCCCTCAGTATTTTGGCTTTTATCAATGCGTTCTCACGATTTGCAGGAGGCGCGGTTGGTGAATGGATCGATCCCAAAAAATTGCTTATCGGTAGTCTATCGATAATTATCTGCGGCCTTATCGCACTCAGTGCCGCCACTTCATGGACATTTTTAATCCTGTTCACATTGTGCATCGGTATCGGCTATGGCATGACTTTTCTGGCATCCAGTATATTGCTGTTCAATTATTTTGGGCGCACGCCTTACTTGGAACTGTTTTCGGTGATGAATCTAATCTCTACTACCGCCTGTATCGCCCCTTTCCTGGTGGGCGCAATTAAGGATTACTCAGGTAGTTTTACACCGGCATTTCTCATTATCGCCATACCAGTGCTAGCTATTCTGATCATCACATTCATGATGCAACCACCTTCACAAATCGTGAAGAAATGTCCTGATGACAACACACTACTTAACTGAATTTAACAATAAAATGAACCTATAAAATATTCCTTACAACAGGCAAACAAGGAATTAATCATGGCAAAGAAAGAATTCGGTGTATTTCTACCCATAGCGAAAGGTGGATGGATTATTTCCAAAAATACACCACCACTCGATGCTTCTTATCAGCAAAACCGTGAAGCGGCTATTCTGGCTGATCAAATTGGTTTGGATTTCATCATGTCAATGAGCAAATGGCGTGGCTTTGGTGGTGAAACGGAACATTGGGGCTGTTCGCTGGAATCCGTTACGATGATGGCAGGTATTGCCGAAGTGACTCATCACGCCCGGCTGATCGCAACTATGCATGCCGGGCTGCATAATCCCGCCGTGACAGCCAAAATGATTGCGACACTGGATCAAATTAGTCATGGCCGCGCCGGGCTGAATATTGTCTCTGGTTCATTCAAAGACGAATTTGAACAGATGGGGGAATGGGATAATAATTTAGACCACGATCAACGTTACGCAATGACCGAAGAGTGGACCCAATTGATCAAACGGCTTTGGAGTGAGAAGCAGGTTAATCATCAGGGAGATTACTTTAATTTCAAGAATTGTGTTTCTGAGCCTAAACCTGTTTCCGTTCCGCGCCCTTATTTGGTCTGTGCCGGTCAATCAGAATGTGGGCTACGTTTTAGTGTACGTAACACCGATGTGTGCTTCATTGGTGGTAAAGATGAAGAAGAAACGCGACAAATTAGTCTGATGGCTAAACGTCTTGCAGCCGAATACAACACAACCACCAAAACCTTTTGTATGTGTACGATTATTTGCGCTGAAACAGATGAAGAAGCTAAAACGCTGGCTGAGTTCTATCGTGATGGCTTGGATATAGATGCAGTTAAAAGCATGATGCACAGTTTTGGCGTCGATATTGGCGGAAAAAGCAATGCGATGGTTGAAAGATCCCAAAACGCTTTTATGACCCACACTGCTATCGGCAACCCGGAAACATGTCGTAAACAATTGTCAGATTTACTGCGTGAATGCGAACTGGACGGGGTTATGTTGATCTTCCCTGATTATGTTAAGGGGTTGACCTCTTTCGGCGAGAAAATATTGCCGCAACTTAGAGCCGAATTTACCTAAACAACGATATACCCGTTATTTTTCAAGTTTCCTCTTTGTCGGCTGCACTCACCCCGGTCACATAGTTCGCTATGCGACTGGGGATTCACTCGTTTGCCGTCGCGATGCATCTTGAAATCCATAGGGTATAGTAGGCCAATAAGCCTGGAATGGGTTCATCACATCTCGACGAGCGATTACCCATTCCCTGAATGTCTGCAAATATCGCCCTTTTATCCCTGAACCCGCCGGTGTAATCCCGTACCCCGTAACAACCGAAGCCCCAACCCACTTCCACACATTGAAAGTAACAAGCTGCTGATTATTGGTAGTAATAGCCACATCTGCCATGCGGGTTGCCACGGAAAATCAAATACTTTGGTCTGTAATAACCAGAGCGCAACCTCAGCCCCTAATGCCGCAGTAAAACCCGCCATTAATCCAAGCAAAGCGAATTCATACCAAAGGGTACGACGCAGTAACGGCTTACTGGCTCCCAAGGTGCGGTAAACCACCAATTCAAGTTGCCGTTGATGCATCCCTACCTGAACCTGCGCCAATAGCAGTAATGCGCCGCAGACCATGACCAACCCAACCATAACCTCTAACGCTTTACTAACCTGCTGCAAAATACCCTGAATTTGCTTAATCATCGCGCCGGTATCAAGCAAGCTCAAGGTTGGAAACTGACGATTAAGATCCGTCAGAAGTCGGCCGTCGCCTTCATAATGGAAACTGGTCAGCCAGGTTTGCTGCTGATTCTCCAATGCTTGTTTCGGGAAAATAAAAAAGAAATTTGGCCGCAAACTTTCCCAATCCACCCGTCGAATACTGCTAACGATAGCGCTAAATTGCTGCGTATCACCACTAAATGTTAGCTTATCGCCGATTTTGATTGCCAAACGTTCAGCAAGTCCCTGCTCAATAGAAACCTCATCCTTCTTTGGCGGCCAGTGACCTTCCACCAAGGTATTAAACGGAGGCAATTCCTCTTTCCATGTCAGGTTCAACTCCCGCTGCACCGTGTTGCTATCCGATTCTCTGGCCTCTGCCCACGCGATAGCTGACTGACCATTAATTTCCGTCAAGCGAGCCAATACCACCGGATAGAATGCCGTAGGTTTAACCTGATACTGAGCCAGCAAATGTTCTACTTGTGGAATTTGCTGTCCAGTCATATTAATCAGAAAGTAGTTTGGACTGTCCGGCGGCAATTGTTGCTGCCAACGGTCAAGCAAGTCTCCCCGGACCACCAGCAACAAAGCAAATAACATAAAGGATAAAGAGAAAGCCGCCAATTGAGCTACGGTCTGAAATGGCTGCCGCAGTAGTCGATTAACCGCCAGACGAAAACTGAGCTGGCGGAGTTTCAGGTGGCGTAATAACCACAAGCCTCCCCAACCAAACACCGCCAGTAATAGCGCAACCATCACCATGCCAGCCAGTAACGCCCATAGCATAGGTTTGGTTCCAACCAACAGACCTAACCCGCTAATGACCACCAATACCGCCAACGGCAGGTAATAGCGAAACGGCCAGATAGGCGCGATAATATCATCACGCAGCACCCTTGATGGTTGGGTTGCCATTAACTGTTTGTACGGACGTATTCCCACCAGTAAAGCGATAACCGATAACGCGCCTAACGCCCATATCCACGGCCAGAATCCAGCTTGCGGCAACATCTTCGGTAACATGGGCGCCAGAATCTGTACAAGCAGATATTCAAACATCAATCCCAGAAGTGTTCCCACCAACGCCGCCGCGATAAGTATCACTAGCCATTGACCAAGCACCCATTTACGCAACGCCCAACGTCCGGCCCCCAGTGTTTTTAGCACTGCGATTAAATCATGACGGCTGCGGCAATAGTGGGTCATTGATACCGCTACCGCGGCGACAGCGAGTAATAACGTCAGCAAAGCCGATAACAACAAGAATTGCTGCGCCCTTTCAATGGATTTCGCCAGCGCCCCGCTATCCTGTTTCAAGGTATACCAGCGTTGATCAGCTTTAAGTTGGGGATCAATGAGCTGCTGATACTGATAAATCGCTTCTTTATCGCCAGAAAACATATAACGATAAGTCAGACGGCTACCCGGTTGAATCGCCCCGGTAGATTGAGCATCATCAAGACTGATTAAAATCCGAGGCGCAATCTGAAAGGGATTGAAACCACTGTCCGGCTCCTGAATTAATTCTCCACTCACCTTAAGCGTGGTGTCACCCACATCGAGGTTATCACCCACTTTGATTTTCAACAGTTCAAGTAAACGAGGCGTGACGAGTACCGTGCCTTTTTCCACTTTCAAACCCGGAGGACTGGTTTCCAGCTCACCATATAACGGGTAATGACTATCCACGGATTTTACATTAGCAAGTTGCGGAACATCCCCGGCATAAGTCATCGTGGTGAAAGAGAGCTGGCGACTCAACGTTAATCCCAAGCTTTTCGCCTGTTGTAACCATCCTTCATCTACGGGATAAGCCGCACGCAGGACTAAATCACCCGCCAGAAAATCCCGACTCTGATAATGGACACTTTGATCAATGCGATCACTGATCCTTCCCAGTGCCAACACACAAGCCACCGCCAGCGTAAGCGATAACCAGACAATCAATAAAGAAGGGGTGCGCCATTCGCGCCAAAACCAACGCCAAATCATCTTTCTTCCCTCAATTTGCCATTAACTAACCGCAAACAACGTTGACAGCGGGCAGCAAGCTGGCTGTCATGCGTCACCAGAATTAATGTTGTGGCGTAATCACGATTAAGAGAAAACAGTAAATCAGCAATCCGATCACCGGTTTGCCGATCCAGATTACCTGTCGGCTCATCAGCAAACAGAATTTTAGGTTGGCTGCTGAATGCCCGCGCCAATGCCACCCTCTGTTGTTCACCACCAGAAAGTTGTGCCGGCATATGTTTCAAACGTTTTCCCAATCCCAATTGTTCCAGCAATTCAACCGCCTGCTTCCTGCTATTGTGTTCAGATTCACCACGCAATAAAGCAGGAAGCTGGACATTTTCTAATGCGTTTAACGTCGGTATTAACATAAATGACTGAAAGACAAAACCGACATTTTCAGCCCGCAGTTGCGCCCGCTGTTCTTCATTCATCTGGCTTAAATTATTCCCTAGCAGCCGAACCTCCCCGCCACTGCCATCATCTAACCCGGCAATAATGCCAAGCAATGTGGATTTACCCGAACCCGATTCTCCCACTAAAGCGATAGTCTGTGCCGACTCGACAACTAACTCGACTCCCTGCAATATAGTGATCTTATTTTCTCCCTGACCAACGTGCTTACTAAGATGCTGAACTTCAAGAATACTCCCCGTTACCATTTACTTTTCCTTTTATTAGTGATGCTATTTAGCGCCAGAGCGACTGCGGCTGATACCCTTCTGATTCTCGGTGATAGCCTTAGTGCCGGTTACCATCTGCCTGTTGAGCAGTCATGGCCTGCTTTGATGGAAAAAAAGTGGCGGAAATCCGGTAATAAAATCACGGTCATCAACGGTAGCATCAGCGGTAATACCGCAGCTCAAGGTCTTGAGCGGCTACCTGAACTACTTAAACAACATAAACCCCGTTGGGTACTGATAGAACTGGGCGCCAATGATGGACTACGCGGTTTTCCTCCACAACAAACAGAGCAAGATCTGCAACAAATCATTACTTTAGTGAAACAAGCCAATATTCAGCCTTTATTGATGCAGATCCGTCTGCCGCCAAACTATGGGCGCCGTTATACCGAATCTTTCG
The DNA here is from genome assembly GCF_001684335.1 of Photorhabdus namnaonensis. Classification (GTDB taxonomy): domain Bacteria; phylum Pseudomonadota; class Gammaproteobacteria; order Enterobacterales; family Enterobacteriaceae; genus Photorhabdus; species Photorhabdus namnaonensis. The sequence goes on from NZ_LOIC01000018.1 coordinate 393,437, forward strand.
CCAAGATTTATCCCAAATTGGCAGAACACAATCAAATCCCCCTACTCCCGTTTTATATGGAGCAAGTCGCTATTAAACCGGAGTGGGTGCAACAAGATGGATTACATCCTAATCTAGCAGCCCAACCATTTATCGCCGACTGGATGTCTGACACACTATCAGCACATCTTAATTATTCTTAAGTAGTAAACTATTAGTTTCAACAAATTGATGTCTATAAGCAGGTAAAGTTATGCAAAAGTCCGTTCTTATCACCGGCTGTTCCAGTGGAATTGGTCTGGTGGCGGCCAAAACACTACATCAGCGGGGCTATAGAGTATTAGCAGCCTGCCGGAAACCCGCGGATTTACAACATATGCGCGAGTTAGGACTGGAACCTATCCAATTGGATCTTGATGACAAAATGAGTGTTGAACGCGCCGCCGCCGAGGTCATCAGGCTCACCAATGGCCGTCTTTACGGGCTGTTTAATAACGGCGGCTTTGGTATTTACGGCCCATTAAATACGATCAGTCGTGAACAACTGGAACAGCAATTTTCTACTAATCTATTTGGTACACATCAACTTACCTGCTTATTACTTCCAGCCATGCAACTTCATGGTGAAGGCCGTATTATCCAAACCAGTTCAGTGATGGGATTGATTTCAACCCCAGGCCGCGGTGCTTACTCCGCCAGTAAATATGCCTTGGAAGCCTGGTCAGACGCGTTAAGAATGGAATTAGCCGGAACCGGAATTAAAGCTTGTCTGATTGTTCCTGGCCCGATAAAAACACGTTTCGCAGAAAACGTCAATCAAACGCAAAGCGATAAACCTGTCAGAAACCCCAGAATCGCCCGGCATTTTACCCTAACCCCCGAAGCCGTTGTGCGCAAACTGATTCATGCTCTGGAAAGTCCGAATCCCAAATTACGCTATCCGGTGACTTGGATAACCCACGCAGTCACTATTATGCGTCGAATTTTGCCAGGAAGAGTCATGGATAAAATACTGAGTAAGCAGAGTGGTACAACTTGAAAGTTAAGAAAATAACCTCAATCTATTTAATCATACCCTGCGACAACCAAATTTAAGAGACTAATTATATGTTACCAACTTCTACTGGAATTAATGTTAACGAAAGCAATCTACATCAAACCGTTGAACAGTCTATGACTGTGCCTGTTTTATTTTATTTTTGGTCTGAACGTAGCTCTCATTGTCAAGAATTAGGCGTAATACTGGATAAACTGGCAGCAGAATATGCAAATCAATTCATATTGGCAAAAGTGGATTGCGATAAAGAGCAAATGGTCGCCGCGCAGTTTGGCTTACGAGCCATTCCTACGGTTTATATTATGCGACAAGGCCAACCGGTAGATGGTTTTCAGGGGCCACAACCTGAAATAGCTATCAGAGAGATGCTTGCCCGCGTATTACCCAAGCCGGAAGAGTTGAAAGTCGCTCAGGCAGAGGAACTTATCGCAGCGGGAAAACATCAGGAAGCGCTACCACTACTGAAAGAAGCCTGGCAATTAGCCCCCAAAAACAGTGAAATCGCACTTATGTTGACCGAAGTGCAAATTATGCTCAATAATATAGCAGAGGCCGAGGAAATTCTGAGTCTTATTCCATTACAGGACCAAGATACTCATTATCACAGTTTACTGGCTCAAATTGAGTTACAAAAGCAAGCGGCGGATACACCAGAGATCCAACAATTGCAGCAAGAATTCGCCATTCAACCAGAAAATGCAGAGCTGGCTGTTAAGCTCTCGCTGAAACTGCACGAAGTTAGTCGTAATGAAGAAGCGCTGGAATTATTACTTAGCTTCCTGAAAAAGGACCTTTCCGCTGCCAATGGCGCAGTACGGAAAACAATGATGGATATTATGTCTGCAATGGGGACCAGTAACACCCTGGCTTCAAAATACCGTCGCCAGGTCTATTCACTGCTTTACTGATTTATTTAATTGTAAGGAATTGCTATGGATTTATTCGCTTTTGGTGCCGTACCCATTCTGATCTTTATTGCGGTGGTTATTGTCTTTACTTGTGTAAAAACAGTGCCACAAGGCTATCAATGGACGGTAGAACGCTTCGGTCGTTATACCCGGACTTTATTACCGGGTTTGCATATTATCGTCCCTTTTATCGATCGCATTGGCCGTAAAATTAATATGATGGAACAAGTGTTGGATATTCCTTCACAAGAGGTGATTTCCCGCGATAACGCTAATGTTACCATTGATGCGGTCTGCTTCATTCAGGTTGTCGATCCTGTTCGAGCGGCTTATGAAGTCAGTAACCTTGAACTCTCCATTATCAATCTGACGATGACCAACTTCCGTACCGTTTTGGGTTCAATGGAGCTGGATGAAATGCTGTCACAGCGTGATTCTATCAACAGCCGTCTATTGCATATTGTTGATGAAGCCACTAACCCGTGGGGAGTAAAAATTACCCGTATTGAAATCCGTGATGTGCGTCCACCCAAAGAGTTGATCTCCGCCATGAACGCCCAAATGAAAGCAGAACGTACAAAACGTGCTGATATTTTGGAAGCGGAAGGTATCCGTCAGGCGGCTATTCTGAAAGCAGAAGGAGAAAAACAGTCTCAAATTCTGAAAGCGGAAGGGGAACGTCAATCGGCATTTCTCCAGGCAGAAGCACGTGAACGCGCCGCCGAAGCGGAAGCTCGCGCAACTAAAATGGTGTCCGATGCGATTGCTGACGGTAACATGCAAGCAATTAACTACTTTGTTGCCCAAAAATATACGGACGCACTGACCAGTATCGGCGCCTCCGATAACAGCAAAGTCATTATGATGCCTCTGGAAGCGAGCAATCTAATGGGTGCGATTGGCGGTATTACTGAACTGATTGGCGAAAGCAAAAAAGGTAAGTAATCATGATTGAACAGATTGCGGCTCAAACACCCTGGCTCTGGTTCTCTTTTGGCGGCTTACTGTTAATCGCAGAGCTTCTTGGAACCGGCGGCTATCTGTTATGGACGGGGATAGCCGCTATCGTTGTTGCGTTTGTCACCTGGCTGCTGCCAGGAATGAGCTGGGAATGGCAAGGCGTTCTGTTTGCCACTCTGACGCTGCTTTCCGCAATATTATGGCGCTACTGGTTACGTCGCCGCCCCTCAAAAGGCAGCGATAACCTAAACCAGAAAGACCACCAACTTATCGGTATCCGGGCCAAACTAGCTACAGACACTGAAAATGGTTACAGCCGGATCAAACTGGCTGATGGAAGCTGGCGGGTTCACTGTGGCAGTGAACTACCCGCCAATACCGAAGT
>NZ_LOIC01000018.1:396747-493555 GCF_001684335.1 Photorhabdus namnaonensis
CTCTCAGTGATGAGAGCAACAACCCGATAAATGATCTATGATGGGGCATTCAGCCCCATCATCTCCAGGGCACTCTTCCGCCAAAGATAACAATTTACTTCTCATTTTCTGCAACTCTTCAATCGCCTTTTCTATTTCAGCCACCTTATGCAAGGTTGCCGTTTTTACATCAGCACTGTGACGATTGGGATTGCGAAATAACACTAAAAATTCACGGCATTCATCAAGCGTAAAACCGACCTGTTTCGCCTGACACAACAGCGTTAATTCATCAATATGTTTCTGCTGATAATAACGGTAGCCGTTATCCCCCCTTGCCGGCGGTGTAATCAGATCCTTTTCTTCATAAAACCGAATAGCTTTACTGGTAAGACCAGTTTTTTGGGCAACTTCACTGATGTTCATTTTTTCCCCTTGACCTTACCCTTGCGGGAAGGTTTAACCTTCGCAACAAGTCAGAAATTCACTTGAACTGTGTAGATATCATCAATTATCACACAGGTGTGAAGAATAATTACATCACTATGTGTTAGGAGTTTTTTTATGTCACACACAATCATTTTAACCTTGCAGGGACTCTCCTGTATGCATTGTGTTAACAGTGTGAAAAAGGCACTGGCAAATCGTGCAGATGTGGAACAGGCGGATATTACGATTGATTATGCCAAAATCACCGGCGCAGCCTCTGCTGAATCATTAATCGAAACAATTCAAGCAGCCGGTTACGATGCGATAATCGCCAGCCAACCTGACGTTGAACTGGCGCTCTCCGGCCTGAGTTGCATGCATTGTGCCGGTACGACTCGTAAAGCGCTGGAGGCCGTAGATGGCGTTATCGCCGCAGATGTGAACACTGAAACAGCTAAAGTTTACGGTCAAGCCGATGTCGATACGTTGATTGCTGCTGTTGAACAAGCTGGCTATCACGCAAAACTCGCTTCTGGGCAAAACTCCCCAAAATCTGAGCCGCTGACACTACCTGCTTCGAATAGACCGGAACCTTTGGCAGCGGCAACCTCTTCCGTTCCGGTCGAAAAAACTGACGCCTCCGTTGTGAGTGATAGCGATGAGAGCATCCAGTTGTTGTTGGACGGCATGACTTGTGCCAGTTGCGTGAGCAAAGTTCAGAAAGCCCTACAAGGTGTTGATGGCGTGGAAAATGCCAGAGTGAATCTTGCTGAACGCAGCGCTTTAATTACCGGCAGCGCCTCAGAGGAGGCGCTGATTAAAGCAGTAGAAAAAGCCGGGTATGGCGCAGAACTGATTCAGGACGAAGCTGAACGGCGTGAACGTCAGCAACAAGTTTCTGACGCTAATATGCGCCGTTTTCGTTGGCAATCAGCATTAGCATTGGTCGTCGGTATTCCCGTGATGGTGTGGGGCATGATGGGCGATAATATGATGCTCACACCTGAAAACCGTCATATCTGGCTGACTATCGGCGTTATCACGCTTGCCGTGATGATCTTTGCCGGTGGTCACTTCTATCGCAATGCGTGGCAAAGCCTGAAAAACCGTAGTGCCACAATGGACACATTGGTGGCATTAGGAACAGGCGCAGCTTGGCTTTACTCTATCAGTGTCAATCTATGGCCGGATATTTTTCCGCCACAAGCCCGTCATCTCTATTATGAAGCCAGCGCGATGATTATTGGTCTGATAAACCTGGGTCATACTCTGGAACAACGTGCCCGTCAGCGTTCTTCAAAAGCACTGGAACGTCTGCTGGATCTGACACCACCGACGGCCCGTGTGGTGACAGAAGATGGCGAAAAAGAGATGCGATTGGCTGATGTCAAACCCGGCATGACATTACGTTTGGCAACCGGTGATCGTGTTCCCGTTGATGGTGAAATCATGCAAGGTGAGATTTGGATAGATGAAGCAATGCTCACCGGTGAGCCAATTCCACAGCAAAAATCTAAAGGCGATAACATTCATGCCGGTACGACAGTGCAAGACGGTACGGTGCTGTTTACTGCCGCCGCAGTTGGCAGTCAGACAACATTAGCACGAATCATTAAACTGGTCCGTCAGGCGCAAAGCAGTAAGCCCGAAATTGGTCAGTTAGCAGATAAAATTTCCTCCGTGTTCGTTCCCGTTGTGGTCGCGATTGCCCTGATTGCCGGTGCTATTTGGTATTTCGTGGGTCCAGCGCCACAGATCATGTATTCATTGGTCATTATTACCACCGTGTTGATTATTGCCTGTCCCTGCGCTCTTGGGCTGGCGACTCCGATGTCAATTATCTCTGGTGTCGGCCGGGCAGCAGAATTTGGGGTTCTGGTTCGGGATGCGGATGCGCTGCAACAAGCGAGCACCTTAGATACCCTTGTTTTCGATAAAACCGGTACGCTGACGGAAGGGATGCCTCAAGTGACTGATATCCATACTTTTAATGGGTACAGTGAACAAGAGGTATTGCGTTGGGCAGGCGCACTGGAGCAAGGTTCTAACCATCCATTAGCCAAAGCCATTCTTGCCAAAGCCAAAGGGCTGCAATTACCGCAAGTTGAACAATTCCGTACTCTGGCTGGACTCGGTATCAGTGGTGAAGTGAATGGCACAATCTTGTTGCTAGGTAATCAAGCCTGGCTAGAACAAAATCAAGTTGATACGCAAGAATTAAAACCGCTGATTGCTCAACAGGCAGAAAAAGGCATCACACCGGTTCTCCTGGCAGCAGGAGGTAAAGCGGCGGCAGTGCTATCAATTCGCGATCCACTGCGTGAAGATACCATTACTGCATTGCAGCGATTACATCACCAAGGCTACCGTTTAGTGATGTTAACCGGTGATAACCCGGCTACTGCCAATGCGATTGCAAAAGAAGCAGGTATTGATCAAGTGATTGCGGGTGTATTACCTGATGGCAAAGCTGAGGCGATTCAGAAACTGCAAGCAGCAGGTCGCAAGGTTGCTATGGTGGGGGATGGTATTAACGATGCTCCTGCCCTAGCTCAAGCTGATGTGGGGATTGCAATGGGAGGTGGTAGCGATATCGCCATTGAAACCGCGGCGATAACACTGATGCGTCATAGTCTGCATGGTGTGGCTGATGCGATTGAACTGTCCAAAGGAACGCTGCGCAATATGAAACAGAACCTATTGGGGGCATTTATCTACAACACATTAGGGATTCCAATTGCCGCTGGTGTGCTCTATCCCTTTACCGGAACCCTGTTAGATCCGGTAGTCGCAGGTGCGGCAATGGCGCTCTCTTCAATTACGGTGGTGAGTAATGCTAACCGCTTATTGAGGTTTAAACCTAAATTATGAATTACTAAAGAAATAAGTCTGCTTTGATGATGTTGGGGTGAGTCGTAAAGTGAGTCGTAAAAATGCGCATCCATGATCGCATTTTACACTTCTACCCCAGCACTTTTTCATATAGCAATGTCCCCCATGTTACTGCATCAAATCACCACATCTCCGACAATGTTTTCATTACAAATCTCTAGTTATCATTTTTAAAGAACTGGAAAGGTAAATGCAGAGGTCAAGTAAAATCTCCTTGTATACTGAATAGTAGTAAAAGAACATTCAATGGAAATGGATAGAGATACAGTTGTAATATTAACCTAGAAAAATAGCTAGTTTAAAGAATAAATGCTAAACCGGAGCTCAAATGGGACGACTGATTAAACACCTTACCAATATATTAGGAATCAATGCTCTCCATCGTTATCCCTATCCCGCTCACGATATTACACTGGCAGGTGATAGACATTTGCATCTGGTAGGCAGTATTCATATGGGTACGAAAAACATGTTCCCACTTTCAGCAATATTGATAGCACAGCTTAATCAATCCGATACATTAATCGTGGAAGCAGATATTACTCAGTCAGACTCCCCATTTCATGATGAGTTTCAATCATATCACCGTATCGAACAACGTTTATCTTCTGAGATGTATCAGAATTTTCAGGACTGTTGCAATGAGATCCAACAGCAAGAAGAATTCCTCAATCTATTGCCCTCATGGCAAATCGCTTTAATTTTACAAGCTGGACAAGCACAAAACCTTGGATTGCATCCCCAATACGGTATCGATTATCAGCTCCTGAATGCAGCCAAGGCTCAAGGGAAAACGATTATTGAACTAGAAGGTACTGAATCACAAATTAATTTACTTAATCAAATTCCCAATAACGGCCTGCCACTACTGGAAGATACATTAACCCATTGGCACGCAAATGCCCGTGCTTTACAAACCATGATCAGTTGGTGGATGGACTATCAACCAGAACAACAAGAACATGCTTTACCAACAACTTTCAGTAAAGAGATATACCAACTATTGATGACTGAGCGCAATAAACGATGGAATAAGCGTTTACAGGAATTACCTGCCGGTCGATACCTCGTTGCTGTTGGCGTTTTGCATCTGTATGGTGAAGGGAATTTGCCCAAGATGCTGACAGAAAAACAGCATTAAAAAAAGGCCAATATTACATATATCGCTATAATAATATTGGCCAATCATATGAGGTATAATCTGTCATTTTTGTTATTCTTAAGTACGGGATATTACCTGTTTGTATACAAGCAACAGAGCCGTAGTCAGATTATCAATTCCATCATTCCATTTCATCCATTATCTTTAATTACAAAATCATCCTATGTAATGAAATCATGACACCTGCGATCATTTTACTAGAGAAACAGAAAGTTAGCTTTACTCTTCATACCTACGAACACGACGCAAATGAGCATAACTTTGGTGATGAAGCAGTGAGGAAATTAAGACTCAATGCCAGGCAAGTCTTCAAAACTTTGCTGGTTGCACTTAATGGTGAGGCTAAAAATTTGGTAGTAGCGGTCACCCCCGTTTCAAGTGAACTAGATTTAAAAAAGGTCGCCAAAGTTTTTAAAGTCAAAAAAGCTGAGATGGCTGATCCGCAAATCGCCCAGAAAGTGACAGGATATCTCGTCGGCGGGATCAGTCCGCTAGGACAGAAAAAACTCTTGCCAACGGTTATTGATAATCAGGCGCGACAGTTCCCTACTATCTTTGTCTCTGGTGGCAAACGAGGGTTAGATATTGAATTAGCGCCATCTGATCTCTGTAGGTTAGCGAAAGGCACCTTCGCTGATATTGCAAGAGTTTAAATTATTCCCCCAAAAGGGCTGCCAAAATTGCAGCCCTTTCGATTTATCATTCTGTCAGGGATTTTTGATAAATAATTTCACCCTTTGGCTCATAATCAGCCGCTTTCAATGGTGAATGCTTCTCGATATAGTCTTTCAACACTTCTGCATCAACAAAACCGGTGTTGACATAGGTTGGATAATTATCAACTCGTGGATAGCCATCACCACCGATAGCATTAAAGTCAAGCATTGCCATGCGGTAAGTTTTATTCGGCTCTAGTGGCTTTCCACCGATTTTTACCTCTTTAACGCCTTTACCATCAGCGATCAGGCTAACATTCACAAACTGTGCGTAAGCACCAGAATCAACTTTCATATTAGCAATCACTGCCAGATATGGTTCAATTTCGCTGCCTTTCATATCAACGTAAACCAATGAGTTGGCAAATGGATGCACTTTCAACACATCTTTATAAGTGATATCGCCAGATTCAATCGAATCGCGAATACCACCGCCACTCATAATCGCAAAATCGGCATCCGCGCGTTCCATCATGGCAGAGAGGGCAACACGGGCCATATTAGTCTGAACAAAACGAACTTTGCTGCGATCCCCTTCCAATTTACCCTCAATAGAGCCCACTTTTACACCAAGCTGTTTATCACCTTTATCCTGATAAGGCATCAGCAACTTTAACATATCCTGGTTTTGTGCAATTTCATGAGTGTAGTAAACACGTTCAGTAGCACCGTCTCCCTTCTGCACTTTCTTTTTGAGGTTAATAGGGATCAACTGATAGTGAGTCAACTTCAATTCACCATTACGAAATTGGAAATCAGCTCGACCAACGTATTTCCCCCACTCATGAGCCTGGACAATCCAGGTACCGTTCTGACGATCCGGCGAACATGGCGCTCCTGGCACATAATCGATCTGCTTATAATTTTTCTTTTCCGCGGACATACAGACCGGATCTTGTGAGTGACCACCAACAATCATATCCAGATAGCCTGCTGGCAAACTGCGAGCCATTTCAACATCACCCGGCGCATTAGAACCATGATTACCGTTGTCATAGTGTCCCATATGGGTTGCGGCAATAATCACATCTGGCTTTTCATCTCTCTTTAGTTCTTCAACAACCATTTTGGCTTCTGTCGCAGGAACACGAAACTCAACATCAGGGAAATTAGCCGGGTTGCCGATTTTCGCCGTATCATCAGTTGTCAGACCAATAACGGCAATTTTCACACCCTGTTTATCGAAAATGGTATAAGGCTTGAACAAACGTTTGCCGGTGCTTGCTTGGTAAATATTGGCAGCCAGAAATGGAAAATTTGCCCATTTTTCCTGTTGACGTAGTATTGACAGAGGATTATCAAACTCATGGTTCCCCAACGCCATTGCATCATAGCCCACCAAATTCATGCCCTTAAAATCAGGTTCGGCATCTTGCAAATCAGATTCTGGTACACCGGTATTAATATCTCCGCCGGAAAGCAGTAACACACTACCGCCTTTTTTCACGACCTCTTGACGGATTTCATCAACGACCGTTTTTTGAGCGGCTAAACCATACTCACCATAATCGTTATGCCAAAAATGCCCATGATGGTCATTGGTGTGCAAAATGGTAATGTCATAGGTTTTGTCCTTCTCCCACGCACTTGCGATTGCAGGAAGTAATGCTATAGATACAACCAAAGCGCAAGCTGAGGTCTTGAACGAGAGTTTCATGGTATATCTCCATGTTTTTTTTAGTGAATTGCCATGCAAAAACAGCTTCAAAAGCTAACAAGGCGGGATAAATTGATCATTTCTTGAGATAGGTTATGTATGTTATGCAGTTATTAGAACATGTTTTGCTTCGTCTTCGCGGGAGTACCATAAAACTATACCCAAAATAGTAAAAAATCAACTCTCTACCTAATATGTATTAAAATTCAACAAATAACCAATATACTGATTAAGACAGGTTGGCAGCGAATATGAGTGAACAGAGCAATACTACTATAGCCCCATCTCCCACAAGAAAAACCAGGAATACCGTTTTCACTATTCTTGGTGCAATCAGTGTTTCACACTTATTGAACGATATGATCCAATCGCTGATTCTGGCGATTTATCCTTTACTACAATTAGAATTTAACCTAAGTTTTGTGCAAATCGGTATGATCACACTGACCTATCAGATTACCGCCTCGCTATTACAACCACTGATAGGTCTTTATACCGATAAACATCCACAGCCCTATTCATTACCTGTTGGAATGAGTTTCACTTTATCCGGTCTATTACTGCTGGCCTACGCCAACAATTTCTCGTTAATTCTATTAGCATCTGCATTAATTGGTACAGGCTCTTCGGTATTCCACCCGGAATCGTCGCGCGTAGCACGTATGGCATCCGGTGGTCGACACGGATTAGCTCAATCTCTTTTCCAGGTCGGCGGTAATTTCGGCAGTTCCCTTGGGCCTTTGCTAGCTGCTGTGTTTATTGCTCCCTATGGCAGAGGCAACGTTGGCTGGTTCACTCTGGCGGCATTACTCGGTATCATCGTGCTGCTACAGATCAGTAAATGGTATAAAGCTCAGAATTACATCAAGAAAAATCAAACTAAAGCTGACCTCGCCGTCAAAGTTTTATCAAGAAAAACCGTAATAGGTTCCTTGGTTATTTTGCTAATTTTAATATTTTCCAAATATTTTTATCTCACCAGTATCAGTAGCTATTATACTTTTTACTTAATACACAAATTTGGCATTTCCGTACAAAACGCCCAGTTTCATCTGTTTATTTTTTTATTCGCAGTCGCGGCAGGAACCATTATTGGCGGACCGCTTGGTGATAGGATCGGCAGAAAGTATGTTATCTGGATATCTATCCTCGGAGTTGCACCCTTTACATTAGTTTTGCCTTACGCTTCTCTATACTGGACAAGTATTCTATCAGTGATTATTGGTGTGATTCTAGCATCTGCGTTCTCTGCAATCCTGGTATACGCTCAGGAACTTATTCCAGGTAAAACCGGGATGGTATCCGGCCTGTTTTTTGGGCTAGCTTTTGGTATGGGAGGTATTGGCGCAGCGGTACTTGGTGATATTGCAGACAGAACAAGTATTGAACTGATTTATCAGATTTGTGCTTTTCTGCCGTTACTTGGCATATTTACCGCTTTATTACCTAATATAGAAGATAAGAACTAGAAAAATCACCATCCAACCCCACATAAAATTTACTTTTTATGTGGGAATAGTGCTTATTTACCTTATAAATATTCAAATAGAACAACATAAATCCCTGTTACGGGTAATTTAATCCTTTCAATCCATATTTTTTGATGTTTTATTCATTTTTTTAGCGAATTTACCTCGAATTATCTATAAAATACAGTTACACCTACCTCTTCACTATGCTATTTACTAGCCTCAGCACGAAGGAGTCTTAATGGAGCACTCGACACCACTTATCACCACTATCGTTGGCGGGTTCTTTATCGCTTATCTGCTCGGTATGCTGGCACAACGCCTGAAAATCTCACCGCTGGTTGGTTATCTTACTGCGGGAGTACTCGCTGGTCCTTTCACTCCTGGTTTTGTCGCTGATGCATCACTGGCCCCCGAATTGGCAGAAATTGGTGTCATCTTATTGATGTTTGGTGTTGGACTGCATTTTTCACTCAAAGATCTACTCGCTGTAAAATCCATTGCTATCCCCGGAGCGATTGCGCAAATATTGGTCGCGACATTACTCGGAGTAGGATTATCAGCAATACTGGGGTGGGAATTATTTAGCGGTATCGTCTTTGGTCTCTGTCTATCAACCGCCAGTACCGTTGTTCTGTTACGAGCGTTAGAAGAACGCCAACTGATCGATAGCCAACGAGGTCAAATAGCTATTGGCTGGCTGATTGTCGAAGATCTGGCGATGGTGCTGACTCTGGTATTACTGCCTGCGGCTGCCGGTATTCTTGGTAATAAAGAAGCCGATATCGGGCAGTTAGTTATCGAACTCGCCATAACCGTCGGCAAAGTTATCGCGTTTATCCTGCTGATGATTGTTGTTGGCCGTCGTCTAATTCCGTGGGTACTGGCAAAAACCGCCAGTACTGGCTCCAGGGAACTGTTTACCCTTGCCGTGTTGGTTATTGCCTTGGGTATCGCTTACGGCGCCGTTGCTCTGTTTGATGCTTCATTCGCACTAGGGGCGTTCTTCGCCGGTATGGTATTAAACGAATCAGAACTAAGCCACCGTGCCGCCCAGGATACGCTGCCACTCAGAGATGCTTTCGCCGTATTGTTCTTCGTTTCTGTTGGCATGCTGTTCGACCCAATGGTCCTCATTCAACAGCCACTATCTATATTGGCAACGTTAGCAATCATTATTATTGGTAAGTCCGCGGCTGCAATGTTACTCGTAAAGATGTTCGGCCACTCACGCCGGACTGCGCTGACAATTTCAGTCAGTCTGGCACAAATCGGTGAATTCGCCTTTATTCTGGCTGGTCTTGGAGTCGCACTCGGCCTGCTTGATGCAAATGCCCGTAACCTTGTTCTGGCTGGCGCGATTGTTTCTATCATGCTAAACCCAGTTCTATTCAGCCTGTTGGATCGCTATCTGGAAAAAACAGAAACTATTGAGGAACAGTTGCTGGAAGAAACGCTGGAAGAAGAGACGCAAATTCCTGTCGATATCTGCGGTCACACTATCGTTGTCGGCTACGGACGTATCGGCAGCTTGCTATGCCAACGCTTGCAGGAAAAAGAGATCCCTCTGGTTGTTATTGAAAACACCAGAGCCAAATTTGAAGAACTCGGTGAACAGGGTATCAGTGCCGTCATGGGCAACGCCGCCAGCAAAGATATTATGTCACTGGCTCGCTTGGATTGCGCCTGCTCCCTTCTACTGACCATTCCCAATGGCTATGAAGCAGGTGAGATTGTCGCTAGTGCGAGAGAAGCACGCCCAGATATTAATATCATTGTCCGAGCTGACTACGACGATGAAGTTACCTATATCACGGAGCGTGGGGCTAGCCACGTTATTATTGGCGAGCGTGAAATTGCCAAAACAATGGCAAGTGTATTAGCTAGCAGTGAGCAAGGCTATCCGACTGAGCCTCCCTCTGCGTCGCCCTTTTCGCCATTAATCTGAGAAGACGCGACTGTTGATAGAATAATTCCCTATTCTTTACCGAGTAGGGATCATGAGCCATCCTTATCACTTTAGGTACCGGTGATAAGGATGGTTCAGAGGGAACAAAGCTTTCAGTTACAGTATCGATCTACTCAATTCTGTACAGCAAAAATCAATCGGAAAGTCGTAATATCAAATATTTCATTACGTCAAAGATATAAAACACCTTTCATTGACGTGTAAAACATTGAAACAGAGAAAACACATAACACTAAAGAAGCGAGACGATAAAACAGATCAGGTTTTAAACTCCCTTTTCCCAGCTTTCCTGCATATAGCATTTTCCCAACCCCCACCCAAATTAAAGAAACAGGCAATAACGCGCAAACAAAAACCGCCATACATGGAATGTATTCTGACCACAAAGTAAATGCAGTAAGAGGAAATATATATGTAGCAAACACAAAAGCCTTAGGATTCAGCAACGTGGCAAATAATACCGTGATAAAGTGGATTTTCGCCGCATTCTTGTCTAATGAGAAATGCCAAACTTTAAAAGCCAAATAAGCAATGTATGTCGAAGCACACATCTTTAAGATAACTAATGACCATACGAAAGCATGAGAGACAGTAGATAAAAATAACCCCCACAAACTAATTGCTGTTATATAACCCAGTGCCTCAGCTAATATCAGCCTGAGTGTACTAATAAAACCATGTGAATATCCAGATGATACCAAAAGAGTATTGGTTGGTCCCGGCATAATTAAGACCATACTCACCATACTGGCAATTCTTATATAATCGTAGTAACTATTCATAGTATCCTCAATGGCTGTTATAGATAATAATTAATTATTTGAAATATAATAGGAAATTTCTAATAGAAAATTTCATCACGTTCCTCCATCTCTTTAAATTAACAATAATAAGTTATAGTCATTAAATACTATGACTTTCATTTAATTGCTATTAACTACGTCTTTTCTTCAAATGTGAGTAATATCAATAACTCCAATTCAATAATAAAAGATACAAAAAACCTGTCCTAATATAGGCCATAAATTTAAATAATTACAGCAAACACTAACTCACATATCAATACTATATAAAAGATATGAAACTCCGTATCATCATAGAGGCTATTTCTAGAATATAGCAGCACAAATCCATATATAACTAATATCATTTCTATATATGGTCGATATCATTTCAATATATAAAGAATATCATTTCAGTATATTACTAATAAAGGAGTATCTTCCAGCCAATCATCTTGATTATAATCAGTAAAATCAATAATTGAAAAATCAGTTCCAAAATTTTTCAACATTGTGATTTTAGTCCAAATTCATTCTTTACTTGATCCCTCCAAAAATAAATGAAAAATACTTAAATAAGCACAAGTTAGATTGGTAACTTTAGCGACACATAGATATATTACAAATGTGCTCCTATGCATAATTATCATATATAAAACAACAGGATAAATTATAAATAAAAAACAAGTAGAAAATTTAAATTGCATATTTTTGCTACCTGAGTGACATAAATATTCTATTAAAAAATATTTATTACATATTATGTGAATTTATTTAAACAGATATATAAACAAGAATAAAATAATTTTTCCTTTATAAATTCAAAAAAAATCATTATTCTTAATTAAATAAACCTTAACTATCATTTATAACTTTAATAAATGATTTTGTACCTAAATTTCGGCGCCGTATAAATTAATACGGTGCCGAAATTTTAGAATTATCGTTCCCAATAAGACTCTTCCAAACTATCTTCTTTTTCAGGTAAACCACGACTTAATCGAGGAGAATGCTGACTCAATACCTGATAGCTAACTCTGTTCGCATATTTACAAACCTGAGCAAGTGATGAATATGTCAGATAAGTACGGATATGTTTGCTGGAATTAGGCACATTCATTCTGTGATGATTGTTGGCCGTTATATCATGCAGTAAAGCAGATAAAGCACCATCACCCGCCCCATTGGTATTCATGATTTTTTCCGGCCCCCCCATATAAGGTTCAATATGGGAATAAACTTTCATTGGGATTTGGCAATCAGATTTACGCATAGCGCGGCTGAATTCATAACGGTTAAATTCAGCAATAGCCCCCGGTAGCAATGGGTGAGTTGTCTGACGCATGTAATCTTTTTCCGTATAACCTGCCATATATAGTCCAGCCGGACCAGCGGTACACAAAACTAAATCAACCCAATCCAACGCCATATCTGAAGCTAATAACGGATCACTGCAACCAGTAAGCTCATAAGCCTCATCTTCATTCATTGCCAGAACAGAAATATTCTCAACTAAAAAGTCACGCCACCATTGTGGATCATCAGCAATAACGTATTTTGTCCCCAGCGTCAGAACGACAGGCACACTATGTTTTTTCGCATATTCGATGGCCTTCATAGTCGCTTCTGGCATTGGTTCTCCCGGTTTACAACGAACCAGGTAAGCGGTTAACACCAATGCAGAAGCTTCAGCAATAATCTTCTCAGGAATACTCTCCGGCTTAAGTTGATTCATTTGCCCAGGACTAATGGCAAAAGTGCGCTCACCATTTTCCGTTACTAACGTAAAACAGCGCCCAATTGCCCCGTTCACACCTTGTAAGTAGTTCAGATCAGTACGGCTAGACGTGTTACATAAATAGCGGTAAGCATAGCTGCCAATCTGAATATTATTGCACATAGTACCTAGTAAGACAGAACGATCATCGGCAAGAACCGAGTAATTATGTAAGGTATTACCAATAGTACCGCCAGCAAATTCGTGGCTAATAAGATTATTATCAGTAAGTTCTTTATACAGGACCTCAGCAACATCATCTTCAATAACTAATGAATGCCCTTGGCTGAGGTTATAGCGCTGGATAAAATCTTCGTCTACTTTCGCTTCAATATCTACTAATGTCTGATCGATACCAACGATATAAGCTCGGTTATTCTCCCCATCCATCATCTCTTTAATTGGCTGGAGTAAAGGATCACGCAGACTGACGGGAAAATAGTGTTTTGATTTACGTTTACCGGGGAATTTCATTTTTGGTTGATGCTATAACGCTAAAAGATGCAGCATATTAGCACAACAAAAGACTAACAGGCAGCAAATGTCATTCGACATTTGCTGCCAAAGAAGACTAAGCCGCTTGTCGACGACTACGTACCATATGACGGATCAGAACAAACACTACAGCCAAGATCAGCCCAACGAAAGCACTGCCTACTAAAATAAGTAAACGCTTCGGTGAATCTTTCGCCGTTGGCTCATAAGGAGACTGCATATATCTGAATGGTTGGAAATTAACGGTATCTATTTTAAGTGCTTTAAGTGCCTCTATATAAAACAAACGGTTACGTAAGTCAGCATCAACTGAGGTGGGATCTTTAATATCCTCGGTAATTTTCAGCTTACGTTGTAATGCATCAGCACCCAAAGCAATGGAATAATCTGGATCGTCTTTGATCATTGCACCTTCACTGGAAATAGGTTTCTTAATTCCTGCTGAATTAGCAATAGATAATGCATGTTTCAATCGCTCGATATTTGCTTCCTGTATATTATTCACGCGATTTAAATCAACCTTATATAAACCTTCAGAGTAAACAAGCTTTTGTTTCACCATATCACTTAATTCACTCTTTACCTGCTCACGAACAACAGACGACACATAGTCAATATAACCCTTTAACAGGTTATATGCATCCTCAGCAGTTCCAGCACTGAAAGTCAATTTAGTTTCACCATTGTCATCATCTTTCTCCGCTTTTGAAAAAGATGAAATATTATCATTTACAATTTTTTCAATAAGTTTTCTTTTTGCAAACGGTGAATGATCATCTGATTTTGCTATCAGATTTTTAAAATAATCTGTATTGACCAAATATTCTTCACGTAAAACCCGTGAATCAAAATTATTTAAAAAACGATTATACAACGACGACGAAGTTATTGATGGTTGTAAATTTAAAACCTCTAACTTAGTCAGGGTATCTTTAAGTGGTTGTATCTCTTCAAGTTGAGGTTTAACAACAGAAGCCGAACTACTCCACTTTTGTGGCATCAAAGATGCTGCCGCAAAGCCAATAACAGCAAAAAGAATAGTAACAGCAATAATCAATAACTTTGATTGAAATAAAACAGAGAATAACTCAAACAAATCAATTTCATCATCTTGTTTTGAATTGTAATAATTAAAATATTCTTCACTGAAATTAGTGTCTTTAATCGGTTTATTACTCATTATTTATATCCAAATTCAAATATGCTGTTACTAATTGATATACAAAACATCATCCCACTAGCCCATAGGTTAATTCCTATTTACTCTGAAATAAGCATGGCATTTCCACCAAGCTAGCATCCGTGTAGCAATATACCCTAAAAAGCCAATGAACCCTAATGATAGATTAATCCTATCACTATTCATTCCCGTTTCTGACAAACCCGTTGACCAACGCTTCAAGGAGTAAAATATGGCTTGTATTGTCGTTAAGCGCAGGAATATATTCGAATTTTTCTCCACCCGCACTAAGAAATATCTCTTTATTTAGCTGTTTTATCTCTTCCAAAGTTTCCAGACAATCAGACGAAAAGCCGGGGCAAATCACCTGAATATGTTTTACTCCCTGATTAGGCAGGGATTTCACTGTTTGATCCATATATGGCGTCAACCATTGTTCACGACCAAAACGTGACTGATAAGCCACCATTACCCGTTCTGCCGGATAATTAATTGCCTGCTTTAGTAAGCGTGTTGTTAACTTACACTGTTCAGCATAAATATCACCCGTATCAGCATAACGCTGCGGAATGCTATGGTAGGAAAACAATAATCGGTCAGGTTGACCATGCTTATCGAAACTCTGCTCAATAGTCTCTTTCAGCGCAGAAATATAGGCCGGATGATCAGCATAACTACGAATAAAGTGAATCCCAGGAATAGTACGATATTTCTGCAATACCTGACTGACACCATCAAATACCGCCGCAGATGAGGAACTAGAATATTGGGGATAAAGTGGTAATACAATTAGCTGCTCAACATTCTGCTTAAGTAAGTTGTCAATCGCTTGCTCAAGAGATGGAGAGCCGTAATTCATTCCAAGTTCAACAGGGATGTCAGCAAGCCTTTCTGCCAGTAATTTCTGTTGCCGACGGCCATATACCAACAGAGGAGAACCTTCATCCATCCAAATTTTCTGGTATAACTTTGCTACACGTGAAGAACGTAAAGGCAAAACAAATCCATATAATATTGGCTTCCAGATGAATCGAGATAAATCTATGACTCTTTTATCGCTCAGAAACTCAGCTAAATAACGTCTTACAGCCTTAGTTGTCGGTTTATCAGGAGTACCAAGATTAACTAATAAAACACCATATTTACCGTTGTTCATTATGTCGATCCTTAATTGTTTCTCTAGTGAAAACCCTAACACAATAAAATACAGATGAAAATCATGTTTATCTACGCAAACAATCAAGAAAAACCGACCAATTTACATGATATAGTAAATAAATAATATAAGATAAGGCGACTTGTTAGTCGCCTTTTAAGAATCATTTAGGTTGATTAACCTAAAATTTCAGTTAATTCTTCGCTAATCTCAGATACCTTACGAGTACCATCAATTCTAAAATATTTAGTATAATCTACCTCTGCTTCTTTTCGGTAGTAGGATATTAAAGGTGCTGTCAGTTGATGATATTCAACTAAACGTTTACGCACGATATCTTCGTGGTCGTCTTTACGAATGGTCAACTCTTCACCCGTAACATCATCCTTGTTCTCCACTGCCGGTGGATTAAATTTGATGTGATAAACACGGCCAGATAGCGCATGTATACGGCGCCCAATGATACGTTCAATAATGAGTTCATCGGGAACATCGAACTCCAGGACATAATCAACATTAATCCCCGCTTCTTTCATTGCATCAGCCTGGGGAATAGTACGGGGGAACCCATCCAACAAGAAACCATTGCGGCAGTCATCTTGTTTGATGCGCTCTTTGACCAAAGCAATTACCAGTTCATCAGTGACCAGCTTGCCATGATCCATCAGAGCTTTCGCTTTTAAACCTAATTCTGTGCCAGCCTTAACCGCAGTACGCAACATATCGCCAGTAGAAATTTGAGGGATCCCATATTTCTCCACGATGAATTGCGCCTGAGTCCCTTTACCGGCGCCCGGAGCGCCCAGCAGAATAATACGCATTGCGTAAATCCCCTTGCTAGTTAGTTTTTATATTTTCAGAAAACGAATCACCATACCATTTAGCATGGGGTTCGCTCAAGGAAACAGGTAAACGATTTCGTGATATTTTTCTCTAAAAATAAACCACGCCCCATCTTATTATTAGAGGAGAGGCGTGGTTTACAATCGTTATCAAGAAATATAGTTAAATCAAGCTTTTTCAGACAATAACAACTGATTCATACGGCGAATAAACTGATTTGGGTCTTCTAATGTGCCACGTTCAGCAAACAATGCCTGATCAAGCAACAGTTCAATCCAATCCGCAAATTGAGCCTCATCACTGATATCAGCAGCCAGTTTTACCAACTGATGATCAGGATTCAGTTCAAAATTGTACTTAACATCCGGCACTTGTTGACCAGCCGCAGCAAACAATTTCGCCATCTGCGTGCTCATTTCATCCGCATTTGTTGTCACAATTGCTGGAGTATCAGTCAGACGGTGAGTCAATTTAACCTCTTTCACGCGATCACCAAGCAGTGTTTTCACACGCTCAACAAACGGTTCCAGTTGCTTTTCAATTTCTTCCTGCTCGGCTTTGTTTTCATCTGCTAATTTATCCAGGGACTCATCGGCTTTACTGACTGACTGGAATTTTTTACCATCAAAATCAGTGAGGTATCCCATCATCCATTCATCAATGCGCTCTGACAGCAACAGAACTTCAATACCTTTTTTACGGAACAACTCCAAATGAGGACTGTTTTTCGCCGCAGCATAACTGTCTGCGGTGATATAGTAGATCTTATCCTGACCTTCAGTCAGCCTGCTAACATACTCTTCCAGAGAAACTGTCTGCGCCGAGCTATCATTATGAGTAGAAGCAAAACGCAGCAATTTAGCGATAGTTTCCTTGTTGGTACTATCCTCTGCCGGACCTTCTTTCATTACCAGACCAAACTGTTGCCAGAATTGCTGGTACTTTTCCGCATCATCTTTCGCCAGTTTATCCAGCATCTGTAATGCACGTTTAGTCAGTGCATTACGTAAATTACGAGTAATAGAATTATCTTGTAAGATTTCACGGGAAACATTCAGCGGTAAATCGTTGGAGTCAATCAGGCCGCGGACAAAGCGTAAATAGTTCGGCATAAACTGTTCCGCATCATCCATAATAAACACACGCTGGACATACAATTTCAGCCCGTGCTTATGCTCACGGTTCCACATATCCCACGGAGCCTGAGACGGAATATAGAGCATGCTAGTATATTCCTGTTTACCTTCTACGCGGTTATGGCTCCAAATCAGCGGATCAGAAAAATCATGAGAAATATGTTTGTAGAACTCTCTGTACTCTTCATCTGTAATTTCAGATTTGCCACGAGTCCACAAAGCTTGAGCTTTATTAATCTTCTCCCAAGTTACTGTATCCTCTTCACCCTCTTCTTCGCTCTTGTTTTTGGTTTCAATTTCAACCGGCAAGGCAATATGGTCAGAGTATTTACTGATAACAGAACGCAAACGCCAGTCATTCAGGAATTCATCTTCTCCTTCACGTAAATGAAGGGTGATCTCTGTACCGCGCGTCTCTTTTTCAATATCAGCAACCGTGTAATCGCCTTCTCCGGCAGATTCCCAGAATACGCCCTGATCAATTGAAGCGCCAGCCGCACGAGTACGCACAGTGACTTTATCAGACACAATAAATGCAGAGTAAAACCCAACACCAAACTGACCAATTAACTGGCTGTCTTTAGCCTGATCTGAACCAATAGATTCCAGAAAAGCTTTTGTTCCTGATTTAGCGATTGTTCCAAGATTATCGATAACTTCATCACGAGTCATACCAATGCCGTTATCACTAATCGTGATGCTTCTCTTTTCTTTATCAAAAGAAAGACGAACGCGTAGTTCACCATTATTTTCATAAAGTTCTGGAGCAGATAATGCGCGGAAACGTAATTTGTCAGCAGCATCGGAAGCGTTTGAGATTAGCTCACGAAGGAAAATCTCTTTATTGGAATAGAGTGAATGGATCATTAATTGCAGAAGTTGTTTTACTTCAGACTGAAATCCACGGGTTTCCTGACCTTTCATACTCATTTATTACCTCAATCTAAATCCAGTTCAGATAGACAAAATCAGACGATAATATGCAGATGGGGATAAATAAGTTGAATTTCAAGTTTGATTATCCAAAAGAATTATGAAGTCACTTTTGCTGACAACAGAATGAACTCAAAGGCATGCGCCACATAAATGTAGCGCCTCAAAACCTTTACGACTTGTTCTAACCAGACTACAACTCTGTTCAAGCACATATTCAATCACAACTCGAAAACCGTAAGGCATTAACAGAAAATCAATAAGTAATCTTCTGCCGCCCGGCAATTGAATGAGACAATGTTGTACCATCTACCATCTCAAGTTCACCACCAACCGGTACACCATGAGCAATACGACTTGCTGTCACACCGTACTGAACGCATATCTCTGCGATATAATTGGCAGTAGCCTCTCCCTCCACTGTCGGATTAGTCGCCAGAATCACCTCTGAAATCTCTTCACTAGAAAGACGATCCTCAAGACGATCTAAACCAATATCCATTGGACCAATACCATCTAATGGAGATAAATGGCCCATCAATACAAAGTAACGCCCGGCAAACTGCCCAGTTTGTTCAATAGCATGGATATCCGCAGGATTTTCAACCACACAGATTTGACCGTTTTGTTGACGGCGTAGATTAGCACAAATCGTGCACTGTTCCTGTTCGGTAAAAGTCCGGCAATATTTGCAGTGTCCAATTTCTGACATCGCTCTGGTCAATGCCTGAGCCAAACGCATTCCACCACTGCGATCACGCTGGAGCAGATGAAAAGCCATCCGCTGCGCAGATTTAGGGCCAACCCCTGGTAAACAGCGTAATGCTTCCATCAAGGACTCAAGGAGAGGACTGGTTTGCATCAGAATGGCATCTTAAAGCCTGGCGGCAGTTGCATCCCACTGGAAACACTTGCCATTTTCTCTTTCTGAGTCTCTTCAATACGACGAGCTGCGTCATTGAATGCGGCAGCAATCAGGTCTTCCAGCATCTCTTTGTCATCTTCCATCAGACTTGGATCGATCTCAACACGACGGCAATTATGAGCACCATTGATAGTCACTTTAACCAAACCCGCACCCGATTCACCCGTCACTTCCAGATTGGCGATCTCTTCTTGCATTTTCTGCATTTTGTCCTGCATTTGCTGGGCCTGTTTCATCAAATTGCCCAAACCACCTTTACCAAACATAGATTTCTCTCTTCGCTATGGCTACATCGTACAACAAGGTACAGATTGCAGCATGGTTAAACCGGTCGGATACTCTCTTCATCCAATTCAGCATCAAATACCTGCCGCAATGTTTGAATAGTTTTATCCGCAATAATTGATTGGCGAGCTTGTGCCAATTTCTCTTCATAAATGGCTTGTCGCCACTCCAGCGGAGTTTTCTCCGCAGGATTATCATCTTCAATAATGCTGAATTCAACCGTTGCGCCATACAACTCGCTCAAAGCCCCCGCTAATGATTTTTGTGCGAAAGCGGAATTAAGGTGACTCTGGCTCGAACGTAGGTGTAAACGGATGTTATTCGCGCTAACCTGCTCTTTGAACGCATTTAATGCCAATTGCTGCACCAGCTTAGGAATTTTAAGTTTACCAACTTCTGCGGCCCATGCATCTCTCTGTTTAGATTCTTCCGCTAATTTATCTACCAGCTCTGGGGTTTTCTCATGTTCCAAAGCTGTTCTTAAAGCGTTTGGTGTAGCCACATGAGTTTCTGTTTTCTCCTCAATATTCTTGGCTCGCCAACGATAAGCTTCTTTTTTCTCAGGTTTGTTTTCCTGTTTTTTATCTATTGATGACTGAGGTCGCTGTCCTGACACTGCGGCAAGCCGTTCCAATGCTGAAGTTGTTGACTTCATTTTAACAGGTGTAGCCGATTCAGGCTTTTTTGTTGGCGTTTGCTCTTGCTGTCGGGATAACACACTCCTTGCTTTCAGCAACTGCGCGGTTGGGCTTGATGAAAGCGCCTGAGGTATCTGAGGTTGCGACGGAGAAGTTCTATCCAATTGTGCCGGTTCATTAATATCATTAGCAGGTGGCACATCCCCCTGATCACTCTGTTTATGTTTCGGCTGTGCTGTAACTGGTGTTGTAACTGATGGTATAACCGCAGGATTTACCACCGGCGCAGCAACCTCTTCAATAACTTTTTTGGGATGAAATGCCAAAGCTCTGAACAGAGCCATTTCAACCCCCATCCTGCGCTCCGGTGCATACGGCAAGTCCCTACGACCAATCAGCAAAGTTTGATAATAAAGTTGCAAATCTTCCGGTGAAATAGCTTTTGCCAATATGCGCAAACGACCTTCAATCGATGAAGAAACGATCTCTGGTTGGGAAGGTAATAGTTGGAGCATTGCAATCCGATGTAGCAATGAAAGGATCTCTACCAACAAATCTTCCCAGTCAGCACCACGTGAAGCAACTTGTTCCACCAATGCCATAACCTGCTGACCGTCAGCTCGAATCAATGCTTCAATAATTGATAACGGTTGCTCATCATCTAATGTTCCTAGCATCAAGCTAACTATTTCGGCTGTTACCTGGCCCTGCCCGATAGCAATAGCCTGATCTGTTAGACTCAACGCATCACGCATGCTGCCATCAGCAGCGCGAGCCAATAGCTGACGAGCACGGCTGTCACTCTCTATATATTCAGCTTTAAGAATACGTTCAAGCTGATCGCTTATTTGACCAATATCCAGCGATTTGAGATGGAACTGCAAGCAACGGGAAAGAATGGTCACTGGCAATTTTTGCGGATCAGTCGTCGCCAGTAGAAACTTCACATGCTCAGGCGGCTCTTCCAACGTTTTCAATAATGCATTAAAACTGTGGCGGGAAAGCATATGAACTTCATCAATCAGGTAGACTTTAAAACGTCCACGAACCGGAGCATATTGCACGTTATCTAGCAATTCGCGCGTATCTTCAACTTTGGTACGGGAAGCCGCATCAATTTCAATTAAATCGACAAATCGCCCATGTTCAATTTCAAGGCAATTAACACATTTACCACAAGGCTTATCAGTAATACCCATTTCACAATTTAGCCCCTTGGCAAACAAACGGGCGATCGTTGTTTTCCCGACACCTCTCGTGCCAGAAAATAAATAGGCGTGATGAAGCCGGCCGTGGGCAAGACCATTAGCCAACGCAGTCAGGATATACTCCTGACCAATAACATCAGAAAATATTTGTGGGCGCCACTTACGGGCAAGTACCTGATAGCTCATTGATACCGGGAAAATCGAATACAGTTGGGTACCATGCTAACACAGCCTCACTACAGACAGCGAGGCCGATATGTTAGTAATACGAAAATAAGTAGATTAATGATCTGGGAATTCAAGTAGAGTAAAACTACTTACACCTTGTTTTTGCAGACGCTCAGCACCGCCTAAACCAAGCAAACCAATAATAAAGGCCGCTTCAAAAACTTCACCACCTAAGCGACGAATTAAACGAACAGTGGCTTCAACCGTTCCCCCCGTTGCCAGCAAATCATCAATAACCAACACCTTATCGTTTTCTTTTACGCTATCCTTATGCATTTCCAACTTATCAGCGCCATACTCCAGATCGTACGTTTCACTCAATGTTTCCCGAGGTAGTTTGCCCGCCTTACGAACAGGAACAAAACCAACACCAAGACGTAACGCAACCGGAGCTCCAAACAGAAAACCGCGAGCTTCAGTGCCAACAACTTTTGTAATGCCTTTGTCCTGATATCGCTCTACCAGAAGATTAATTGTTGTTTGGTAGGCAAGAGGGTTATCCAATAAAGTGGTTATATCACGAAAAAGAATCCCTGGTTTCGGATAATCAGGAATCGTTTCAATGCTGTCTTTAATAAATTGCAGTTGCTGCGCGTTTGCGGTCATAATCGGGCCAATGATGAGTAGAACACGGAGGTTCTAAAATCTATGTAAACTGATAGAAAAAAGCAACTGATGAGCACACATCAGCCTACTTTTTGTCGTCCCAGATTAATTCTGCTTCCCAAGACATAACCATTTTAGGGTATAAATGAATACACAGCCGTTATTAAATTTACTCGAAAAACAGGTCGATATACTGGCGGAAGAGATAGCGCCATTAGCTGACACGACATTCTCTACTGCCCGGTTTGATCAAGCTTTATTTAACCGACATAGCGATAAACTCCGGGGCTATCTACAAGAAGTCAGGCACAACATGGAACAACTCAAAGAGTGTGTTCAGGATCACCGAACCGAACAGGTTGCATTTCTAACTGAACGCCTAGTTGCCCAAATAGAGGCATTAAAGCGTGAATTGTCCACCCAGTCATTAAGAAAAAAAGAGAGCCGATTTGAACATAAACAACAAGCTACTGACCTGTATCACAAACTGGCTGAACATCAGGATTATGAACGCCGTCTACTCGCAATGATCAATGATAGGGAGCTAAAATTGAATCAACAAACTACACTTAGTCATCAACAAAAAATACAGAAAGAAATCGCGGCATTAGCCGGAAGGCTAGCACGTTGCCGTCAATCTCTAACACGAATTGAAAAATCAATTGAATACAGAGAAAACATGGACTAACGATTCAGATGAGGAATGTTTTATGTCCGTCGAACATGCACCACCCGAAGTTCAACTTGCTGTTGATCTGATCTATTTACTGGAATGCAATGAAATCACTCCTGAAATCGCACTCGCCGCACTGGAAATAGTCAAACACGACTATCAAGCAAAATTAGCGAAGCAATCACCGTCGACAAAGGAGTATTGAGCCATTTACTTCAACACCTCGATAGATACCCTGATCGATACTATAAAAGATTCGCGTTTATCTTAAGTATATGATCATACATTCATATCAATATCAGCCTTTGTAAAATTTCAAATGGCTTTATATCCTCACTCGCTCTTTCCACTACTTCGTTTAAGAAACGTTGAAGAATAATCATCCGCAGCAATTCGAGTACAAAGCGGCTCCCACTCACAGCCCACACAAGCGGCTCTTATGATCCCGCGATTAAAAGCCCATCGAGCCCGTTTTAAATAGGTTTCATCAAGCCTCAGGGTATGGCCTACCTCAATTGATCGGCCCATAAGAGAACCAATAGCTTCCAAAGCTCGACCATCCCGGACAGTAACACTCTCGCCAAAACAGTGAGGTTTGTCTTCTCCAAGCAAAGGAATACATATGTCATCCGGTCCTGCCACAATCAGAATATCTTCATCCCGAATTCGAGGAATAATCCTATTATAATTTTCAACAAAATCAGAGGAATATCCGTTGCCCGCATAGGTAAGAATACACAAAAGGTGATGACCTCTCAGAGATATTGTCATTATTGCGCTCCAGAATGTGATCAGATGTTGAATTTTTATACAATCAATGCTATATGATTAATACTGACCATCAATAGATCAGTTTTTCTAATATAAATAAAATCGGCTAGGAATCGACTACTATGTCGTCACGGTGGGTATCAAACGAGCTTGTCAAATTATCATCAGAAAGCTTGCAGGCAATCATAGATAACAAGATTCCAGCAGCGATGATAGATGATTTTGCAACTAAAGAAGAAGCAGAACAGCTTTCGTCTGCAATACTGAGCATGAAGGCAAAGCCATATGAATTTGGAAGGCCGGGGTCTTATTTAGGAAATCCACTCGCTCATTACCGCAATCGACCCAAAGAGCAATATTTCGCTCAAGTTAGCGTAGCTGAACAAGATCTCACCCAAATTATCAATCAAGCTTTTGATCCAGTTGCTCGGTTCATACGATATATCAATCACGATACAAATTTCAGCATTTCGGTCGCAGAAGAACCGGGATTTGGTCCCTATTTTGCCGGTATCGTCCGGATTATCTCCGGTGGTTCGGATCTACATGTGGACTACGCACCTACTTTTGCGAAAGGAAATTTAGTCGTCGGAGATATATCAACTCAACTTGCCTGGAACCTCTATATTTTATCTCCCTCCCAAGGAGGAGAAACCGTAATCTATAACCAACCATTCAAGAGTACTGTCGTTGATAAAACATACAAACCATATGATAGTGCTCTATTGGTTGATTGCGAATCTTTCACTTTCCGACCTCAAGTTGGCTCTGTCGTCATTTTCAACACCAGTAACCCTCATATTATCCTGCCCGCAAGCAGCAATCGCATCGCAACAGGCTCCTTCATCGGTGTATTAAATGAGAAAAAGTTGATTTTATGGTCGTAATAGTGTTTCAGTAAGATATCTGGAAGTTGAACATTAAGAGCACTTTTTCCTACCCTACCGCTATTTTATATGTTGTAACAATTATCACGAGGGAAATGTCGTGATATGCAGAAAAACTACAATTAACTGACATTATATCTTTAAGTAACCGTTGAAGGTTATCGTCCAGTCGTCTGGTCCATAATAAGCACAATGATGACACTTAAGAACGCGGTTCAAGAGTAGGGTAAGCCCGACGGACCGTCTTCGCAATCAAAATAACCAATACGATTTTGATAATATCTCCCGGTATGAACCCAATTGAACCTACGGCTGCTTGCCGAATGCTGATATTAGCAAATAAGGCAATCCACGGGATACCGATGACATAAACAACCATAATTCCACCAAAGACAAGAAATACAGCTTCTTTAAAGGTATTCAGTTTTGCAAGATTCTTCTCATACAAATAGCCAATGACAAAAGCGGCAATCGGCCATGCCAAAATAAAGCCACCACTTGGACTGAGAAATACACTCAATCCTCCCCGCCCTCCAGACATCACCGGTAATCCAACGGAAACAAACACACAAAAGAGCAACAATGCTAATCCACCCCGTTTTGCACCAACGATGGCACCAGCAAGCATTGCTCCCATTGACTGCGCTGTTATCGGAACGCCCACAACGGGAAGTGTCAGTGGCGGAAATAAACCCAGTGCTGCGGTTAGAGAGGCAAATAGTGCTATATAAACAATATCTTTGGTAGACATTTAATCCCCCTTTCTTTTCAATAAAGCCACAACTCCTACTTTACTTGTTGCTTGATTTATTTCTGTCAAATTCTGGATCATAGGACCTGGCTTCAATAGCGGCAGAAATATCGTCTGCCATTTTGAGCATTCTCACAATAACAGGAACTGCAATTGCAATGACACTCTTATCGAGACCTCTTGCTTTCTGCGCCTCCCGTACTTCTTCTGTAATTGACGCCAGAACAGGGATAAACCGCAAAGCAAGCGATAGAGCCAAACTCACTTTTCCAGGATTGATGCCAAGATAGTACAACCATCCAAGGCCCTTTTCCAAGGCGTCGATCATATCAGAAGAGCGAGTAGTAAGAGTGACAAGTGAGGCCAGCAATAAAAGTGAGACAAGACGAACTACCACAAGTACACCTGCGGTCCAGTGGTGTAAAAGCAATTGGACTATAAAAATAAGTGCGAGGACCCATAGCGCTGGCCGTAGTTGCATCCAAGCAGTTTTTAATGAGATTCTGGCTAATAAGTATAAAAGTACGATGCACGCCAACGCCGCAACAGAGAGATCGATACGTGGAATAACGAAAAGTAATGTTCCCAGAATGACCAAAGAAATAATTTTAAGCCCCGGGCTAACTCTGTGTACAAATGATGAACCAGGGTTATACCCAGACAGGCTCATAACATCATCCTTACATATTCAGGAATAGCAATAGAGGGTATGTCATCAACAACAACGCGACCATCATCAAAAACCAGAACACGATCAAATTCCGCCAAAAAATCAAGGTCATGAGAAACTACAATCACAGTTTGAGATAAGTTATCGATTGCTTCGGCAACACGGCGCTTGTTTCGTAAATCCAGCAAGGTTGTCGGC
Organism: Photorhabdus namnaonensis; assembly: GCF_001684335.1. Lineage (GTDB taxonomy): Bacteria > Pseudomonadota > Gammaproteobacteria > Enterobacterales > Enterobacteriaceae > Photorhabdus > Photorhabdus namnaonensis. Next base: position 423,163 of record NZ_LOIC01000018.1, read on the forward strand.
TCATCGAAAATAATGTAATCGGGCTCCATCACAAGGACGCCAGAAATCGCAAGGAGCTGTTTCTGACCGCCACTTAAAAGATGAGCAGGATGCTCCCTAAATTGAAGTAAATCATAGCGTGAAAGGGACTCCCGCGTTCTTTGCCGAATCTTGTCTTTGGTAAAACCAAGATTTTTCATTCCAAAAGCCAAATCTTCCTCAACGACTGGAAAAACGATCTGATTGTCAGGATTCTGAAATACGAAACCAACCTTACGTCGGATCGCCTTACCCTCCGTTCTTGTGTTCAAACCATCTACCAAAACATCACCACTTTTCGGTACCAATAATCCATTAAGAAGACGTGCAAATGTACTTTTGCCACAACCGTTACTACCTATGATGGCAATCCGTTTTTCCTTAAGCTGCAAATTTAACTCTTTCAATATCACTCGCTCGCCATAGGCATGCGTCACATTTTGTATTTCCAACATAGATAGTTATCTCTTAGCAGCCAGCAACTTAACACTACTCCTACTTAGCACGGTGTCTGCCTACAAAATCCGTAGGGAAAATTCAATCAATATACTAATTTCAGCGTTATCAACCCGTTCCAACCTGCTGACATCACAAACTCCTGTTCCACCCTTCTAAATTTGATCAATACATTTTATACAGTCAAAATCTTAAAAATTTACCTTAAGTTATAGTTTTTCTTTGACCTTTTCCCTAACAAAACCGGCAACAGCATCTGATATTAGAAATATTTTCAACTTAGTTTCTCTGTCTCATCTCTTATATAGCAGCAGATAAACAAAGAGCATAAGATAATGATTTTTTGCCATTAGCCACATTGTTAGCAATTACCAAAATAGAATTCACCTCTATTATTCTGGTTCTTCATTTTTCAGTGATTTTCATATGCTCACTATATTTAAGCATATCGATAAAACTATCTACTAACGACTCCGCTTCTTTCTGAATATCAAAACTATCTGGCGCAAATAACCAGTTTTCCAGCAAGCCCGTTATCAATCCCCTTAACATGATAGCCGCTCGCCGCAGATGAAGATTATAAGGAAGCTGGCCTGATGCAATACAACCAGAAAGAGATTCTTCAATACGAACATAGTCTGCAACACACAGCTCCTGACGGACTTCCACCAAGGCAGACATTTCACCAACAAACTCACATTTGTGGAAAAAAATCTCCATTAATAGCCGGTTTTTCGGATCGTCAACGACCGACGTCAGGATATGGATGATTAAAGTTCTTAAAATCAGGAGTGGATTATTAGGATATTTTGCTTGATACTCTTTTTCTAATTCGTCAATCTTAGAATCTGTTATTCTACAGGCTTCGGAAAACAGGTCTACTTTATTTTTAAAGTGCCAGTAAATTGCTCCTCGGGTTACCCCGGCGGTTGTGGCAATATCTGTCAGTGAAGTAGCAGAGACACCGCGCTCAGAAAACTCTTTTATAGCTGCGTCTATAATCTGTTGCCGGGTCTCCTCAGCCTGTTGTTTAGTTTTTCGTGCCATACACTCTAATTTTAACCTAAAATGGATTTACATACATTCACGTATGTTTGTATTATAGCATGCTGTTATTAATGGAGTAATGGTTTTACGGATTGAAGGGTCAACATCTAAAAATATTGAGGTTTACTTATGCGAATAAACAGGGGAGTTTTGCCTCTGGCTACAATACTGGTATTCTCAGGCAGCTTAGCTCTTTCAGGATGTAACGACAAAGACTCTCAGCAGGCTGCTGGGAATCAACAGGCTCCTGAAGTCGGTATCGTGACGCTGAAAAATGAACCTCTGATGGTCACGACAGAACTTCCAGGCCGAACGTCAGCCTTCCGCATTGCAGAAGTTCGTCCACAAGTAAGTGGTATAATTCTGAAACGAAATTATAAAGAAGGTAGCGATGTAAAAGCAGGCATATCTTTATATCAGATAGATCCAGCAACTTACCAAGCTACCTATGACAGTGCTAAAGCTGATTTGGCAAAAGCTCAAGCTAATGCAGAGATCACACGCTTAACAGTGAACCGATATAAGTCACTGTTAGGTACAAACTATGTTAGTCAACAGGAATTTGATAAAGCCAGCGCTGACTATGCTCAAGCGAATGCTATAGTACAAGCAGCAAAAGCATCTGTAGAGACTGCCCGTATCAATTTAGCATATACCAAAGTTACAGCGCCGATTAGTGGTCGTTCCGGCAAATCGACTATAACTGAAGGCGCTCTTGTTTCTGTTGGTCAACCAACAGCACTGACAACTGTTCAACAACTAGATCCAATTTATGTGGATGTCACTCAGTCAAGTGATGATTATCTGCGTCTTAAAAATGAAATCGCCAAAGGTGTTGTGCAGAAAGGGGACAGTAAGGCTAAAGTTCACCTGATCATGGAAAATGGTAAAAATTACAGTGAAACAGGCTACTTGGAATTCTCTGATATCGCTGTAGATGAAACAACAGGCTCTATCACTATCCGTGCAATATTCCCTAATCCAAATGAAGAGTTACTGCCAGGCATGTTCGTCCGAGCAAAACTGGAAGAGGGGATTCGCCGGGATTCAATACTCGTTCCTCAACAAGGAGTTACCCGTACACCTCGTGGTGAAGCTACTGTCATGGTGGTTGGTGCAGACGAAAAAGTCGAACCACGCGTTATCACCGCTAACCAAGCTATTGGTGATAAATGGCTAGTAACTTCCGGTCTGAAAGCAGGTGACCGGATCATTGTTACTGGTTTGCAAAAAATTAAACCCGGCATCCCGGTTAAAGCAGCAGAAGTAGACTTAAATGCAAAATCTGCTGCGAACCAAACTGAACCTGCGAAAAAGTCTTAATTTAGGAGTCGGTGATTCATGCCTAAGTTTTTTATAGATCGGCCAATCTTTGCATGGGTAATCGCAATTATCACCATGCTGGCTGGGCTGCTGGCAATTATGAAATTACCCGTGGCGCAATACCCTACTATCGCACCACCGGCGATTTCTATCGCCGCAACTTATCCCGGCGCAGATGCCACCACTGTACAAAACACAGTTACTCAGGTTATCGAACAGAATATGAATGGTATCGACAACCTGGTTTATATGTCTTCCGACAGTGATTCTGCTGGAAACATGAACATCACACTAACCTTTGAAGCGGGTACTAACCCCGACATTGCACAGGTACAGGTGCAAAACAAGCTGCAACTCGCTATGCCTCTGTTACCACAAGAAGTGCAACAGCAAGGGATACGTGTAGATAAGTCCACAACCTCTTTCCTGATGGTTGCCGGATTCATCTCTGAAGATGGCTCCATGTCACAGGACGATATCTCTGACTATGTTGGTGCAACTGTCAAGGACCCTTTAAGTCGCGTAACCGGTGTAGGTGATACAATGCTTTTCGGTAACCAGTATGCTATGCGTATCTGGTTAAACCCCGACAAGCTCGTTAACTACAAAATGACGACTTTAGATGTAATAAATGCAATTAAAGCGCAAAATAACCAGATAGCCGCCGGTCAATTAGGGGGAACTCCTCCCGTTCCAGGTCAACGCCTGAATGCTTCGATCATTGCTCAAACACGTCTAACCTCACCGGAAGAGTTCAGTAATATCCTCCTGCGCGTCAATACTGACGGTTCTCAGGTCCGTCTGAAAGACGTAGCAAACGTGGAACTAGGTGCGGAAAGCTACAACATCATTGCCCGCTATAACGGTAAACCTGCTGCGGGTATCGGTGTCAAACTAGCGACAGGCGCTAACGCTTTGGATACATCCAAAGCAGTAAAAGAAGCACTAAAAAATATGGAACCTTTCTTCCCTCACGGGCTGAAAATTGTCTATCCATATGACACCACACCATTCGTTAAAATCTCTATTAACGAAGTGGTAAAAACACTGGTTGAAGCAATTATGCTAGTGTTCGTGGTAATGTACCTATTTCTCCAAAATTTCCGCGCAACACTCATTCCAACCATTGCGGTTCCAGTCGTACTCTTAGGAACATTTGCGATACTCGCTACATTTGGCTATTCAATAAATACATTAACCATGTTTGCTATGGTTCTTGCCATTGGCTTACTGGTAGATGACGCCATTGTTGTTGTAGAAAACGTTGAACGTGTTATGCAGGAAGAAGGTCTATCGCCAAAAGAAGCAACCAGGAAATCAATGGGACAAATCCAAAGCGCCTTAGTTGGTATTGCAATGGTGCTGTCTGCTGTATTTATCCCAATGGCCTTCTTCGGCGGTTCAACCGGTGCAATTTATCGTCAATTCTCGATTACTATCGTATCTGCAATGGTACTCTCTGTGCTGGTAGCCTTAATCCTGACACCAGCTCTATGTGCCACTATGTTGAAACCCATTGCCAAAGGTAGCCACGGTAAGCAGACCGGCGTCTTTGGCTGGTTCAACCGCATATTTGACAAAAGTACCCACCACTATACTGATAGTATTGGTCGTATTCTACGCAATACAGGCCGTTATCTGGTAATTTATGTATTCCTAGTGGCTGGTATGGCCGTCATGTTCACACGCTTACCATCTTCCTTTCTTCCTGAAGAAGATCAGGGAGTATTGCTGACAATGGTTCAATTACCTGCGGGGGCGACACAGGAACAAACAGAGAAAGTTCTGGATAAAATAAGCGATTACTTCAATACAGAAGAAAAAGATCGTGTGGTTTCTGTATTTACCGTCAGCGGCTTTGGTTTTAGTGGTCAAGGGCAAAACACTGGGTTAGGCTTTATAAGCCTGAAAGACTGGAGTGAACGTCCTGGCGCTGAAAACAAAGTACCTGCTATTGTTGCCAGGGCTAGTGCTCACTTCCAGAAAATCAAAGAAGGTATGGTTTTTGCGTTCAACATCCCGGCAATTGTAGAGTTAGGTTCAGCGACCGGCTTTGATTTTGAATTAATTGATAAAGCAAACCTTGGACATGACAAACTGACAGAAGCCCGTAACCAATTACTTGGCATGATACAACAACATCCAGATATGTTAGTAGGTGTTCGTCCTAATGGTCAGGAAGATACTCCTCAATATCGGCTCAGGATCGATCAGGAAAAAGCCGAAGCTCTCGGTATTTCCATCGCTGATATTAACTCAACACTCAGCACGATGTTTGGTAGTAACTATGTGAACGACTTTATCGATCGCGGTCGCGTCAAAAAAGTTTACGTTCAGTCGGAAGCACCTTATCGTATGTTGCCAAGTGATATCTACAAGCTGTATGTCCGTAACAAACAAGGTGAAATGGTTCCATTTTCTGCCTTTATAGATACATCCAAAGAACCTTGGACCTACGGCTCACCACGTCTGGAACGTTACAACGGTTTACCATCAATGGAAATTCTGGGTGAAGCAGCTCCAGGTAAAAGTACCGGCGATGCAATGGCCCTGATGGAAGAGCTGGCATCCAAGCTACCGAATGGGATCGGTTTCGATTGGACCGGTATGTCCTATCAAGAGCGCCTATCCGGTAATCAGGCTCCAGCTCTGTATGCATTATCATTGATAGTGGTATTCCTCTGTCTGGCAGCACTATATGAAAGCTGGTCAATTCCATTCTCAGTTATGCTAGTAGTACCATTGGGTATCGTTGGGGCCTTGTTAGCAACAACATTCCGCGGTTTGGATAACGATGTTTACTTTAAAGTTGGCTTGTTAACCACTATCGGTTTGTCGGCGAAAAACGCAATACTCATCGTTGAATTCGCTAAGGATCTGATGGAAAAAGAAGGCAAGGGGTTGATAGAAGCTACGCTAGATGCGGTAAGAATGCGTCTTCGCCCAATCCTAATGACATCACTAGCATTTATGTTAGGTGTTATTCCCCTAGTACTGAGTAATGGTGCAGGCTCTGGCTCTCAAAACGCAGTGGGTACTGGGGTATTAGGCGGAATGATTGCAGCAACCTCGCTAGCAATCTTTTTCGTGCCAGTATTCTTTGTGGTTATAAGACGACGTTTCAGTAAGAAAGCGGAGGAGATTGAACCCGCGTCAGAATCTCATTAATACTACCAACAATAACCAGAAGGCCGTCAAATCGGCCTTCTTAATATAATAGTTGCTTCCATCTGGCAAAATTCTGATCACTAACCTATCCGCTTAATCTTTAAGTAATTTTGTTTAAATTTAATTATGATCACCACTTATGAGTATAAAATAGCTTTAAAAATCCAAGCATTAGTGACTTTAATAAAATTAATATGAAAGTTGTCGGACAAAAATTACTTTATCTTTTTTTACACTAAATGACAAAAAACAATACCAGCACATAGTGACTTATGTAATAATGATGTTATATTCATTGATTATTGTAGCCATCAGGCTATAATCTGCCGTTACTGGTATCTGAGAGTAATACTGTTTTATATAAACCTACATATTAACTCACACATACTAGCCGATATTTATAGTTTATTGAGTTAAGGTATGAATTTTTGTTAAGAGCTGATCCTGATTTACCAGAAGCAAATCAGAGCTATCTGTAAAAAAGATAAATAATCCCAAAGAACGATTATAGATACATAATAATAATCTCTCGAAAAAAATTTTATAATACGTGTATATGCTTAGTGTTTAACTCAAAAAATTAAGTAATGGCATATACTGGAAGATCAACATAGCATGGATGAATATTCACTCAAGATGACATAATATTGATGAATTAAAATGCTTATGTGAGAATCTAAGGCAAGAGGCACATCTAGTGCAAAGTATACAGAGATGAGACTGGTTGTGAAAATAATTTTTACATCTCAGGATAATTTAGAGCTAAACAAATAGAACGAATACATATCAACTTTCGTTTGGTACTTTAAAATAAAATATTCTGATGATTTCAACCTTCTCTCTTGAATTGATAAATGTATTGATAATACATATACTTACAAATTTCTTGGAAACAAATTAAGATTGGCGTTTCCAGACTTGTGGAATGGTAAAACTAATGAACACTCAATCAGCGTCCTGTTACAGGATTTAAGTTGTTCCTTGAGCAAAATTTGATTGAATATTTCCCTCAATAATTTTTTATATATGTTAAATAAGAAAGGCGATTATGACTAAAACTGATTATCTGATGCGTTTAAGAAAATGCACCACGATTGATACACTAGAACGTGTGATTGAAAAGAACAAATATGAACTTTCAGGAGATGAACTTGAACTATTCTACTCTGCTGCGGATCACCGCCTAGCTGAGCTGACCATGAATAAACTGTATGATAGAATTCCACCTTCAGTATGGAAATACGTTCGCTAAAATAGTCTTTATCAGATAGAAAGTGATCCGAGCCGGTAAAGTGCTATCGGCTTATTTAGATCATCTATTTATTTAGGTTATCAATGAAAATTGGCGAGGGCTCTGCCAGCGACATCCCGGCACACACATCCCCTGCTATGGCTGCTTCCTTCCGGACCTGACCAAGTTAACAAGTTAGCGTTGCGGGAGAACCAACAGAGCCCCCATTGTGACGTGTTGCTTTAACTTCAAAGCGGCGCCATTATCATTCATACCTACTCAAATAGCAAGACAAGCAGGCCCGAATGCTGATTTATTGCACATTACAAGTGAATACAATTAAGGAAATGTATTATCTAACGGCTTTCAACGTAATTTCGATATTTTTAGTCTTCCCATTATTAATCACTTCATACGCTGTATCTGTAACAAACATCAATCGACTATGCAGCGAAACAGAAGCACTGACAACAATGCGTGCACCCGGGTTAATTTTGTCTGATTGATAAGGCAAAACAAAATGGAAAGGCGATTGTTTCCCTCCTAAACGTTCAACCTTCTGAGACAGAGTAACTGAAGGTGCATCAAGCAAAGATACATCAGATAAAGTCACCGTCAGAACAGCATCTGCTGGCAATGCTATACGCTGTAATATATTAATATTGCCTTCAACAAAAGACCGTTTCACTGGATTTTCAATCTTTTTCACCTGAGTATCTACTACCTCAGCACCTTTGGCATTACACCCGACCAAAGCAACCGCTAGTAGCACACCAGCGGGGAGCTGCCATAACTTCATATACATTCCTCCATTATTAGCTAATCTATACCCGTTATCTTTCAAGTTGCCTCTTTGTTGGCTGAGTTCACTCACCCCGGTCACATAGTTACCCATGCTCCCTTGCCGTCGCAATGCATCTTGAAATCCATAAGGTATATATAAAAATTAAAATAAATTGAAATATCAAATCATTAAATCTAAACCATCTGGATTATAGATTAAAAAATTGAATATTAGACACCAATAAATCTCATATTCTTTATTGCACTACTGTCAGGACTTAAAACATTTACAATTTAGTTATTTATTAATCATCTATTAATGAGACAATAATCATCCCTTGTACTCTCGATAACCTAATAGAAAACAAAGGCGTATTATGAGTAAGTCATTACAGAATCTGATAAATTTGATGAAATTGGAGAAAATTGAGGAAGGTATTTACCGAGGAGAAAGTAAAGATCTCGGTTTTCCCCAAGTTTTCGGGGGGCAAGTGATTGGTCAGGCACTGTATGCAGCCAAACAAACCGTTGTCGATGACCGGATGGGCAACTCTTTTCATAGCTATTTCTTACGCCCCGGAGACAGTCACAAACCTATCGTTTATGATGTTGAAATTCTACGTGATGGAGGAAGTTTTAGTGCCCGGCGAGTCAGTGCCATTCAGAATGGCAAACCTATCTTTTATATGACCGCCTCATTTCAAAGTCATGAAGAAGGTTTTGAACATCAGAATATGATGCCGGATGTACCCTATCCAGAAGAGCTTATCCCTCAGAACGAAATCGTGAAAAAGATGTCACATCTACTGCCACAGAAGATGCAGAATATTCTTCTCTTTCCCTGCCCGCTAGAAATGAGACCCGTAAAATATCATAGTCCATTTAATTGTCCACCAGAAGAACCTGTACGCTATGTTTGGTTCCGCAGTAACGGCGATATGCCTGATGACCCTTTTATTCATCAATATCTTCTTGGTTATGCCTCCGATTTTAACTTTCTGCCAACAGCATTACAGCCACATGGCTTCGGGTTTCTTGAGAAAAATATTCAGATAGCAACAATTGACCACTCTATGTGGTTCCACCGCCCGTTTAAACTAGACGACTGGCTACTATATGCTATAGATAGTCCATCAGCTTCTGGTGCTCGTGGTTTTGTTCGGGGACAGATTTATAATCGTGAAGGGGTACTTGTTGCCTCCACAGTACAAGAAGGTCTGATTAGGAAACGCAACAGATAAATAAATAAGGCAGCAAATTAAGAAACCAGCATTGTATTTTATGGTTTTATTGCTGCCTTTTAATATTACAGCTTAATTATAAGCACTCTCTCCGTGAGAATTAATATCCAACCCTTCCCTTTCAATTTCAACTGTAACCCGTAACCCTACCAACAGCTCTGCTATTTTAAAAGCAACAAAGGCAACAATAACTGACCAAACCACACAAACCAGTATACTAAACGCCTGAATACCAACTTGCTCCAACATGGTTATACCCTCTGCATGCCCGGTTCCTCCCAAAGATTTAGCCGTAAAAATCCCAGTCAGGAGGCAACCTACGATCCCGCATACGCCGTGTATACCAAATACATCACATACATCGTCAACACGTAACCATCGTTTTAAAGCCACCACCCCCCAAAGTCCGGTAAAACCCGCGATCAGACCAATGACTAATGCACCACCAACACCTACCATTCCGGCAGCAGGTGTAATACCAACCAGTCCAGCAATACAGCCTGAACACGCTCCTAAAAGAGACGGCTTATTACGGAAAAACCATTCTGCAAAAACCCATGACAGGATAGCAGCAGCAGTCGCCACAATAGTATTTAAAAATGCCAGAGCAGCTATCTCATTAGCAGCACTCGCAGAACCCGCATTAAAACCAAACCAACCAATATAGAGCACAGAAGTACCAGTGAAGACCATCGGCAAATTATGCGGTTTAAATGCTTCTTTCCCAAAACCAGTTCGTTTTCCCAGCAAGTAGGCACCAACCAATCCAGCTACAGCAGCGTTAACATGGACAACCGTACCACCCGCAAAATCCAATGCTCCATCCTGTGAAAGTACACCGCCGCCCCAAACCATATGCGCCATAGGAAGGTAAGAAAATGTCAACCACAGCACACTAAAAATTAACAAGGCCGAAAAGCGAATACGTTCCCCTAATGCACCAACAATCAAAGCAACTGTGATACAAGCGAAAGAACCCTGAAATGCCACATGAATTAGCTGATAAAAACTGCCACTTAAGTCAGTGAATGCCAAATTCTTTAGCATCATTTGACTAAAACCACCGAAAAAACCATTCCCTGGTTCAAAAGCCAGGCTGTAACCGTAAATCACCCACAACACACATACTAAAGCAAAGCTCACCATAACCTGAGCCAGTAGCGATAAGACGTTCTTACTCCGTAACAATCCACCATAAAACAGAGCAATTCCCGGAATGGTCATAAACAGAACAAGGACTGTACAAATCATCATAAAAGCATTATCAGCTTTATCAACAACGCCTTCCGCAGCCTGAGATAATGATGGCACACAACTGGCCACAATACCGGCGGCCACTGAGAATTGTCTTTTCACATCTATCTCCTCTATCAGTGAGTTACAGTGCCGCATCGTTAGTCTCTCCTGTTCTAATACGAATAGCCTGCTGTAATTCAACGACAAAGATTTTACCGTCGCCAACTTTTCCAGTGAAAGCTGATTGCTGAATAGCATGAATTACCTCCTCAACTGATTCATCTGCTACAGCAATATCTATCTTTATTTTAGGTAAAAAATTGACACTATATTCAGCTCCACGGTAAAGCTCCGCATGTCCCTTCTGACGCCCAAATCCTTTTACCTCTGTTATGGTCAATCCCTGAACACCAAGACCAGAGAGAACCTCCCTAATATCCTCCAATTTGAATGGTTTTATAATTGTCGTAATGAGCTTCATATATCCCCCTTCCATCCGGCTATTATGTTTGCAATAAGGAAATAGCAAAGTATGTGCCAGAAACTAAAAGAATATAGAAATCAAATAATAATAAAGAAAATAAAAATTCTGGAGAATAAGAAGGGGGGAGAGTAGCGAATATACTCTCCCGGAGTGCACCTAATCAGTGCAAGCCTGATTAAATTAGTACCTCTTTCTCAGAGACTGTGCCACATTCATTTAGTGTCTCACCGACTTGTTGCAACTGATACATCTGATAGTAACGTCCACGCCTTGCCAATAATTGTTGATGGCATCCCTGTTCAACAACTGCACCACGATGTAGCACCAGAATGGTATCAGCTTCCACAATAGTAGACAGGCGGTGAGCAATCACGATCAACGTTGTTTGCTGACGAATCAACCTCAAAGCCTGTTGTACCATCTGTTCTGTACTAGAATCAATGTTTGCAGTCGCTTCATCAAGGATCAAAATTTGTGGCGTTTGCACTAACACTCTCGCCATAGCAAGCAACTGTTTTTGACCAGCCGACAACGTATTACCCTGCTCTCCCAAAATAGTATGAAGTCCATTAGGTAATGTACGTACTAACTCAGCTAATTGCACGGTTTCCAATACCTGCCAAACTTTCTCTTCTGAAATATTTCGGCCAAGAGTAATATTGTCAAAGAAAGAATCAGCAAGAATGACCGGGTCCTGCTGAACCATTGCTATACCATTGCGTAGTACCGAATGAGACAGGGATGATACAGGCCGACCATCGAGGTAAATTTCCCCTTTCTGCCACGGATAATATCCCATCAGTAAATTTGCCAACGTACTTTTACCACTACCGGTATGACCAACCAAAGCAACAAAACCATGAGCCGGAACTTGTAAATTGATGTCTTGTAAAACTACTTTGTCATCCCGATAAGAAAAGCTAACATTTTCTATATCAATTCGACCACTGGATAGTGGCTGATTATCCATGCCATAGCCTTGTTGAGGACTATCCATTAATTCAAATATTCTCTCACCAGCAACCACAGCTTGCTGCAAGATAGATTGCTGGGAGGTCAACTCAATGAGTGGTTCATTCAACCGTGCCAAGTAATCGATAAAGGCATACAACACCCCAACACTAATTACGCCGATTCCATTAAAACCAAATAGCATGATAAGGCCACACAGTACCATAGCTGACACAAAATTCAGTAATGGTCGTAATAAAAGCCCATCTAACCGTAGTACCTGCATTCTTGCTTGATAATGAGCAAGATTAGTTGCCAGCATTCGTTCACCAAAACGGGCCTGCTGCCGGAATTGTTGGATAACACTCATTCCATTGATAATCTCGTTAAAATTATCATTAACGTCAGCTAAATAACTACGCACCTGTCGGATAATTGGTGTACTTAGATACTGATATATCGCCATAACAATTAATACGATAGGAAAAATAAGAATTGCAATCAATGCCATACGCCATTCCAGTACAAACATGGCAATCAACATAGCGCTAATCAATGCTATACCACGGAATACCGTAGGGATCACATTGACATAAAGATCTAGAATAACCTCAGTATCATTCGTTACACGAGAAATTAATTGTCCTACTGGTTGATTATCAAAAGCACTCAAAGGCTGACGCAATGCCGCATTCATTACATCAGTACGAAGTTGCCGAACAACATCAACTGATATTTGATTGAACAATAAAGCCTGGAAATAGTGTAATACAGCAGTGATAAGTTGCAGAGCAATAAAGGATACAGCCAAGCCAATGACCAATCCAATGGGCATATTACCTGTTGCAACCATATTATCGATAAAATAACAAATTAGAACTGGGCCACTTACCTCCGCAATTGCAGACACCCACAACATAAGCACCGCCAGCACTAACAGCTTACGATAATCTTTTCCATAAATCAGCAAACGTTTCAGAGACGGCCACAATTGACGAACCTTAGTCATCTCTATCTCCTTCATACGATTCCATCCTCACTATCCAGTGCTGCTTCAATTTGTTGATAATGATACATATCACGATACCATCCTGGTTGCTCCACCAGTTGCTGATGTTGTCCCTGCTGTATAATCGAACCTTGCTGCATCACCAGAATATTATCAGCATCAGTTAATGCAGACAGACGATGGGCACTAATAATAACCGTGCGTTGTTGTCTCCATTGTCTTAGGTTTTGCAAAATACTGTATTCAGTTTGCCCATCAACCGCAGATAAGGCATCATCCAAAATCAAAATCTCTGTTTCTAAGAGTAATGCTCTCGCAATAGAGATACGCTGCTTCTGCCCACCAGAAAGCATCACTCCACGTTCCCCTACCTCCGTTTGATACCCTTCTGGTAAACGAAGAATATCTTCATGAACACAAGCCAGGCGAGCAACTTCTTCAATTTGCTCCTGTGTAGCATCCGGATGTCCCAAAGCAATATTACTGGCTACGGTATCTGAAAACAGAAAAGGTGTTTGATTGACAACGGCAAAACGAGCCCGCCATTCATCCAACTGGATATCTGCAATTTTTATCGACTGGAAAAGAATTTCCCCCTCAGTTACATCAAACTGTCTCTGCATCAGAGCAAGCAGGGTACTCTTACCTGAACCTGTTAGACCACAGATCCCCAGTAACTGCCCAGGAGATAACCTGAAATTAATTTGATTCAGAACACTCTTATTACTTTGAGGATAATTAAAAGATTTAATATCCACATTCAGGATACTGCGCTCAGGTGATAAATGACGGAGACCATTTTTAATGACAGGAGGTTCTTGTAATAAACTACGGATACGGCTATATGCAGCACCTCCCCGTTCAACAATATTAAACATCCATGCTAGCGCCAACATTGGCCAAATCATCAAACCAAGGTACATTACGAAGCTAGTAAGTTCACCCAGAGTTAATCCCCCATTCAACACCATCCAACTACCACCCCCGACAGCCAACAAATCTGATATACCGATTGCAATAACAATTGTCGGATCAAATCGGGCATCTACTCTGGCAACATACATATTCTTATGGCTAGCCTCTACTGCAACTTGCTCAAACTGATTTGCTTGTAGATCTTCAAGACCAAATGCCTTGATCATGCGAATACTAGTTAAACTCTCCTGAGCTTGATTATTCAGAGCAGAAAATGCACCTTGTGCCGATTTAAAACGATGATGTAGTTGATCACCATATCGTTTAATAATAATTGCCATAATAGGCATAGGTAACATAGCCAATAACGTTAACTGCCAACTAATTTGCACACTCATTACAATCAACACAGCGCAGCCCATAACTAGCGAATCAACCAACGTTAACACGCCTTCCCCCGCGGCAAACACCACCCGTTCCACATCATTGGTGGCACGAGCCATCAAATCGCCCGTACGGTGACGCAGATAAAATTCCGGGTTTTGGCAACTGAATTGTCGGTAAAAATTATTCCGTAACTTAACCGCTAATTGATATGACGCCCCAAACAACCATAATCGCCATATATATCGTAGAACATAGACAAACAACGCTACGACCAACATAACACCAATCCATATCATCAATTGGTAAGATGACATAGATCCAGCACTAACACCATCAACAATGACACCCACCAAATATGGAGGAACTAATAGCAGAATAGAAATGATAATAAGCAGGCTTACTGCTCCAAGGTAGCGACGCCATTCACTACGAAAGTACCAACTTAATTGAGAAAATAATATCACACGTGTATATCCCGAAATATAAATTTATATTTAAATATAAACTTAAATATAAATAAATAATAAAAAAATTAAATCAAACTCAAAATAATTGAATTAATTCTCTGAATAATAGTGGACTAATCTGGTATTGGCAATACCGTAGTATACTTGATTTTTTCCATTGCAAAGTTGGATGTAACATCAATCAACCCCGGTATACCGTTCACCATACGCTTGTAAAAAAGATCATAACTCTTCATATCTACAACTTCAACATGCATCAGATAATCACACTCACCAGCCATACGATAAAAAGCCAAGACTTCTGGCATTTGTTTTATAAATGCGACAAATTGCTCATACCAAGCACTATTATGCTGCTGAGTTCTGATCATAACAATCACTGTCAGCCCTAATCCTAATTTTTCGCTATCAAGCAAAGCAACTTTGCCAACGATATAGCCTTCATCTTCAAGTCGTCTTAGTCGCTTCCAACAAGGAGTAGAGGTAAGATTAACAGCTTCCGCCAATGCATTCAGAGACAGACTACAATCTTTCTGTAGTAACTTAAGCAACTTGCGGTCTGTTTTATCCAACATAGCTACCTCTTATAGAAAATTTTTCCATCAAGAAACCACATATTAAGAAAAATAACAATCTATTTCTCCCAGTATCAAGTTAATCTATCCGCCGTCAATTATTTTTAAATTATAGAGTTAATAATTAATGTCACACAGTTGGACCACCAAGGCAATCAGAGAGATTCAAGCAGATCATCAACGCAGTTCTGACACTCATCTTATCCGCCTTAATTTACCAGTTTTCCCAGGTATCCATTTGTATCTAAAAGATGAAAGCACCCATCCAACTGGTAGTCTGAAACACAGGCTTGCTCGTTCTTTATTCCTTTACGCACTTAGTAATGGCTGGATAAAGGAAGGTACCCCAGTTATTGAATCCTCATCGGGTAGTACCGCTGTATCCGAAGCCTATTTTGCCCGTCTGCTTGGGTTACCTTTTATTGCTGTTATGCCCTCATACACCGCTAAACGTAAGATTCAGGAAATTGAATTTTATGGTGGTAAATGCCATTTTGTTAACCATTCAGCACAAATTTATGACGAGTCAGAACGACTAGCGAAAGAACTAAATGGACATTATATGGATCAATTTACTTACGCCGAAAGAGCAACAGACTGGCGAGGTAACAACAATATTGCTGAAAGTATTTTTCGCCAGATGCAAATGGAACCATTTCCTGAACCAGATTATATCGTTATGAGCGCTGGTACTGGGGGAACTTCTGCAACGTTAGGACGCTATATCCGTTACCAAGGGCATAACACGAAACTAATTGTTGTCGATCCAGAAAACTCTATATTCTATGACTATTACCGTCAAAATTGCTGTGATATTCGTGGCAATTATAGCAGTAAGATTGAAGGTATTGGCCGCCCTCGGGCTGAGCCTTCTTTTATTCCTTCGGTTATTGATGACATGATACAAATACCCGATTGCGCCAGCATTGCAACAATTTACTGGCTGGAAAAATTGTTAGGCAGAAAAGTTGGCGCATCTACGGGGACCAATGTCTGGGGAGCTCTCCTGCTTGCTAACCAAATGCATGAGCGTGGAGAACAAGGTGCAATAGTAACTTTACTGTGCGACAGTGGTGAACGTTATCTCGATACCTATTACAATCCAGATTGGGTAAAAAATAACATCGGCGATGTCTCATCTTATCTCAAACAACTATCCAATTTCCGCAGTTATAAGTAACATAACCATTTTATTCTAATGAGGATGTTACAATGAGACGAGCTGTTGTTGTATTCAGTGGTGGACAAGATTCCACGACCTGCCTAATTCAAGCAATTAATCAATATGACGAAGTACATTGTGTCACTTTTGATTATGGTCAGCGCCATCGCGCCGAAATTGATGTTGCACGTAATATCAACCATTCTCTTGGTGTTGTTGCTCATAAAGTACTGGATGTCACATTACTTAGTGAACTGGCTCTCAGCAGTCTGACTCGCGATAACATCCCTATTCCCGATTATAATGAAAGTAAAAAAAGCGCTATACCCAGTACATTTGTCCCTGGCCGCAATATTTTGTTCCTGACACTGGCTGCTATATATGCTTACCAAGTTGAAGCAGAAGCAGTTATTACTGGCGTATGTGAAACTGATTTCTCCGGTTACCCTGATAGCCGTGATGAATTTATCAAAGCAATGAATAAAGCTGTAAGCCTTGGCATTGCCCGTGATATCCGTTTTGAAACGCCATTGATGTGGCTCAACAAAGCTGAAACTTGGGCATTGTCCGACTACTACCAGCATTTAGACTTTGTTCGTAGTCAGACACTAACTTGCTACAACGGCATTCAAGGTAATGGATGTGGTAAATGTGCAGCTTGTCATCTCAGAGCTAACGGATTAGAACAATATCTAAATGCGCCTGAAAAAATAATGACTGAAATGAAAGCAAAAACACATTTAGTTTAATCCCAATGGCAATGAGAGCCTTCCCCTTTCATTGCCCTGTTTTCACCAACGCTCCCATTATTTCACGTAATTCACCTTCAATAGACAATGCCCTTTGAGTTTTTCTATCAATCCAGACAAACGTAGTCTTAGCATCTGCAATGAGTTGATTGTTCCTTCTGCGTATAATTTCCTGAGAAAATACACCACTTCTGTTTCTCAGCTCCGTCAATCGGCAATCCACTTCCAATTCATCGCCAAGAACTGCTGAACTGCGATAATTAATATTAATGTTGACCACGGCAAACCCAACATTGTTTTTCTGTATCCATTCCACTACAGAATGCTTATGCAACCATTCCCACCGAGCACTTTCCAAAAATTCCAAATAGCGAGCATTGTTCACATGCTGAAACAAATCTATATGATAACCATGAACTTTTATAATCGAACTCATAATATTGCCTTATGTTAAAGTCACTCATCTGACCAGATTGGTTTCACAATAGCAAAACAAAAAATTCACACTAATTAAAGTGATTTATTTGCAACCTTGATCACAACATCCCCATCCATAAAGAAAAATCATGAATGAGGATGATAGATAATATACTAGTAACTCAACTTATTTCTATTTCGTTCAATAAAAACTGGTCCTATTCCCTGAACCTCCTGTAACTGTTCCACCGTAGTAAACGCACCATGTTTTTCTCGATATTCAACAATTCCTTGTGCTTTTTTTACCCCAATACCATTTAGTACTCTTGCTAATTCTTCCGCACTTGCAGTATTAATATTCACCTTTCCCTTTTCTTCTACTTTCAAAGCATCCTGCTGCTGTAATTGCTTTTCTGATGAAGAATTACTGGTAGTATTGGCCGTTTTAGCTACTTTATCTTTTACTTGTTCAGTGGCAATCGCAAATTGCCCTCCACACGCATAAAGCAAGCCAGCGAGCAAAACAGATAAAATTCCCGATTTTTTCATATTAATTCCTCCATGTTTTATGAGCGGAAAAAAGATTGCCACAGATAAATTTGAGTACAATGGACAAAGATCAGATATGCGAAAGGCCGCGAAAGCGGCCTTTATTGACAAGATAATTACAAAGATATTTGCGATACTCTCCGCAAATTTTTATTCGATATGACCTAACTTAATTTTGGCTTTTTCACGCAAGCTAACCAGTAAAGACTCCAGCATAGCGTTACCCATTTCACTCTGATAGCTATCAATCATGCTTCTAATTTGTTCTTCGGATACAACACCTGGAGTAACTTTATCTAGTTGGATCAGCACAACGTCATCCAAACTATTTTTCGTCAAACCATATTCTGCCTTACCTTCTTTCGGCCGTGGTAAAGCAAATACTGCGCCAACTAACACATTATCCTGAGATGTACGCTGAATAACCTGAGATTCACCAAATTGAATACCTGCACCTTTCAAGGCTTGCTCACCTTTACCTTCTTTTAAGGCAGCCAGTAATTTCTCACTTTCGACTTGAAGTTGTTTTTCAGCTTTCTGACGTTTAACCAATTCAGCAACTTGCTCTTTAACTTTCTCGAAGGGTTGTACCGTTTCTGGCTTATAATTATCTACACGGAGAACAAATGCACGATCGCCTTCAACGGAGATAACATCAGAGTTAGTCCCTGTTGGCCCCTGTCCATCAACAAGATTACCTTCAAAAATGGCATGAATGACGGCCCCAAAATTAATCTCTGACGGCACACTATTGCGATCAAACCAATCAGTCGTCACAACCTTAATACCTGAAACTTCCTCAGCCGCAGCTAGAGATTCATTATCGCTAGTAGCAGCATCACTGACCTTCTGTTGCAGAGCATAGAAAGCATCTACTGCTTTTTCCTGCTTAACCGTTTTCTCAATTTCAGAGCGAACTTCAGATAAAGGCTTAATTACTTGAGGCTCAACATCATCCAAATGGAAAATAGCGAAGCTATTAGAAACCCTAAGCACAGAAGAAATTTGGCCTTTCTCTTTCAAATTAGCTTGTTTCAACTCTTCAGGAAGAGCATCCTCTTCCATCCAACCGATCTCACCACTATTTTTCGCTGAAAACTTATCCGTAGATTTTTTAGTCGCTAATTTACCAAAATCAGCACCTTTATTTAACTCATCAAGCACTGTTTTGGCTTCAGCTTCAGTTGCAAGCTGAATCAGACTGTATTTTTTCTGCTCTGGTTGGGTATAAAGTTTCAAATTATGTTCGTAGTAAGCATCAACATCAGCAGATGTAGCTGAAACTTTATTCATTTCATCTACAGCGTCCATCTTGATATAGCTAACTTTCACTTCTTCTGGAGCAATAAAGCTGCTTTTGTTCAGATTATAGTAATCTTGTAAGTCTTTATCTGTTACTTCCTGCTGCGCCTGAATTTTCTTCAGCTCCAGTGTAGCCATACGGGCAGTTCTCTGTTGCAGAAGTAATTCAGCGCTGAGTTTTACCTCACTAGGCAATGCTATTTCACTACCAGAAAAAGCCATAATTAATTGTTGATTAACTAGATTTTGGCGTGTTTGTTCAGCAAAAATATCTGGACTCATATTGGGACGCTCAAGCAACTCCAGATATTTGTTGTTATCAAATTTACCATTTGTCTGAAAGTAAGAGATATTTCGGATAGAATCCTTAACTTGCTCATCGCTGGCAGATAAACCCAATGCACGGGAATATTGCTCAATCAATACATTATTAATTAGACGCTCCAAAGCCTGATTACGAATCTGCTTCATGCTTTGTTCGTCACTTGCCAACACTGAGAATTTATCTCCCAATTGCTCTTGCAATGCGTTTCTCTCTTGCTGAAACGCACCCTCCAATTGAGCACGACTGATAGCTTGGCCATTCACTTCGGCAGCATAACTACCAGCTCCACTTGTCAGGTAGCCCCCAACCCCCGTCAAAACAAAAGACAGGATAATGAGAGCCAGCACGATTTTAAGCACAGGACTGTTTGCCGCCGTGCGTAGGTTGTCCATCATAAAGAGGCAAAACTCCGCTTTGGTGAAATTGAAAACGCCATATTACGCTAATTCAAGCGCTAAGAGAAAAAAAGCGCACCAATCAATTGATGCGCTTCTATTTTAACTTACCAAATCTGTCTCGTCAGTCTATGTTTGCCAATATATACCCGTTATCTTTCAAGTTGCCTCTTTGTTGGCTGCACTCTCTCACCCCGGTCACATAGTTATCTATGCTCTCGGGGATTCGCTCCCTTGCCGCCGCAATGCATCTTGAAATCCATAGGGTATAACAAGGACTGATAAACAATATTTGGTTCATGTCACCCATTAACAGCGTCTTTCAAACCTTTACCTGGACGGAAAGCAGGTACTTTAGCCGCAGCAATTTTGAGCTCTTTTCCTGTTTGAGGGTTACGACCTGTACGTGCGGAACGTTCACGAACAGCAAAAGTACCGAATCCCACCAGAGCAACATCATCGCCATCCTTCAATGCACCCGTTACAGAAGAAATAAATGCATCTACTACACGCCCTGCGGCTGCTTTAGAAATATTAGAGTCAGCAGCAATCTTGTCGATCAGTTGTGATTTATTCACTCTTATCATCCCCATATAGTTTTTACTATCGCATCAGAATCCTAACGGATAACCCGATAGCAGTGCCGTTATATCAATCCTTTCCGATATTGGCAAGAAATCATAAGACAACAAAATATTTATTAGACAGTTCATCCAAGTTAGCAATATAAAAAGGCTGGCAAGCCTGAATTCGCTTACCAGCCTATATTTCATCCATAATTATTAAGATAGCCCACTATTTTTGCACTATTGAACTGACACTAATTCTGCGCCAAACACAGGATCCTGCAATGTAATAGCCAAAACATCTTCAATACGTTTTACTGGATGGATCTGTAGATCTGCAATAATATTTTGGGGAATTTCTTCCAGATCACGTTTATTCTCTTCCGGAATTAAAACTGTTTTGATTCCGCCTCGATGAGCAGCCAGTAGTTTCTCTTTCAAGCCACCGATTGGCAGAACTAAACCACGCAATGTGATTTCCCCGGTCATAGCAACATCAGCTCGAACTGGATTACCGGTCAGACAGGAGACCAATGCTGTACACATGGCGATACCCGCACTTGGGCCATCTTTCGGCGTTGCCCCTTCCGGAACGTGGACGTGAATATCCCGTTTCTCATAAAAATCAGCGTTGATACCCAATTTATCAGCACGAGCACGAACAACGGTTAATGCTGCTTGAATGGATTCCTGCATAACCTCACCGAGTGAGCCAGTATAGGTTAGTTTACCTTTCCCTGGAACACACGCGGTTTCAATGGTTAGTAAATCACCACCAACTTCAGTCCATGCAAGTCCTGTGACCTGACCAATACGGTTTTCCGTATCTGCACGGCCATAATCCACACGTTGAACACCCAGATACTCTTTTAAGTTATCTGAATTGATTTCAATATGTTTTAAATTTTTATCCATTAACAATGCTTTTACCGTCTTACGGCACAGCTTAGAAATTTCTCGCTCTAAACTACGCACTCCTGCTTCACGAGTGTAATAACGGATAATCCCAATAATAGCACTGTCATCAACAGTTAATTCGCTTTTTTTCAGGGCATTACGTTCAATCTGCTTAGGCAGCAAATGACGTTTGGCAATATTCAATTTTTCATCTTCGGTATAACCGGAAAGACGAATAATCTCCATACGATCCAACAATGGCGCCGGAATATTCATAGAGTTGGATGTTGCAACAAACATGACATCTGACAGATCATAATCGACCTCCAGATAATGGTCGTTAAATGCCACGTTCTGTTCCGGGTCCAAAACTTCCAGCAAGGCAGAAGCTGGATCACCACGCATATCGGATGACATCTTATCAATCTCATCCAGCAGAAACAGAGGGTTCTTCACTCCAACTTTGGACATTTTTTGGATCAATTTGCCCGGCATAGAGCCAATATAAGTTCGGCGATGACCACGGATTTCAGCCTCATCACGAACCCCCCCCAATGCCATACGCACATATTTCCGCCCGGTCGCTCGTGCAATGGACTGACCTAAAGAGGTTTTACCTACCCCAGGAGGCCCAACCAAACATAAAATCGGCCCTTTAATTTTACTAATTCGGCTTTGGACTGCCAGGTACTCAAGGATACGCTCTTTCACACGCTCCAAGCCGTAATGGTCGGTATCCAAAGTTTCCTGAGCTTTAACCAAATCTTTTTTGACTTTACTGCGAGCAACCCACGGAACCTGCACCATCCAATCGATGTAACTACGGACAACCGTCGCTTCCGCCGACATAGGAGACATCATCTTCAGTTTTTGCAATTCAGCTTCGGCTTTTTCACGAGCCTCTTTGGGCATTTTTGCTGCTTCAATTTTACGCTTTAGGGTTTCATACTCATCAGGCGCATCATCCATTTCACCCAATTCTTTCTGAATCGCTTTCATCTGTTCATTCAGGTAGTACTCGCGCTGGCTTTTTTCCATTTGTTTCTTCACGCGGTTACGAATGCGTTTTTCTACCTGTAACAAATCAATTTCTGACTCCATCATTGCCATCAGATATTCAAGACGCTCAACGACATCAGACATTTCCAAAACAGTCTGTTTATCACTAAGCTTCAATGGCATATGCGCAGCAATTGTATCAGCTAATTTAGCGGCATCTTCGACACTGTGTAACGAGGTCAGAACCTCTGGCGGAATTTTTTTATTTAATTTAATGTAGCCTTCGAACTGATTAATAGCTGTCCTGATCATAACTTCTTGCTCACGCTCATCAACGAGCGGCGAGTCAAGATACTCAGCATGAGCAGAAAAATGTTCGCCATTATCAGCCAGAGTCGTAATGCGGGCACGTTTCAACCCTTCGACAAGCACTTTTACTGTGCCGTCAGGCAATTTTAACATCTGTAAAATAGAAGCTACGGTACCAACGGAGAAAAGGTCATTAACCCCTGGCTCATCAGTTGAAGCTTCTTTTTGCGCAACCAACATGATCTGTTTGTCATGATCCATTGCTGCTTCCAGGCAGTGAATAGACTTCTCACGCCCTACAAACAATGGGATCACCATATGCGGGTAAACCACCACATCACGCAGAGGCAATACAGGGATTTCTATGCGTTCGGAACGCTCAAGATTCATAGAGCTCTCTCTTCGTTTAGCTTTCGCCAGTTTTTAGGAATCTCGTGAAACACGGTTCTCACGAGTTTCACTCCATAGAATATAAAATATATGGGGACAGGAATTTGACATTCAATGGCATGGCACTTTAATAAAAACAAAATGAGGGTAATCCCCTCATTTTATTCAATAATATCTCGTTTAGTGAATTCCCTGTCCTAGACTCAATTATTCACCAGAAACCTGGGCATCCGGTTTGCTGTAAATCAGCAAAGGTGCAGATTGACCATTGATAACAGATTCATCTACAACAACTTTTCCAACGTTTTCCATTGATGGTAGATCATACATAGTGTCCAACAATGCGCCTTCAACAATAGAGCGTAGGCCGCGGGCCCCCGTCTTACGAACCATTGCTCTCTTAGCAATAGCAATCAGGGCTTCACTTCTGAATTCCAGATCAACGCCTTCAAGGTTAAACAGTGCTTGATACTGCTTGGTCAACGCATTTTTAGGTTCTTTCAAAATCTGAATCAACGCTTCCTCACTCAATTCACTGAGCGTGGCAACAACAGGTAACCGCCCAATAAATTCAGGGATAAGCCCAAACTTAATGAGATCTTCCGGCTCAGCCAGTGCAAGCAATTCGCCTTCAGTCGCTTTTTCTGACTCACCTTTGACTTTCGCACCAAATCCAATACCCGTACTGGTATTTAAACGCTGGCCAATGACTTTATCCAGACCTGCAAACGCACCACCACAAATAAATAGGATTTTGGAGGTATCTACCTGTAAAAACTCCTGTTGTGGATGTTTACGCCCCCCCTGAGGAGGAACTGCCGCGATTGTACCTTCAATCAGTTTCAGCAACGCTTGCTGTACACCTTCACCTGAAACATCCCGAGTAATTGACGGGTTATCAGATTTACGTGAAATTTTGTCAATTTCATCAATGTAAACAATACCGCGTTGAGCTTTTTGTACATCGTAGTCACATTTTTGCAGTAATTTCTGAATAATGTTTTCTACGTCTTCTCCCACATATCCCGCTTCGGTCAGCGTAGTCGCATCGGCCATGGTAAAAGGAACGTCAAGATAACGAGCCAATGTTTCAGCCAATAGGGTTTTACCACTCCCTGTCGGCCCAATAAGCAGAATATTACTTTTACCTAATTCAACACCGTTACTGATATCGCCATTACGTAACCGTTTGTAATGGTTATAAACAGCAACCGCCAACACTTTTTTCGCCGTTTCCTGGCCGATAACATAATCATCCAAATGCTGACGGATTTCATGAGGCGTTGGTAATGCACTACGCTCACGATGTGGTACAAGCTCTTTAATTTCTTCGCGAATAATGTCGTTACATAAATCCACACACTCATCGCAAATATATACTGACGGGCCAGCAATCAATTTTCGCACTTCATGTTGGCTTTTCCCGCAGAAAGAGCAATACAGCAGCTTTCCTGAACCGTCTTTGCGCTTATCTGTCATCAGTCACAACCTCACTTTATCAACTGCTCCCCCAGATTTATCTGGCAAAGCAGGAAACTTCTGCTATTACCCCAAACGTCATAGCTTTACCAAATGGTAAGCCGAATGTTTATATTATAGCTTCCGGGAATAATAAATTAATCGCGATGGGTGAAAATCTTATCAACCAATCCATACTCTACGGCTTCATCTGCCGACAAGAAACGATCACGTTCTGTATCTTTCGCGATCTCTTCAATAGGTCTTCCCGTATGTTTTGCCATTAACTCATTCATACGCGATTTTACTTTCAATATTTCCTGAGCGTGAATTTCAATATCTGTAGCTTGTCCCTGGAAACCGCCTAATGGCTGATGGATCATAACCCGGGAATTTGGCAAACAGATACGTTTTCCCTTTGCCCCAGCAGTCAACAAGAATGCTCCCATTGAACATGCCTGCCCCATACAAATAGTACTGATATCCGGTTTAATAAACTGCATCGTATCATAGATGGACATTCCCGCAGTGATCACACCACCTGGCGAATTGATATATAAGAAAATATCTTTTTCCGGATTCTCCGCCTCAAGAAACAGCATCTGAGCTACAACCAGGTTTGCCATATGATCTTCAACCTGACCGGTCAGAAAAATAATACGTTCTTTTAATAAGCGCGAATAGATATCGTACGAACGTTCCCCACGCGCAGTCTGTTCAACTACCATCGGCACCAGAGCCATGTGAGGCGCATATTGATCCCGCTTGTCGCTATATGACATTTTCGTCTCCTAATAGAATTCATGTTGGTGCCATTCATAACCAATTCTACTTGAGATAAGCGATGATGACCATGATTCAAAGTTAACCAATCAAGGGGGAATTACCCCTGAAAAATTTTGCAATCATATACATAATATTAAAAAGGATCTGGGGTTAAACCCACTTTTTTCAAGAAAAATCTTGTCTCTTACTTATAAAAAAACCCGCAGATTTATCTGCGGGTTCATTTCAATAAGACAACAAATTCATCATCTCATGACAAAATTAAAACTTATGCCATTTGATTCTGATTCATTAACTCATTGAAAGTGGTTTCTTTTTCAGAAACTTTTGCTTTACCCAGAAGAACTTCAACAGCTTGTTCTTCCAAAGCAATATTACGAACATTGTTCATCAATTCTTGGTTTTTACCATAGAATTCGATCACTTCTTGAGGATCTTCATAGGCAGAAGCCATTTCCTCGATTAATGCTTTAACACGCTCTTCATCAGCTTTCAGCTCATTACTGCTGATAACTTCACCTAACAGCAGGCCAACAACAACGCGACGTTTAGCTTGTTCTTCAAACAGTTCACGAGGCAGTTCCAGAGCTTGCTTTTCATTACCGCCAAAACGCTGAGCCGATTGGCGGCGCAGAACATCAATTTCGCTATCAACAACAGCGGCCGGAACATCGATTTCGTTAGCCTTAACCAAACCATCGATAACCTGAGATTTAATACGGTTACGGACCGCATTTTTCAGTTCACGTTCCATATTTTTACGTACTTCTGCACGCAGACCATCAACGGTGCCATCAGCAATACCGAAACGCTTGATGAATTCTTCATTCAACTCCGGCAGTTCACGCTGTTCCACTTTTTTCAATGTGATCGCAAACTTAGCAGCTTTACCTTTCAGATTTTCAGCATGATAATCTTCTGGGAAATTGACATCAATGGTAAATTCTTCCCCAGCTTTATGACCAACAATGCCCTCTTCAAAACCTGGGATCATGCGGCCCTGCCCCATAGCCAGAACAAAATCAGATGCCTTACCACCTTCAAACTCTTCACCATCAACAGAGCCATTGAAGTCAACAGTAACACGATCTTCTGCGCCAACAGCTTCTTCGGTTTCTTTCCAATTAGCCTGCTGCTTACGCAATGTTTCCAGCATTGCATCAACATCTTCGTCTTTTACTTCAACAACAGGTTTTTCAACTTCAATGGCTTCCAGATCTTTCAATTCAACTTCTGGATAAACTTCAAACTCTACAGAGTAAGTGAAATCTTCACCATTTTTGAATTGCTCTGGTGCATAACTTGGCGCACCCGCTGGATTAATTTTTTGTTCGATGATTGCATTAATAAAGTTACGTTGCATCAGATCACTCAGAACGTCCTGAATAACAGAAGCGCCGTAACGTTGTTTAACAATGTTCATAGGCACTTTGCCTTTACGGAAACCATCGATACGAACTTTTTTCGCTACATTGACCAACTCACTACTAACTGCTTTCTCAACATCGGCAACAGGAACGGTGATTGTCACACGACGCCCAAGGCCTTGAGTGGTTTCAACAGAAACTTGCATCTTTTTACCTCAAAAAAATCATAGTGCTCGGTCAACTCCAGAGACCATACAACCAGCACATATTTTATGCACCAATCGCAACACTCTCTAAGAACCGGGGCGGTCGCATTTAAAAACCGAGAATCCCTGATGTCAGAAGCGTCCCGAAACCATTCTAAAAATTAGACGCGACATTATAGCGATGCAGACGGTGTGAGTCGAGAATTGCTGAAAAAAGGCCGAACTATTCATCAACTTCACAGGATAACGATTATTCAGCGGCTAAATTTACATCCAAAAAGGATGCATATATAAAACACAAAAACGGCCCGAAGACCGTTCGCTAAATTTATTCTATTGTGTAAGAAAATGCCCAAAATTAAGTATCAATCAGCAGATTTCAGGCAACAATATTACCTCCGCGACATGCCGGTGACGCTAAAACAGTATCCTGTAATTCATTCCACTCTTTTTCTGTATAGGTATGCAACGCCAAAGCATGAACACCTGCGGACAATTCTGCCGATAATACGCTGTAAACAGAACGATGGCGGTTCAGCATACGTTCACCAGCAAATTTATTACTGATGATTACGACCTTAAAATGGCTTTCAGAACCTACGGGTACATTGTGACGATAACTTTCATCAATGACCTCAAGATATGAGGGATTAAATGCAGCCTGTAATTTCTCTTCTATATCCTGATACACCATATCATTCTCCTTAACCGCACAGCAGTCGTACTGCCAACCATACTAATAATCTTAGTCTATTCTCCATGAGTTATAGCACCAACGCATTAAAATATCTCTTAATCGAATCCCACATCATAAGGTTTTTATACGCGTTTACCCCATCAGGGATATGCCATGATCAAAAGGCAGTGCTATCATTGACGCAATTTATGCTATTGATAAGTATTACTGGATATCCTTATCACCGATGAGAAAATTAACATGTTGAAAAGAATATTATTCCCACTCATTGCGCTTTTTCTTCTTGCTGGTTGTGCCGCTCCCAGCAATACCCTGACCATTGAACCTAAAATTACATTGCCAACAGCAGATCCAACAATGAGCGCGATTACCATCAGTATCAGCGGTGCCGACAATCGTCAGTCTCAGACACTTGCTCAAATTAACCGCAATGCAAAGCTGGAAATACTGAAACCCTCCCGTGATCTGCGCTTTCTACTCCAGGAAATCCTGGAAAAACAGATGACTGCCCGTGGTTATATGATTGGCTCTCCAGCCAATGCCAATCTGCAAATTATTGTGAACAATCTATATGCAGATGTTAAAGAAGGTAGCCTGCGCCATAATATTTCAACAAAAGCCGATATTTCCATCATTAGTACAGCGCAAAATGGCAGTAAACAAGTTAAAAATTACCGCACTAGTTACAATGTACAAGGTCCTTTAGGCGCAACTAATGAGAAAATTGCTGATGCAGTCAATACTGTCTTATCAGAAGTTATAGCAGATATGGCTCAAGATCCTTCCGTCAGTAATTTCATCAAACAAAATACTCGCTAATTAAAAGACTAATTGTTTATTAAAGGACTAATTATTTACTCTGCCCGCTAAGGGCAGGGTTTTGGGAGGCACATGTCTTATCGTTATCTCACCGTTTTTACCCAACATAACTCACGAATCCTGCTTTTACTCGGCTTTGTTTCTGGTCTACCGCTCGCACTGACTGCCAGCACCCTGCAAGCATGGATGACCGTTGAAGACGTTGATCTTAAAACAATTGGCTTCTTTTCTCTTGTCGGCCAAGCATATGTTTTCAAATTTCTTTGGTCCCCCTTTATGGACCGATTTACCCTCCCTTTTCTCGGACGTCGACGTGGTTGGCTACTTGTTACACAGTTATTACTCATAGCCAGTATCACTGCAATGGGTTTTCTCCAACCATCTCAACATTTATGGTGGCTGGCCATACTAGCGGTAACCGTTGCCTTCTGCTCCGCATCACAGGATATCGTCTTTGATGCTTATAAAGCCGATTTATTGAGTAGCGAAGAGCGGGGTGTAGGTGCTGCCGTTTCAGTACTTGGTTATCGATTAGCCATGTTGGTTTCAGGCGGGTTAGCGCTATGGATCGCAGACCGCTATATTGGCTGGCAACATACTTACTGGTTGATGGCTGGATTGATACTAATTGGCATCTATGCGACGTTAAAAGCTAGAGAACCTGAAATTGACGCTCCGCCGCCAAAAACACTCCAACAAGCCGCAATAGAACCATTAGCCGATTTTTTTAATCGCAATAATGCATGGCTGATACTACTGTTGATTGTCATGTATAAAATGGGAGATGCCTTTGCCGCCAGCCTAAATACCCCATTTCTAATCCGTGGTATTGGCTTTGATGCTGGTGAAGTCGGAATGATCAACAAAACGCTAGGATTAACAGCAACCATCGTTGGTGCATTATATGGTGGTTATTTGATGCAACGATGGAGTTTATTCCGCTCACTCATGATCTTTGGCATCCTTCAAGCGATTTCCAATATCGGATACTGGCTGTTATCTATTACTGACAAAAATATCTACACTATGGGTAGCGCCGTTTTTCTGGAAAATATCTGTGGCGGAATGGGAACCGCTGCATTTGTCGCCCTAATTATGGCGTTATGTCATAAATCATTCTCTGCAACACAGTTTGCTTTATTATCTGCTTTATCTGCTGTTGGGCGAGTCTATGTCGGCCCAATTGCGGGTTGGTTCGTTGAATTACACGGCTGGCCAAACTTCTATCTATTCTCTATAGCGGCCTCTGTTCCAGGCTTATTATTGTTATTTGTCTGCCGCCAGACTCTGGTTTATACCCAGAGAACTAACGATTTTATGCCACGTACTGAGTTCAAAAATTTCTATCGCCTAGCGCTTGGCTTACTATCATTAGCAAGTATCTTGCTCACATTTTGGTTACTTATCATCATCACCAATGCTCTTAACTGGACTCATATACCTGATCTGGCCGAAACATTACTACTGTGGGGAATACAGATTGGTATCA
This sequence comes from Photorhabdus namnaonensis, assembly GCF_001684335.1. Lineage (GTDB taxonomy): Bacteria > Pseudomonadota > Gammaproteobacteria > Enterobacterales > Enterobacteriaceae > Photorhabdus > Photorhabdus namnaonensis. Next base: position 453,336 of record NZ_LOIC01000018.1, read on the forward strand.
CAAGCATCATTCTCGGTAGCTTTCTAGATTATCTTGCATTAAGTAAGGTGCAAATTGATTTAAAAAGGTAAAAATATTAAGTTAATTTATCAAAGGTTGGCCACTGTCAGCCTTTGATATTCATGCCCTCTTTCTTAAATATTTAAGTGATAGCGATCACACTTCAAATAGTCATTTGCCAAAAGTGCTATTTTCGAGTGATTATTTGATTGTTCAATATTCATATCTGCGTAGAATCAGACTACCATTTTAAGGGTTATTTAATATAGCTTTAAAACCCAAAACCTCTTTATCATGGATGCGTTAGAGAAATTTATGAGAACAACCATTCTGGCTACTGCTTTATTCACCACCGTCTCAGTTCCCGCTTATGCTGAATATCAAGGGGGCTTTGCTAATATCAGCATGAACTACCTCGACTGGACTAGCCATACCACACACAAGTCAGGGCAAACCTCTCATAAAGACGACTTTGCCTATTTGGAACTGGAAGGCGGAGCCGGCTTTGACTGGGGTGAATTATACGGGTTCTTTGATCTGGAAAATGCTTTCAACAGTCAGCATGCTGAACCAGGGGATAACCAAAGATACACTTTTAAAACAACCGGTCGCTTTTATCTGGCTGATACTGGTTTCAATCTCTATGGTCATGTTTACGGTACTTACTCTCTCCCAGGTACAGCACACGGCGGGAACTTTCATGAAGTAAATACCCTCTATGGTATTGGTTACAACACTGATTTCGCCGGTATCTGGTTCAAACCATTCGTTGCGCTGCACTATGTTGACCAAACTTTCTACTCCGGTAATAACGGCTACGTTGTTGGCTGGGTTGCGGGTTACGACTTTCAACTCTGGGAAGAAAAATTCAGCATAACCAACTGGAATGAAATAGAACTTAACCGGAATGAACGCTACGGCAATGGTGGACGAAACGGTACCAACGGTGCGATAGCGTTATGGTGGACGCCTCACCAATCCTTCACAACCGGCATTCAATATCGATATGCCGACCATAAATTAGGTGAAGACTTCTGGCAGGATGCGATTGTCTACTCTATTAAATATAATTTTTAATTCTTAATTTTAATTGTGAGCTGCCAAAAGTGGCTCACAATTAATTTAACTCCTAAATAAAATGATTGCGGTGGAAATTTTTAAAGCAAATTTTTTTATTTTTTCCTTTCACCTAAAAAATATAAAATGATTTAGTATAAATTCATATTTCCGCACTATTTCGTTACAATTAAATAACCTTTTCAAGCTAACTTCTGATTAATCTTACAGTTGCATGTGATCCCAGTAACATAAAGGGTTAACAACCCCTCAACTAACTATTACAAATGTTTACACTCCAGTAGCCTTACCGTAGAATGCCCGCACTGATGAAACGACAATAGAGCTTTTGTTATTTGGGGTCGTTAGATGAGACTTATGAAATACAATAAAAGTATTGGGATATTGTCAATACTAGCGGCTACTCTTATGCTGAGTGGCTGCGATATGGTATTGATGAATCCTAAAGGCGCTATCGGCGCTGAACAAAAAACGCTGATACTTACGGCTATTGGCCTGATGCTAATCATCGTTATTCCGGTGATCATCATGGCATTCACTTTTGCCCTGCGTTACCGCGAAGCCAACAAAAGTGCTACCTACCACCCTAACTGGGCACACTCAAATAAAATTGAGCTGGTAGTATGGACCGTTCCTATCATTATCATTATTATTTTAGCAACCATTACCTGGAAGACAACCCACGAGCTTGACCCATATAAACCACTGGTCAGTGATGAAAAACCCGTGACTATTGAAGTTATTTCTCTTGATTGGAAATGGCTATTCGTTTACCCGGAGCAAAGTATCGCTACAGTTAACGAAATTGCTTTCCCTACTGGAGTTCCTATTAACTTCAAAATCACCTCTGATTCTGTGATGAACTCATTCTTCATCCCACAGTTAGGTGGTCAAATCTATGCAATGGCTGGCATGCAGACTAAACTTCACTTAATTGCCGATGAACCTGGCACTTATAAAGGTTTATCCAGTAGCTATAGCGGCCACGGCTTCTCCGGTATGAAATTTACCGCTACCGCTACCGCAGATCGTGAAGGTTTTGAACAATGGGTTCAAAAAGTAAAAGCCTCTCCCAAAACCTTGGATACCATGCAGGCATTTAACGAGTTAGCTAAACAAAGCCAGAACCATCCGGTTGAATACTTCTCAAGCGTTAAGCCTAACCTGTATCAAGACATTATTGCCAAATTTATGGGCAACATGAATATGCATGGCGGCCACGGTGCAACGACAGGTCATAACATGAATATGAGCGAAACTGCTCATGCCGGAGTTGAGGAATAAAGTAATGTTGGGAAAATTAACACTTGATGCAATCCCATTGCATGAGCCCATTATCATGGTCACTCTTGCTGGGATTCTCTTCGCAGGGCTCGCGATTGTCGGAGCCCTGACCTATTTCCGTAAATGGAAATGGCTATGGAGCGAGTGGTTAACCAGCGTTGACCACAAGAAAATCGGTATTATGTACATTATCGTGGCGCTGGTCATGATGCTCCGTGGCTTTGCCGATGCCATCATGATGCGTGGTCAGCAGGCTGTCGCCTCCGCGAGTGAAGCAGGTTTCCTGCCGCCGCATCACTATGACCAAATCTTTACCGCCCACGGCGTCATCATGATTTTCTTCATGGCGACACCTTTTGTTGTCGGCCTGATGAACATCGTGGTTCCACTACAGATCGGCGCTCGTGACGTGGCATTCCCATTCCTGAACTCACTGAGCTTCTGGTTCTTCGTCGTTGGCGTCGCACTGATTAACATCTCTCTGGGTGTAGGTGAATTTGCTCAGACCGGCTGGTTAGCTTATCCTCCGCTCTCAGGTATAGAATATAGCCCGGGCGTTGGGGTCGATTATTGGATATGGAGTCTTCAAATATCCGGTATCGGTACCTTGCTGACAGGCGTTAACTTCTTTGCGACGATCCTGCGTATGCGTGCTCCTGGCATGTCTATGATGAAAATGCCTGTATTCTCTTGGGCAGCACTCTGTACTAACGTACTGATCATCGCAGCATTCCCAATTCTGACCGTTACCATTGCCCTGCTAACTTTTGACCGCTACATGGGTACCCATTTCTTCACCAATGATATGGGCGGTAACATGATGATGTATATCAACCTGATATGGGCTTGGGGTCACCCTGAAGTTTATATTCTGGTACTACCGGTCTTTGGTGTTTTCTCTGAAGTGACTGCGACGTTCTCGAAAAAACGGCTGTTCGGCTACACTTCTCTGGTGTGGGCGACCATTGCCATCACCGTATTGTCGTTTATCGTATGGCTGCACCACTTCTTTACGATGGGCTCTGGCGCGAACGTTAACGCCTTCTTCGGCATAGCCACCATGATTATCTCGATTCCGACAGGCGTTAAGATTTTCAACTGGCTGTTCACCATGTATCGAGGCCGTATTGAGTATAAAACACCAATGTTGTGGACCGTTGGCTTCATCGTCACCTTCTCTATTGGTGGTATGACCGGCGTTCTGCTAGCAGTTCCAGGCGCAAACTTCGTTCTGCATAACAGCTTATTCCTGATTGCACACTTCCATAACGTTATCATCGGTGGTGTTGTCTTCGGTTGTTTCGCTGGTACTGCTTACTGGTTCCCGAAAGCTTTTGGTTTCACACTAAATGAAAAATGGGGTGTCCGTGCATTCTGGTTCTGGATCATCGGCTTCTTTATCGCCTTTATGCCAGTTTACGCGCTCGGCTTTATGGGAATGACCCGTCGTATTAGCCAAGATATCAACCCTGAATTCCATACTCTGCTGGTCGTCTCCGCGATTGGTGTTGCACTGATTGCTATTGGTATCCTGTGTCAGGTCATTCAATTCTACGTGAGTATCCGTGACCGTGACCAAAACCGTGACCTGACCGGTGACCCTTGGGGCGGACGTACTCTGGAGTGGGCAACATCTTCTCCACCACCATTTTATAACTTTGCTGAAGTTCCACATGTTCAAACCCGTGATGCATGGTGGGATATGAAAGAAAAAGGCACTGCTTATAAGCGTCCTGCTCAGTATGAAGAAATTCATATGCCTAAAAATGCCGGTGCGGGTGTAATTATTGCTGGCTTTAGCTTGCTGTTTGGTTTCGCCATGATTTGGCATATCTGGTGGCTGGTTATCGCAAGCTTTGCAGGCATGATTATCACTTGGATTGCAAAAAGCTTTGATGAAGATGTTGATTACTACGTACCCGTTGCTGAAGTTGAGCAAATTGAGAATCAACACCATGAACAAATTAGCAAGGCAGGTCTGAACCATGTCAACTGAAACTATGACTAACCACAATCATGCCCACGAGCATCATGGGCACCACGATGCGGGAGCCACTAAAGTATTCGGTTTCTGGATCTACTTGATGAGTGACTGTATTTTGTTCGCATGTCTATTTGCGACTTATGCAGTACTCGTTAACGGAACCGCAGACGGCAAATCTGGTAAAGAGCTTTTCGACCTCTCTTTTGTATTGGTTGAAACTTTCCTACTGTTATTCAGTAGTATCACTTATGGCTTTGCCATGCTGGGAATGAACAAAGGAAAAATCGGCCAGGTTAACGCTTGGCTTGGTATGACTTTCCTGTTCGGCCTTGGCTTCGTGGCGATGGAATTGTACGAATTCCATCACCTGATTGTTGAAGGCTACGGTCCTGACCGCAGTGCATTCTTGTCTGGATTCTTCGCACTGGTCGCTACTCACGGTATCCACGTTACCTGTGGTCTGGTCTGGATTATCATCATGATAATCCAAGTAACCCGCCGCGGTTTAACTGATGTCAATAAAACCCGTCTGAACTGCCTGAGCTTGTTCTGGCACTTCCTGGATGTGGTATGGATCTGTGTATTTACCGTTGTTTATCTGTTAGGAGCTATGTAATGAGTCATTCTAATACTGCTCATACTGGAGCTAGCCACGGTAGCCTGAAGTCTTATCTGATCGGCTTTGTTCTTTCAGTCATCCTGACTGTGATTCCGTTCTGGATGGTAATGGATGGTTCCGCCTCCCATACGACTATCCTGACAACGGTAGTCGCTCTGGCTGTGGTGCAGATTATTGTTCATTTTATCTACTTCCTGCACATGAACACTTCGTCAGAAGAGCGCTGGAACTTAGTAGCATTGCTGTTCACCATTTTAATTATCGGTATTGTTGTTGTTGGCTCACTATGGATTATGTACAACCTCAACATTAATATGATGGTTGATTAAAGAGCTGCATATATGATTAAGCAATACCTGCAAGTAACTAAACCAGGAATTATTTTCGGCAATTTAATTTCTGTGATCGGTGGTTTTCTACTCGCCTCGAAAGGGGTGATTGATTACCCTTTGTTCATTTCGACTCTGCTCGGCGTTTCATTAGTCGTGGCTTCTGGCTGTGTATTTAACAACTACATTGACCGTGACATCGATCGGATCATGGAAAGAACAAAAAACCGTGTCCTTGTAAAAGGGCTTATTGATCCGAAAATCAGCCTGATTTATGCATCAATACTGGGTATTGCTGGCATAGTGCTGCTTTATGCAGCAGCCAATGCTTTAGCAATGCAATTAGCGATTATCGGTTTTGTCGTCTATGTAGGGGTTTACAGCCTCTATATGAAAAGGAAGTCTGTTTATGGCACGTTGATCGGCAGTTTGTCCGGTGCGGCACCTCCGGTTATCGGTTATTGTGCAGTCACTGGTCAGTTTGATACGGGCGCGTTGATCCTGTTACTGATTTTCAGCCTGTGGCAAATGCCGCACTCCTATGCCATTGCTATTTTTCGTTTCAAAGATTACCAGGCAGCCAATATTCCTGTACTGCCCGTGATCAAAGGCATATCTGTGGCGAAAAACCACATTATCCTTTATATCCTGGCATTTATGATTGCAACCCTTATGTTAGCCATCAGCGGTTACGCTGGTTACAAATATTTGGTTGTTGCAGCAGCAGTGAGCGTCTGGTGGCTAGGAATGGCGTTATCCGGTTACAAAACCGATAATGACCGCATTTGGGCTCGTAAATTATTTATATTTTCCATTGTGGCAATCACCTCCCTGAGTGTCATGATGTCTATTGACCCACATGTGCCCTCAGAAGCCTTCCTAACTTACGTCCGGTAATTTTCCCTGATGGCAGTGGTATCCCCTCTGCCATCAGTTTCCTTCCAGCCTGTTATCTCCTCTCCTTAATACTTCAATATTATTAATTCAATTAACTATTTACCCCTTATTGAAAACCTATCTACAATGACGCATCAAAATATTTCGAGGTAATCATGAACGATAATAAAATGACGCCACTTGAGCTTCGGGCGACATGGGGCCTAGGTTCAGTTTTTTCTTTGCGAATGCTAGGCCTGTTCATGGTTATTCCTGTATTAACAACCTATGGCCTGAATCTAGAAGATGCCACCAAAACACTTATTGGCATCGCCATTGGCATTTATGGTTTAACCCAAGCTATTTTACAGATCCCTGTTGGACTGCTTTCTGACAAAATTGGTCCTAAACCCCTAATTGTTGGTGGGTTACTCCTATTCGTTTTAGGCAGTATCATTGCTGCTCTCAGTGACTCTATCTGGGGCATAATAATTGGACGAGCACTACAAGGTGCCGGTGCTATATCTGCTGCAATTATGGCGCTACTTTCTGATTTAACCCGTGAACAAAATCGAACTAAAGCGATGGCTTTTATTGGCATTAGTTTCGGAATAACTTTCGCCACAGCCATTGTACTTGGCCCAATCCTAGCTCATGCCATTGGGTTAAACGGTCTATTTTGGGTAATTACCATTCTAGCCGGTTGTGGCATTCTGATAACGCTATTTGCTGTTCCTTCCACAGATAAACACATCCTCAACCGCGAATCAGGCATTGTTCGTCACAGTTTCAGTAAGGTTCTGGCTGATAGCCAATTGCTGAAACTTAACTTTGGCATACTCAGTTTGCACACTTTGCTAATGGCAAGTTTTGTCGCCTTTCCTTTGGTGATGCAACAAGCAGGATTCCCGAACCAACAACATTGGAAGGTTTACCTGATCACCATGCTGGTTTCATTTGTATCTGTTTTACCTTTCATTATTTACGCAGAAAAAAAGCGCCGCATGAAACAAGTGTTTTCACTGTGTATCACAATGCTACTGATGGCTGAAATTGTATTGTGGGCGGCGGGACATCACTTATGGGTAATTTTCATCGGCATACAAATCTTCTTTGTTGCTTTCAATGTAATGGAAGCTATCCTGCCATCACTTATCAGTAAAGAAGCACCGGCAGGTTATAAAGGTACAGCAATGGGCATCTACTCCACCAGCCAATTTTTAGGTGTCGCTTTAGGGGGGGGGCTTGGTGGTTGGTTATCTGAATTAAAAGGAGCACCGCTGATATTTATGGCAGGTATCGTTCTGACAATCATTTGGTTCATTATCAGCACAACAATGAAACAACCCCCTTATGTCAGCAGCATCAGAATTTCTCTGCCAGAAAATATAGTCAATAAAGCATTGCTGGAACAAAAAATTCTTGTTCAGCCAGGCGTTTGCGACGTCGTTATTGTGCCGGAGGAGCATAGTGCTTACATAAAAGTAGACACTAAACTGACAAGCAGGGCACAACTTGAACAATTGATAGCTAACAATAATGACACGATAGGTTAAGTATCAAACCAGATAACTCCACTCACTCCGATTTGATATTAAGGAAAACTGGGAGTGGGGTATTCTGGTCAGGAATACCCCACTCCATATTAGGCTAGATATCTCAATCCACTAGGCAGAAAATCAATCCCGGAAATTAGTAAACTGGAATGGCTGTCCCAGCTCTGCGCCACGAACTAATGCCATAACACTTTGCAAATCATCACGAGCTTTACCTGCCACTCGCACCTGCTCACCCTGAATCTGTGCTTGCACTTTCAATTTACTATCCTTAATCAGCTTCACGATCTTTTTCGCCGTAGGGGTATCAATCCCCTGCTTCAAAGTCGCTTCAACGCTGTAAGTCTTACCACTGTGCAACATATCATCAGGGATATTCAATGCAGCGCCATCGATACCACGTTTAGCCAACTTTTCACGTATGATATCAACCAACTGACTTACCTGAAAATCTGACTCACTAGCGATCTTGATAGATTCACTTTTTTCATTTAATTCGAAACTGGCGCTGACATTACGGAAATCCCAACGGCTAGCAAGCTCGCGCTGCGCATTTTCTACCGCGTTGCGAACTTCATGCATATCAATTTCTGAAACAATATCGAAAGATGGCATTATCCATGACCTCCTGATAATCAATAAGTTGGCATGATAACCGCTTTCCACTATCAGCAAAAGCGCTATACTTGGATTAGCGGGATCTTATTATTTCCATCCAATATTATGGCAGCGTCTTTCAAAAGGTGTATATGAAGATAACCGTTCTTGGCTGTGGCGCTATAGGAAAACTGTGGCTAGCTGCGTTATCACAACAAAAACATCAAGTACAGGGCTGGTTGAAAACTCCACAATCTCACTTATCTGTTCATATTGAAGAAATGAATGGGCAAGTATTCAACCAACCAATCCCAACTAATAATAGCGACCATCTTGCTAACAGCGAATTACTAATTGTCTGCCTGAAAGCATGGCAAGTCGCTGATGCAGTGAATAATTTACTCCCCAAGCTTTCACCTAATTGCCCAATTTTATTACTACACAACGGCATAGGTACCCAAGAAGAACTATTATCAGCGCCTAATCCAATACTGCTTGGTATCACAACACATGGCGCATATCAAGATGACCAACGGGTTTATCATACCGCATCCGGGCTAACCCATATTGGCTCGGCAACGTCAAATGCTATTGGACTTAGCTCTCTGGCTAATGTATTACACCAATCTTTGCCAGACGTTGCATGGCATAATGAAATCCTCTCTATTAGTTGGCTGAAACTTGCCGCTAACTGTGTCGTAAACCCGCTAACTGCACTTTATGAATGCCAAAATGGCGATTTACTTCGCCATCCGGAACAACTAAATATTTTGTGCGAAGAAATTATTCAGGTTATGCAACGAGAGAACATACATACCACTATCGACAACCTGATTACCTATGTCTACGATGTGATTAAACTTACAGCAAAAAACTACTCTTCCATGTTGCAGGATGTCCGCGCAAAACGTCGCACTGAAATTGACTATATCACCGGTTACTTATTACGCCGGGCTGGTGTACATGGTCTGGCAGCCCCTGAAAATACCCGTATCTATAACCTAGTTAAACATAAGGAAAAATGATTATGACCCCTTCAACACTCATCTGCCTGGCTCACGGTAGTGAAGAAACAGAAGCCGTTACAACCATTGATTTACTGGTACGTGCTGGTATCAGTGTCACGATCGCCAGCACTGCCAGCGATGGAGAACTGGTTTTAACTTGTTCCAGAGGTGTAAAACTAGTTGCTGATATCCCTCTGGAAAAAGTTATTGATGAATCTTTCGATGCCATCATCTTACCCGGAGGTATGCAAGGTGCCGAGTGTTTCCGTGATAATCCACTCGTTATCGAAAAAATCCGCCAGACACATTATCAAGGGAAAATTATCGCTGCAATTTGTGCCGTGCCTGCTATCGTGCTTGAATACCACAATTTATTCCCTACAGCCAAAATGACCGGCTACCCCGGTTTGCAAGACAAAATTTCGCCCGATAAATGGATCGATTGCCGAGTCTGTTTTGATGATCGAGTCAATCTATTGACCAGCCAAGATCCAGCGACAGCTTTCGATTTCGCATTAAAACTCATTGAATTATTAAAAGGACGAGAAATAGCAGCAGAGGTGGCAGCTCAACTCATATTGCCACTAGGTGTATATTCTTATCAAGAGTGAAAAAAAATAGACAAAAACATCTTACTTTATACGATTCGGGGTTCACGTAATAAGAACCCCGAAATATATAATTAAAACAATTAAGGCCGATAAACTTTCACGTTATCAAAACCCTGTTCAGATAAATAGAGTGCCTGCAAACGACTCATAACTCCACGTTCACAATAGAGTAGATAGGTCTTATCCTTTGGCAAATCACCAAACTGGCTGCTCAACTTATAGAATGGCAATGATTTGATTTCCACACCATTTAACTGCAATGGCCGATCATCTTGTTCATCAGGCGAACGAATATCCAATAACACATCCGTTGGCGCGAACGCTGTCACCGTTTCAATTTCAACCACTTGCTCATCGCTTTGTTCTGCGATCTGGCGAATATCAATATTCTGAGCCTCACTGACCACTTTTTCCAGAATATTAAAATCGAAATGCACTTCTTCTGCTTCAATTTTAGCTTTAACAGCTTTTACTGTTGGGCTTTTTGAAATAACACCACAAAATTCAGGCATCATACGGGCAAAATCCTCAGTGCCAATCTCACGCGCTAACCTGATAATGTGCTCCTTATCATGAGAAATCAGTGGCCGCAGAATCAATGTATCCGATGCATTATCAATCAAACGCAAATTAGTGAGCGTCTGGCTGGAAACTTGCCCCAAAGCCTCACCGGTAACAATCGCCTGTACGCCATAACGCTCTGCAACTTTAGATGCCGCTCTTACCATCATCCGTTTAAGCACCACCCCCATTTGGCCATCATCAATTTTTTCCAAAATTTCAGCGACAACAGGTTCAAAATCCACAGCAACGAATCGGACTTTATGGGAACTACCAAAACGATTCCAAAGATAATGAGCAACCTGCTTCACGCCAATTTCATGAGCGGAGCCGCCAAGATTGAAAAAGCAATAGTGAACACGGCAGCCACGGCGCATTAGCATATAGCTGGAAACACCAGAATCAAAACCCCCAGAAATCAGAGACAATACATCTTCCTGCGTTCCGATAGGAAAACCACCAATCCCTTCATAACGGGCTTTTACCAAAATCAGCACATCCTGATCAATTTCCAAATTGACGGTAATATCAGGATGATTGAGTTTTACTTTCGCAGATTCAATATGCTGGTTTAAACCACCACCAACATAGCGTTCTACTTCATTAGAAGTAAATTGATGTTTACCGCGGCGCTTTACTCGCACGCAAAATGTCTTATTGTGGAGCGATTCGCCATAAACGTCATAAGCTTGTTCAAAGATATGATGCATGTCACGAAACTCACGCTCTTCTACTTGCAGAATATGGTGGATACCGGGGATACGCGTCAGCGCATCACAAATTTGAGCGCCAAGGTTTTCATCTTTAGTACGAACTTCGATATTATCCCAATGGCGAACCACTGCAATATTATCTCCTAACGTTTTCAGCACATTGCGAATATTACTAGCGAGAATTTTAATAAAGCGCAAACGAACAGTTTGGCTCTTGATCGTGATTTCCGGGAATAATTTAATAATAAACTTCATAGTGAGTTATAGTAGTAGTTAGGCATTTTGATAAAAAAAACTGATGGTACGTTTTGGTTGTCAAATCAGGCCGCGGAGTATAACACTATCTCGTGGTATAGCGTGGAAAAAACACAAAATCAGTTAAGGATTTGTTTGCACCAGCATAATAAGATAGTCTGCAACCCTAAGGCGAACTCTGTAAATAGTAAAAAATTATGCCAAAGAAAAACGCAATATCAGAAAGTACAAACAGTACGCCAGAAACTGCACCGGCAATGACATTTGAAAGCTCATTAAAAGAGTTGGAACATATCGTCGCCCGGCTGGAATCAGGTGAACTGGCGCTGGAAGAAGCCCTAAACGAGTTTGAGCGTGGTATTCAATTAGCCCGCCAAGGGCAACAGACTTTGCAACAAGCAGAACAGCGAGTTCAGATTCTGCTTAACGACGACACCCAATCTCCACTGAGTCATTTCTCCCCGGATACTGAATAAGCCTATGCCTGAACAAAATTCAACCCAATTTAAAGAACAGCTTAAAATCTGTCAACAACGAGTCAATAACGTTCTGATAAGCACACTATCTTCACTGGCATTTGCAGACAACCCGCTCGTTCACGCAATGCAACATGGTACTTTGCTCGGTGGTAAACGCCTGCGCCCATTTTTAGTTTATGCCGTTGGTGAAATGTTTGGGTTATCCGCAAATAATCTGGATGCTCCAGCAGCAGCCGTTGAATGTATCCACGCCTTTTCATTAATCCATGACGACTTACCGGCGATGGATAACGATGATTTACGCCGTGGACAACCGACCTGCCACATAAAATTTGGCGAAGCTCACGCAATTCTGGCGGGAGATGCATTACAAGCGCTGGCATTTGAAATCCTATCCAAAAGAGAAATGCCAGATGTTACAACAGCAGATCGCCTCGAAATGCTTGCTGAATTGGCAACCGCCAGTGGCGTAGCCGGTATGTGTGGCGGCCAAGCCCTGGATTTAGCAGCAGAAGGCAAACACATCGATCTCCATATGCTAGAAAAAATTCATCGCCACAAAACGGGGGCACTTATCCGTTCCGCGGTCAGAATGGGCGCATATGGCGCAGGACAAAGTGGGCATGACGCCCTGCTTGAATTGGATCAATATGCCCAAGCCATCGGCCTCGCATTCCAAGTTCAGGACGACATTCTTGATGTCATTGGCGATACCGAAATGATAGGAAAACGCCAAGGCAGTGACCAACAGCTAGGAAAAAGCACTTACCCCGCATTACTAGGGTTAGAACAAGCACAGAAAAAAGCATACGAACTGTATCAAGAAGCATTACAAGCTTTGAATAAACTGGAAGATAAATCTTATAACACAACCATGCTGCGCGCACTTGCCAGCTTTATCATTGAACGTAACAACTAAGGTCTGCCGGTAAATTTACCCACTGGCAGCGCTATTAATAAACACTTCTTAACGAGCATCAAATGAGCATTGATATAGCCAAATACCCAACATTGGCATTAGCGGAAAATCCTGAAGAACTTCGTATGTTACCAAAAGAGAGCCTGCCGAAGTTATGTGATGAACTTCGGCAATTCCTGCTAAACAGTGTCAGTCGCTCTAGTGGTCACTTTGCCTCCGGTCTTGGCGCCATTGAGCTGACTGTGGCGTTGCATTATGTCTATAAAACGCCTTTCGACAAATTGGTATGGGACGTCGGCCATCAAGCTTATCCTCACAAAATCTTGACAGGACGCCGAGATCGTATTGATACGATTCGTCAAAAGAATGGGCTTCACCCTTTCCCGTGGCGGGATGAAAGTGAATACGACACCTTATGTGTCGGCCACTCATCGACCTCTATCAGTGCTGGATTAGGTATGGCAATTGCCGCTCAACGCGAAGGCAAAGGCCGTCGTACAGTTTGTGTTATCGGTGATGGCGCGATAACAGCAGGCATGGCTTTCGAAGCGATGAACCATGCCGGGGATATCGACCCGGATATGTTAGTCATTCTTAATGACAACGAAATGTCTATCTCAGAGAACGTTGGTGCGTTAAATAACCATCTGGCGCAACTTCTTTCCGGTAAACTCTACACCACATTGCGGGAAGGCGGGAAAAAAGTCTTTTCTAATCTACCTCCGATTAAAGAACTACTGAAAAAAACTGAAGAACATATCAAAGGCATGGTTGTTCCTGGCACTCTGTTTGAAGAATTGGGTTTTAATTACATTGGCCCCATCGACGGACATGATGTACTGACATTGACCCAAACGCTGAAAAATATGCGTGAGTTGAAAGGGCCACAGCTACTGCACATCATGACTAAAAAGGGTCGGGGCTATGCACCCGCCGAAAAAGATCCTATCAGTTGGCATGCGGTACCTAAATTTGATCCGACGACTGGCGCGTTACCTAAAAGCTCAGACAACCGCCCTACTTTCTCCAAAATCTTTGGAGACTGGTTATGCGAAGAGGCCGCTAACGACAAAAAACTGATGGCGATCACACCTGCCATGCGTGAAGGCTCTGGTATGGTGCGTTTCTCCCGCGAATATCCTGATCAATACTTCGATGTCGCCATTGCAGAACAACATGCTGTGACTTTTGCCGCAGGTTTGGCAATTGGTGGTTACAGGCCAATTGTTGCAATCTATTCGACATTCCTCCAACGTGCTTATGACCAAGTTATCCATGATGTCTCCATTCAGAATCTACCTGTTCTATTTGCAATAGATCGCGGAGGTATCGTAGGTGCTGATGGTCAGACACATCAAGGCGCCTTTGATCTTTCATTCCTTCGTTGCATCCCCAACATGGTCATTATGTCGCCAAGCGATGAGAACGAATGCCGACAGATGCTGCATACCGGCTATCATTATCAGCAAGGTCCAGTAGCCGTGCGCTATCCACGAGGAACCGGAACGGGGGCAGAACCCCAACCATTTGAACAATTGCCAACTGGTAAAGGCGTTATTCGTCGTCAGGGTAAGAAGGTAGCGATCCTGAATTTTGGTACCCTGTTACCCGATGCAATAACAGCAGCAGAGTCACTGGATGCGACTGTTGTTGATATGCGTTTTGTCAAACCACTGGATAAAGAATTGATATTAGAAATGGCTGATAACCATGATTTATTGGTCACGCTGGAAGAAAATGCCATTATGGGCGGTGCCGGAAGTGGCGTTAATGAACTACTAATGCAAGAAGGTCGTCTGGTACAAATTTTGAACATTGGCTTGCCTGACCAATTTGTGCCACAAGGTAGTCAGGAAGAAATCAGAGCGGATTTAGGGCTTGATGCCGCAGGTATTCAAAATAGCATCAATAAAAGGCTATTTTCCTGAGTATATAAGGATAATAGGGTATTTATCCTATTATCCTCAGTGTGTGGATTTACCGATTGATTACGTATAATGATTTGAGTTAAAACCGCCAGCGGTCTATACCTCCTACTCTGACGCCCACATTAGGAAATATTGGTGATAATCTGTCGAATTGTTCCATTATTGGAATTGTAATTAGCGACTTTTTTGGGATTATAGTAGGAAGTTCCTCAAGTTAGATGATATGTATTTCCGCATTCTTCTCTATAAAAAGGCACCATTTTCAGAATCAAGTAACGATGCCTACCAAAGTAATCTACACAAACCCAGCAATCCAGTGCAGCCGACTTCTGATATTTCGTGCAGTCGTCTTCTGAAAATGACAAGATAGGGGTCACGGCCGTGCCAAAAGCGTTCGTATTTGATACGGTACACGTACGCTTTCATTATGTACATCTTGCTAATAGGCACACCTTAATGTACGATTTCAATGCGTACAAATAGGAGGGCGTAACAATGCCTCAGATCCCAGTAGAAACTAACGACCGAATGTCGCTACGTATTGCCTCAGAAGAAAAGTCGCTGTTGATGCGTGCAGCCGCTTTACAACATACCAACTTGACTGAGTTCGTGATCCGCAATGTGATGTCAGCAGCACAGAAGATTATCGACGAGAGCGAACGGCTGGAGCTGACCAAAAGAGATAGTTTGCATGTTCTGGATCTTTTGGATAACCCACCGGCCCCCAATGATAAATTGTTGGCCGCAGCATTTGCCTTGCCAAAACAATCATGACGCTACCAATCTGGCACGAAGAACCTATAGGCAAACATCATGATCGCGGTGCTTTTGACTGTGGTGATGAGGCATTGAATCAGTTTTTACATCGCCATGCAAGGCAGAGCCATGAGAAAGGTGGGGCAAAAACCTACCTTGCGGTTAGCGAGAACAATGGAACGGTATTGTGTTACTATAGTCTAAGCCCCGCTTCTATTGCTTATGAACGTGCACCGGAAGTGATTAAACGGGGCCTGGCTCGACATGAAGTGCCAGTATTTCGGCTTAGCCGTCTGGCTGTAGATCTTTCAGTACAGAATCAAGGGCTCGGTGGCCAGTTGTTACTAGCCTCTGGTCGGCGCTGTTTATTGGTGGCCGCGCAGGCTGGCGGGGTTGCATTGCTGATTGATGCCAAAAATGGACGTGTTGCCGAGTGGTACACCAGCTATGGTGCTATTCCGCTATTAGATGCCCATCTATCTTTGCTGTTACCATTCAAAACAATACATGCAGCTCTAGTCACTGCGGGGAAGCTTTAAATGAGTCCCCTCTAAGGGATAATCAATACCCTGGCACCTCAAAAAATCAAAATCTGATAAAACGCCAATAACCAAACAATCACGAAAGAAAATACACCCGCGATAATATCATCCAACATGATGCCTAATCCGCCATGAACATAGCGATCAAACCAGCGAATTGGCCACGGTTTCCACATATCGAGAATACGGAACACCATAAAACCGGTCAAAACCCATTGCCAGTTAACCACAGGGATTGCCATCAATGTGATCCACATACCGATAAATTCGTCCCAGACAATACTACCGTGGTCATGAACCTTCATATCATCAGAAGTACGCTGGCAAATCATTATACCGAAAAACATCCCGACAATAATCACCAACCAGCAAATCCATTCCGGAAACTGAATCAGTAATAACCAAAATGGAATAGCCGCAGCCGATCCCATTGTCCCCGGCACGACCGGCGACAACCCACTACCAAAACCTGTCGCTAATAGATGCCAGGGATTGCTCATCCGTAAGCGACGCTTTGCCTTATCCATGTGCTTCCTCGGTAATAAAATGATTGAACCCTTTTAGATCTAATTTAATCTCTTTATTATTGCTGTAGTAACGCACACCTTCCGATTCCGCCATAATCTGTCCAACACAGCTAAAACCAGCACCGGTATGCGCTAACGCAATTTCCAACGCACCACGATTCCGCTCTGGGATGGTAAAACATAATTCATAGTCTTCCCCACCACTCAAAGCCCACATCAAAGCTTGTTGTGGTTCAACATATTGTTTCATCGCATCAGAGTAAGGAATCGCATCCAGGTTTATTCTGGCTCCACATCGGCTGGCTTTCAGAATATGACCCAAATCGGAAATCAAACCATCAGACAAATCAATTGCTGATGTTGCCAAGCCACGTAGCGCTTGCCCTTGCAAAATACGAGGCTGCGGCCTGAGATGACGTTGAACTAACCAGTTGTGGGATATCGGATCAGAAATTTGTAGACGGTTTTGTAACAGAGCCAAACCCGCCGCACTATCACCCAACGATCCACTCACATAAATCCAATCACCATTTTTTGCGCCAGCACGCCGTAACGCTCTGCCTGCGGGAACTAAACCATGAATCGTCAACGTCAGACTCATCGGGCCGCGGGTAGTGTCGCCGCCAATAAGCTGCATACCATAATAACGCAATTGTTCAAACAAACTGTCACTGAAACTACTCAGCCAGTATTCATCCACTTCCGGTAATGTTAAAGCCAATGAAAGCCAGGCAGGATCAGCGCCGACTGCGGCCAGATCACTAAGATTCACAGCGAGAGATTTGTAAGCTAAATCTTCAGGTGAGATATCAGGTAAAAAATGAACGCCTGAAACTAAGGTATCTGTACTAACCGCCAATTGTTGTTTATCGGCCAGAGTCATCAGTGCGCAGTCATCACCAATACCCAAATTTACATCACGCCGGTTAATCTCCTGGCGATCAAAATAACGTGCAATGAGGTCAAATTCGCCACATGCCATAATAAAATCCCAAAAAATTACTGATGATCATGAACATAAGGCCGGTATCCCGGCCTTACAAATCATCGTCTACGGTGGGAAAAACCCGACAAGCAGTCGCTTATCTTTTTCTGCGTACTGCTGGACCAGATTTATCCAGTACTCCGTTCACGAATTTGTGACTATCTTCAGCACCGAAGATTTTTGCCAATTCGATAGCTTCGTTAATAGCCACTTTATAAGGGACATCATCACGATAACTTAGTTCAAACATAGCAACACGCAAAATGGCTTTTTCTACCTGACCTAACTCTTCGAGCTGACGGGAAAGATAAGGAGCCATCAAAGCATCCAGCTTAACTGCGTTCACAGCTACTCCTGACAGCAATTCACGAAAATAGGTTACGTCAACACCAGTGACGTCCTGCTCCGACAGAAACTGTAATTCAACATCAGCAACGCTATTGCCAGATAATTGCCATGAATATATAGCCTGAACAGCGCACTCACGAGCACGACGACGAGCAGCAGGTTTCACAAGATTCCCCTTAATTAAAACTAAAATCAGCCTTTAATGGCATTAATTACATTGACCATTTCCAGTGCGGTTAATGCAGCTTCTGCGCCTTTATTACCCGCTTTGGTTCCAGCGCGCTCAATCGCCTGTTCAATGCTTTCTGTAGTCAGAACACCAAACGCCACTGGGATTTCACTGGACATCGCCACATTAGACAGACCAGAACTGCATTCACCAGCAACGTATTCAAAATGAGCGGTACCACCACGGATAACTGTACCTAGCGCGACAACGGCGTCATATTTTTGGGTTTCGACCAATGTCTTCACAGCCAATGGTAACTCGTAAGCACCAGGAACCCAGACAACAGTGATATTCTCTGGGGCAACCTGACCGATACGTTCAAGCGCATCTACCGCGCCTCCTAACAGACTGTCGTTAATGAAGTTGTTAAAACGTGCAATGGCAATCGCCACACGAGCTTGTGGAGCCGCAACAACACCTTTGATTACGTTCATAGCCTTCCTTCTATCTGTTCATATCCGCAGGGGGGCGGATTCTATCATATTCTTTCGTTAGCCGCGCCTGCCGATTTAGCAACGGAGCATAAAAACAGGCTAAATTAATCCACACTCACATATTCAGTCAGTATACAGGCCGCAAACGCAGACGAAGATCGGGCCCAACTTGCTGTATATCAAAAATGTCAAATTCCGGCGCCACTGCCAGATTTTTGAGTTCAGGAATAGTAAACAAACCACAAGCCGTATCACCTAGCACTTTTGGCGCAACGTAAAGAACCAGTTCATCCACCAATCCTAACGTTAACAATGCCCCCGCCAACAATGCCCCGCACTCAGTCCAGACCGTATTGATCTGGCGCCTCCCCAACTGCATCATTAATGACACTAAATCTACCCCAGCACCATGAGCCGGTAACAGTATCTGTTCTACATTTTTTTCAGATAAGTCATGTTCATCTGCTTTGGTGCGTGCCAGCCAACAATAACCGGGCTGTTGTATCACCTGATGCTGAGGACCAACACGATTCTGACTGTCAACAATAACACGTACCGGTTGACAAAGATTTTCCTCGGGATAAGCCGCCTGAGTTTCTGCATCCAATTCACTCCAACGAACCGTCAAGTGAGGATCATCAGCCAGAACCGTACTACTGGAACTCAGAATCGCGCTACATTGAGCACGGAATTTTTGTACATCATCGCGAGCTTGAGATGATGTAATCCATTTACTTTCGCCAGAAGCTAATGCAGTTCGCCCGTCAAGAGAAGAAGCCATCTTCAACTGAACATACGGGAATCCGGTACGCATCCGTTTCAAAAATCCCCGGTTGAGAGATTCAGCTTCTTCCATCATCAGACCATGCTCTACTGCAATACCAGCCTGTTGCAGCTTATAAAGTCCCCTTCCCGCTACCTGTGGATTAGGGTCTTGCATCGCCGCGACCACACGGCTAACACCCGCCGCAATCAACGCATCGGCACAAGGCGGTGTTTTACCGTGATGACTGCACGGTTCAAGCGTGACATAAACAGTTGCGCCTCTAGCTTTATCCCCGGCCATCCGTAAGGCATGAACCTCAGCATGTGGTTCGCCAGAACGTAAATGAAAACCTTCCCCAATAATCTGCCCATCACGCACAATCACACAACCTACGTTGGGATTAGGTGACGTGGTAAAGCGCCCTTGACGCGCTAATTCCAAAGCACGCGCCATATATTTTTTATCGTTATTCACTGGCTCAACCTTGTAATTTAGCAATCTCTTCGCCAAATTCACGAATATCTTCAAAGCTGCGATAAACAGAAGCAAAACGGATATAAGCAACTTTATCCAATTTCTTCAATTCATCCATGACCAGATTACCAATCATTTTGGATGGAACTTCCCGTTCACCGGTAGCACGTAACTGAGATTTAATATAGCTAATCGCCGTTTCTACATCATCAGAACTGACCGGACGTTTCTCCAGCGCTTTTTGCATACCGCGGCGCAATTTTTCTTCATCGAACGGCTCTCGGATATCGTCACTTTTTATTACTCTAGGCATAACCAGTTCAGCCATTTCAAAAGTGGTGAATCGTTCATGACACTCAAGACACTGGCGCCGTCGGCGCACCTGCGAGCCATCCCCTACTAAACGAGAGTCAATCACTTTGGTATCAACAGCAGCACAAAATGGGCAATGCATATCGTTTCCTGATGGTTAATCCAAACTAAATTTACAGTTTATCCTTAATCTGAATAAAAAACACCCTGTCAGCCGGATACTCACAGGGTGTTTGAACAGCATCAAGGCAGAATAATTAAGGTAACAAAGATGGCTGATCAGCCCCTTCTTTCTCAACTTTTTGCTGGATCATGTGTTCACGCTTCATACCCAGTTTCAACGCTAAAGCGGAAGCAACATAGATAGAAGATATCGTACCGATAGAAACACCGATTAACATCGCTAGTGAGAACCCCTTCAACATCGCGCCACCGAAAATATACAACATCAGCACCACCAGTAAGGTAGTCGCGGACGTCATGATTGTACGGCTCAATGTTTGCGTTAAAGAGACATTCATAATTTCATACGACGTACCACGACGGATCTTACGGAAGTTCTCACGGATACGGTCAGAAACCACGATACTGTCATTCAATGAGTAACCAATAACCGACATCAGAGATGCCACAATGGTCAGGTCAATCTCGATATGAAACAGTGACAGAACCCCTAACGTGATGATGACATCATGGGCAAGGGCAAGAACCGCACCCAATGCTAAACGCCACTCAAAACGGAACCCAACATAAATCAAGATACAGACAAGCGCCGCCAGTAACGCCATTGCACCATCTTGGGCGAGCTCAGCACCGACACTCGGCCCAACAATTTCAATACGATTGACACTCGCATCTTTATCGATGGTGTCATTAATGACCTTAATAACCTTTTTACCCAGTTCCTCATTAGCCGCTCCCGTAACCGGTGGCATACGCACCATGACATCACGGCTACTACCGAAATTTTGCAACAGCGGATCTTCAAAACCCGCTTTTGCCAGGCTATCACGCATCTTATCCAGATCAGCAGATTGACTGAGTTTGATTTCGATTACTGTACCACCGGTAAAATCGAGTCCCCAGTTAAATCCGCGGGTTGCCATCACAAAAACAGAAGCTACCAACAGCAGCAACGAAATTCCGAAAGCAACGTTGTCCCAGCGCATAAAGTCATAGACTCTGCGACCGTAGTTCAATTGTTCAACAGTATAATCCTGTGCCACAACGTGCTCCTTAAATTGATAGCTTCTTAATACGTTTACCGCCGTATAGCAGGTTGACGATCCCTCGAGTACCTACAATAGCGGTGAACATAGAAGTCGCGACACCAATTGACGTTGTTATCGCAAAGCCTTTAATTGACCCGGTACCAACAGCATAAAGAATGACCGCAGTAATCAACGTGGTCAGGTTAGCGTCGATAATACTGGAAAAAGCCCCTTTATAACCTTCATGTATCGCTTGTTGCACTGTCCGGCCATTACGCAATTCTTCTTTGATACGTTCGTTAATCAGCACGTTAGCATCAACCGCCACCGCCAGCGTTAGCACAATACCCGCGATCCCCGGCATGGTTAACGTCGCTCCTGGCAGCAGAGACATGATACCGACAATCAACACCAGATTAGCCAACAACGCACTGCTCGCAATCACGCCAAATTTGCGATAGTAAATCACCATAAACAGAATTGATGCAATTAAGCCCCACAGACAAGCTTCTAAACCTTGTTCAATGTTTTGCAGACCAAGGGTTGGCCCAATGGTACGCTCTTCCACAATCTGAATCGGCGCAATCAGAGCCCCCGCACGTAACAGTAAGGATAACTGACGCGCTTCGGTTGCGTTGGAAAGGCCCGTGATACGAAAATTGTTCCCCAGACGAGTCTGAATATTAGCAACGTTAATCACTTCTTCATGTTTAACTAACACCGCTCGACCATTGGCATCTTTCTTACCACTGTCTTTATATTCCACAAACAATGTCGCCATTGGCTTACCAACATTGTCTTTAGTGAAATTAGACATCGCTGTGCCACCGGCGCTGTCCAGTGAAATACTCACCTGTGGATTACCGTATTCATCGGCATCCGAGATTGAATCCGTAATGTGATCACCGGTCAAAATAACACGCTTATATAGCACAACCGGATTACCGTCACGTGTGTCTTTCACCTCAGAATCACCTGGCACACGGCCTGATGCAGCCGCGGTAGAATCAATACCGGTATTAACCAAACGGAATTCCAACGTTGCTGTCGCACCCAAAATTTCTTTAGCGCGAGCAGTATCCTGAATACCCGGTAATTCAACCACAATACGGTCAGCGCCCTGACGCTGAACCAATGGTTCAGCCACACCCAATTGATTAACACGATTACGCAGAATGGTAATGTTCTGCTGCACCGCATAAGAACGGGCTTCGCGCTGACGTTCATCACTCATCACCGCAGTCAAGATATTATTGGTTCCGATATTGAAAACCAAATCACGGTGACGACCGGTAAGATAGTTTTCCGCCTCAGAACGCGCTTTCTCATCGCGGAATCGGATTTCTACACCGTAATTATCAATTTTACGAACAGTGGAATAAGGAATACCCTTTTCACGCAAATCAGTGCGCAGACCATCAATATTCTGCTCTTGCAGTTTGCCTAATGCAGTTTCCATATCCACTTCCATCAGGAAGTGCACCCCACCTCGCAGATCAAGGCCCAACTTCATTGGTTCGGCTCCAACCTTACTTAACCAGGTTGGTGTTGCTGGCGCTAGGTTCAATGCCACCACGTATTGATCACCTAATGTGGACATCAATACTTCACGGGCACGAAGCTGAATATCGGAATTATTAAAACGAGCAAGAATCGCGCCATTTTCCAGCGCAATAGATTTACTCGCAATTTGATTCTTTTCTAAAACATTATGGACTTGGACCAGCGTTTGCTCACTGGCGGCGATACCTCGCGCGCCAGTGATTTGTACAGCCGGATCCTCACCATAAAGGTTGGGAAGTGCATAAAGCAAACCGATGAGGATCGCAGCGATCAGCATCAGATACTTCCACAAAGGATAACGGTTTAGCACGGCAGTTCCCTTCGGGAAAATCAGAAATTATAGAGCTTTCATCGTACCTTTCGGTAAAACGGCAGCAACGAAATCACGTTTAATGGTCACTTCAGTAGTCTCATTCAGTGCTACAACGATATAACCCGTGTCAGAAACTTTAGTGACGCGACCAATCAAACCACCATTGGTCATCACCTCGTCACCTTTGGAAATAGAATCCATCAGCTTTCTGTGTTCTTTGGTACGTTTCTGTTGTGGACGCAGGATCATGAAGTAGAAGATCAAGCCGAAAACGACCAGCATGATGATCAAAGAATATGGGCTTCCCTGAGCCGGTGCGCCAGCAGATGCTGCTGCTTCAGAAATAATACTCATTAAACTTCCCTCATTGTTATCAAATTCAATAGTAATCAAAAACCAGCCGCAATATGCTATACACACTGAAACCAGTCAATCACTACTTAAGTCAAATACTTAATGCCGGAACGGGTTTACCAATCCGTTGATAAAAATCTTCAACAAACTGTTCAAGATTACCCTCTTCGATAGCTTGACGAATCTTAGCCATCAAGCGCTGATAATACCGCAAATTATGGATAGTATTCAGCCTCGCACCAAGAATTTCGTTACAACGGTCGAGATGATGCAAATATGCCCGACTATAATTCCGACAAGTATAACAGTCACACTGCTCATCCAGCGGAGAAGTATCCTCTTTATGTTTGGCATTACGGATCTTAATCACACCATTGGTCACAAAAAGATGACCATTACGGGCATTTCGGGTTGGCATCACACAATCAAACATATCAATGCCGCGACGAACCCCCTCCACCAAATCTTCTGGTTTCCCCACGCCCATCAGATAGCGCGGTTTATCTTGCGGGATTTGCGGACAGACATGCTCAAGAATACGGTGCATATCCTCTTTAGGCTCGCCTACCGCCAGACCACCTACAGCGTATCCATCAAAACCAATCTCTACCAGGCTTTTTACTGAAACGTCACGTAAATCTTCGTAAATACTTCCCTGAATAATACCAAACAACGCGTTTTTATTCTGTAATTCATCAAAACGCTTACGACTACGCGCCGCCCAACGTAAGGACATCTCCATCGAACGTTTCGCATAATCCCAATCAGCAGGATATGGCGTACATTCATCAAAAATCATGACAATATCAGAGCCCAAATCATACTGAATTTCCATCGATTTTTCTGGGCTAAGGAAAACTGGGGTACCATTGATTGGGTTACGGAAATGTACACCTTCCTCTTTGATTTTACGCATTGCGCCAAGGCTAAATACCTGAAAACCGCCTGAATCCGTCAAGATTGGACCATGCCATTGCATAAACCCATGCAGATCACCATGAAGTTTCATGATTTCCTGCCCTGGGCGTAGCCACAGATGGAAAGTATTGCCCAGCAGGATTTGCGCGCCGGTTTCCTTTACCTCTTCCGGTGTCATCCCTTTTACCGTGCCATAAGTCCCAACTGGCATAAATGCCGGCGTTTCTACCACGCCACGCTCAAAAATCAGACGACCACGACGGGCTTGACCATCAGTAGTTTGTAATTCAAATTTCACTTAACCTCCAGGCATCAGATAAACAGTCCGATGCTGTTGTTTAAAACCAGACAAAGTTGAAATTTACCGTTGAGCTGAGATATTCACATAATCCTATTTTCAACAACTTCAACAATATATTCCAGTCAATGCCATAATTATTACATTAAATTAAGAAATCTTTTCCTTGCAAGCTAAGGGATTACGACGAATAAACATCGCATCACCGTAACTAAAGAAACGGTATTTTTCTGCAACCGCCTCTTTATAAGCATTCATCGTATTTTTATAACCCGCAAACGCAGAAACCAACATGATAAGTGTCGATTCCGGCAAATGGAAATTAGTAATCAACGCGTCCACAACCTGATATTCAAAACCCGGATAGATAAAAATTTGCGTGTCATTAAAAAATGGCGCAATTAACCCATCCTGGCAGACTTTTGCTGCACTTTCCAGCGATCGCACTGACGTTGTGCCAACGGCAACAACTTTGTTGCCTCGCGCCTTACACGCCAGCACAGCATCAACCACATCCTGCGGCACTTCTGCATATTCAGCATGCATAATATGGTCTTCAATAGTCTCCACCCTCACTGGTTGGAAAGTACCGGCACCAACATGCAGTGTCACAAAAACCATCTCCACGCCCTTTTTACGCAGCGCTTCCAATAATGGCTCATCAAAATGAAGACCGGCGGTTGGCGCGGCTACCGCACCGGGCCGTTCACTATATACAGTTTGATACAACTCACGGTCTGCCTCTTCATCAGGACGATTAATATAAGGTGGCAAAGGCATATGACCTATGTCATCCAAAATGGACAACACATCGCGCTCATCATCAAAACGTATCTCGAACAGGCTATCATGGCGGGCCAACATGGTTGCTTTAAGACTTTCATTGTCACCCAACAACAGCTCAGTTCCCTCTTTTGGCGCTTTGGAAGCACGCACATGTGCAAGTACCCGCTTATCATCCAACACCCGTTCAACCAACACTTCCAGCTTACCGCCCGTAGCCTTTCGGCCGAAAATACGCGCAGGTATGACACGGGTATTATTGAAAACCAGTAAATCTCCGGCATTCAGCTTATCGATAACATCCGTAAAAATACCATGCGTTAATGCCCCCGTATCACCATCAAGCGAGAGCAAACGGCAGCCACTGCGTTGTGGTTGAGGGTAATGAGCAATCATTTCGTCAGGAAGTTCAAAAGTAAAATCGGAGACACGCATTATATTTAATCATTCAGAAAAACAGGCGGACTAGTCTAGTGCCGCAGCTCCGAGGGTGCAACAAATAAGCACATAACTTCGCGGATTTATATTATAATCACCGAATGAATTTTCTCGCTCACCTACATTTAGCTACTCTGGCTAACAGTTCCCTGTTAGGGAATCTGATGGCAGATTTTGTGCGTGGTAATCCAGAGGGGCAATACAGCGCTGATGTGGTTGCAGGTATCCGTATGCATCGGCGTGTTGATGTATTAACAGATACCCATCCATTGGTTATTCAAGCCCGTCATTTATTCAGTGATTCATATCGACGGGTTGCGCCGATCACTTTGGATATTATCTGGGATCACTTCCTCTCCTTGTATTGGGATAAATTAGTTCCCACTTACTCATTACCGACATTTATTCACCATGCTCGAAACCAGATTGAACCTCATCTTTATTACACTCCTGAAAAATTTCAGGAGCTGAATGAATTTTTATGGCCGCAAAACTGGCTGATCCGCTATGCAGATCTTGCATTTATCGCAGATGTATTAACAGGCATGGCCCGAAGACATCCCAGATTATCGGCTTTATCTGGATCATTTCAGGATATAGAACAACATTACGCTGACTTTGAAGCACTATTCTGGCAATTTTACCCCTATATGATGGAAAAAGCGGAAAATAAGGATTTTTACAGTACGCTACTTTCGCGTGTTTAACGATTTCTTCATCCTTGATATCCGGTGGCGCAGTCAGAATTTCTTTTTCCAGCGTGCCAGCCATTGGGCTGGCAGTGGATGAATAGAGGGAAACCATTCTTTGAGTAGGCTTTTTAGGCGTTGCTTCATAGAGTTCGTTCTCCGTCAAAACTACCCTTAATGGTATTTTCTACTGTGGGTTTCTCTCCCCAAAAGTAGCGTAGAGGAGCAATGACATTTGCTGATTATTCATAATACCAGTACAGTTCGCTACCGCGGGGGAAAGTGCCCTTCGTTTCCGTAATTACTACCTCCAGTGTTGCGGTATCACCATTCAGTGTGAGTTTGGCTTTTTCCTGAGCTTCCCTAAACTTGGTATTGCGGAAAGTATCAGGGGATATTTGAGGCGGTTAATCTCAATATAATCAACTTCTTCTCCCCAGTAAAAAGTTTTAGCCGAGGTTACAAAGATCTAGAGGATATTTGAGAGACTCATCTGAAAAACAGACAAAGTGAAACGATAGGTAGTAACACCAAATCCCTGCTGTATTTTCAGTTGTGGCTGAATAAACAGATTTAAAAATTCCTAGTTTTCGATAATAAAATGATTTTGAGTCGTAGCATTCATTTTTCGTGCATTTTCTAGCTGTCTTAATATACTTGGTCTACTATCATCTCCCCAAAAACCATACTTATCTCCTGCTCCCCAGAAACAGTTATTCAGCACTTTCTCCAAATCTGACCAGGCACTGCTAGCTTGTACAATACTGCCACCGATAAGCAAACTAGCCCCGACGACTATCGCAGTGGGTACACCCGCAGTCAGGAAGGAGCCTACCGCCGCTCCGATCCAGATTGCAGTTGTTAAAATGGTGGAGCCTGTTCCTATTGCTACTAAGCTATAACCTTCTATGTTATTACCCACTTTGAAAGCGTTACTTGCATCATAGAAGGAAACCAGCGCTCCTAAGTAACCCGCTACGCTACCGGCAATCCGGGAGAACTGGCTGACCATCGCCACATTGATAGCTGGTACTTTTATCCCATTCATCAGCGCTTTCACTATGGGAGAATTTACTTTGCTAGCCAGCATTGAACCGAGAGAAGCCAAATCTTAAGTAACATAATTATTTAACTTATTTCAGTAAGTTCTTATTCCAATAACTACAAATTGCCCATCTATGCTGGAGAATAAATGATGGACACAAAAATCGGCATGTAAGTAAATGTAGGTAAGTAATAGGTTCGAATCCAAATAAACCTTTGCAAAAATCCCCTATCTTATTAAGGTAAAGAAAATAAAAATAAAGTATTAATAGGTAAAATCTATTGCAAAGATTAGTATTTTATCCTTTATTGGTGTACGCTAATTCTTTATTCTATATCTAATTTTTACATAAACCTCGTAAAACTACAGGAGTAACTCATGGTTCTGGTAACTCGTCAAGCCCCTGACTTTACAGCAGCAGCAGTCCTCGGCAACGGCGAAATAGTTGGGAATTTCAACCTGAAAAAACACCTGAATGGTAAACCTGCGGTTATCTTTTTCTGGCCAATGGACTTTACTTTCGTATGCCCTTCTGAGCTGATCGCATTTGATCACCGCTACGAAGAGTTCAAAAAGCGCGATGTTGAAGTTATCGGTGTTTCTTTTGATTCTGAATTCGTCCATAACGCATGGCGTAAAACTCCTATCGATCAAGGTGGTATTGGCGAAGTTAAATATGCAATGGTTGCCGATACTAAACGTGAAATTCAAAAAGCATATGGCATTGAGCATCCAGATGCGGGTGTCGCTCTGCGCGGTTCTTTCCTGATCGACAAAAATGGCGTGGTTCGTCACCAAGTCGTTAACGATCTGCCTCTGGGCCGTAACATTGACGAAATGCTGCGTATGGTTGACGCATTGCAATTCCACGAAGAGCACGGTGATGTCTGCCCTGCACAGTGGGAAAAAGGTAAAGAAGGTATGAGCGCCTCTCCAGATGGCGTAGCTAAATACCTGTCTCAAAACGCTGGTAAACTATAACCTTAGATATTACCCATATTCAGACCAGCCGGTTATTCCGGCTGGTTTTTTTATTGCTGAAATTCCTCATTTTGCCACCTTGCGCACAAAAACTCCCTCATCCTGATAACCATCGCCATTTATAATTAAATTTACAATTGTTTAACATTAAAATCAGTGTAAATAAAACAGCTTATTACAACTGACGAAAATAATCTCGCCAAAAAACAGGAGCTCGCAATATGTCGAAAACATGGAAAACACCACTGGCAATCTTATCCTTGCTTATCTCATCCCATCTTTATGCCGCTTCGCAACCGGCTGTTGAAGCTAAAAATGGTATGGTCGTTTCAGCCCAACACCTTGCTTCACAAGTGGGTGTCGATATCCTAAAAATGGGAGGAAACGCAGTTGATGCAGCCGTTGCCGTTGGCTATGCCCAAGCCGTTGTTAATCCATGTTGTGGAAATATCGGTGGTGGTGGTTTTATGACAATTCATTTGGCTGATGGCACCAATACTTTTATTAACTTCCGCGAAACCGCGCCAAATGCAGCAAGTACCGATATGTATCTGGATAAAGACGGCAATGTTATTAAAGAATCAAGTTTATATGGTTACCGCGCGGCCGGTGTGCCTGGAACTGTAATGGGGTTAAACAGCGCCCTAAAAAAATATGGCAAATTAAGTCGTGAACAAGTTATGGCGCCTGCGATTAAGCTGGCACGAGAAGGTTTTATACTGACCCGTGCAGACACTGATATTCTGGACACCTCAATCAAACGCTTCCGCAAAGATCCAGAAGCAGCCCGTATCTTCCTACGCAAAGATGGCTCTCCTTATCAACCGGGCGACAAGCTGATACAAACCGATTTGGCGAATACGTTGGAGTTAATTGCCAAAAAAGGGCAGGAAGCTTTCTACCACGGCAATATTCCTAAACTGGTCGCCGAAGCTGCTAAAAAATCCGGCGGCATTATTACCGAAGCTGATTTTGCCAACTATAAAATCTCAGAAACAACCCCCGTCACCTGTAACTATCGCGGTTATAAATTTATCTCTTCACCGCCACCGAGTTCAGGTGGAGTAACCATGTGTGAAATTTTGAATATCTTGGAAGGCTACAACCTCAAAGAAATGGGATTCAACTCGGCTGATTATATTCACACACTGACAGAAGCCATGCGTCATGCCTACATGGATAGAAATACTTACCTTGGCGATCCAGAATTTGTTAAAAATCCCATCGATCGCTTATTGAGTAAGAATTACGCTGAATCTCTACGTAAAAAAATAGAGCCAGGTAAAGCGACATTATCGGAGAATGTTCAGCCAGGTATTGGCCCCCATGAAAAACCAGAAACCACACACTACTCTATTGTCGACAAAGAAGGTAATGCGGTTTCAACCACCTATACTATCAACGGACTTTTCGGCGCTGTCGTCATCGCCCCCGGGACAGGTTTCTTCCTCAATGATGAAATGGATGATTTCACCACTAAAATTGGTGAGAAGAATCTTTATGGACTCGTTCAAGGCGCAACTAACTCTATTGCCCCTGGTAAGCGCCCACTATCCTCAATGAGTCCGACACTTGTCACAAAAGACAACAAGATATTCCTTGTTCTGGGCTCACCCGGCGGCTCCCGTATTATCTCTATTACCCTGCAAACTGCCTTAAACATCATTGAGCACGGGATGCCTCCTCAAGAAGCGGTTAATAGCCCCCGCATTCATCATCAATGGTTACCCGACGAAGTTTATTATGAGCAACGTGGTATTTCTAAAGACTCATTGAATTTACTAGAAAAAATGGGATACAAGATGGTGGAACAGATACCGTGGGGCGCTGCTGAAGTGATTATGGTGGGTTTACCTAAAACCGCTGGCGATTCAGCTAATTCTTCAGGCAATGATGCCGCCGTATCTGGTAAAGTGCGTGAAAACCATTTTTATGGCGCCAATGATGTCCGACGCCCGGCCGGTGCGGCTATTGGTTACTAATGACCAAAATGACCAACAACTAAAAAAATAGCTAATCTGTGTAGGCAATATCGGGATGGGAGATCCTTTTCTCAGGAACCCCATCCCATACTTTCCCTAAACATCTGACAATGGCAAACAATCAGAGAAACAAACATCATCACTAATGCGTTTGAGTCTCGCGAGTACCAGAACGCCCTAAAACGCGGTCATAAATACCAGCCACAACTAAAACCAACAGGGATGGTGCTAACCAAGCCAACCCTTGGTCCGCCAGTGGTAAACGTGTCGCCCAGTTTGGCAACAAATAAACCAGTGCTTCAGATGACTTAATCGCATCCAAAATACCAAATATCAGACTAATTAACATTACTGGAGCCAAAATGCGGGTAAAATTGTGCCACCAGCACAGCGTAAAACTTAGCACAATCAGAACGATACAAGGTGGATAAATAGCTGTCAGTACCGGTATAGAAATCTTAATCAAATGACTCAAACCAAGGTTAGAAGTCAACATGGAGAATCCTCCAAGGATCAAAACCAATGAACGATAAGACAGGGGCAAATAGCGGCTGAAAAACTCAGCACATGCACAGGTTAATCCAACCGCCGTCACCATACAGGCGACAAAAATCAGTACAGCCAGGAAAAGACTGCCAACACCACCAAAAGTATGATGAACATAGGCATGCAAAATAACCGCGCCATTTTCTGCATGAGGCACTAACGATCCACTACCCGCTCCCAACTTGAACAGGGAAAGATAGACCAGTATCAGACCAAGACCGGCAATAAAACCAGCCCACATTGCATAACGAGTTAATAATGAAGACGAAGCAACGCCTCTTGAACGCGCGGCGTTAACAATAACAATCCCAAATACCATCGCTCCCAGCGTATCCATCGTCAGATAACCATTGACGAAGCCACTGGAGAATGGGATTTGCTGATAAACATCAATCGCTGGAATTGAATCACCGGCCGGCCAAAGTAAAGCAGCAACACCAAGTATACCTAACGCCAACATCTTGATAGGCGCTAACACATGCCCGACAGTATCAAGCAAACGGCCTGGGTACAGGGAAACAGCAATTACCAACACAAAATAAATAAGACTGTAGATAAACAGGGATAACTCGCCGGTACTGGTAAGCGGGGCAATGCCTACTTCAAAAGAGACAGTTGCGGTCCGTGGGATAGCGAATAAAGGACCAACAGCCAAATAACAAACTGTCGCCAGCAGCAAACCAGCAACTTTACCAATAGGTGAACTCAGCTCTTCAATACCACCGCCAACTTTTGCCAATGCGATGATTGTAATGACGGGTAAACCAACCGCCGTCGCTAGAAAGCCCAGTGCTGCTAACCAAACATATTCACCTGATTGTAACCCCACCATCGGGGGAAAAATAATATTTCCCGCCCCCACAAACAGAGCAAAAGTCATAAACCCTAATGCCCAAATATCCTTAGATGATAAACGATGTGTCATAATGATTATTAATATTTTGTTACCATATCTATGGCCTGAATAATATAAATACTGTCAATAGCTAAGCCCATATTGACAACATTGAACCCTAATTTAACGATTTATTATCAAAATAATATTCACCAGGTATCTGTTGAAGACAGATTATAGCGATTATTATAGATAGAATCGCCAACAACTGCCCACAAGTAAAACTTTTATAGTGCCAGAAGGCAATAGATAAACCAGAATGCAGAAGTATATGCCGTACTCTTTTTCAAAACTAGTGATTGCTGTTAGCTATCATTGAATAAACACTATATGATTTGCGTTTTTTTTAACCTGAAAAAATAATAATCAATTGCGAAGATTAATTATTACTGTTAATCAAACTATTCCTATCTCTTCTGCTGGTTATTTTAACAGGTACAATCAATCCTGGCGGTAAAGTAAAACTAAAGGTCGTCCCTTTCCCTATTTCGCTGGAAATTTCAAGATGAGAATGATGATGATGTAAGGCATGTTTCACAATCGCAAGACCAAGACCGCTTCCTCCTGTTTGTCTAGAGCGTGCTTTATCCACCCGATAAAAACGTTCGGTCAAACGAGGTAGATGTTCAGCACTGATGCCTTGCCCATTATCTTTCACAGTAAATTCAGCGCCGTGGGAATTCTTTTTCCAACTGACATCAATTTGAGTCCCTTTCGGGGTATGATTAACTGCGTTATAAACCAAATTCGACATTGCACTGCGAAGCTGCTCTTCATTGCCGAACACTTTTAGCCCTTCGCCAATATCAAAATTAATCTTATAACATTCATTACCCAGTGCCGTGGCTTCCTGACGCAATACTTTAAGCATCAAAGGCACATCAACCACTTCATTCATATCAATCTGGGGAGCGACTTCAATTTTAGACAGTTGCAACAATTGTTTTACCAAACTGTCCAGCCTTCGAGTTTGCTCCTGCATCGTATTCAACGCTTTCTTACTTAGCGGATTATCCTCTGCCTGATCCTTCATCATTTCCAAATAACCCTGCAAAACGGTTAAAGGAGTACGCATTTCATGACTGACATTGGCAAAAAAGTCACGACGGGCATTTTCTAGTGTTCGCTTCTGAGTCACATCTCTGGCAACCATTAAGAATTGGCCCTCAGTATAAGGCATCACCCGGAACTCAACCGTGAAACCATTATTTAATTCAATGGATAAAGGACGTGAAAAATCTCTGGAAAGGATATATCGGCTAAAATCAGGGTAGCGGAGTAAATTAAAAATATGCTGCCCATTGTCTTCAGGCCAACGAAAACCGAGTAAATGTTGCGCCAGGCGGTTACACCAGAAAATATGACCTTCTGTTGTCATCATCACAATAGCATCGGGCAATGATTCCGCCCCGCTACGAAACCGTTTGATCAACAGCGCCAGCTCACGACGCCGTTTTCGATTCCGTTGCTGCATCTGGTGAATACCATAAAAAATTGGCTCCCACCCTCCTCGCCCCGACGGCGGCAACATACTGCGATCCAGCCATAGCCAATTCGACAGTTTTAGCAAGTTATAACCATGCCATATCAGCACCAAAAACATCGCAACAAATAAACACCAAGATAAATGACCGATAAATATCGACAAAATTAACGCGGGCAAACAAAAGAGAAACAGTTCTGAAACCAGTTTCTTCCAGGATAAACGTTCTAACACATTAGATTCTCCGGTGCGTGGATTTAGTAACGGGTAGAAAAACGGTAACCCGTACCACGAACGGTCTGCACCATTTTATCATGGCCGCCAATCTCTAATACTTTACGTAAACGGCGGATATGGACATCAACAGTTCTATCTTCAACATAAACATTTGCGCCCCAAACATAATTAAGCAACTGTTCACGGCTATAGACCCGTTCAGGGTGAGTCATAAAGAAGTGCAATAATTTAAATTCCGTCGGCCCCATATCCAATGCTTTATCCTGACTGGTCACCCGATGGGAGGTTGAATCCAAAATCAAGCCATTCATTTCGATAATATCTTCCATTACCATCGGTGAAATACGCCGTAATACAGCTTTAACTCTGGCAACCAGCTCTTTAGGGGAGAAAGGCTTGGTGATATAGTCATCCGCCCCAACTTCGAGGCCACGCACCCGATCTTCCTCTTCACCACGGGCAGTCAGCATCATCACCGGAATATCGCGGATACTATTATTCCGTTTCATCTGCTTAATTATCTGCAAACCAGAGCCGCCGGGAAGCATCCAATCCAACAACACTAAATCAGGATATGGCTCAGATAAACATGCCAACGCAGAATCATAATCCTCTGCTTCTACCGGCTGATACCCGTTTTTTTCCAGAACAAAACAGACCATCTCACGAATCGGAGCTTCATCTTCAACTACCAGAATGCGTCTTGCCATGATTAATCCCGTTAATATATTGAGTTGACATCCACTACGCCTTAAAGAACGAGGTTTTACGGCGCACCTGATAACAGACTAATTTGAAAAAGCATTATGCGTCAGTTTTATGACAAATTTATGAAATCCTGCCTTGGTTATCCGCTATCTGCAATCTATTTCGCAATAATTAATTTAACAATTGTCATATTTCATAATGAATGCGAAGCCGCTCGGAGATATATTCAAGAGATTGGATTTAAAAGCGACATTCAGAATATAGCGATTATAATCATGCTTCACTCTAACCAATGACGGCGAAACTATGCGTATTATTCACACTTCGGACTGGCATCTCGGCCAATATTTTTTTACAAAAAGCCGGGCTGCTGAACATCAACATTTTCTGTGCTGGCTGATTAAACAGATCGAAAACTACCAAGCCGATGCATTAATTGTTGCCGGAGATGTATTTGATACCGGCTCACCGCCTAGCTACGCCCGTGAGCTATATAATCGCTTTATCGTTGAACTACAGCCTACCGGTTGTCAGTTAATTATCCTTGGTGGTAACCATGATTCAGTCGCAACATTAAATGAATCAAAAGAACTCCTTTCCTGCCTGAATACCACCGTTATCTCTCACGCAGAAAAAGATCCACAAAAACAGATAAAAGTACTCACCACCAAACAAGGCAATGCCGGTGCAATTCTTTGTACAATCCCTTTTCTGCGGCCAAGAGATATTATGATCAGCCAAGCTGGTCAGTCAGGAGAACAAAAACAAGTCGTATTACAAGAAGCCATTGCAAAACACTATCATCGACTCTATCAGCAAGCGTGTGAATTACGTGATGAATTGAATTTGCCTTTACCTATCATTGCTACCGGACACCTAACGACCGTTGGCGCCACGGTTACAGATTCAGTGCGGGATATTTATATCGGTACATTGGACGCATTCCCGGCACAAGCGTTCCCGCCGGTAGACTATATTGCCCTTGGGCATATTCACCGGCCGCAAATTGTGGCTAAATCTGAACATATTCGCTACAGCGGCTCCCCGATTCCTCTTAGTTTCGATGAAGTCGGGCAAGAGAAAAGCGTCTGTTTGGTGGAATTTACCCAAGACAAACTAGAATCTATTAAGCTTTTACCCATTCCACAATATCAGCCCATGCAACTTATCAAGGGCAATCTACAACAGATTGAGCAACAGTTAAAAACTTTTAATGACCATCAAGGAGAGCAACCCGTCTGGCTGGATATTGAAGTTGCCACCCAAGATTACCTCCATGATATTCAGAAAAGAATTCAATCAATGGTTGCAGAGCTTCCTGTCGAAGTGATTCTGCTACGACGTAGTAAGACACAGCAGCAAAATAGGCTAGCGCAAGAAAACAGAGAAACCCTGACAGAACTTAGCGTTAATGAGGTTTTTGCCCGACGACTTGCCCAATCAGCACTCGAAGATGAAGAACATAAAAGACGTCTGACTACTCTTTTCGAACAAACAGTGAACGATATCTATCAGGCTAAAAACAAGGAGGAGCAGGCATGAAGATTTTGAGTCTACGGCTAAAGAACATTAATTCATTACAAGGTGAATGGAAAATTGATTTCACAGCAGAGCCGTTTGCCAGCAATGGTCTGTTCGCCATAACCGGCCCTACCGGTGCTGGCAAAACCACCTTGTTGGATGCAATCTGCCTTGCGCTTTATCACGAAACCCCACGCTTAACGATTTCTACCTCACAAAATGAGCTAATGACCCGACACACCGCGGAATCATTAGCTGAAGTTGAGTTTGAAGTGAAAGGTGTCGCTTACCGTGCTTTCTGGAGCCAACGACGAGCGCGTAATCAACCGAATGGCAATCTGCAAGCCCCTAAAGCGGAGCTAGCACTCAGTCACAACGGCAAAATTCTGGCCGATAAGCCACTAGATAAAAAAGAGAAAATCATTGAAATTACCGGATTAGATTACGGCCGTTTCACCAAATCTATGTTGCTCTCCCAAGGGGATTTCGCCGCTTTCCTCAATGCTCAGCCAAACGAACGGGCTGATTTATTGGAAGAGTTAACCGGTACTGAAATTTACGGAATTTTATCTCAACAAATCTACCAACAACATAAACAAGCACAATCAAAGCTGGATATTCTGCAAGCCAAAGCATCCGCCATTGATTTGTTAACAGCAGAGCAACATCAACAATATCTGGAACAACAGCAACAGCTCACCCATGCTGAATTACAGCTCAATCAGCAGATAAAAACAGTGCAACATTCGGCACAATGGCTGACACGTGAGGAAGAACTTAAGCAACTTGTTACTGAAAATAACGCTTCCTTACAACAGGCAGAAAAGGCGCTTACTCACGCAGAGCCGCAACTGCAAAAACTGGCTATCAGTGAACCGGCAGAAACATTGCGCCCATTGCTGGATGATAAAAACCGAACGCAATATGAACATCAGAGAATCAGCAAACAGTTGGCAGAGATGCATCAGCAACTTCAACAACAACAACAGACGCTCACGCCGACACAGCAAAACGTGACTCATGCAGATTCTGCCAGAACCGCACACCAACAACACCGGCAACAACAAGAAAAGCTGATAACAGAACAGGTGATTCCATTAGATCATCAAATTGCGGTGCAGATTAAAGAACTCAATCTTACTCAGCAACAAATCAACGAACAGAAAACCGCACTTGAAAACCGTTGTCAGCAATATGACACCGCAAATCAGCGCGCCCTATCATTCATCAATCAAAGAAAACAACTGGAAAACTATTTCGAACAACAACCTTATCATCAATATTTCGGTGAAAAGCTGGCTTTTTGGCAACATCAATTCTCCTGGCGGCAAGAACAGCAGCAACAAATTGATCACCAAACGCAAAAAATTGGCGAACTCACCGCCGAAATCGCGCAACTTAACGATAATCTGAACAAACAAGGAGAAGATTTAAAACAACAGATTGAAAATAACCAACCGCTGGAACTGGCATTTGAACAAGCTAAGCAACAATTTTTTACTCTGCAAAAACAATATTCGCCGGAGAAATTAAAAAAACAATTAACTCGATATCAGGAACAGCTACCGCTGCAACATAAACTGGAAATCTTGTCGCCGCAACTCTTGCAATTACAAGCCGCTATTGCCAATCACCATATTCGCTTACAACAACCGGAAAAATTATTAAAGGAACTTCCTGTTCAAATTGAATCCATCGATAAACAACTCTCAGACAAACAGCAACATTTAGCCGATCTGACTCAACGTATTCAGTTAGAACAAAAGATTGTCAGTCTGGAAAAAGAACGGGCGCAACTCAAGGAAGGCTCCCCTTGTCCACTGTGCGGTTCTGAACATCATCCTGCCATTCAAGCTTATCAAAATATTGAACTGCCAAAATCAGAACAACGGTTAAAAGATTTACGTCTGCAATTCGACGAGTTACAAGCCACTAAAATATCATTGGTCAATAAAAAAGAGTTCCAACAGCAACAATACGACCATATTTTGCAAGAAATTGCTGATGCTGAACCACGATTGAATGTATTAACTCAACAATGGCAGGAAACTTGCGCAATATTACAGATCGACATTTCTCTTTCAGATAAACCCGCTCTCGAACTATTTGTGCAACAAAACCAATCTGCTCATCAGCTTTGCCAAACCCAATTAACCGAACTTGAACTAACAGAAAAAACGTACCAGAAAACAGAAAAAACAGTGGCCGCTCATCAAGAGCACGTTAAAGAAATTGAGCGAAATATTGAACTGAGTAAGCATCAATACAATACACTGAAAAAACACTTATCTGAACTGCAACCAGAGAGACAACAGCAGCAACATAAGCTGACGGATGTCATCGAAAAAATGACATCCGAATTACAGCAATATGATTTATCACTGCCAATGCTGAATGAAAGTGAAAACTGGCTGCAACAACGTAGAAAAGAGTGGCAGGCATATCAAAACTGTCATGAAAACTGGCAACAGATCCAAAAAGAAGAAGCGGTTATCCAAAATCAGATTGAATCATTGCATAAACAGAAAGAAGAATATATATCCCGTTTAAACGAGCTTAATCAAACAGAACAACAGCAGAAACAACAATTCGCAGAGACACAACAACAACGCAAAAAGCTATTTGGTGAACAATCCGTTACGGAAATCACTCAAGCACTACAACAACAATCTCAAAAGCTGGAGGAAATGCACAAACAGGCATTGTCACATCTGCAACAGGCGCAATCCAACATCAACCAACTAACCGGTGCTATTCATGAGACAGAAAAAAACTGTCGCCAATCTGAACAACAAAAACAGCAGGCTGAACAGAACTTCAATCTTGCGTTAGCTAAAAGCCCATTTACCGATCAACATGCCCTTGAAGCAGCACTGTTAACACAAGAACAACGTAAGGAATTGCGACAACTCAAAGAACAACTTGAACAACAGCAAATACAAGCCAACGCCCTATGCCAGAAAGCGATAGAGGCCCTGCAACAGCATCGGAAAAATCGCCCTGAATTACTTGATCAATATACAAAATCACAACTGACCGAACAGTTGGAAAGCCTTATTGATGAGCTAAAAAGAAACACCTTACAACAAGGAGAGCTGAAAAACCTGCTTGGTAATGATGCAACACGCCATCAACAGCAAAAATCCTTATTGGAAGAGATCAATCATTGCCAACAAAATTATGATGACTGGAGTTATCTTAATAACCTGATTGGTTCGGCTGATGGCGCTAAATTCCGTCGCTTTGCTCAAGGATTAACACTGGATCATTTGGTTCATCTCGCCAATCAACGGCTGAAAAAATTGCACGGACGCTACGATTTGCAACGCAAAAACAGTGATGGTCTTGAACTGCAAGTGGTTGATACCTGGCAAGCCGATGCTATTCGTGATACCAAAACGCTTTCTGGCGGCGAAAGTTTTCTGGTCAGCCTCGCCTTGGCTTTAGCACTATCTGATTTAGTCAGCAATAAAACCAGTATCGATTCACTATTCCTGGATGAAGGCTTTGGCACACTTGATCAAGAAACCCTTGATATTGCCCTTGACGCGCTGGACCATTTAAATGCTTCCGGTAAAACCATCGGTGTTATCAGCCACATTGAAGCCATGAAAGAACGGATACCCGTGCAGATCAAAGTTAAAAAAATTAATGGGCTTGGGATAAGTAAACTCTCATCTGAGTTTCGTTATGGTAAACAATAGCGGGAAACAACAAAAAGTATTCCTAAAGTGAACTGAATGCCGTTATTTTTTCCTTGAAAGGATACTCCCGCCAGCATAAAGGCGGGAAATAAATTTCGGCAAGGCATTATCCTTGCTGGTTTTGAATGTATTGCGTGGCTTACTCTCGCCAACATACATCAAGAAGCAAGAACGCCCAACGAAATGATAATTCTTCGAGCTGTTTGTTATCCCTCTTCCCCTGATGTTAAAAGCGCGTTTTACTCATAATTAGCATTCAGGAGGGAGAAGTGCATAGGTTTTGTTAAAGACGATGGGTTTAACAGGTTTAACAGGTTTAACAGGTTTAACAGGTTTAACAGGTTTAACAGGTTTAACAGGTTTAACAGGTTTAACAGGTTTAA
>NZ_LOIC01000019.1 GCF_001684335.1 Photorhabdus namnaonensis
ATGTTGATGCCTTTTTGGCATCGTTTTCATCACAGCAAAAG
This sequence comes from Photorhabdus namnaonensis, assembly GCF_001684335.1. GTDB lineage: Bacteria > Pseudomonadota > Gammaproteobacteria > Enterobacterales > Enterobacteriaceae > Photorhabdus > Photorhabdus namnaonensis. Next base: position 42 of record NZ_LOIC01000019.1, read on the forward strand.
CCAGGAAGACAAAAAATGAGTGTAGCACTATTATGAAATCTTATTTATGTCTATTATATATATCAGAAGTTAATGTTTCTCTATGAGTATTTCATTTTATTATTTATCATTTAAACTCAGAGGGATAGGCTAATTATTAATGTGTCGTGATAGTTGCATGCAGCATGGTAGTTTGAATTAGGCACCTAACTTTACAGGATAATATTTTCGACCTAATCTTATTTTTGCTTGATTCAAGGCAAGGTAATGTATGCATTCTGATAAATTTCATGAAAATGACATTTCCTTTTAATTAAATCAACATGAGGTATTAACCTATGAGCGATGATGTCGAACTGATTAAAAATGCCGCGGGAAAAGATAAATGTCCCCAGGGAAAAATGGCACTTTATACCAATATTAATTTTAACATGGAAGAACTGGGTGATATCCTACTGATTGCGCCAAATGTTCAGCTCGACCAGGCGCAGCTCGAATATTATGGTTTTGATGTGGGTCACCATGACGGAGTTTCCTGTGTGGTAAACAAGATGAGTCAGGCTGCAACCCTCGTAGCTGGCCTTAACCTTAATGGACAAATCCTGAATGTTTCCTCAATGAGTGATATCCCGTCACTTGTCGAACAGGGGTGGAATGATAAAACTCGGTCTGTTGTAGCCGCACCGGTTGAGCTGGTTGAACTGAAAATGTCCTCTGCCAGCCCTGTCGTCCTGAAAATTAAAGAATCTGTCGAGCTTGAACTAACAATTGAGAACCTGAGTGATATTATGGTGCCAGACACCACGTTAGAGGTAAGCGTTAGCAATGCTGGCGTGGTGTCCATAGGTGCATTTGAACAACCCGGAACTGTCCCGGCAAAAAGCGCCATTATTGTCAGAGTACCTGTAACCGGTAGTCGAGCAGGTCAGACGTCATTAACCTTTACCCTCCATACTCCAGTCGGATTTATTAACCAAGGTGATAATGTTTATCCCGTACAGGTTCGAGTAGAATTTTTTTCCGTTCAGTTGACAATGGAATCAATCGACCCAATCAGTATAGGATTAAATAAAACGGAATCTGTTGAGTTAATCATCAAAAATTTAAGTACTATGGATATTCCGGTAACGGAACTTAAAGCTGTTGCGGCGAATAGGGATATTCTGTCTGTAGGGACGTTTTCCCAACCAGGAACGATTCCGTTGAACGATAGCGTTACTGTCCCTGTTCCTGTTACAGGACTTAAGAACGGGGAGTCGGCTCTGACGTTTAGCCTCATTCTGCCAGAGGAATTCGATAATACGGGGGACTCACAGCGTGTTGTACAGGTAAAAGTCCAGACTGCTGTAACGCTCCGCATTACCCTGGATCGGGATATTTCTTTAGTGACTGGTGAGTCCCGTCAGATCCTTGTCAAATTTACCAACGAAAGTGAACAGCCAGTTGACAGCCTTGGGGTGGATATAGTGTCGGGTGATACAACTCTTTTTACTGTAGGTGATTTCTCGCCTGAAGTTTATCTTCCCCCGAATGATTCAGTCGTGAGTGATGTTGAACTCATTCCGGTTGTCGATAAAACAGGCAGCACCCGGCTTATCTGTTCGCTGACGCTGCCGCCCGGATACACGAACGATGGTGACAGTAACAAGGTTGCATTGGTTAATGTCACCGCGGAGAGGGAGCTTGAGGTTTTACAGACATTCCAGAGCAGTTGGGTTGAGGAGGGGGGATATAAATACAGCTATATGTTGACAATGAAGTCAGCCAACGTCCGGGTGACCTTGTGGGAACTTTCTTTCGAGCTCCCTCTGGGAGCCAGGGTGTCCGACACCTGGTATGAAACACAAAAAAACTGGCTGGAAAAACGTGTGGATGGCGAGATGGTTTACCTGACGAACAAGAGTGGCCACACGATTGACCCTGGAATCGAGTTGCCCTTGCAGATTCAGTTAGTCTATCCGGAACAGTCTCCCGCATATGAGTATATTTACAGCCTGTCCCTTCGTCAGCTCCAGAAGTAAAGTCAGGGAAAACTGTAACGACAGTGCAAAAGGTTTTTGTCATTGGGTCTTATCCGAACGCTACTGCCTGAGACCGAGATATCCGGTTTCAGGCGCGGATATTACATGTTTTCAGATGGATCGGCGCGTGCTTATGGGGTTATACACTCATGATGACTGGTTGCATACTGACCGCGGTTCCGTAATTCCGAAAAAAATTTACGTCAATCTACCAGTTTTTGATTTGCATTTATTGTGAGTCCGGCGCAATAAAATGCGAGCGGGACAGAATAAATGCGAGCACATTTTTACTTAATGCGAACAGAGAGTACTTTTCATTTACAGTTAATGTGAGCAGAAAAAAGGGATAAATGCGAGTCTATGTGGTTTCAAATACGATTCACTACAAAATAAGCTTTAATAAAATCATTGTATGTTTCATGCAGATGATAAAAATCTGCATAAGACTCGGTTTTTAATACCTGATACCTTTCTATCAATTTATCAAAAAGCCCCTTAGGAACAGGATATGGTTTCGGATCTTTTTTTGCGCAATAAAAGTAGAACAATGCTTTTTCTAATTCAGGAATAGATAGTTTTTCAGCTTTATTGAGTAAATAGCTAAAAGCTTCAAACCAATTGAGTCTGTACATTATTCTGGTTAATTGTAGTGTTATTGTTTTTAATTTATTATTTAAAACTGTAAAATACGCTGGATTAAACGGCTTTACATTGTTTTAATCAGTCTAGTCTACGATTTTATTTAAACTATGCTGCTTTTTATGTCTTTAATGTGATCTGGGATTAAAATCAATTAACGCACATCATATTAATAAACATTAAAGCAATAAACTAAGGTAATAAATTAAATTAATTTCTCCACAACCCCGTTGTCATACGGGGTTTTATTACTTTAAATGTAGTGAAAAATATTTAATCGCTAAAAAAATCAATGTTTCATTCCGACTATGGAAAAAATAATTTTCTAATTAAATAAAACCATTCCACCATTATTTCTATAATAAATTACTCTACATAATATATATTGATCAGAGTGTCATTAGATTATAAAGTCATATATATCAGCAAATTAATTTTCTTCAACAAAACAACACGAAAGATAAAAGATATGAATTATACTTATCATTGTCATTAAGACACCAAAAAAGTTCAATCATACTTAGTGGAGAGGACCTATGTTACTTGAAGAAATAATTAGAAAATCTGTCGCTACAAAGAGAATGATCGGCTTAGATAACATAGATAGTAACAATGCAGACATATCAGGAAAATGGGCTAACGAACTTGGTTCTACAATAGAAATTATACAACCAAATAAAAGCGCATTTTTTACAGGTAAATATATTAGCGCTGTAAGCGCAGGGGGAGGTTCAACGACAGGAAGTATCACAGGGAACATATGTGGAAACCTCATTGTCTTTCTTGTGAATTGGGATGAATATGCTGCGATAACTTCATGGGTAGGTCAAATTGATATAAATTCACCTTTCATTGTAACAACACAGACAACAACGGCTAAAAATAGTTTTCCAGAAAAAATTACTACCTTATGGATGATGACCAGTAGACCTGAGGATATTAAAGACGAATGGGCATCAATAAACTCAGGAACTGATACATTTCATAGAATAAACAAATAAGACTGAATCTCCCCGCCGCCGTGCGCTGAGGAATACCAGAAAAAATGGGGCAGGCATAACGTTATGTGATCTACTGATAGTACCAATAATTTCAGCGAGATAAACTGCTATGCCTGCTCGTCAAGCCACTGTCGTGTTGACCAGAGGGGCATCACTGATATTGGCTAGGGTTGGGCGATTTTTGCCGGAGTGGATTCAGGTTAAAAACAAAATAAAACGTGTAGATCGTCTGTTGGGGAATGCGTCACTTCATAATGATATTCCCCTGATTTTTAACCGTATTATCTCGGTGTTAATCTGACAACTCTCCTTATGTGTGATTGCCGTTGACTGGGGGGATATCCCTTGTTTGAAGAGTGTTTCATGACGAGCTTCATCAGCGGTGGTGATGGTGAGCTGATTGCCTACGGCCAGATTAACATCCTGAGTGTCGCCACATTACTGCCAGTGATATTCAGATTATTCCCGGCCGGTACAGTCACGCTGTCGCCGCTGAGCGTAGTGCTCTGCGCTCGGCGTTTATGCACTTCATCGTGGGTTTCGACGGAGGATTTTGAGAGTAAGCCTTTACTGGTCTGTCTGCTGTGTTCTACCAAGTTTAATGAAGCAGTACCCACTTAAAATGTGAGTGAATATTTCCTGTAATTCTTCATACAGAGCTTTCCCCTACTTATTGGGTGTCCAACTTTCGGGGGGCGGTTCATTTGGCTGGGATCTTCCTATCTATTGGTACTTTAGATATTAACTATAAATAATCATTCAACTTTTTGAACCATTGCAAGACGGTTAATCCATCCTCTGATGGAGAATAATATCCATTATTCTCATAAAGAAAATTCTCTGTTAACTCCTCACTACTATTCAATATCTCTTCAAATTCCTTTTTTAAAAGCATAACTTTCTCTGTCTGCTCTTTTTCCACAAAAAGCTTCATGATTCCCTCATCTGTTGGTGCCTCACAGTCCCAATCTTGATGGAAGTAACAACCTAATAAATAACGAATATTTTCTATTTTCATTCCTTTCTCCCAATTTATTTAGGATAAGCAGTTTGGATACGGTAACCGTTAGGCATTAAAGGATCTTTATCAATAACAATCACTATATTGTTTGACTCATGAGACTTTGTGCTGCCTTTTGGTATTACTCGCCCTACATTCACTGGCATTTTATGCTCAAATACTATTCTTGTGTCATTTCCTGCCATAAATGTGGTTAATTTATCCCTGTTTGCTGCTATACCATTACCTACTGCCCATTCTGCCGTTTTCATATCAGTAAATGTCGATGATGCCAGTACTCTTGGTTCATTCTTAAATCTAGCAAGTAATTGAGCATCAGATTTACCAACATGCCTTTCTATCGCATGACCACCAAAATTCTCATGATATATTAATGTCTTACTGGTTTCCGCTTTGACAGTAGTACTCTGTGTCACTTCACCTGTTTCGTTACGCGATGTCTTCCCATCAAATTTACCTGCCGGAGACTCAACATTTGTGACTGTGCCTTGATTCTTCTGACTGTATTGCCCTTCACTGGCTTTCCAATTAATGCCTTGGTTATTTGTCGTGACTTTCGAAGATGATGGTGAGGACTTCGCCCCTCTGGCTCCCTCAACCACAATCGGTAATGTCATCGCCATTGCTTGGGCAGTTTCAGGACTCATGCCCATTGCCTCAAAGCGCTTTGACCAGCCGAGTTCGCCTACCTTGCCTGTAGCCGCCTGACCTAGCGTATTCACTGCCGACAGGTAATTTCTGAACTCAACCGGCAATGTGCCGTCCCGGTCCATATTTTTGAGGGTATGCTCAAACACCGGCCACTGATCAACCAGATAACCATACTTCTGCGCACATTGGTTCGGGTTGCTGTTGCAGAAATCCATCATTTCCTGCTGATTACGGATATTGGTCTCCACCATATCCTTGATCACCTGCTTGCAACTTTCCCCTTCACAGGTCCGGGCTTGGTGCGCAAAGTTGTCCAGCTCATTCACACTCAGGAAGTTATTCTCAATCGCATTCTTCCCGGCCTGGGCACCGGTGACGGCGCTTCCGGTGGAGTCACCGGCAATGCCGCCTGCCAGCCCTGCCGCCAGGGTGGAGAGGGTGCTGATGGTCTGTTTTTCCTCTTCACTTAAGTCACTGACTTTAGCATTTTCTCCGTGAATATGCTTCATCAGTTCTCGTGCGGCCAGTTCACCGCCCGCCGCTCCTGTTGCGCCCGCCAGCGCATTGTTACCACTGACTTCGGCGGCTACTGCCCCCAGAATGGCATGGGCCAGGGTATTGGTGACGACATCGACTTGATGGGTTTTCGGGTCGGTAGTCAGGTCTTTAATCACGCCAGCCAGGTAAGGGGAAGCGCCACCTGCCAGCGCCTGACCAATATTTCCGCCCGCGAGTCCCTGAATGGCCGCGGTAGCCGCCTGTAAAGCAGTGTGATATTTCCCTCCTGTACCAAGGCCAGACTCATTTAATGCCTGGTTATAGGCGGTTTTGTAAATCTGGTCTTTAATTTGCTCAGGCGTAATGTTGGTTTTGCCTGCGTTTTCCAGTTTCTTTTGAGCCGCTTCTCTATCCAGGTCACTGATGTTTTCCAGTTTAGCGTGGGCCGCTTTAGTGGCGATAATGGCCCCTTCGGTACTGGCGATATCAATCACCTGCGCACTGATTTCGCCAATCAGTTGGGCCTGTTTCAGCCGTTGCTGCTCTTTCTCTTTGTCAAAGATAGGACTGAGGGCATTGTTGGCATGGTCGGTATCCCGGCTGAGGGGGGTGATATCCTGTTGCTGGTTGTCTTTATCCCGGATAATCAGGGCGCCGTCACTGACCGCGGCATGAGTGGTGCTTTGGGCGTGGCCTTCCCGGTTAGCGCCGCCCAGGGTATTGGCCGCCATATTACTGAGTAACATGCCGCCGACTGAGCCGCCAGTGCTGATATTCACGCTATGGTGTTCAGTTTTAAAATCCGCTTTGTTTTTGATATCGCCAAAGCCGAGAGTGCCGGTATCGAGGGTGTTTTTGTCTTTGTCTGCGGTACTGGCAATGACTGCACCGTCAAGTTGGGTGTGTTCACCCACTTTCACTTGATAGCCGCCTTTACCGGCAAACAGTCCAGTTTGCTCTTGTACGGAGTCAAAGTTGCTGTGGATTTTGTCGCGGCTGGCGCTGAGGTTCAATGAGCCGCCTGAACCCGGACCGACATTGGCACTGATGCCGGCACTGACGTTTTGTTGCTTCATATCGTAGCGGTTGCTGTCCTGTTCGCTGCTGAGCGTCAGGTGGCGTTTGACGTCGGCGGTAATCTGTTCGCCGCTGACCTGAGCGCCTTTGAGCGTCGCATCCCGACCGGCGTTGAGGGTGACGGTTTGTCCCGCATCCAGCGTAGTTTCATTATGGCTGACGCCGTTGCCGCTTTCACGGCCTTTGCCGTAGTTGACACTGGCGGAGAGGTTGATACCCGTGCCCCCCGGTCCGGCAGTGAAACCGACGCCTAGTGAACCACCGCGACTGCTGTTTTTGCCGGTGGTCTGTTCGGTGTTCTGGCTGGAGGAGAGCTGGATATCCCGGCTGGCATTGAGTTGCAGGTCTTTACCCGCCTGCAACTGGCCGCCCTGAATACGAATATCGCCGTTCTGGTCTGGAGCACCGGAAGCGGTGAGGGTGAGATTATCCCCGGTCATCAGGCTGCTGCCCTGTTGAGTGGTCTGATGCTGTTTCAGTTCTGACCGGGAGGATTGGCTGCCGTAGGAGAGGTTGACGCCAACCAGATTGTTGTTGGCTTTGTCGTCACCGCCTTTGGCGTTGGCCAGCCGGGCTGCCTGGACAGCCTGTACTCCGCTCAGGGCGGCTTTGGTGCCTTGTAAAGCCTTGATACGGCTGTCACTTTCACTTCTGGCCGCCTGAACGGTTTGAACAGCGGAATTCAGGGCCCCGCCTGCGGTGCCGGACAGGGCTACGGTCAGGCCGCTTTGTTTCTGTTCGGTTTTGGTGATGGCGGTGTGACTGTTTTCTGCGCTGGTGATGTTAATGTTTTGACCGGAAAGTTGCATATCGCGGCCAGCCACCGCATCACTGCCGTGAATGTTGAGCTGTTGCCCGGCGTTGAGTGTTACACTGCCTTGGCTGCTGCCTACAGTACTGCCTTTGCTGAGGTTACTGTCAATGTCGGTGGTGGATTTTTGTTTGGCTTTACCGATGGTGAAGCCGATACCACCGCTGCTGAATAACCCGCTCTTTTTCTTTTGAGTCATTGAGTAATGGGTCTGTTGTTCAGCGCTAGACATCACATTGATATCATTCCCGGCAATTACGGCTACCTTCTGATCCCCTGCAACAGCAGAGCCTAACATGGTAATATTATGATCGGCTACGACTTGAATGTTATTGCCGGACAGGGTAGCTCCCTTTTCATGAGTGACAAAATCTTCACGCACTGTATGAGTAGTGGTTTTTGAAAACCTTTTTCTCTTGGTTTTAGTCTCTTCAAAGAAATGGTAATCGCTTTCGGTCACTGACTTAAGCGCAATGTCATGACCTGCTTGTGCGGTTATATCATTTTTCGCTTGAACCTGTGTACCTTTTAATATCAGGTCATGTCCAGCTGTTAGTGCCGTGTTTTTGCCGCTGGTGATTTCTGTTACTTGCTGACGGCGGTGCTCATCTATCACTTGTCTTTTATGGCCTTTGCTGGCTTTGTAGTCCACTTGTTCGATAGCACCGTGTGTCATATTACGGCCTGCTATTAGTTGTGCGGAACTTTTGGCTGTCATTTTTGTTGCTTGAGTGGAGATATCTCGGCCAGCGTTCAACGATAGTTTATCGCCGCTAGAGATATGGCTAACTTCTTTGCTGGTCTGGCGTACTTCATATCCGTTATCTACTAGATGGTATGATTTCTGAGCCGCATTTAGGTGAATATCCTGTCCAGCCAACAGGATGACGCTATTTTGGGCTCTTAACTGGCTAGCGGTGAGTGAGATATCTTGATCTGCTTGTACGTTTAGATTTCCTCCGCTATTCACCTGGCTACCCATTTCTGTTTGTTGCGTTAGGTGGCGGGAGTTATATTTTCTTCTATTACTATTTTCAGTGTGCTGTATTTTGAGGGTATCCAACGTCAAGTCACGACCTGCTATTATCTCAGTGTGACTGTCTTTACCAGCATTCTCCACGTTACTGGCTGTGAGACGGATGTTGTTAAGGGCTTTCAACGACACGGTGCCGTTGTCATTTTGGACGTAAATACCCGCCTGTCGGTCCAGCCAGCGGTCAGCACCTTCTCCGCGCAGGGTAGAGGTACTGATGATATCCCGGTTTGCCCGTGCGGAAACGTGGTCGCGGCCCTGAATTTGTCCGCCGAGGTTGGTGATGTCCTGTCGGGCGGTTAAATCCACTTTGCCGCTTTGGATAAAGCCGCTGTTGGTCAGATTGTTCGCTGTCAGTTTGGTTATTTCACGTCCGCTGATGGCGCCGCTGTTGGTGATATCTCCTCGGCTATTTATTGTCACGTTTTTGCCGGAGAGCAGGGCGCCGTCACCGGTCAGGTCGCCTTTGTTCACGCGAGCGTAGACTTGTGGCACGGTCACGGTCTGTTTTGTGCCATCTGCCAGAGTCACGGTCCGGTTGGTCAACCAGATAATGTCTGAGGTGAGCAGTGCCATCTGTGACGGGCTCAGTGCAATACCGGGGGTAAGTTGTTGCCGTTTGCTGAAGGCAACGCCAGCTTCCATTAGTGCTTTGAACTGGGTTTCATCGTTGTTGTGTCCGGCCAGATAACGCTGCCCGGTCAGTTGGGTGATTTGCTCACGCACTAGACGCTGTTCGTAGAACCCATCTCCCAGGCGTTTATGTGCCAGTGTCGGGTCAAGAGTTAACTGTTGTTGCATATAATCCGTACCCAGCCATTTTTTATACTGGGTGAATTTAGGGTCGGTCTCCACCAGATAATGGCTGTCACTGCCCGGCTGTACGACAAACAGGCTGTTGTCCGGCAAGCGGGTGTCTGGGGCGATGACGCGGATCAGCGGTTCGACGCTTTGGCCTTTGACGGTATCCGGTGGTAGTGTTAGTTCAAATTGTTGGCCGGTCGGTAACACCAGTGGACGTTCATCTAATGTAACACTGTTTGGTAGGGTGACAGTGGCAGGGGGGAGTACTCGTTCAGTCTGTTGAGCCGGCGAGAGTGTGGGGTGTTCAGGCAATGCGTCCCGGTTTGGTAGTGCCACGGTGCCGGACGATAATATCTGCTCAGTTTGTTGACTAGTGGGCGGAAGTGTGGGGTGTTCGGGCAGTGCGTCCCGGTTTGGTAGTGCCACGGTGCCGGACGATAATATTTGCTCAGTTTGTTGACCGGTAGGCGGAAGTGTGGGGTGTTCAGGCAATGCGTCCCGGTTTGGTAGTGCCACGGTGCCGGACGATAATATCTGCTCGGTTTGTTGGCCTGTAGGAGAAAGAAATGGACGATCGATCGGTATGCCCCTGTTCGGTAGTGTGATGGCGTTGATAGTGGCGTTTGTGAACGTAACTTCACCGGCTTCCGCCATTCTTGAGGTCTGGTTAATCCCAACCGGCGCGCTTTGAACACGGCTTTGCTGCCTGTCACCGATTGTTATGCCGGTGGCGTCTGGACGAGTATTGCCCTGCCAGGCTAGGGCTTTCAGGTCAATGGTTTCGATTGTCGGTGCTGGGCGATAATCGCGCCAGTGTCTTGTATGTTTTTTAAATGCCGATCTTCGTTTCCATCGTTTCTGGCTGCCTTGATCTGTAGTGACACGTTCGCCTTTGGTGGCGTTATTGTGCAACTCGTCAATATTACCGCTCAGGGTTGCGCCTGCCACGATTTGACTGTCGTTGTTGGTTAGCATTGTGCTGTTCAGGGTCATATTACCCCCGGACAGAATTTTACCCGGATCACTCTCTTTTATCTGGGTTTCTGTGATGGTACGGGAGTACAGATACTCGTAAAATTTATTATTTTTATTGCCGTCAGGCATAATTGCATAGTATAAATCAAAAAAAGTATCTATCCAGATAATTTTCACCTGTGACCAGTCATAGCGGGTGGTATGGCCGCTTAATACTGCTTCATGACGCTGGGATTTTTCTGTTTCTACGACTTGGGTGACCAGACCTTTGTTGGTATTTTTGATAATAGTGGCATCAATCCTTAGGTTACCTCTGGCTTCAATGGTTGCCGCGTCGTTGTTGAGCATCCCGGCCAGACTGGTAGCAGTCAGATTCTCATCCAGTTGTCCACCAATGCGCATGTCACCCACGCTGTAAATCAGGGCATGGTCACTGTTGTTGAGAGTCCCGGTGCCGATATCTAATCGGTCCCGGGCGGCAATGACAGCGGCTTTGCCATCTTTCGCTGTGTTATTGAGAGTGCCGGTCTTGAGGGCTATTTGGTCACCGTAAATACGTCCGGTTCCGGTGTTGTCCAGTACTTTAGCGGTGAGATGGGTCAATTCGCCGTCAATGAATCCGGTGTTGGTCAGCGTGTTGCGGACATTGACTTCGGTTTGCTTGGCACTGATTTCCGCAGTCTGGGTATTGGTGAGGTTTTGGGCTCCCAGATGCAATGTTTGCCAAGCTTTAATTGTGCTGTCATTGATAATGTTGCCGTCGGTTTTCAGAGACAGCTTACCGTCGGCGGCGATGTTACCAGTGTTGTGGAAGTCCTGTTTTAATATTACCTCCATATCGCCCTGCGATAAGGTCTGGCCGTCACCGCTCAAGGAGTTGGCTTTAATATTGACCTTTTCACTCCCAATCAGTGTACCTTGCTGGTTATTCACCGTCAGTTTCTGGGTTTCATCTTTGATGGTGAGTTGTTTTCCACCAGAAACCAGACCTTGTTCGTTTTTCAGTGATTGGCTAATGATGGCTTGTAGGCGGTTGGTTCCCCGTAATGCGCCTTGGGTGTTATCCACCTGTTGAGCTTCAATTATCAGGTCTTGGGCTTCGATACCCTGGTCAGGGTGATTAGCCTCTCGGTTAATGAGTTCTGCTGTTTTGAGTGTCAGTTGGTGGTCACTGTGGATAAAGCCGCCAGTGTTGTTCGTTTGTTCTTGCGCGTCAATCGTCGCGTCACCTATGGCGTTGACCTGCCCGCGGCGGTTGTCGAGCTGTAGGGCCTTCAGGCTCATGGTGTCTGTTGACAATAGCTTACCGTCTTGGTTATCCGTATCGGCTTGCCCGGTGTCGATGGTGAGTTTTTTACCCTGAATGTGTCCGTGTTGGTTATCCAGTTTGCCGCTGGTTACAGTGGTGTTGCCATCGCTCATAATCTGGCCGTGTTGGTTGTTCAGTAGCTGCCCGTTCGTGTCAATATTGATAGTTTTTGCTGACTTTAATGAGCCACTGTGATTGGTAAGTGTTTGGCTATGAATGTCCAGTCCACTGTTGCCCGCAATCCGTCCTTTTTTATTGGTGAGGGTGGTACTGGTAATCTTAGTTTTGCCATCAGCGGCGATAAAACCGGCGTCGTTGTTTAACTCACCGATATCCAGTGTCAAATCTCCTTGGGCAGAGAATTCGCCTGATTTATCTTTGTCACCTTGGTTATCCAAGCGTTGGCCTTGGGTGTTGAGGTTCAGGTTGCCATCAGAATCGACGGTGCCTTGTTGGTTATTGAATGCTTGGGTAGTGAGTTTTATCTGTTGAGTACCAGCAATGGTGCCCTGAGTATTATTCACGGCGGCAGTGTTCAGGGTTGTGATTTTACGACTAGTAATCATGCCGACCTGATTATGTAAGTCACCGCTGGTAATGGATATATCGTCTTGGCTGCGAATGCCGCCTTTATCAACACTGTTTTTATTGGTCAGGGAATGGCCGTGCGTATTGAGAGTCAGCTTACCTGCGGATTGCAACAAGCCGCCGCTATTGTCAGTTTGGTTCACCGATAATGTCAGCGCATCTTTTTCGCTGATGAGTGTTCCGCCTTGGTTTTTCAGTTTACCGCCGGTAACTGTTGTGGCTCCTGTACCGATGATCGCACCATCCTGATTGTCGATTTCACCGGTGGTCAGTGTCATAGTTCCTTTACTGATAACGCCTTTGGTCTTACCGCTTTTGGCGTTGATCAGTTTCTCTCCGTGAGTATCCAGCGTCATGTTGCCATCAGACTTTATCAGCCCGCTGGTGCTGTCGAGCTTCCCGCTGTTGAGCCGCAGATTTTTATTGCTAAATATGGTGCCAGCCAGATTGCTTAATGTCTGTTTATGCGTATCAATATGTGTTTCATCGCTACGGATATATCCGAGATCATTGATGAGTTCACCTGTAATCAGTTTTAAGCCACCTAGTGCGAGGATTCCGTTAAATTTTCCACTATTGGTATTCGTTAGTTTCTGCTGTTGGGTATCCAGTTTCAGACTGGCTGAGGATTGTATTAGTCCGCTTTGGTTGTTGACCGCTTGTGTTGTCAGATCGGCTTTTCCTTTCGAGAGGATTTTACCGTCGGTGTTGTTGAGGTTTTGGCTGGTTAGGGTGGTTTCGCCTTGTGAATCTATCTTGCCGGCGGTGTTATCAATTTCACCGGCCTCCAGTGTCAGGTCACTGCCGCTGAGTATGCCGAGGTCATTCCCGCTTTGCGTATTAGTCAGTTTTTGGCCGTGAGTGTTGAGTGAAAGGGCTGTTTTGGATTGCAGCAAACCACTCGTGTTATTCAGTTCACCGGTGTTCATGGTGAGTTGTTGATGCTGGCTGGCCATTTTACCGTTGGTATTATCAACGGCGCCTGTTGATGTCACGTTAAGCTGCTTATCGGCGATGACTCTTCCCTGTTGGTTATCGATAGTGCCCGCGGTTATTGTCAATTCTCCCTTGCTTGAGATCCCCTGTTTAGGCTGGCTGTTGCGGTTGGTTATTTTGCCTTGTTGCCCATCTAGAGTTAGGTTTTTATCCGCATGGATCCAGCCAGCTTCGTTATTTATGCCTTGAGTAGTCAGCTTGACATTGCCTGCACTGATTATGCCTCCGGTCTTGCCGCTGTTGAGGTTAGTCAGTAGTTCACCTTGTGTATCGAGTGTCAGATCACCTTTGGATTTCAACAGACCGCCGCTGTTATCGGTTTTTTTCACGGTCAATGTGAGTGAGCCGGTTTCACTGGCGAGGGTTCCGCCTTGGTTTTTCAGTTCACCTCCGGTAACAGTGGTTGCTCCTGTACCTTTGATAAAACCATCTTGGTTGTCGATTTCACCGGTGGTCAGAGTCATAATTCCTTTACTGATAACGCCTTTGGTCTCACCGCTTTTGGCGTTGGTCAGTTTTTCTCCATGAGTGTTCAGAGTCATATCGCCGGTAGATTCTATTCTTCCGCTTGTACTATTGAGTTCTCCGCTATCGAGCTGTAGGTTTTTCTTACTGAATATGGTGCCAGCCACGTTGTTTAGTGCTTGCTGGTGAGTGTTAATGCGGGTTTCATTACCACGAATATCGCCACGGTCATTGATCAGTTTGCCGGTAGTCAGTTCCAAGGCATCTTCTGCGACGATTCCGTTTTTACCGCTATCGGTGTTAGTGAGTTCATGCTGTTGTGTATCTAATTTCAGACTGGCTGAGGATTGTATCAGCCCACGTTGGTTGTTGACTGCTTGTGTTGTCAGATCGGCTTTTCCTTTCGAGAGGATTTTACCGTCAGTGTTATCAATTTCACCGGTTTCTAGGGTTAGGTCACTGTCGCTGCGTATGCCGAGGTCATTCCCGCTTTGCGTATTAGTCAGCTTTTGGCCGTGGGTGTTGAGTGAAAGAATTGTTTTGGATTGCAGCAAACCACTCGTGTTATTCAGTTCACCGGTATTCATGGTGAGTTGTTGATTCTGGCTGACTATTTTACCGCTGGTATTATCAACGGTTCCTGTTGATGTCACGTTGAGTTGTTTATCGGCGATGACTCTTCCCTGTTGGTTATCGATAGCGCCCGCAGTTATTGTCAACTCTCCCTGGCTTGAGATCCCCTGTTTAGGCTGGCTGTTGCGGTTGATTATTTTGCCTTGTTTCCCATCTAGAGTCAGGTTTTGATCCGCGTGGATCCAGCCAGCTTCGTTATTGATGCCTTGAGTAGTCAGCTTGACATTGCCTGTACTGATTATGCCTCCAGTCTTGCCGCTGTTGAGGTTAGTCAGTAGTTCACCTTGTGTATCGAGTGTCAAATCATCCTTGGATTTCAACAGGCCGCCGCTGTTATCGGTTTTTTTCACGGTCAATGTGAGTGAGCCGGTTTCACTGGCGAGGGTTCCGCCTTGGTTTTTCAGTTCACCGCCGGTAACGGTGGTTGTTCCTGTACCTTTGATAAAACCATCTTGGTTGTCGATCTCGCCAGTGGTTAGCGTCAATGTTCCTTTACTGATAACGCCTTTGGTCTCACCGCTTTTGGCGTTGGTCAGTTTTTCTCCATGCGTGTTCAGCGTCATATCGCCGGTGGATTCTATTCTTCCGCTTGTACTATTGAGTTCTCCACTGTCGAGTTTTAGATTTTTCTTACTGAATATGGTGCCAGCCACGTTGGTTAGTGCTTGCTGGTGAGTGTTAATGTGGGTTTCGTTACCACGAATATCGCCGTGGTCATTGATCAGTTTACCGGTAGTCAGTTCTAAAGCGTCTTCCGCGACGATCCTGCCGCTGGTGTTGTTGAGGTTTTGGCTGGTTAGCGTGGTTTTGCCTTGTGAATCTATCTTGCCGGCGGTGTTATCAATTTCACCGGCCTCCAGTGTCAGGTCACTGCCGCTGCGTATGCCGAGGTCATTCCCGCTTTGCGTATTAGTCAGCTTTTGGCCGTGGGTGTTGAGTGAAAGAATTGTTTTGGATTGCAGCAAACCACTCGTGTTATTCAGTTCACCGGTATTCATGGTGAGTTGTTGATGCTGGCTGAGCATTTTGCCGCTGGTATTATCAACGGCTCCTGTTGATGTCACGTTGAGCTGCTTATCGGCGATGACTCTTCCCTGTTGGTTATCGATGGCGCCTGCGGTTATTACCAACTCTCCCTGGCTTGAGATCCCCTGTTTAGGCTGGCTGTTGCGGTTGGTGATTTTGCCTTGTTTCCCATCTAGAGTCAGGTTTTTATCCGCATGTATCCAGCCAGCTTCATTATTGATGCCTTGAGCGGTCAGCTTGACATTGCCTGTACCGATTATGCCTCCGGTCTCGCCGCTGTTGAGGTTAGTCAGCAGCTCACCTTGTGTATCGAGTGTCAAATCACCAGCGGATTTCAACAGGCCGCCGCTGTTATCGGTTTTTTTCACGGTTAAGGTGAGTGCGCTGGTTTCACTGGCGAGAGTTCCGTCTTGGTTTTTCAGTGCACCGCCGGTAACGATGGTTGTTCCTGTACCTTTGATCAAACCATCTTGGTTGTCGATTTCGCCGGTGGTCAGCGTCATTGTTCCTTTACTGATAATGCCACCGGTTTTGCCGCTTTTGGCATTGGTCAGTTTTTTTCCATGCGTATCCAGCGTCATATCGCCGGTAGACTCTATTCTCCCGCCAGTACTGTTAAGTTCTCCGCTATCGAGCTGTAGGTTTTTCTTACTGAATATGGTGCCAGCCACGTTATTTAGCGCTTGCTGATGAGTGTTAATGTGGGTTTGATCGCCACGGATAGATCCGTGGTCATTGATCAATTTACCGGTAGCCAGTTCCAAGTCATTTTCCGCGATGATCCTGCCGTCGGTGCTAGTCAGTTCATGCTGTTGTGTATCTAATTTCAGACTGGTTGAGGATTGTATCTGTCCACGTTGGTTGTTGACCGCTTGTGTTGTCAGATCGGCTTTTTTCCGCGAGAGGATTTTACCGCCGGTGTTGTTGAGGTTTTGGCTAGTTAGCGTGGTTTCACCTTGTGCATCTATCAGGCCAGCGGTGTTATCAATTTCACCGGCTTCCAGTGTCAGATCACTGCCGCTGCGGATACCACGTTTTTCTCCGCTCTGTGCGTTAGTCAGTTTCTGGCCTTGGGTGTTGAGCGACAGGGTTGTGCCGGATTTCAACAGGCCGCCGGTATTGTTAACTGTCCCGGATGTCACGGTGAGTTGTTTATCAGCTTCTACAGATCCTTGATGGTTATCAATAGCGCTTGCAGTCAGCGTCAAGTCTCCTGAGCTACGGATACCCTGATTAGGCTGGCTGTCGCGGTTGGTTATGGTTCCCTTTTGCCCGTCAAGGATCAGGTTTTTACCCGCATGGATCAGGCCGGCATCGTTGTTAACGCCTTGGGTCGTCAACTTCATGTTGCCTATGCTGATTATGCCCCGGTCTTTGCCGCTGTTGGTGTTGGTTAGCAGCCCACCTTGCGTATCCAGTGTCAGGTCACTAGCGGATTGTAGTAACCCGCCGCTGTTGTCAGTTTTGTTTACCGTTAATGTCAGGGGGCCGGTTTTGCTGACAAGTTTTCCTCGTTGGTTGTGGAGTTCTCCACCCGTTATCGTTGTTGTTCCCGTTCCAGCGATGGTGCCATCGTGGTTGTCGATCTCGCCTGTGGTTAAGGTCAGCGTCCCCTCACTGATAACGCCACCGGTGTCGCTGCTTTTAGCGGTGGTTAGTTTTTTCCCGTGGGTGTCCAACGTCATATCGCCGGTGGATTCTATTTTCCCGCTTGTACTATTGAGTTCTCCGCTATCGAGTTGAAGGTTTTTCTTGCTGGTTATGGCGCCGCTTTGGTTGCTCAGTGCTTGCTGATGGGTGTCAATATTGATGCCATGACCGCGGATAACGCCTGCGTCATTAGTCAGTTTACCGCTGGAAATGCGTAATGAGTCCTTGGCAATGATACCGCCAGTTTTGCCACTGTTGATATTGGTCAGGGTTTGGTTTTGGGTATCCAGCAACAGGCTTGATTCTGATTGGATCTGTCCACGAGTGTTATTTAATGTCTGTGTGGTCAGTTCCGCCATCTGTTGTGATAAGAGTTGACCATCGGTATTGTCAACGTTACCGGCGTTAAGGGTGGTTTTTCCTTTAGCGGAAATAATGCCGGCGGTGTTGTTGATATCCCCTGTGCGGAGTTCCAGATTACCGTTGCTTAATATGCCTTTTTTGTTTTTGTCATCACTTTTAGCGTTAGTCAGTCTCTGCCCATGAGTATTGACTATCATGTCACTGCCA
Source organism: Photorhabdus namnaonensis (assembly GCF_001684335.1). Taxonomy (GTDB): domain Bacteria; phylum Pseudomonadota; class Gammaproteobacteria; order Enterobacterales; family Enterobacteriaceae; genus Photorhabdus; species Photorhabdus namnaonensis. The sequence continues at coordinate 17,789 of NZ_LOIC01000019.1, forward strand.
GATTGTAACAAACCAGACGTGTTATCCAGCTCACCGCTGTTTAGGGTGAGTTTTTCTTGGGCAATGACTTGTCCTGCGGTATTGGTGAATTTATGCCCTTTGGTTTGGCTGTCTATTCGTTGAGCCAGTAATAATCCTTGGTGATTGTTCAACGCCTGACTTTTTGTAGTGAGCGTTGTTTTGGCTTCGATTCGTCCGTTAGCGTTTTCAATGTTTTTCTCAATGATCAGTTCTGTGCCGCCGCCGGTTGCAGCGATTTTGCCTTTGCTGTTATCTAAGGTGGCGGCATCGATTTTCAGGTTGCCATTACCTTTAATCTCGCCATTTTGGTTATTCAGAGTCTTGGCAGTGAGGGACATATTATCTTTGCCATTCTGTTGCATTATTCCACTCTGATGGCTCAATGTGTCCGTTTTTATTGTAATTTTGTCGGCGGTAGTGACTGCTTCTTTGTTCAGTTGCAGGTTGTGGGCTTGTACATCCAGTTCACCATTGGAGAGCAGTTTACCTCCGTCACCTATCCACTGATGGGTGTTGAGTGACAGTTTACCTTTACCGGAGAGTTGAATTGTCCCTCCTTCCGTGTTGTTCGCCTCCTTGTGGACGATTAGGTTCAGATCATTCCCGTTATTGGCGATTTTTCCATGACTGTTGTCCAGATTTCTTGTGGTGATAGCCAGTCGTTTCCCTTCATTGAGAATGGTCCCGCCGTGGTTATTCAGTGTTTGGGTGTTCAGTACCAGCTCGCCGTTGCCGGTTTGATTAACTTTCCCCTGCTTGTTGGATAAGTCTGGAGTAGTTAAGTTGATTTCTCGTGCTACCAGTGTGCCGCCGTCATTGTTAAATAGGCTTGGTGTTTTGGCTGTAAAGCGGTCAGCGGTGACTGTAGCGTTGGCGGTGCTAATCTCTTGCTGACTGGCAGTGAGTTGAATGTTGTTGGCAGAAGTTTGGCTGCCGCTGAGATCAATCTTTTTACTCTGTACTTCCAGAGTATTGGTTGCCAGATTTTTTCCATTGGCCTGAATTTGCTGTTTGGCGGTCAGTGTCAGCGATCCGGGCAGCGTGGCTTTCCCTTTATCATCAATTCCGGCGGCCAGGATGCTGCCTTTGGCGCTCTGTATCGACTCCGCTTTGATTGTGGTGTTACTTCGTGCAGCGATTGTGCCATTGTTCTCAATCTGTCCATCAACCGTGATACGGACGTCACCGGCGGTTGCTCCGATGTGGCCGGCGTTACGTACTCCTACGCCAAACTCGGTACCCACCAGCACGATTTTATTGGCGTACATGCCACCGAGTGCGGCTACGTCCAGCGTAAATGATGGATTCTTGCTGCCGTCAGCAGTTTTTTTCTCAATATTCTGGTGAGCCGCGTCAACGATATTACGTCCGGTTGTGATTTTGAGATCTTTCGCGTGCAGTTTGCCGTTGATTACCACCGAGCGGGCAATAATTTCAGTGTAATTTTGTTGTGAGCTGTCCAGTCCCAGGTCTTCAATGCGGACTTCTCCACGCTCAATATCAAAGCCTTTCAACCGGCCTTGTTCCATTATGGCCTGTCCGGTGGTGAGTGTGGCGCGATGAGCGTTAATGAATCCGCAACCGTTGCAGGTGATACCCGCCGGGTTGGCTATAATAACGTCAGCTTTTTGTCCGGCGACTTCTATCCAACCATTGAGTTTGCTGGCGTTAATGCTGTTCACTTCATTGAGAATAATTTTGGCTTCCGCTTTGGCAAGCCACGGATTTCCCGCCACCATGCCGCCCAGTTGAGTTTGTACGGCATTGTGACTGTTGTTAAGAATGACGCCTCGTTTATCAATATCAAATTGGGTGTAGGTATTATGCGAGATACCCGCGGCGTTAGGGGTTTGAATATCGATTTGTGGCGTACCGTTCGCACTGTTTAGGATAGTTGGTTGCTGATTACCCGGCGCTTGTCCGTCGGCCACGATATTTGCTTGCGCTGTTAGGGAGATGCAACCGGTGGCTAACAATAAACTGAGTCTTAACGCCGTTAACCGGCAAAGGCATTGTGGTGATTGCCGACGACTACGACGGCGTACCGTACTACCTTGCCCGGAGGTGGCAATATCGGACACGACCATCAGCATGTTCCGGGCTTTGTTAAAGATAATACGATACAGATGCTTGTTCATTGTTTTTCTCCACTAACACTTTTTATCTGCGATAACTTTGGCTGCGTTGTTATTCTGAATTAGTACTGCCAGTACAAACTGAATCCGGTGGTGACTGATGAGGTTTGAAAGCCATCCGGTTTGGATAGCGGGATACCGGCAAACAGGTCATAGCTCACGCCTTTAAGACTGCCGCGACAGCCTAGAACGCCACCTGCCAGATGTTTCCCTAGGCGTTGCTCATTTCCTGGCCCGCCAATTTCGCCATAATCCATGCCCAAATACAGGGATTGACCATTCAGTGGCGTTTGCCATTCCAGTTCGTTACGGCTGTACCAACCATGATCTCCATTTAGCGTGCGTTCGCCGTCAAATCCGCGTACGGTCCAGCGGTTGCCGATTGAAAATTGATCCTGTGGCGTCAATGGCCTGGAGCTTATTTGGCGCAGGTACTGGGTTTTATAGATGAATGGTTGAGAAAATAGGGTAAACGGCGCAGAAAGTGCCGCGGAAAACTGGGTTGTTTTAAGTAGGGCGGTTGCTGTACCGCGGATCTCTTCTTGTGCGGGTTGAGCCCCAAACCAGCGTGTTCCCTGTTGGTAAGTCACTCCGGCATCCAGAGTCGCTTTACCGATGTAGTGACGATGAGATAATCCCAATTTCCAGCCAGCCGTTTCCCGGCTCTGTACGCTGATTTCCAGGTTATTAATAAAACTCTTGGATGTGCGACGATAAATTTCACTGTTAACCGAAGTTTTCTGACTGGCGTTACGATGCAGGACTCGGCTGAGTTGGACATTCAGGTTTTTGCTTTTGCCACTGTATTTGTCGTCTCCATTTGGCCTGGCTACCTTTTGGTTGTAATCGTAATTACTGGCAGTGATGCCTGCCATCCAGTATCCCACCGGTAGGGAGTAGTGGATGGTGTAGTTTTTGCTGCTGCGGCCAGAAGGAGAGTGAATATCACGCCCACCGGAAATATAAAATAGATCACTCAACGCAAGAGGATTATCCAGATATAAAGTTAATCCGCCTTGATAACGCCCGGTACTTTTAGAACCAGAATCATCCAGATAGCTAGCTAGTCGCCAATGCCTTGACTGACGCCAGTCCAGTACGATATCGCTTTCTCCTAACTGATCATTCGGTACAATTTCCATGCTGGCTTGAACGGTAGGAAAACGTTGTAAATTTTCTAATCCCTGTTCGATATCCCGTAAATCAAGCAACTTTCCTTCACGGGGAGGGAATGTGGTTATCCGTTGGATATAATTACCGCTTTCAGTGGTATAACGAATATGCCCAACTTTTCCCGGTAAGATCATCAGCTTTAATGTCTTGGAATTAAGATCCTGACTGGGAGCTAATACTCTGCTGGTGACATAGCCATGATTAATTAATCGGTTTTGTATCCGAGTCATTAATATATTAATCCCTTGGGTACCCAGGCAGTGGTTTTCTCCCTGTTGAGCTAAACGTTTTAAAGGTAACCAGTGAGGAAAATGTTCGGTGCCTTCAAGAACGACACGCGCAATAGGAAAACAGGGCGTATCGACAGGAAATTCAGAAGGTACTGCTGTTTCAGGAACAGACAGACGAATATCTTCTGGCGGCGGTGCTAATTGGGCTTCCAACGCTTTCTGCCGTTCCTGTTGATGAATTAGTTGTTGATCTGATATTTCGGCGGCTTTAACACTGGTAGTAATAATAAGAAAGCTAGTAAAAACAATGGCCTTTTTTTGCATTATTCTTTGGCATCCCGCACACGACATGTAATTTTTGGGGCGCTATTAGTCATTAATTTAACTTAATAATCAATATATAGATTTGCGTACTGATATGATTGATAAATACAGTTTGTTTGGAATTTATAATAAAAACAATTAGATATATTTTTGTTATAAAATGAGCAATAATGTAAAAAGACTTATTAATTAATGAGTTGCATGGTTGGTGTCAGGTATTTTTGATTTAATTCTATAGATTGATAAATATGTGATAAATGTCACTAAGGATATTATTATGTAATTATGGTTAAAATAACATTGGTAATTATTATCCCTGGTATTAAATGAATGAGGGATGTTATTTTCTCTGGTTTGATTTTTTATTAATTCATTATTGTGTGTTTTTTTCAGCAAATATGAAAATGGGTTAAATTATTGGTGATTGTCAGAATCAATCACCAAGGTGAAATAATGATTTAGCGAGAAATTATTTCTCTTTTTCTTCACTTGATTTGCTGTTGGCTGTCAGCAAATAAGGAGATTGTTGCCAGCGGCTTGGGGCTAATTGCAACAGGTTATGTGCCAGAATAAAACCAATTGCTAAAGCGAGTAAGATCATGATCCGAAGTAAGTTAGTCGTGTTATCCACCTGCTTGGACTCTGTTGCCAATTTGTGGGTATCCAGTGTCAGGCGTAGAAAACCTTTTGGCTCCTCTTTTCCTGGGATGGGTGTGACTATCTGGTAGTTAAAATAGCTGCCGGCTTTTTTACCATCCAAAGATAGACGATCCCGCACCGAGACGTCCTCTCCGCTATGGGCAACCTGTGTCCCATTGTTAAGATAGACACTGGCGTCAAGTATGCGGCTGTTTGTCGTTAGATGATGTAAATTAGCCTGTATTCGCTCATTATTAAGATCTTTGCTGCCACTCTCCATATAATCAGATAAGCTGAATGCGACTTGTTTTGCCAAGGTTTTTGCCAATTCCTCAAATTGATCCATCTGGGCTTGTTGGTGAGAACGGCTAAAATAAGAAACGCCCTGCATTAGAAATACTAATAAAGCAATGCAAATCAATATAATAGCTGTTTTATGCAGTCGGAATTTTAATTTAGCTTTGATCATCGTTATCTCTTCCAAGCTTTGGCCAACGCAATGTTGCCAGATGCAGTACAGAGAGGATAGTTTGAAGCACAATTTTTTGCTGTTAAATCATGTGGGATTATAGGAGTAGGGATTAATGTCTAATAATCTGGCTTATCACTATTTGCCGGAAGAGGTTCATAAGTGGCCGGGATTACCACTTTCGTTAAGTGGCGAAGAAGTTATGCCATTGGATTACCGGGCTGGTGACAGTGGCTGGTTGATATATGGTCGTGGCTTGGATAAACAACGTATCAGTAATTTTCAACATCGGCTTGGCGCTGCTATTGTCATCGTCTCTTCATGGCGCATTGATGATTATCAGGTGGTACGTATTGCCGGGAATTTGACTACGCGTATTAAGCGGCTGGCTGATGAATGTCGGTTGGATGTGGTTCCGTTGGGGCAGATCCCAAGGTTGCGGTCACCGGGTTTGCTGGTGATGGATATGGATTCAACGGCAATTCAAATTGAATGTATTGATGAAATAGCCCGTTTGGCCGGCGTAGGTGATAAAGTCGCTGAAATTACCGAGCGAGCGATGCAAGGAGAGTTGGATTTTTCTGATAGTCTGCGGGAACGAGTTGCTCAGTTGGCAGGGGCTGATGCTGATATTCTGCGGCAGGTTGTCGAAAATTTACCACTTATGCCGGGGCTGACTAGTTTAGTGCGTAAGTTACAATCCCTTGATTGGCATGTGGCGATCGCGTCGGGTGGTTTTACCTATTTTGCTGACCATTTGCGTCGGAATTTACGTTTGATGGCGGCGGTAGCCAATCAGTTAGAAGTAAAAAATGGCAAGTTGACAGGTAAGGTTATCGGGCCAATTGTTGATGCTAAATATAAGGCTGCTACATTGGTGAAGTTGGCGAAAAAACTGGATATCCCATTGGAACAGACTGTCGCGATTGGTGATGGCGCTAATGATTTGAAGATGATCCGTAAAGCAGGGTTAGGTATCGCTTACCATGCTAAACCGAAAGTTTATGCACAGTCGAAAGTGACTATCCGTCATGCTGATCTCATGGGAGTATTGTGTGTGTTAAGTTGTGGTCTCAAACACGAAGAACGTTAATAGGGTTTTTAGGAGTGCAGAGTGGCTAAAGCAGCAAAGCGGGCATTTGTTTGTAATGAGTGTGGAGCGGATTATCCGCGTTGGCAGGGGCAATGTAGTGCGTGTCATGCCTGGAATACCATTACTGAGGTGCGCTTGGCCGCAGCGCCTTCCTCCCGTAATGAGCGGTTCAGTGGGTATGCGGGAGATGCTGGCGTCAGCAGAGTTCAGAAATTATCAGAGATTAGTCTGGAAGAACTTCCTCGTTTTTCTACCGGGTTTAGAGAGTTCGATCGGGTGCTTGGCGGCGGTGTTGTTCCCGGTAGCGCGATTCTGATCGGCGGTAATCCGGGAGCCGGGAAAAGTACCTTATTGTTGCAGACGATGTGTCAGTTGTCTGCGCAGATGAAAACTTTATATGTCACCGGGGAGGAGTCGTTACAGCAGGTTGCAATGCGTGCGCACCGGTTGGGGTTGCCGGCAGAGAATCTGAATATGTTGTCAGAAACCAGCATTGAACAAATTTGTCTGATTGCGGAGCAGGAGCAGCCAAAGTTGATGGTGATTGACTCCATTCAGGTGATGCATATGGCGGATATCCAATCTTCGCCGGGGAGTGTCGCTCAGGTGAGAGAGACCGCCGCTTATCTTACTCGGTTTGCTAAGACTCGTGGTGTTGCCATTGTTATGGTCGGTCATGTGACCAAAGATGGTTCGTTGGCAGGGCCGAAAGTGTTGGAACACTGTATTGATTGCTCTGTGATGCTTGATGGTGAAGCGGATTCCCGCTTCCGCACTTTACGTAGTCATAAAAACCGTTTTGGGGCGGTTAATGAGCTTGGCGTATTCGCCATGACGGAACAGGGATTACGTGAAGTCAGTAATCCATCAGCGATTTTCTTGAGCCGTGGTGATGAAGTTACCGCTGGCAGCTCTGTCATGGTGGTGTGGGAAGGGACTCGTCCTCTGTTGGTAGAGATTCAGGCGCTGGTGGATCATTCTATGATGACTAATCCACGGCGGGTGGCTGTGGGGTTGGAGCAAAACCGGCTGGCTATTCTGTTGGCGGTTCTTCATCGTCATGGTGGTTTGCAAATGTCCGATCAGGATGTGTTTGTGAATGTGGTGGGGGGCGTTAAGGTCGCGGAAACCAGCGCGGATCTCGCTTTACTGCTCTCTTTAGTCTCCAGTTTTCGGGATAGGCCGTTACCCCGTGATTTAGTTGTATTTGGCGAGGTGGGGCTGGCCGGAGAAATCCGCCCTGTTCCCAGTGGGCAGGAACGCATATCCGAAGCCGCTAAACATGGTTTCAAACGGGCGATAGTGCCTTATGCCAATATGCCCAAAAAAGCGCTGCCAGAGATGCAAGTTTTTGGTGTGAAAAAGTTGGCGGATGCGTTATCTGTTATGGAAGATTTTGATTAAACAGGGTAGGAGATATGGGTCAATTTGATTATCTTAAAGAAGCGATTAAACAGACAGGTTATACGTTGCAACAGGTTGCCGATGCAAGTGGTATGACCAAAGGTTATCTCAGCCAATTAATTAATGACAAAATTAAAAGTCCCAGCGCCCAAAAACTGGCTGCCCTCCATCACTATCTGAGGTTGCAATATCCTGTACAAAATAAAACGGTTGGAGTGGTATTTGGCAAGTTTTATCCCTTGCATACCGGGCATATCTATTTGATTCAACGGGCCTGTAGTCAGGTGGATGAGTTGCATATTATGCTTTGCCATGATGAGCCTAGAGATCGGGAGCTGTTTATAAGCAGTTCTATGTCTCAGCAACCTACGGTGAGTGATCGTCTGCGCTGGTTGCTACAAACGTTTAAATATCAGAAAAATATTCATATTCATTCTTTTGATGAACAGGGAATTGAACCTTATCCACATGGTTGGGATGTGTGGAGTGAAGGCATGAGAGCCTTTATGGCAAAAAAAGGCATTAATCCAACTTATATATACTCCAGCGAAACTCAGGATGCTTGCCGATATAAAGAGCATTTAGGAATTGAGACAATTCTTATCGATCCACAACGCTCATTTATGAAAATCAGTGGTCGGCATATTCGCCAGGACCCATTCCGCCATTGGGAATATATTCCTACGGAAGTGAAACCTTTCTTTGTTCGTACCGTAGCGATTCTTGGTGGAGAATCCAGTGGTAAGTCTACGTTAGTTAACAAATTGGCAAATATTTTTAATACGACAAGCGCTTGGGAATATGGTCGTGATTATGTTTTTTCTCATCTGGGGGGAGATGAGATGGCGCTGCAATATTCGGACTATGACAAGATTGCGTTAGGGCAAGCTCAGTATATTGATTTTGCCGTAAAATATGCGAATAAAGTCGCATTTATAGATACCGATTTTGTCACTACCCAAGCATTCTGTAAGCGATATGAAGGACGTGAACATCCGTTTGTTCAGGCATTAATTGATGAATACCGATTTGATTTAGTCATTTTACTGGAAAACAACACCCCTTGGGTTGCTGATGGTTTGCGTAGTCTTGGCAGCGAACAGGATCGTAAAGAGTTCCAGCAACTGTTGGAGGATATGCTGAAAAGTAATAGTATTGAATATGTCAATGTGGATTCACCTGATTATGATCAGCGTTTCCTACGTTGTATTGAACTCATTCAGCAACTTTTAGCGGCTAATCCTAAATGACACGTTAGTTGAATCGTTTGTAATTAGATTTATATATAATATTTTATATGATAAATTAATAAATATATATCCAATCACAATATGCATTGTGGGTGGATATTTTTATTTCCTGTAAGTAATAAAATATATAACAGCTATTAATATTTTTGATACTTCTATTGATTATTTATTTCTTGAATAAAAACAAAATTAATAATTAAATACTTCCCGGTTGATTTATAAATAAAAGTTCTTGGGTTTTTGATTGGTCTGGGAATAAGAGAGGGTTGATCTTTTTATTAATAATTTAATGTTAGATGTGTAGCTGTTATTATGATGATTAAATATTAATTTTAACATGTTGTTATGATATTAAGGTGTTTTTATCTATAAAAAATTATTTGTCTGATGTTATTTTTTTATTTGTACTAACAAGATAGTAGCCTATTGTTAATGAATGGTTGGTAGGAGTGGGTTGCTCTTGTTTAGTAAAATTTTGATTTTAGCATGCAGATAGTCATTTGAAATAGTCACTGGTAGAAATATTGATATACTTTCAATTGAGATATTTCTTATATGATTTTCCCTCGTTTGTGTAATCTTATAATGATGAATATCTGTATTTTTACGGATTGCTCTGGCTGTAAGAGTTACTGATAATGCCAGATTTCTTACACTATTAATTATGCTGAGATAATGAATTTGAATCAAATCGCTACGATTGAAGCCATTGATATTTCATATGGTTTTTCGAAAAGTAAAGCTAACCAGAAAATGATTTCAGACATCACTCTTTCTATTTTTCCAGGTGAATTTACTTTGATTAATGGGGATCTCTGTTCAGGAAAAAGTACTTTGCTGGCAATGATTTCTGGGTTATTGCCTCTCGACGGAGGAAAAATATTAATTGCTGATAATGAATTGGGGAGGATGAATAACTTCGAGTTAGATAGATTTCATTTGATAAATTGTGGTTTTATCTTTCAAAGAATTAATTTATCTAATGAACTTACGGTTCTGGATAATTTGCTATTATCTCTTTCTTGTGGAATCACGACTTCTCATCAGGAAGCAACAGTCAGGGCAACTAAGGCACTGAATATTGTTGGTTTGAAACATAAGAAAGATATATATCCCAAGGAATTACGTGATAATGAAAAACAACGGGTGGCAATAGCCAGCGCCATTGTGAAAAGTCCTCGGTATTTGTTTGCTGATGAGCCAACCCGTTATCTTGATAATGATGACTGCCAAATAGCGATTGATATCTTAAATTTTATTGCTCATAACCAAAGAGGCACGGTTGTTGTGGCTTCACAGGATAATAGGCTTATCAAACATGCAGATCGTATTATTACGTTGAAAGAAGGAAGGATTATCCATGATACGTATCTTACCCATAACATAATGAATAAGACTATGAGTTTATATCTAAATAATTGAGCGGAAAACGGCCTGTCTCCAGGCCATTTTCAATATGATTATTTGCTGATTCTCTTATATTTAATGCGATGAGGTTCCAGTGCTTCTGCGCCGAGAGTCCGCTTTTTATAGTCTTCGTATTCACTAAAGTTACCTTCAAAGAAAGTGACTTTACCTTCATCTTGGTAATCAATGATGTGGGTTGCGATACGATCAAGGAACCAACGATCGTGGGAAATAACCATCGCACAACCTGGGAATTCCAGCAAGGCGTTTTCCAGTGCGCGCAAGGTTTCAATGTCCAGATCGTTGGTTGGTTCGTCGAGCAACAGCATGTTACCGCCAACTTGCAGCAGTTTAGCCAGATGCAGCCGTCCTCTTTCACCACCAGACAACTCACCGACACGTTTGCCTTGATCAACACCTTTGAAGTTAAAACGGCCAACATAGGCGCGACTTGGCAGCTCGAAGTTACCGATACGCATAATATCCTGACCGCCGGAAATCTCTTCCCAAACGGTTTTCTTATCATCCATGCTGTCACGGAACTGATCGACAGAAGCGAGTTTGACGGTTTCACCTAACGTGATAGTGCCGGAATCGGGCTGTTCCTGGTTGGAGATCATACGGAACAGGGTAGATTTACCGGCGCCGTTAGGCCCGATAATCCCAACAATCGCTCCTTTTGGCAGAGAGAAGCTCAGATTATCAATCAGAACCCGGTCGCCATAGGATTTGGTTAAATTTTCCACTTCCAAAACTTTGTCGCCCAGGCGAGGTCCTGGTGGAATGAACAGTTCGCTGGTTTCGTTGCGTTTCTGGTATTCAACGCTATTTAATTCTTCAAAACGGGCCAGACGTGCTTTACCTTTTGCCTGACGGCCTTTCGGATTTTGGCGAACCCATTCCAGCTCTTTCTCAATGGATTTACGACGCGCGGCTTCTGTTGCGGCTTCTTGAGCAAGACGAGCATCTTTCTGTTCCAACCATGAAGAGTAGTTACCTTCCCACGGAATACCTTCACCACGGTCAAGTTCCAGAATCCAGCCAGCGACGTTATCAAGGAAGTAACGGTCGTGGGTAATGGCGACAACGGTACCTTCGTAATCGTGCAGGAAGCGTTCCAGCCAGGCGACAGATTCGGCGTCAAGGTGGTTAGTTGGCTCGTCCAGTAGCAGCATATCGGGTTTTTCCAGCAGCAAGCGGCAGAGTGCCACACGGCGGCGCTCCCCCCCGGAGAGATGCTCGATTTTTGCATCCCACGGCGGCAAACGCAGGGCATCAGCGGCGCGTTCAAGCTGGTTATCAAGGTTATGGCCATCGTGGGACTGAATAATCGCTTCCAGTTCACCTTGTTCTTTAGCCAGTTTGTCAAAATCAGCGTCAGGATCAGCATAGGCTGCGTAGACTTCATCCAAACGAGTCAGCGCGTGTTTTACCTCGCTAACCGCTTCTTCCACTGCTTCGCGGACAGTGTGCTCAAGGTTTAATTTAGGCTCTTGTGGTAGATAGCCAATTTTAATTCCTGGTTGTGGGCGAGCTTCTCCTTCGATATCTTTATCGATGCCAGCCATAATGCGCAGTAAGGTCGATTTACCGGCGCCATTAAGGCCAAGGACGCCAATTTTTGCTCCTGGAAAGAAACTCAAGGAGATATTTTTCAGAATATGACGTTTCGGGGGAACAATTTTACCGATCCGATGCATGGTGTAGACGTATTGAGCCACGTTGCTATAAGCCTCGCTATCTCTGATGGTGATAATGCCTGTTTTGCGAAGCAAGTCGCATGGACAGGGCGCGTTGATACCTGATTATATCCGTTTAGATTATTGATGTTCATCTGAACACGATTTGTCACAGTTTACCCGATTTAAGTTAATAAACTCTAGAACCCAATTGCTCGAATAAAATGATCTTAGGTTGAGCTTATTAAAGTGAATCAATCTATTAGATAAAAAACTTACCTGCTACGAATATGTGGTTAGATATCTCATCATAGGGTAAATTTATGTGGTAAATGGTAGTAATTATATTATTATGCTGTCTATACATTCGTAATATTAACCTATTTGATTGATCTCCGGAAGGAGCGTGATAATGGCTAAATGGCAATACCTTGCGGTAGCTGTAGGGTTGGTTTTTATCTCTATAGCAGCAAGTGCTGATTCTCTGGAAAATCAGCGGCAGAGATATCAGCAAATTAAACAAGCGTGGAATGTCGGCGATAAGGCTGAAATCGCGAGGCTGATGCCAACGTTGAAAGACTATCCGCTTTATCCTTATCTGCAATACCGGGAGCTGACTCAGGATCTGTCACTTGCTACATCAACGCTGGTCCATGATTTTGTTGATCGCTACCCTAATTTGCCATCTGCACGTTCTTTATCATCCCGTTTTGTCAATGAGCTTGCACGCCGCGAAGATTGGCGCGAGATATTGGCGTTCACTTCTACTGCACCGAAATCTATTACCGCCCGCTGTCATTACTATTTTGCTAAATGGGCTACAGGTGAGGAACAGGTTGCCTGGCAGGGAGCGAAAGAGGTTTGGTTGAATGGACATTCTTTACCGGCCAGTTGCGATAAATTATTTGATGTTTGGCAGCAAACCGGTCATTTATCAGCGAAACTGATATTACAGCGTATTAGTCTGGCGTTAAAAGCGGGGAATACGTCACTGGTCAGTTACCTCGCTAAACAATTGCCACTGGGATACAAAAGTATCAGTGAAGGTCTGATTAAATTACAGGATGATCCTGCGACTGTAGCGGATTTTGCTAATCATACCGGGCCGACTGATTTTACCCGTGTAGCTACTTTAGCGGCTTTCTCGCGTTTCGCACGTCAAGATCCGGAACAGGCGAGAGCGATCATCCCATCAATTGTCAGAGTGCAAAAGATGAATGCAAGTGAACGTCAGCGATTAAAAGAGATTGTCGCCTGGCAGTTAATGGGCGAGGTGAGCGATGAACAAGAAAAGTGGCGTGATGATGCGATTCGCGATAGCCAATCTGTTGCATTGCTTGAGCGTCGTGTTCGTTTGGCGTTGGGTCGTGCAGATGAGCGTGGTGTAGCTCAATGGATAAAATTGCTACCGTTAGAGAAGCAGAACAAAGAAGAATGGCGTTATTGGCAAGCTAACATTCTATTTGCGCAGGGTAATAAAAGCGAAGGTGAGGCGATATTGCGTAAGCTGACAGAAGGCCGTGGTTTTTATCCAATGGTTGCTGCGCAGAAACTGAATGTCAGCTATCCGCTGGTGATGAATAGCGCAAAAAAGCCAGATGCTGCTATTGCTTCAATACCCGAAGTACAGAGAGTGAGAGAACTACTATATTGGCAAATGGATAATCTTGCTCGCATAGAGTGGAGCTACCTGGTCGCCAGCCAAGATAAATTAAAACAACAGCAACTGGCGCGTTATGCTTTCGATCAAAGATGGCCAGCTCTGAGTGTACAGGCGACAATAACTGGAAAAATGTGGGACTACCTTGAAGAACGTTTTCCATTGGCATGGCTGCGGGAATTTAGTCATTTCACTGCAAATAAAGGCATTTCTCAAAGTTATGCGATGGCGATAGCCCGTCAGGAAAGTGCCTGGAATCCGCAGGCCAGTTCGCCAGTCGGGGCCATTGGGTTAATGCAGGTGATGCCAAAAACGGCGGAGGATACGGTTAAGCGAAATGGCATTCAAGGATATGTAAACAGTAGCCAACTTATAAACCCGCTGACGAATATCGAAATCGGTACCGCTTATCTTGAGTCAGTTTATCAGCGCTTTGGAAATAATCGGATACTTGCCAGCGCTGCCTATAATGCCGGACCAACTCGGGTAGAGCGCTGGTTATCTAACAGTGATGGGCGACTGGATGCGATAGCTTTTATTGAAAGCATTCCATTTTCTGAAACTCGCAATTATGTCAAAAATGTTTTGGTTTATGATCTCTTCTACAGTCATTTCATGGGTAAGTCATCAAATGTGCTGACTAACGCGGAGTGGCAAAGGCGTTATTGATTTATGGCAAACTATGTTATGCTGCTGTACTAGTTAAATAGTATGATGACTAATTGATTATGACGACGAATCATCTGACAGACCCGGCACTTTCGCCGCAAGATCATGAAGATTGGCAATGTTTCGTAACATTACTCCAACAGGCTTTTGCTGAAAATCTACAGCATCCGATTTTGCAGTTATTCTTGACGCCAGATGAACGGACAGCACTGGCTACCAGGGTACGAATTATCAAGGAGTTGATGAATGGAAAAATGAGTCAACGTGAGCTGAAAAATGAACTTGGGGTGGGTATTGCGACGATTACGCGCGGCTCTAATAGCTTGAAATTTGCCTCAAACGATGTGAAAGCGTGGTTGGAACAGCAATTATTAAAATAGCAGGCCGCCGACTGCGGCCTAGGGTGAGCGCCTGTTTAACGGGCGTTCAGCTCTTTATAAATTTCATGGTGTACCGGCACCAACGCGAGTATCAGAGCTTGGTGGTACACACTGGTACGAGTCAGTATGCCATCAGTAAAAAAGCCAATCGCCCCATCTTTCTGTTTGATGTTATCAATGCCTGTAAGGTAGGCCATTTCATGGCCTAATTCCCGACCTTCTCGAATGCCATCAAGAATTTTTTCTGGCAGCATTAAACTGGCTGAACGAGATTCTCCGCGAATTTGCTGATATTCCACCACCATCCAGGCAAAGGTCATATCGTCTTCAATACCCGCTTCCACACCGACCCAAAAATCTGCTTCAGGACGAACTTGTCTGGCAGCCATGACACGCTGACGGGCGCCGGTACGGGTTTCCGTGTTACCAATAGGTTGTTGTGGGACGCTACTGTCTACATTGATATCTTCGATCCGATAAGTACCTGGCCCAAAAACATCATCAAAGGCGAGACTAATGGCTTTAATTTTTGCAGGGTTGGTGGTGGCGGCAATAACGTGATACATAATAGGTGAGTTATCCTTTGAACGAGTATTTACGCAGTATAACGGAAAATGAAAATGTTACAGGTATATCTTGTTCGGCATGGGGAGTCCGAATGGAATGCGGCACGTCGTATTCAGGGACAATCTGACAGCCCTTTGACCGAAACAGGCGAACATCAAGCCAGATTAGTGGCGCAAAGAGTAAAATCTGAAAGTATTACCCATGTTATTACCAGCGATCTTGGACGGACACGCCGAACGGCAGAGATCATTGCTGAGGTTTGTGGTTGTGAAGTTATTCTGGAGCCACGTTTGCGTGAATTGCACATGGGGGTGCTTGAACGTAGAAATATTGATTCCTTGACCTCGGAAGAGGAGAACTGGCGTAAGAAAGTCCTTGATGGCACGCCGGGGGGACGTATCCCCGAAGGCGAATCGATGGATGAACTCGCTGCGCGTATGAGAGCCGCGCTGGAAAGCTGCCGTAAGCTGCCGGTTGGTAGTCGGCCATTGTTAGTCAGTCATGGCATTGCTTTGGGATGTTTGGTTAGCACGATACTGGGATTGCCCGCCCATGCTGAACGCCGTCTTCGCTTGCGAAATTGCTCTCTGTCCAGAGTGGATTATCAACAAAGTCCGTGGCTGGCGTCAGGCTGGATTGTGGAAACGGCAGGCGATATCACACATCTGGATACGCCCGCACTGGATGAATTACAACGTTAATGCTGGATAGGAATGAGATACTGAAATTCGATGATATGGTTCGCCGCTTCCTTATCCCTATCATTGGTATTGGTAAGATAATATCGTTCGATATCGTATCCTTTCCTACGCGTCAGGTTTAGCATTGGCAGGCAAATACCATAGACGGTAAACAGGAAATCCTGTAAGCCATCTTTGGTGCCGTAGTAACTAAATGAGACGTATTCTCCAGCCGGTAATGTAACAGGTTGGCTGCCTGCCACATCAAACTGGGCATATTGGGGTTCTACCGCCGTTGTGTACAACACGGTTTGTTCATCTTCTTTTTCTGGATTGGGAGTCGCATGATGAAGGCCATAAAGTACAGGAGGTAACACTTCTGCATTTTGCAGATAATATGTCCAGAAATTGTGTCGCATTTCAGTACAAAAACTGGACCATTGTTCCAGTGTATAAGAACAGGTCTGTTCTATACCAACCAGTGGCTGTTCCTCTAGGGTGAGATAAGTTGCTTCGGGAATATACCTTTTATCCAGCAATATGGGCGGGCAAATACCCGTGGCGCACCACTCCTCACTGAGACGATAAAGTGCAGGTGTTTTATTAAATTGTTTTTTAAATGCGCGAGTGAAAGTTTGTTGGGAGTCAAACTGGTACTGTAAAGCAATATCCAGAATAGGGCGGCTGGTTAAACGTAAAGCAACGGCTGCCCGTGATAACCTTCTGGCACGGATATAGGAGCCAATAGCCTGGCCGGTAATGTCTTTAAACATACGTTGCAGGTGCCATTTAGAATAACCTGCTTTAGCTGCAACATTATTGAGTGATAACGGTTGATCTAGATGATTGTCTAGCCAACGTAATAAATCACGAATGATGCCGGTTTGATCCATACATCTCCTTAGTCGTTAAGACCAGAAAGAACAATATAAGAACCTATACTGCTAGGCTATTTTGTTTGCCGCTTGAACAGGTTTACAGAGTGAGTAAAACGAATCATTCCTATGTATTGCATATCTGTTCGGTGTCTGCGTACTGTTGGTGTTCATAATTTATTGACAAGCGTGGCATTCAACAATAACTCTACTGGATATAAGTGCTAAGTGTAAAACAAGTCTTATATTTACAATAGGATACTTATTCGTATTATTATTTCACTCATTACTTTGTGAAATTATTCTAATAAGTAATTATTGTTATTAGAGGGTATTGCCGCCTATTTGGTATCTTGGTGGTGAAATTTTACGCTGAATTAATTAAGGTACGAGACTATATATGTTAAAAATCATAAAGATACTAGTAACGACAACATTGTTGTTCATACCTGTGGCGACTCAGGCAGAAGAGATTGGCTCGGTAGACACTGTTTTTAAATTTATCGGGCCTGATCACAAAATTGTCGTGGAAGCATTTGATGATCCTGATGTTAAAAATGTGACTTGCTACCTGAGCAGGGCAAAAACAGGAGGAATAAAAGGGGGCTTAGGGCTGGCGGAAGATACTTCTGATGCGGCGATTTCTTGTCAGCAGGTTGGAGAGGTTGAACTAACAGACAAGATTAAAAAGAGCAGTAAAAAAGGTCAGGTGGTTTTCCAGAAACGAACTTCACTGGTGTTTAAAAAACTTCAAGTCGTTCGTTTCTATGATGCAAACCGTAATGCATTAGTCTATCTGACATATTCCGATAAGATGATCGATGGTTCACCGAAGAATGCGATCAGCGCTGTACCGATTATGCCGTGGAAGACGGTAGGGAATTGAGGGGCAGGATGGGTTCCCACAGGGATATCCCATCCGTCATTTTTAGAGGCTTACTGACACTGGCAGTTCAAGTTATGCTTCCAAATCACCACAGAAGCGATAGCCTTCGCCGTGAATGGTGGCGATAATTTCCATCGTATCTGGCGTCGATTCGAAATGTTTACGGATGCGACGAATCGTTACATCAACGGTACGGTCATGAGGTTTCAATTCACGACCTGTCATTTTTCTCAGTAAATCTGCGCGCGTTTGGATTTTGCCTGGATTTTCACAGAAATGAAGCATGGCGCGGAACTCGCTGCGCGGCAATTTATATTGCTCGCCCGCCGGGCTGATCAGAGAACGGCTATTGATATCTAATTCCCAACCGTTGAATTTATAACTCTCAACTTGGCGACGTTCCTCGCTGACATTACTCAGATTCATGGTGCGAGAAAGCAGGTTGCGGGCGCGAATAGTTAATTCACGCGGATTAAATGGTTTGGTGATGTAATCATCAGCACCAATTTCCAAGCCAAGGATTTTGTCTACTTCGTTGTCACGGCCGGTCAGGAACATCAGGGCGACATTTGCTTGCTCACGCAGTTCGCGGGCAAGCAACAAGCCATTTTTGCCTGGAAGGTTAATGTCCATAATCACCAAGTTAATGTCATTGTTTGACAGAATGTGGTGCATCTCTGAACCATCGGTGGCTTCATAAACTATATACCCTTCAGCTTCGAAAATGCTTTTTAGGGTATTGCGAGTGACAATTTCGTCTTCAACAATCAAAATGTGCGGGGTTTGCATGGTTGCTACCTAGAATCGCTTAAAAATAAATCAGAATGATTCAAACTACTCTTATCTCAGGATATTTACTGGTTATTATTTGTCATCACTGAAATTATAGCTTAAATCAGTAATAACATTTATTGATATGTTTTACACTGAAAGTAAAAGTTGCTTTTCCTTTGGTGGGTATATACCCAAAAAACTGGTTAAACAGTGTTATGTTAGTCCATTAACAGCAATATAACAGCTTGCGATGCATTTACCATCTAAAAAAACTACCTTTTATTGACGTACATCAAAATTGATTGTAGCACGTTAATATTATTTATATTGGTTATTTTATACCTTGTATTCTGTCATGCAAATGACAAATTTCTGTTAACGTACAGAGTGGTTTTGTACGGAAAATAATCTCTGTTGAGTTTGGCAGTGAACAAAAATAGCTGATTTTTACGAAAAGATAAAATATATTGTTAATTTTGTTAAAAATGGATTTAACAACTAAAAAATTGGCTTCAACAAGAAATATTTGTTTGTCTTGATGACCATGAGATGAATTATTCCATTACTAAAAATATCGAAAAAATAAAATTGTTTAGAGAAAATGTTTGACTTTGTGCACAGATTCATTTAACCAATATAGGGTCGAACCCATTAAATGACAGACAGGAACCTATGCAAACTATCAGCCTGAAAACCACAATTATTATCACCACCGGAACCACAGGTTGCGGGGCGGGCTGACGCATACATAAAACAGAGAAAAAAGCCCGCATCCAAATCAGATGCGGGCTTTTTTTTGGCGCGGAATCAGGAGAAAAATGTTAATGCGAGTGCTTAAATTTGGAGGAACTTCGGTCGCTAATTACCAACGTGTGCTGAGCGTTGCCGATATTGCAGAAAAAAAACTTTCTCAGGGAGGAGTTGCATTGGTGCTTTCCGCACCGGCAAAAATTACCAATCATTTAGTGGCGATGATTGAAAAAACGGTCTCCGGGCAAGAGATCATTACCCATATTCATGATGCAGAGCAGATCTTTGCTGATTTATTACAGGGATTGGCACAGGCGCAACCTGGTTTTGCTTATGAACGGTTAAAAATGATGGTTGAGCAAGAACTTGCGCAATTGAAACAGGTTCTGCATGGTATTTCGTTACTGGGTCAATGCCCGGACAGCATTAACGCTTCCCTGATTTGTCGTGGTGAAAAACTCTCTATCGCCATCATGGAGTCTGTATTGCAGGCACGTGGTCATAAAGTCACGGTGATTGATCCAGTGAAAAATCTGCTGGCACAAGGTCATTACCTTGAATCTACGGTAGATATCAACGAATCCACCAAGCGTATTGCTTCTCTGAATATTCCTGATGACCATATTGTCCTGATGGCTGGATTTACGGCTGGGAATGATAAAGGGGAGCTAGTTGTCCTGGGGCGTAATGGTTCTGACTATTCCGCTGCTGTTTTGGCGGCTTGTTTGCGAGCTAAATGTTGCGAAATCTGGACTGATGTGGATGGTGTTTATACCTGTGATCCCAGAGTCGTGCCGGATGCACGGTTACTCAAAGGCATGTCCTATCAGGAAGCGATGGAACTCTCTTATTTCGGCGCCAAGGTGTTGCATCCGCGGACTATTGCTCCGATTGCTCAATTTCAGATCCCCTGTTTGATTAAGAATACCGTTAATCCAGATGCGCCGGGAACACTTATCGGCGACGGGCAGAAAGATGAAAGTACGCCGGTAAAAGGGATTACTAATCTGAGCAATATGGCGATGATTAACGTATCAGGCCCTGGCATGAAGGGGATGGTGGGGATGGCGGCTAGGGTATTTGCTGTCATGTCTCGCAAAGGGATCTCTGTTGTGCTGATTACTCAATCATCTTCAGAATACAGTATCAGCTTCTGTGTGCCTCAACGTGAATTGGAACGTGCGCGTCAGGCGCTGAGTGAAGAATTCTATCTTGAACTGAAAGAGGGCGTTCTTGATCCTTTGGATGTGATGGAAAATCTTTCCATTATCTCGGTTGTGGGCGATGGTATGCGTACTTTGCGTGGTATCTCCGCCCGTTTCTTCTCGGCATTGGCGCGCGGTAATATCAATATTGTCGCTATCGCACAGGGGTCATCTGAACGTTCTATCTCCGCGGTTATCGATAATGAAGTGGCAACGACAGCCGTTCGTTTGTGCCATCAGATGTTATTTAATACCGATCAGGTGATCGAAGTTTTTGTTGTCGGTGTTGGTGGTGTAGGCAGTGTTTTAATTGAGCAGATTCGTCGTCAACAAACCTGGTTGAAACAAAAGCACATCGATTTAAGGGTATGTGGTATTGCTAATTCACGGGCGATGCTGACGGACATGAGAGGCATTTGCCTTGATAATTGGCAGCAATGTTTATCAGAGGCCACAGAACCTTTTAGTTTGAGTCGCCTGATCCGTTTGGAGAAAGAGTACCATTTGCTGAACCCGGTTATAGTGGATTGTACCTCTAATCAGCAAATTGCCGATCAATACGCCAGTTTTCTGAGTGATGGCTTCAATGTGGTCACGCCGAATAAAAAAGCCAATACATCGTCGATGGCTTATTATCACCAGATTCGTAAGGCGGCAGAGAAATCTAAACGCAAATTCCTGTATGACACTAACGTCGGGGCTGGTCTGCCGGTTATTGAGAATTTACAAAACCTGCTTAATGCGGGTGATGAACTGGTTCAGTTCAATGGCATTCTTTCCGGTTCTCTCTCTTTTATTTTCGGTATGCTGGATGAAGGAATGTCACTATCTCAGGCGACGTTGCTGGCAAAAGAGAAGGGTTATACCGAACCTGATCCGCGTGATGATCTGTCCGGTATGGATGTTGCTCGTAAGTTGTTGATCCTCGCTCGTGAATCAGGTTATGAACTTGAACTGGATGATATTGATGTGGAGCCTGTACTGCCAGCTTCCTTTGATAACGGTGGCAGCGTGGATACTTTCCTTGAGCGTTTACCCTCTCTTGATCAGGTTTTCAGCCAGCGTGTGGCAGAAGCCAAAGGGCAGGGAAAAGTGCTGCGCTATGTCGGCATAATTGAAGATGGCCGTTGTAAGGTGAAAATCGCCGCAGTAGATGGCAATGATCCGCTTTATAAAGTCAAAAATGGCGAAAATGCGTTAGCATTCTACACGCGTTACTATCAGCCAATACCGCTGGTACTGCGGGGATACGGGGCGGGTAATGATGTTACTGCCGCAGGTGTGTTCGCAGATATGCTGCGTACTTTGTCCTGGAAACAGGGAGTTTAATTGTGATTAAAGTTTATGCGCCTGCATCTATTGGCAATGTCAGTGTTGGGTTTGATGTGCTGGGAGCGGCGGTCTCTCCGGTTGATGGTAATTTATTAGGTGATTGCGTTACTGTCCGGGCAGCGGAGAGCTTTAGTTTGCGTAATGAAGGGTTGTTTGTGGGGAAGTTACCTGAGCAGCTGGAGCACAACATCGTTTATCAATGCTGGCAATTATTCTGTCATCATTTTGGTAAACAACTACCTGTGGCAATGACGCTGGAAAAAAATATGCCAATAGGCTCTGGTCTTGGCTCTAGCGCTTGTTCTGTTGTTGCTGGCTTGATGGCGCTGAATGAATTTGCAGGTCTTCCGTTTAGTGAAAGCCAATTACTGGCGATGATGGGGGAACTGGAAGGGCGTATTTCCGGCAGTATTCACTACGATAATGTTGCTCCATGTTATCTCGGCGGTTTACAACTGATTATGGAACAGGGGGATACTATCTGTCAGCCGGTACCTTCGTTTGATGAATGGTTATGGGTGATGGCCTATCCGGGCATTAAAGTTTCTACCGCGGAAGCCAGAGCGATTTTGCCTGTGAACTATTCGAAGCAGGATGTTATCGATCATGGCCGTTTTCTGGCTGGCTTTATTCATGCTTGTCATACACATCAGCCCGATCTGGCCGCTGGATTGATGAAAGATGTGGTTGCTGAACCATATCGTACTCAACTGCTACCGGGTTTTGCTAAGGCGCGTGAAACCGCGAAACGGATAGGAGCATTGGCGTGTGGTATTTCTGGTTCTGGCCCGACCTTGTTTTCTATTTGTAATGACATGGCAACCGCAGAAGAAATGGCTGAGTGGCTGCAACAGCATTATGTTCAGAATGATGAAGGTTTTGTACACATTTGCCGTCTGGATCTCGCAGGCGCACGACAGATAGGGTAACTGATGAAACTGTATAACTTGAAAGACAACGGCGAGCAGGTAAGTTTTGCACAGGCAGTCAAACAGGGGTTAGGCAAACAGCAAGGGCTTTTCTTCCCGCAAGATTTACCGGAATTTAGTCGGGAAGAAATTGACCAACTGTTAAAACTGGATTTTGTTACTCGCAGCGGTCGCATTCTCTCAGCGTTTATTGGCGATGAAATTCCGCCAGAACAATTGGCGACACGAGTTAAGTGTGCTTTTACTTTTCCGGCGCCTGTTACCAAAGTAGAAGAAGATGTTGCAGCGTTGGAATTATTCCACGGCCCGACTCTGGCATTTAAGGATTTTGGTGGTCGTTTCATGGCGCAAATACTGGCACAAGTTGCTGGTGAGCAGCCAGTAACCATCCTGACGGCGACTTCTGGCGACACAGGGGCCGCAGTAGCGCATGCCTTTTATGGGTTGAATAATGTACAAGTGGTGATCCTCTATCCGCAGGGCAAAATCAGCCCGTTACAGGAAAAACTGTTCTGTACCTTGGGCGGTAATATTCACACGGTGGCAATTGATGGCGATTTCGATGATTGCCAAGCGTTGGTTAAACAGGCGTTTGATGATCAGGAGTTGAAACAAGCTCTGTATCTCAATTCAGCCAATTCAATTAACATCAGCCGCTTGTTAGCACAAATTTGCTACTACTTTGAAGCGGTTGCTCAACTACCAGAAGATAAACGTGAACAACTGGTTATCTCTGTACCGAGTGGGAATTTTGGTGATTTGACCGCGGGTTTATTGGCAAAATCGATGGGATTGCCGGTAAAACGCTTTATCGCTGCCACTAATGTTAACGATACGGTGCCACGTTATTTAACGGATGGAAAATGGCAGCCTCACCAGACCGTTGCCACGCTTTCCAACGCAATGGATGTGAGTCAGCCAAACAATTGGCCACGTATTGAAGAACTGTTTCGTCGTCAATCTTGGTCGTTAAGTGAATTAGGATACGGTGTAGTCAGTGATGACGTGACTAAAGAGACGATTAAAGCGTTGGCTAAACTGGGTTACATCTCTGAACCTCATGCTGTGGTTGCTTATCGTGTTCTGCGTGATCAATTACAAGACGGTGAATACGGGTTATTTCTCGGTACGGCACATCCGGCGAAATTTAAAGAGAGCGTGGAGCAAATTCTGGGGGAGGAATTACCATTGCCGGAAGCTTTGGCTGAAAGGGCTGATTTAAGCTTATTATCCCATCATTTGCCGGCAGATTTTGCTGAATTACGTACTTTCCTGATGGAAAGAGTTCCTAAATAGCAATAGAGGGTAGGCGCCGCACAAATCATGCGGCGTTTATGATTAAATAATAAAGCCTTAGTGTTGTTCAGGGCGTTTAAATACCAGTTCATTTCCTTTGGACAGTGACTCATCAAAGGCGTAGCCATCCAGATTAAACTCTACCAGACGGTCAGTTTGGGTTAATTGGTTCTGAATAATAAACCGGCTCATTAGCCCACGAGCTTTTTTCGCGTAAAAGCTAATAATCTTATATTTACCGTTTTTCTCATCAAGAAAGACGGGTTTAATAATTTTACCGGCTAGTTTTTTCGTATTCACGGATTTGAAATATTCATCGGAAGCCAAATTAACCAACACATTATCACCTTGTTGTTCCAGAGCCTCATTGAGCTTTTCCGTGATCAAATCTCCCCAGAAAGCGTAGAGATCTTTACCACGTTTATTTTCCAGCTTGATCCCCATTTCCAGCCGGTAAGGTTGCATCAGATCCAACGGACGAAGTACACCGTAAAGACCAGACAGGATACGCAGATGATTCTGAGCAAAATCAAAATCCTTATCAGAAAAAGCTTCTGCCTGCATACCAGTGTAAACATCACCTTTAAACGCCAGAATAGCTTGACGGGCATTTTCTGGCGTGAAATCAGCATGCCATTCACCAAAACGAGCGGCATTCAAGCCAGCAAGTTTATCGCTGATACCCATCAAACTCGCAATTTGGGCAGGCGTCAGTTTACGACAGAGGCTAATTAGCTGTTCTGACTGGTCGAGTAATGCTGGCTGGCTATATTTTTCCGTGGCAAACGGGCTTTCATAATCAAGGGTTTTTGCAGGTGAAATAGTGATAAGCATAATATTGTCCCGGCTGTTCAGATTAAGTTAATTTAACAAAAGATAGGATAATAAAGAATGAGTAACAATGATAGCGGAAACTGTGTGTTTAATATCTATGAGGTAACAAGCTGATAATTTTACACTCCATTTTATTGACCGATATTACCTTTAATGAGAATAATATTTAAATAATTTATCATGGTATATTTTAATTTAATTTTATATATAAATACAAATAAAGTTTATTGATTTTTTAAATATTAATTTTTGTGAATTTGATCTATTTTTCTTGGATTGTAATAGTGTAATTATTCTAAAGGTAATAAAGTGTACAATATTACCAATTTCTTATTTGATTGAAATCGATTGGATAAAAATGTATAAATGGGATAAAACATGGAGAATAAAAACAAGCTATTATCCTCAGATATAATATCTATCTTTGGTACAGGAATCAGTGAAATATCGCTTATTTCACTTGTATACTCAATTACAAGATCGGAAATAGACACGTCTTTAATGGTATCTGTGAGGTTAATGGCGAGTATATTGGTTTTTGCGGTTATTGGTGGGTTAACCGCTCGGTTTAATATGCGAATTATTTGTATTTATTCGGATTTATTTCGGGCGGTAACAATATTCCTTGCTGTGTTTGTGAATAATATATATTTATTATTTTTCATATCTTTCCTGCTGTCATTTTTTTCAGGTTTAAATATATCGATAAGGTCAGCGGCATACCAGATATTTGTCAGCTCAGAAGAAAGAGTTGCTTTTATATCAAAGCAACAACTCTATTATGGGTTACTCTCTATATCTTCTCCATTGATAGCCGGTTTTTTGATAAATATGATGTCAATACGATCCTTGTTTCTTATTGAATCAATGTGTTTTATTTTATCAATTATATTTCTCTTTTTTATCAGCGATTGGGGAACTAAAATAAAGGAAAAAGATATTTCTATGAAATATGGTGGATTGGAATATATTATAAAGAATAATATCCAGAGAAATATATTATTGTTCAGGATAAGTATTCTAACCGCAATGGTGTCATATCAGGTGATTTCAACCTATATAATGACTTCAAGCTATACAACAATCGTCTCTTTATTTGGTGGATTATACTCGTTTTCTTTTTCTGATTTGGTTGCTTATTTCTCCTTTTTAGCTTCTGTTGCAATGTTATTAGGATCTTATTTATCTGACTCTTGTTTTAATATAAATAAGCTGAAACAATCTTTCTTTCTTGGTTCTCTTTTGATTGCAATTGGGAGTATTCTTTGGGCCATGCCTTTGTCAAGAATTGTCCTATTATACTATACGTTGGGCACTATGCTTATTTTTGTCGGACTCTCTTTTTTAAGGATATCTCTCTATACATCAGGACAAGAACTAACGCCAGAAAAATATTTTGCGAGAATAATATCGTCTTCGGATGCAATTTCAAGAAGTTACCAGTCAGCCTTTGGTATTATAATAATATGGTTAATCCCTTTGCTAAATAAGATTTCATAATAGTGCTACACTCATTTTTTGTCTTCCTGGCTTTTGCTGTGATGAAAACGATGCCAAAAAGGCATCAA